>CP089984.1:717000-1434000 GCA_037157815.1 Sorangiineae bacterium MSr11954
AAGGGGGCGGCGGCCGCAACCTCGCTCGCCAGGTCGCTCATCGCATCGAGCACGCGCGCACGCGCGGCGTCGAGCGGCAGCTGTGGTAGCTCGGGCGCGCCGCTCACGTGCGCCGCCAGATCGGCGAAGTAGGGCGCCAGCACGGCGGTGCGCTCGTCCCATGACGGAGCATGCGCGGCCTCGCCCCCGGCGCGACCGCGATCGACGGCCTCGCTCACGAGCGGCGCGAACGGATGCAGCGGCGGCGCGTCTGCCTCCGAGGGCGATCGACCATGCCCCGCGACGACGGTCATCCCGCGCTGCTCGGCGCGGCGTGCGATCTCGATGCCGAGGCGCGTCTTGCCGACGCCGCTCTCCCCGACGATGAACACGGCGCCACCGCGTCGGCTTTGCGCGAGCGCGTCGAGCGCAGCATCGGCGCGGCGCAGATGCTCGTCGCGCCCGATGATGTCGGAGCGATAGAGATACGTGGGATAAGGCGTGGATCGCTCGCGGGCCACAGGTGCGCCGGTGCGCGGCGCAGGTGCGGCGTCCGGCGCGCCGGCGCTCGATCCATGTGCGCCGACGCCCGGCGCGGGCGCGCCGGCGATGCCCAAGCCCCGCAGGATCGCCGCCACGTCCTCGGCGTAGCCGACGCGATCGGAGGCGCGCTTGGCGAGCAGCCGGAAGATGAGCGACTCCAGCTCACGCGACACCGGCGCGCCCCAGAGCGACGGTGCTTTGGGCGCCGCGTGGAGGTGCTGATCGAGGATCTCGGCCGCGGTGCCGATGAACGGCGGCCGTCCGAGCACGCACTCGTAGAGCATGCAGCCGAGCGCGTACAAGTCGGAGCGCGCGTCGAGCGGCTCACCGCGAATCTGCTCCGGGGACATGTACGCGGGGGTGCCCGCCGTGTCGACCATGGCCGCCAAGTGCTCGCGTCCGCCCGCGCCCGCGAAGCTCGCGGCGATGCCAAAGTCGACCACCACCGGCCCACGATCGGGCGTGACGATGACGTTCTCCGGCTTGAGATCGCCATGCACGATGCCCGCCGCGTGCAAAATCGCCAGCGGCTCGCACAGCGGCGCAAGAAGCTCGATCGGCCGCGTCTCGCCGCGCTCCTCGTAAAGAGCGCGCAAGGTGCGCCCGGACAGGAGCTCCATGGCGTACCACGGCAGACCATCGAGCATCCCATGGTCCACGATGGCCACGACACCCGGATGGGATACGCGCGCAAGCGCATGCAGCTCGCGCCGGATGCTGGCCACGAACGGCATGGCGACGCGCGCCACCCGCTTGATCGCGACTTGGGCGCCGGTGCGTTCGTGCTCCCCGCGATAGACGACCGCCATACCGCCCCGGCCGAGCACCTCTTGGACGCGGTAGGGTCCAATGTTCTGCAGCATGAGAGTCTCCCTGAACCGGCCGGCGGGCGACCGTCAGCCGTCCTCGCCGATGCCGAAAGCTTTGATTTTGTAAGACAGCGTGCGCACCGGCATGCCCAATCGCCGCGCCGCCTCGGTGCGGTTGCCGCCGGTCGCGGCCAGCGCTTCGCGGATGACTTCCTTCTCGTACGCCTGCACCCGCTCGCGCAAGCCCGCGCTTACCGACGAGGGCTCACCACGCGCGGGCGCGCGGGGGAAGGACGACTCCATGGCCCGCGGAGACATCGCCTGCGGAGACATCGCCTGCGGAGGCATCGCCCGTGGCTCGTCCTCGCCCGCTTGCCCATGTTGAACGAGCCGCTCGGGCAAATCGCCTACGTCGATGACATCGGTCACCGCGAGCACCACGGCGCGTTCGATGACATTGTGCAGCTCACGCACGTTTCCCGACCAAGGGTACTCGTTCAAGCAGGCCAGCGCGCGCGGCGTGATGTCTTCGATGGCGCGCCCGTGGGTGAGGTTCGACGCGCGCAGAAATTGGCGCGCCAGCGGCTCGATGTCCTCGCGGCGCTGGCGCAGAGGTGGAATGTCGAGGGTCACGGCGCTCAGTCGGAAGTAAAGGTCGGCGCGAAACGTCTGCGCCTCGACCATCGCTTGCAGATCCCGGTGCGTGGCCGCGATCACCCGCGCGCTCACCGCGATCTCGCGCGTGCTGCCGACACGGCAAACGCGACGCTCCTCGAGCACGCGCAGGAGCGCGACCTGCGCGGGCAGCGGCAGCTCGCCGATCTCGTCGAGCAGGATGGTGCCCGCGCCGGCGCTCTCGAACACCCCGGGGCGCCCCTGGTGAGCCCCGGTAAACGCGCCGCGCTCGTGCCCGAAGAAGGTGCTCTCGACGAGCTCCTTGGGGATCGCGCCGCAGTTGATGCAGATCATGGGCTCGTCGCGCGCGGTGCCATGGTCATGGATGTAGCGCGCCAGCACCTCTTTGCCGGTCCCCGTCTCGCCGCGCAGGAGCACCGAAATCCGCCCGTGGGCGACTTGCCGCGCCATCCGGAGCAGCGTGGTCATCGCGGGCCCGGCGACCAGATCGGCGCTCTCTTCCCGCGCGCCCGCGCCGGTCGCCGCGCTGCCGATGAAGCGGACGCGCGCGAGCACGCCGCCCAGCATGACCTCGTCCCCCACCGCGAGGGTCGCGCGCTCGATGCGCCGGCCCGAGAGCCACGTGCCATTGGTCGACCCCAGATCGTCGACTTCGATGCCCGCATCGCCGATGAGGCGAAAGCGCGCGTGGACGCGCGACAACGTGGGATCGTGCACGCACACGTCTGCAGGTGTGTCGCGGCCTACGGTGAGGGGCTCGCCCTCGGTGAGATCCCTCACCTCGATGCCGACGCGATGAATGAGCAGCAGCGCAGCGCGTCGCGATGGCACCAGATCGCGCCGGCGCGTCCGCACGAACGTCGAGTTCACCGGCTCCGTATGTGGATCGGATGGTACGGGTCGAAACGACGCCATCGCGTGCGGAGGATACGCGCGCCGCGCGCACGGGTCCAGGCTCCGCGATTCGCTTACGGCCAATGATCACGATTGGACATCGCAGTTGGATTAACGACACGGACACGTCCTCACCTTGGCAAGCTCGCAAAGCGCGCGCAGAGGTTCTTCGTACATCTTCGCCGCTCTCGCGAACGATCCGGTCGCGCACGCGTTCGCACCGACGACGCTCCCGTCGCGCACGCCGCGCGAGCGAGGGCGCATCGCATGCCTTCATCGAGCCGGCGAACGGCAAGAGATCGCCGCCGAGCCCACGGTGATGCCGCGCCTTCGAGCCGGCGCGGACGTTCCAAAGCGAAGAAGAGCGCGCGCCACGATCCTTGGCCTGCGCGCGCTTCCTTCTACGACCTCGCGCGATGCTTACGCCATACGGATTATGTAAAGGTCGGCTGCACCTCGACCGAGCCGAGCAAAAGCAATTGCATGGTCGCGAAACCCGAATCGCCGCCATCCGGCGCGGCCACGACGTGATCGCGAACGACGTGCTTTTCCTCTTCCACGAGCTGGGGCGATTGTTCGAAGACCGTCGGAACTTGGTAATAGGTGACCGTGACCACGGCATTTTTGGGGAAAGCCTGGCCACCCGGCGCGGTGTACGTAAAGGCCATGGTCAGCAAAGGATTGCCGCCGCCAATATTGGGGGGCACCTCCATCTGCAAGCTGGCGGTGCCCGAAGTCGAGAACGTGCCGCTCGCCGAGAAGGCCTGGGGCAGCCGTTTGTCGGCGCAATGCGCCTGCCACGTCGTGCCGGGGGGCAGGTTCTTGCCCACCATGGAAAAGATGAAGGTGCTGGCGATGGGGTTGCAGTTGCCAAAGGTCTGATACGACGTGACATTGGAGTTGGAGCCGGCGCAGAGCACGATATTGCGCCACGCCACGCTGGGGTTGCTGGCCACCCAACTTGCAAATGCGGCATTGCTGGCAAACTTCGCGGGTATCGGGAATGGCACGTTGTTGTCGTTCACCACGGCGATGAAGCAAAAATGATGCTCCGGCGGCACATGGGAGAGGTTGAAGGGCGCTTGCACCATGCCGATGATGCCCTCCGGGATGCTGGTGCTCGGAGCGGGCCCCGAGGCGGTGACGAAGGCGTTGTTGACCGTGGGCACCTTCAACTGTGTCCACGTGTTGGGCAACAGGAACAGCGAGGAGTTCGCGTAATAAAGATTGACGTTGCCGGTCATGGTATGGTTGGAGACATTCCGGCAGCGCACATAAATGTTGTTGTTGAGATTATTGACGACGGGCCGGCCGATATCAGGCCCTTTGTAGGTCGACACGGCCTGCGCCGATGATAGGACATCTTGCCCGTAAGGGATGATGTCGGGCGAAGTCCAAATCGTACCCGTCGAGGGGACGGTGCCGGTGTCGGCGAAGTTGTCACGTACCAAGAGACCTGAGCAGATTGCCATAACGCTTCTCCCTTTTGGATTGTCCGCGCCTCGATGGGTCGGCACGGTGTTCTCAGGCTGCCCTCAAGCAGCCGGCATGCCGAAGCGCAGATCGGGAGAAAACGTGGGAATTTCCGCGGAACGTTGGAGCGTGCCGGCAATCCGTTGCCGTCGCACGCCGCCCGTTGCCGAACCTCGGCAATCCGTTGCCGGCCGCACGCCATTGTCGGCCGCACGCGGTTGCCGGCCGCACGCGGTTGCCGGCCGCACGCCATTGCCGAGCGCATGGAATAGCCGGAGGCGGCGTGGAGGGACCCGACTCCTCGCCGCCACCGGCTCACCGGGCTGCGCCGAGGTGTTCCTCGGCGCGCGCCACCTTCGTTATCGAAACGTTACTGCGCGATGAACGCGTCGGTCTTTTGCTTCAAGAGGTCGACGGAGCCGCCGAAGAGGCCGAGCACCATACGGTTGTAGGCCGACTGCGAAAAACGCTCGCCCATGGCCGCGCGGGCGCGCGCCTGCTCCGACGCGATGGTCTCGGCGCCCAGTCGGTACGTGATGGCTTGGCCCGGCCACGACGCATAGCGATCGGCCTCGAAGGCGATGGAGCCGGCGCTCATATCGAGGCGCTCGGCCATGTACGCGAGCGTTTGCTCGCGGGTCCAGCCCTTGGCGTGGATTCCGCTGTCCACCACCAAGCGCACCGCGCGCAGCATCAGCTGGCCGAGCGCCGAGAGGCGGGTGAGCGCGGTGAGCCGCGGATTGCCCGTCTCGTAAATGGTCGTGTCCAGCGCCAGCACCTCGGCGTAGTGCGCCGAGCCCTCGCTGAGCGCGCTGCCGCCCGACGTGGCCACGTACGGCGAGACCGGCTCCTCGCCCGTCGCGCTGCGAATGACCAGGTCTTGCAGGTAGTGCATGGCCTCGTGCAAGACCGTGCCGTCGAATTGGTAAAGCGGTTTGCTCAACGCGCTGAGGGTCATCGTATTGCTGCCGATGACGTAGTAGGCGCTGCGATCGCCCACCAGGACCTGGACCTGCATGGGCGGCGGGTTGGGCACGCCCCAGGTATCCTCCGCCCACGCTTTGGCGTAGATCCTCGGGAGGAACTCGTACGCGTGCGCGCGCGCCTCGTCCACCGAGGCCGGCTTGCTCTCGGGGAGCTCGCGCAGCTTCGCCAGGCCCGCGGCCAAGGTGGGCTCGTCGATGCCCAGCGCCGCGAGATCGCGCCGCATGAGCGGCTCCAGCTCGGCCACGCGCTGCAGACCGAGCGCGTGCACCTCGTCGGGGGTGAAGCGGCGGCCGACGTGCACCTCGATTTGGTCGGGGTAGTACGCCTGGCCGATCGCCCCGAGGCCGCCCACGCCGTAGGTCGTGCGCGCGCTCGGGACCACCGTGTTCTGGAGGAAATCGGCGTAGCGGATCATCGCCGGCCGCACCTTGTCATCGACGACCTTGCGGACCTCCGCCGTCCACGCCTGCTTGTCGGCATCGCTCACATTGGCCGCGAAACGCAGCGCCGCGAAGGGCGACCCCTCGGCGGCCGGGAGGCCCTGGTACGTGCGGTAGCCGCTGATGGTTCGCTCGATGACGGGGCGAGACGCCGTGAGGCCCGAGGCGAGCCCGGTGCGCAAATTGCGAATGTGCTGCCCGATGGCGCGCGGGATCTGGCCGTAGCGGGCGATCATGGCGTCGACGTCGGCGCGCGATCGCAGCTCGGTGGAGGAGGCGAGGTAGGCCCAATTGTTGCCGACGGTGTCGAACGGGCTGACCTCCCAACGGTACGAGACCGCCTTTTCGGCCGAGCGCGCGTCGCGCACGCGTGTCTTGGCGATGTCGAGCGCGATCTGCTCGCCCGAGCTCAGCTTGGTGGCGTCGATGGTGGCGAGCTTCGCCGCGAGCTTGTTCATACGCCGGAAGTGCCGGCAGTATTCCTCTTCGCTCAGATCATCGAGCAGCGCATCGTACGTGCGCACGCCCGCGAAGATGGCATTCACCGGCCGATGACGGATGGCCTCGTCGAAGACAGCCCGCATGATCGTGCGTGGAGTCGAGAGCTCCTCGAGATCCGCGTCGGACTCGTCCTCGAGCGCCGCGGAGGTGACCCCCCGTGAGATCTCCGTGCCATCGCCCTCGGGCGCCGGCCCTTGCGAGGGGCTGCTGCTGCACGCAGCGAGGAGGGCGAGACACGGAATGAACAGGCCGCATATCGAGTTTCGTTTCAATTTTTCACCCAATGAGATTGGTCGAAAAGAGCCGCAAAAGAACGCGGCAAACCAGTGCTGCGTCGTCAGGCCGGTTTAGTTTCGCAATCGCTCATTGGCAATGAGAGCGCCACGTAATGGCGTGATGGGTGGAAAGATTGGCGCCATTCGAGCAGGCCGTGCAGGCGAGCGCGGTGTTAGGGCTTGGCCAGGAAGCGGATCAAGGCATCTCGACCGGCACGGCCGCGTTCGCGGTTTTGAATCGAGTGCGCCTCGCCTTTGACGATGACGAGCTCTCCCCTGGCGGCATTGGCGGCGACTTGGCGCGCCCATTCCAAGGGTGTTGCCATATCGTGGTCCCCATTGAGCAGCAAAATGGGAATGTCGGGCAGCGGCCCCATCGGGTTCGAGCCGGGGCGTTCGACGGGCCACTGCAGGCACGTCTTGCTGAATCCCTGATTCACGGCGACCGCGGGGGTGAAGGGCCAGGTGTCGCTGTCGCGGAGCCGTCTTTCGGCGAAATCGAGCAACGGCCCGCGCAGCTCGATCGGCGTCGCGGCGTTGCCCCAGACGAAGCGATAATCGGCGCAAACGGTCGCGACGTGAAGGCCCATGCTGAAGTCGGCGATGGATCCGCCGCCGGGCCGTAAGATGGCGACGAGCCGATCCAGGTGCGCGGGATTGCCCTGTCGCGCCTCGTGCAGCGCGCCGACCATGTCCCCTTGGCCGGGCGGGAAATTGGGCGGATTGGGGTTCCGGTAGCTCGGGTCGACGTACTCGTAGGTGACCACCGTGTGGAATAGCCGAACGCCCGCCTCGGCGTCGCGGCTTCGGACCACCGCCGCGAGGTCTTCGGCCGGATCGAAGTCGCAGGCCGGCGCGGCGGCGCACGCGTCGCGCAGGATGCGCGCGCTGGCGCGCTGCCCGGTGAGGTACAGCGACGCATCGGGCGTGATATGATAGGGCGCCACCGAATCGAGCACCACCTTGCGGACGTTCCTCGGGTGGGCGAGCGCATAGCGCGCGGCCGTGATCGTGCCGTAGGAGACACCGTCGAGCACCATTTTCGGCACGCCGAGCGCGCGCCGGAGGCGCTCCAGATCGGCGACGGTATCGTCGCTGCTGTAAAAGGGGGCCTTGTCGCCCAACAATGACGCACATTCGGCGACAGCGTCCGGGGTCGGCGTCCAGATGTCCGAGCCGCCGCCAATCTCCCTTTGGAGCGCGGGGCAATCGATGGCGCCGAGCTCGCCCGTGCCGCGCTGGTCGATCATCACCAGCCGATAGTCGTTCGCCACCTCCGGGATTCGCGTCTTCAACCGGGAGATGAACGGTACGCCCGGCTGGCCAGGACCACCGGTGAGAAACAGCAGCACGCCCTTGGGCGCGTCGGCATTGTCGGCGGTCGCCACCTGGAGCTTCAACGTTTCCCGCGCCGGATGGCGGTAGTCCAGCGGGGCGTCCAAGGTCGAACAGGTAAAGCCGGGCATGCCCGGGCACGGGTGCGGATCGGTCAACTGGGGCGGCGAGGCGAGGCCCGCCGAGTCGGAGCCGACGTCCTCCTCGACGCCGACATCACTGGAGTCACATGCCGCCGTGAACGCGAGGAGCGTCAGGGCGAACGCGAGGGTATTCGAGTTCATCCTGAGTTATGTCCGGAACGATCGCATTGTGCGAATCAAATCCGCTGGCGCGTTTCGTCCCGGACACGAGCAGGATCGAGGGTCAGGGGACGGTGTTGAAGTAGGCGCGGTGGTTCTTGGAGAAATCGAAGTTGGCGACCCGATCCCAATTGATGGACCAGGCCATCAACCCGCGGAACGAGGGGTACCCGGCGGGGTTGCGTAGGACGTATTGACCGCCGAACGATTGCCCCTTGATGAGGTAATTGAGCGCCTTCTGCACCTCGGGGACGGGCGTAAAGCCGTTGCCGGCGTTGCCATTGGCCGGGAGACCGAAGCCCACTTGATCGGGCCGGAGGCCGGGGAAAAATTTACCCGTGTTGGCCACGTTGAACCCGGCGAGCACCATATCGGTCATCGCGGTGTGGAAATCGGCGTTGCCCATGCCGTAGGCGCGCCCGTCGAGGGCCAGCACCGCGCCCGAGTTGTAGTCCTGCACGTGGAGCACCGTGAGGATGTCGCGCAAGGCGTGGATGATCGGCAGATACGCGCCCGTTCGCCCGTCGCCGCCGTTGCCGGATCCGTAGAATTGATATCCGACTTGGACGAACCACGTCTCGGGCGCCATGGTGAGGATGAAGCCCGAGCCGACCCGGCTCCGGATCTCGCGCACGGCCGAGATCAAATTGACGATGGATGGCGTGGTGGGGTTCATGAAATCCCGATCGTTGGCGTTGAGCCTCACCGACGAGCCTTCGAAGTCGATATCGAGCCCGTCCAGCCCGTAGAGCTGAATGATCGAGGTCACCGAGTCCACGAAGTTCTGCCGATCGGCGCTGGTGGGGAGCACCACGTGGCCGTTCGCGCCGCCGACCGAGAGCAGCACCTTCTTGCCGCGGCCGTGCAGGATCGCGATATCGGATTGCATCTCGGCCGTCGTCGTCTGCTGAAAGGGCGTAAATCCAATCCGCGAGGTGGACCCGCCCACCGGCTCGCCGAAGGCGATGTTGACGAGATCCCAATCCGGTGAAACGTCGCGCAGCTTGATGAAGCCCGAGCCATTGTCGAAGTTGTGCCAATAACCAATGAGCGCCCGCTTTGGGAGCGGGCCACCGCCGCCGCAGCTGCCGGTGCACGTGAGGTTGACCGTCACCGCCGCGGACGTGGTGGCGTTGCCCGCGTTGTCGGTGGCTTTGGCCGTCAGTTGATGCGCGCCCGCCACCGCGCTCGACCAACTGATCGAGAACGGCGCGGCCGTGTCCTCGCCGATTTTGGCCCCGCTGTCGAAGAACTCGACCTTGGCCACGGTGCCGTCGCTGTCGGCGGCGTCGGCCGAGACGGTGATCGCGGTGCCCGCGGGGAAGCTCGCGTTGTTGGCGGGCGCGCTGATGCTCACCGTCGGCGACGAACCGCCGCCGCCGCACGTCCCCAGGTTCGTGTACCAGCCGCAGCTCGGACAATACGTCGGCGGCGTGTTCCATATCTGGATGTTGGCTTGATAAAGGCTGCCTTGATAAACGAATTTATCGCCGGCATTGTAGATGGTGGACCCACTCCACGCGGGCACCCCCGTGCAATTGGCGGTGGTTTGCGCCATGGCATCCGACGACAGCCCCGAGACGACCCACAGAGCCAATAGACACACGATGGCCCATTGTTTGAGAATCGACATGCTCGCTCCCTCGCTGGTGCAGTTTGCTCGGGGGTACTACCACTCTAAGACCACGTCAATACCACTTTAGTACCAATGCGCCGTGTCAAATGCCGCGGCCATGCCGTGCTGCGTCGCGGCGCGATGTCCAAAACGGCGCGGTCGAAGGCGAGACGGCCCGGAAATAAACGGACGTTTCCGTGATAAGGATCAGCCGCCCGAGAGCGACTCCGTTTGAAACAACGTGGCCACGAGCTCTCCCCGGCTGCGCGCGCCGACTTTGCGGAGAATGGCCTTGATATGATCGCGCACGGTGTGCGTGGAAATGAGGAGCTGCTCGGCGATCTCGCGGGTGCGCAGACCGCCGACGATGGCGTGGGCCACCTCGAGCTCCCGCGCGGAGAGGCCATGCGCCTCCCCGATGAGGAGCGCCAGCTCCGATATTTTCGCGGGCTCGAGGACCACCGCCGTGGGCCCGAACGCGCCGCCCGCCCCGCGCAAACACGAGGCATGGCAGACGAGCCATCGCCCCGAGCGCGCGCGGACCCTGGCCCACGTCCCGCCATCGCGCTGGCGCGCCCAGAGCGCCGCGCCATGAAGCCACGCCGGAAGGTCGAGACCGAGATCGGTGCGGGACGACGTGTCCGACGGCAACTCCGCGAGCAGCGCCTTGGCCGATTCGTTGGCGGAGACGAGCTCCCCGTCCGCATCGAAGAGCAAGAGGCCCGGACCCGGAGGCAGGACGGGCGCGCGCTCCGGCGCGGAGAGCGCCGCGGAGATGGATAGTGCGCGGAGGCGTTCGCCGATGGGGTTGGAGAGGCTCGCGACGAAGCCGAGCTCGCGCGGGCCGAAGCGCTCATGGCCGCGCCGGCGAAAGAGGCTGACCGCGCCCCAAGGCCGTTCGCCCGTGCGCAGCACGGCGCGCAGCTCGTCGTCGAATCCGCGCGGCTCCAGGTACGATCGGTACAATGCGCTGCGCGACGCTTCTTCGCCCGCGCTCGCGCGAAGGGCCGCGGCGGCGCAGGGCGAGTGTACGAGATCGTACCAGCGATTGACGTTCTCCCGGAGTGGCTCGCTGGACCAATAGGCGATGCAGCCCTCCCGATCCAGGTTTTCCACCCGCACCGGCGCCGTCATCACCCCGGTGGTGGGATCGGTCGCGCGCCACACCGCGGCCTCGAAGGGGACATACCGGCGCAGCCGCGTCGAGACCATGGCGAAGAGCTCCGTGGCGCTTCGGACCTTGGATAAGCCCGCGAGCAAGGCCTCGCGCTTTCGTGCCGTGTCCGAGACCTTCCACGTCGTCATGAGACGATTGTGGTGCCATCGCGCGCCGTTGCCATCCCCCGATCGAGGGATGGCGCGCCCTCGGGGCCGCTCCCACGATGCGCACCATGAACCTATGGCAGCGCGTGACGAAACGCACATTTCGATGCACATCGATCTTTCTCGGTGCATGGGCCTTTGGAATGCTCGGGCCGGTGGAGACGTCGATGGCGGGGCCGCCGGCGGCCGCCGCGCAAAACGACGCCGTGGTGACCACGGAGCTCGGTCCGATCGCCGGCACGGTGACCAGCACGCATCGAACCTTCTTCGACATACCGTACGCGGCGCCCCCGGTGGGCGACCGGCGCTGGCGCTCTCCTCAGCCCGCGGCCGCGTGGACCACCTTGCGCGACGCCACCGTGCCGGGCGCGCGCTGCCCCCAGCTCGCGAGCCCGCTCAGCGGCCCCGAGAGCCTCGACGAGGATTGTCTCCACTTGAACGTGACGACCCCGAAGGTGCCGCCTTGGAGCAGGCCGCTGCCCGTCATGGTGTGGCTCCACGGCGGCGCATGGGTCGGCGGCGCGGGTCGCGATTACGATGCCCACCGGCTCGCCGTTCGAGGCAATGTCATCGTGGTCACGGTCAATTACCGATTGGGCATCTTCGGCTTCTTCGGCCACCCGGAGCTGCCCGACTCCGGCGCGTTCGGGCTCGAAGATCAACAAGCGGCGCTGCGCTGGGTGCAGCGCAACATCGCGGCGTTCGGCGGGGACCCTCGCCGGGTCACCCTCTTCGGCCAATCGGCGGGCGCGCTGAGCGCCTGCGCGCAGCTGACCTCTCCGTCGGCCGCGGGGCTCTTTCACCGCGCCGGATTGGAGAGCGGATCGTGCATGATGAGCTGGGCGAAGAACGGAGTCGACCCAGGAAGACCGGCCGGAACGCCCTGGAAGCCGATGCCCGAGGTGCACGCGCTGGGCGCATCGATCGCGACGCAATTGGGGTGCACGGGGCGCACGGGGGCCGATACCGTGGCATGCCTCCGCGGTCGTCCGGTGGCCGAGGTCCTCGCGGCAGGGCGGAGCGGGCGATGGAGCCCGGCGTTCGGCAATCGGGTCCTCCCGGTGGCGCCCTCGCGCGCGGTCGAGGAAGGGCGCTTTCATCGTATGCCCATTTTGTCCGGCACCAACCGCGATGAAAATACCCTATTCACCGCCGTCTTTTACGATCTCGCCCGTCAACCGATATCGAGGTCGCGCTATGACGAGCTGCTGCGCGACAGCTTCGGCGACGACGCCGATCGGGTCCGCGCCCGATATCCTCTTCACGCATATTCGTCCCCGAGCCTCGCTTGGTCGGCCGTCACCACGGACCGGGGCTGGGTCTGCCCGGCGTGGGCGGGCGATAAAATCCTCGCCAAACGGGTCCCCGTTTACCGGTACGAGTTTCGCGACCGCGACGCGCCCTCGACGTTCGGTTTTCCAGCGCCGTTTCCCTTGGGCGCGTTCCACACGGCGGAACTTCCTTATCTGTTCGATTGGAACAAGAGCGCTCCCTTCACCCCTGCGCAGCGGGAGCTCTCCAATGCCATGATCGACTATTGGTCGCGGTTCGCCGCCACCGGCCATGTCAATGGATGGGGTCTGCCGCGGTGGTTTCCCCTCGGGCAGCTGGGGCAAGTGCAATTTCTGGCGCCCGGCCCCGGCGGTATCCACCCCGACGATTTCCCCAGCGAGCACCATTGCGATTTTTGGTCGTCGCTCGATTGAGCGGGCGCGCCCGCGCGAAAATGAACGACGGGCGCGGACCATCGCGCATCGACACCAGTTGCGCCGCGACGCATCTCTTACTAGGAGTCTATCATGCGTCGGAACCAGCTGCTTTCGTGTCTCTCGGCCCTTGTTTGCATGGCCTCGTGCGCCGCGCCCGAACCCGCAACCCCGCCGCCCGCGACGGCCGCTGCCGTCAAGCCGGTCGAAACGGCAGCCCCGACGCAGGCCCCAGCCCCAGCCTTCCCCGGCAAGCCCAAGCTGGGCACCTTTGGCGTCGACGTGGCGGGCGCCGATCCCTCGACCAAGGCGGGCAAGGACTTCTACACCTTCGCCGGGGGTCGCTGGATGAAGGAGAACCAGATCCCCGCCGACCGCTCCCGCTGGGGGGTGTTCGACCAGCTGCGCGAAGAGTCCGACACCAATGTGCGCGCGATCCTCGACGAGCAGGTGAAGTCCAAATCGACCGCCGGCGATGGCGCGCAAAAGGCCGCAGACTTTTATGCGGCCTACCTCGATACGGCCGCCATCGACAAGAAAGGATTCGCCCCCGCCAAGGCGGATCTCGCGGCGATCGCCGGCGCGAAGAGCCTGGCGGACATCGTGAAGCTGATGGGACGCCCGGATTTGCCGGTCAAGACGCCCATCGAGATGAGCGTCACCCTCGATGAGAAGAACCCCGATCGCTATGTCGTCGGCGTCGGCCAAGGTGGTCTCGGCTTGCCCGATCGCGAGTTCTATTTGAAGGCCGATAAGCAGTTCGAGGAGATTCGGACGAAGTACCTGGCGCACATCACCAAGGTGCTCGCGATGGTCGGCGACAAACAGGCCGCCGCCAACGCCAAGGCCATCCTGGCGCTCGAGACGCAAATCGCCGATCGCCACTGGCCCATCGCCGACCGCCGCGAGCGCGACAAGACGTACAACCCGCGGACGATCGCCGAGCTGCAAAAGGAATCACCGCAGTTCCCGTGGAAGGTGTATCTCGACGCGCAAGGCTACGGCAAGGAGTCCCAGGTGATCGTCGCGGAGAACACCGCGGTCGCGAAGCTGGCGCAGCTCTTTCCCACCGTGTCGCTCTCCACGTGGAAGGTGTACCTCACGTACCACTTCTTGAGGGCCTCGGCCGACGTGTTGCCGTCGCAGCTCGACGACGAGGTGTTCGACTTCACGGGCCGCACCCTGAACGGGCAGCCGCAGCAGCGTGAGCGCTGGAAGCGCGGTATCTCCGCCGTGAACGGCGCGCTGGGGGACGCCGTGGGGGAGCTGTACGTCGCGCGCTTCTTCCAGCCCAAGGCCAAAACGGAGATGGACCGCCTCGTCGAGAACCTCCGCAAGGGGTACGCGGTGCGCATTCAAGCGGTGGATTGGATGTCGCCGGAGACGAAGAAGCTGGCGCTCGAGAAGCTCGCCACCTTCCGCCCGAAGATTGGATATCCCACGAAGTGGAAGAACTACGCGGCGCTGCAGATCGTGGCAGGCGACGCGTTCGGCAACAAGCGGCGCAGCCAGATCTGGCACCACGAATACGAGCGGGCGAAGCTGGGCAAGCCGAGCGATCGCGACGAATGGTTCATGACGCCGCAGACGGTGAACGCCTATTACAATTCGACATTCAACGAAATCGTTTTTCCGGCGGCCATCCTCCAGCCGCCGTTCTTCGACGCCGAGGCCGATCCTGCGGTCAACTACGGCGGGATCGGTGGGGTCATCGGCCATGAAATGGGCCATGGCTTCGACGACCAAGGCGCCAAGTCCGACGCCAAGGGCGTGCTCCGCACATGGTGGGGACCGGCCGACGTCGAGGCGTTCAAAAAGCGAACGGACGCCCTGGCCGATCAGTATTCGCGGTTCGAGCCGCTCCCTGGCATCAAGGTCAATGGCCGGCTCACCCTCGGCGAGAACATCGGCGACGTGGGCGGCCTCACGGTCTCGTACCAGGCGTACCAGCTCTCCTTGGACGGCAAGCCCGCCCCGACGTTCGATGGCTACACCGGCGATCAGCGCTTCTTCCTCGGCTGGGCCCAAGTGTGGCGCGCGCTGTATCGCGACCAGGCGCTTCGAAACCAGGTGCTGACCGATCCGCACTCGCCCGCGGTGTATCGGGTCAACGGCGTCGTTCGCAACCTCGACGCTTGGTACAAAGCCTTCGACGTGAAGGCGGACGATCCGCTGTACCTGGCCCCGGAGAAACGCGTCCGAATCTGGTGATCCCGTGGCGGGCATCGACGGTCCCGCGAAGTTTCCCAGCACCCGGTGGACCCTGATCCTCTCGGCGCGGGAGTCGCCCGCGGCCCGTCGGTCGGCCTTCGACGAGCTGCTCCGCGACTATTGGCGCCCTCTTTACGCGTTCGCGCGCCGCAAGGGGTGCGACCGCGAACGGGCGGAGGACGCCGTTCAAGGCTTTATGGTGCACCTGCTCGAGCGGGATTTTCTATCCCGCTTGGACCCCTCGCGCGGGCGCATGCGGTCCTATTTGCGGGCGGCCATGGAGCATTATCTGGTCAACCTCCACGAGAAGGAGCGCGCCCAGAAGCGGGGCGGGGGCGCGCTCTCCGTCTCGCTCTCCTCGCTCTCCCTCGACTTCGAGCTGGCCGAGCGCAGCCTCTTGGAGACGCCTTTCGAGCCCGAATCGGCCTTCGATCGGGAATGGGCGCTGACGTTGATGGAGCGCGCCATGAAGAAGCTCGAGGCGGAGTTTCAAAGCGGGCAGCGCCGGGCGCCGTTCGAGGCCGTGGCCGACTTCTTTCGCGGGGGCGAGACGCCCTCGTACAAAGACGTCGCCGCGCGTCATGGGATGACGATCCCGCAGCTCAAATCGCTCCTCCACCGCGCCCGTTTGCGCTACCGCGAGCTGGTCGAGCAAGAAGCGGTCGACACGGTGGAGGAGCCTGGAAACGGCGCCTTCGAGGTCCGCGAGCTGCTCGGGTATTTGGCCCGATGAGCGCGTGCCCCCGGTGCGGTGGCGCGATCCCCGAGGGGCGCTTCTCCGTTTGCCCGCGTTGTTTGCTCGATGACGGCGAGCCCCCGGTCCTCATCGGCCAAGGCGCGCTCGAGCTCGGCGACGAGCTGGGACGAGGCGGAATGGGCGTGGTCTTCAAGGCGCGCGACCACAAGCTCGGTCGTGAGGTCGCCGTAAAGTTTTTGCCCGCGGCGCTCGCGTCTCGGCCCGAGTTCCGCGTGCGCTTCGAGCGCGAGGCCCACGCGCTGGCGCTCCTCAATCATCCGAACATCGTCACCATTCACGATTATGGAGAAGAGGATGGCCAGGGCTACATCGTCATGGAGCTCGCGACCGGGACGACCCTGCAGTCGTTGTTGCCCCTCGCCCCCCAGCGCGCCATCGACGTGGTCCTGAAGATCGGCGACGCGCTCTCGTATGCGCATGGGCATGGAATCATTCATCGCGATATCAAACCAGGAAATATCCTGGTCGACTCCGCCGGCAACATCAAAGTCACCGACTTTGGCTTGGCGCGCATGGCGGGCGATGACGCGCGCGGCTGGACCCTCACGACCCCCGATCAGGCGCTGGGCACCGTCTATTACATGGCCCCGGAGATCCTGGCGGGCGCGCCGCCCAGCCCGCGCATGGATATCTATTCGCTGGGCGTGCTCCTTTATCACACCATGACGGGCGCGCTCCCCATGGGCGACTTCGAACGGTTGCCGGGCAACGTGGATCGCGTGGTGCGCCGCGCCATCGCCCAAGCTCCGGAGAAGCGCTACGCCAGCGTCGACGAGCTCCTCTCCGATTTGCGCCAGGCCCGAGCCCACGCGAGCGAGGCCGAGGGGCGCCTTCCGCCCGCGGAGCAGCAGTGGCTGCGGGCCGTGGCGCTGGTGTATGCGACCGCGTCGGCCGTCGCGGGTTGGGCGCTGGTGGCCTCGGTGACGCCGCAAGCGGTGAACGCGTCCGAGCTGCACCCGCTGGCGCTGGTGCTCCCGCGCAAATTGGACGACGGAAGGCTCGTTTCGCTCGCCCGCTTCGAGGTGTGGCCCACGTTGGGCGCTCTGGCGGGCTTTGGGGTCGCCCTCACCGCGTCCGGGTTTCTTCGCCGCCACTGGAGTCAAACGGGGCTGGACCGACCCAACCCCGATCCGCCGCTCGCGGAGTCGCGGTGGATGCTCGCCCTGGGGATCGCCTCGTGGATACTGTACGCGTGGCGGAGCCTCGGCGCGCTCTGGGGGCACCGGCTCGTGGCCAACTACAGCCCGTTTTTGGGCGCCATCCTCGAGCTGTCGGTGATGTACATCCTCTGGGCCGGTATCCTCGAGGCCCGGCGGCGATCGCGCCCGCTCACGTCGGAGCCAAAAATGCTCATCGGTTTTGGCATGGCCATGACGCCCCCGGCGCTCGAAATCCTCACGTATGCCCTCCCTTGGCTGGATTGAACGTGCAGTTGGACGGAACGCGCGGCTGGGTTGAACGCGCCATCAAAAAAATCGCGACCTGGCGCAACTCCGTCCGAATCCTTCTGTAGTCGTGATCGAGAACCCACTCGGAAGGAAGGAACATGTACGACATCGCCGTGATTGGCGCCGGAATGGCGGGGATGGCCACCGCGGCCCGGCTGCAAGCCGCCGGACTGCAAACCCTGGTGCTCGAGGCGCACGGCCTGCCGGGAGGCTGCGCCGGGTATTTTCGCCGATCCGGATTTGCGTTCGACGTGGGGGCGACGACCCTGGTCGACTTCGAACCGAACGGGGTCGGGGGTGAGCTCCTTCGGACCATCGGCATGCCCCCGCTCGATGGCGAGGTGCTCCCGGGCTATGTCGGCTGGCTCCCCGATCGCACCGTGACCCTGCATCGCGATCACGCTCTCTGGGAGTCCGAGCGGCTTCGCGCGCTGGGCGACACCCCCGCGCACCGCGACTTATGGGCGTTCTTCGATGAGTTGGCCTCGGTCTTCTGGACGGCCAGCCGCCGGGGCGTGAAGCTCCCCATTCGGAGTTTGGCGGACGCCCTCTCGGCCGCAAAGGCGCTCGGCCTTCGCCATCTCCCGCTCGCGCGCTACCTCTCGTGGACGGTGGGGGACGCGCTGCGCGCACGGGGCCTCCAGGACGATGCACCGCTGCGCGCGCTGCTATCGATGCTGATCGAGGACACCGTGCACGGCACCCTGGACCAGGCGCCGCTCCTCAACGGCGTGCTCGGCGCCACCATTCGTGGGGCCGGGCTCACCCGCGCCCGCGGCGGAATGTACGGCTTCTGGCGCCGCTTCACCGCGCACTACCGGCGCACGGGCGGTGAGCTCCGGGTGGGCACCACGGTCACGGCCATTCGTGGGACGGAGGGCGATTTCACGGTCGAGACCAGCCGCGGCCCATTTCGCGCGCACCGGATCGTGAGCGCGCTCCCGGCGCAGCTCACGGCCCGCATCGGACCCGCGGAGGTGAGGGAAGCGCTCGCGCCGTTTCTCCGGCGCGATCGCGACGCGGTGGGCGGCGCGCTGGTGGTGTTTTTGGGCGTGCCCGAGGAGGAAGTGACCGGCGTGCCCTGGACGCACCATCAACTGCTCCAGAGCTACGACGCGCCCCTCGGCGATGGAAACAACATGTTCATCTCGGTCTCCGCGCCAGGCGACACCGAGAGCGCCCCCGCGGGGCATCGCGCGGTGATGATCTCGACCCATTGCGAGCTCGCGCCGTGGGAGGGCCTCACCGACGAGGCGTACGCGCGGAGCAAGCGCGAGGCGGGCGAGCGGCTCGTCGGCCTCGCCCGGCGCGTCTATCCAAACCTCGGAAGCGCGCCGCAGATCCATCGCGTTGGCACCCCGCGAACCTACGAGCGCTTCACCCGCCGGCTGCGCGGCGCCGTGGGCGGATTTCGGCTCTCGCAAAAGAACGCGAATCAAAACGCCATTCCGCACGACATTGGCATGCGCGGCTTTTGGCTCTGCGGGGACACCACGTGGCCCGGCCTGGGGACCGTCGCCTGCGTGCTCGGCAGCCGCATCGTGGCGACCTCCGTGCTCGGCGGCCGCGCGGAGCAAGCGTATTTCCGCCCTTCGCTCTCGGAGGCGTCGCATGGTGCGTAGCGCCCGATTGCCCACCATCAGCCGATTGGGGCGCGATCTGCTCGAGACCCGTTCCAGCCAGCGGTGGAGGACCCTCGCGCGTCCCTTCGGGCTCCTCGGGCTCTACGCCGTCGCGTACCGCATGGGGTGGTGGTTCGCGACGCCCGCCATCGTCTTTCTCGTCTTCGTGGCGATCGTCACCTCGGCGCACGACGTCGTCCATGGCTCGCTGGGCCTCGGTCGCCGGGGCACCGAGTGGGCGCTCTTCGCGCTGGGCGCGGTGCTGCTCGCCAGCGGCCACTCCTACCGCACCAGCCACTTGCAACATCATCGCGTCTTCCCGGGGCCGGACGATCCCGAAGGCGATCCTGCGCGCATGACGTTCTGGGGAGCCGTACGGCACGGCCCGTCGTTCTTGCCGCGCCTATGGTATTGGGCGTGGAAGCGTTCCTGCGGCCGCGAGCGTCGCTGGCTCCTCGCCGAAGCGCTTTGGGCCGCGCTGGTGCTTTTCGCCGGCATCGCCCTCTGGCCCGCGACCCACGCCGTTCTCGTCTACGCGGCCATGGTCCACTCGGGCGCATGGGTCTTTCCATTGCTCACCGTGCACCTACCGCATCGCGACTACGGCGAGACCCCGCTGACCCAAACACACACGCTCCGCGGCCGCATCGTCCCGGCGCTCTTTCTCGAGCTCACGTACCACCTCGAGCATCATCTTTATCCTCAAGTGCCGAGTCACAACCTGGCCAAGCTCTCGCGGCGCCTGGATCCCGTCTTTCGCGAAGCGGGCGTGGTGCCCTGGCGTGTACCTTGAACGGGCTCACGATCGCGCCTTCGGTCGGAACGGCGCCGTGAGCTGATCCCAATAGCCGGTCGGATAATCGGGTTCGTCGCCGATTCCAAAGTCGTCGGACGTGAAGCGGCGTTTTTCGTCGAACGACCATGTTCCGAGCAAGAAGTCCCAGAGGTTCGTGAAGAGCCCGAAATTCACGTCGCCGATCCCTGGCCACTTCTGGTGGTGGAATCGATGCCCTTTGTTCAGCGCCAACACGTATCCCATGGGCCCGGTCGCGTAGTCCGCGTTGGAGTGCTGGAGGAGCAGCTGGATGGCCGTGGCGAGGGCGAGCAGCGAAGCGACCCCCGGCGGAATGCCGAGCACGACGAGCGGCGCGACCCCCACCGTCAGCTCGATCGCCTGATGGACGGGGTGTTTCATCAATCCGTTGAACCCATAGTGGCGTTTGACCGAATGATGAACGGCATGAAAGCGCCAGAGAAGCGGGATACGGTGGCTGGCCCAATGGGTGATCGTGACACCGAAGTCCAAGACGAGGATGGCCAGGCCGAGCTGCACGGCGAGAGGCCAGCCCGACGGCCAGAGCCCGCCCCAAGGCGCGAGCCCAGCGACCAGGGGCAAGGCGCTGACGCTCGCGACGTTCGCGACCTCGTTCACCAAAAAGTGCGTCCAATCGCGGCCCACGTCGTCGTGCGACTGATTCCAATGCTCGTTGTACGGAATGACCCGTTCGACGAGAAAAGAGGCGCCGATGGCCACCACGAGCACCAAAACGAGGAGGTGGCGCGGGTAGCCGGACGCGACCAACCAAACGCCCACTCCATTGAGCACCACCAACATGAAAATGGGATAAACGACGCGCAGGAGCGGTCGCAGGATCGTCGTCGGGGGCGAAGGCGCTGTACTATGCATGCTCCCACCATGGCGCGACCGCGACCGCGCGCGCTTGGAAGAACGTGCTATTCGACCCAGTCCGTCCCGCGCGCGATCTCCGAGGGGGTCAAGCCGAATGTCGCGTGAAAGACATTGCTCAAGTGCGCGCTGTCCGTAAAGCCCGCTGCGTGCGCGGCCTCGGTCAGGTTCGCGCCCCGGCGCACCTGCTCGGCGGCCACCTTCAAGCGCAGCCAGCGAACATAGGGCCGCAGCGGCATACCGATTTGCTCCCGAAAGAGGTGCATCAAACGACTTTCGGACATGCCAACACGCCGCGCGATGTCGCGCGCGCGGACGCTGCCAGCTCGTACGAGCGAAGGCAGGAGCTCCAGCGCATCCCGAATCGCGGGGTGAAGGGCCGACGTGGCTCCGACGGGCTTCGCTTTTTCGAAGGCGAGGAGCAGGCGCTCCGTTGCCCGCCGGAGATCCCTTGGATCGTCGAGGCCGACCGACGGCAGGCCTTGCGCCGCAGTTCGCCATCCAAGCGATCCCGATGCGCCCACCAACGATTGCAGGGACGCGCCGACATCGCTCTCCGGATCGACGTACAGGAGCAGCGCCCATGGACATGGCGCTCGGATCGCGTGGTGGGTATCCGCCGGAATGACGAAGGCGGATCCCACCTCGGCGGAGCCTGCGCGGTCGACCATCTCCAGCTTGGAGCCGCCCCGCGCCAGCGCGATCTGAACGGCGTGGTGGACGTGAAGGTTCGTCACGCCCACGGCGCCCAGGTACGCGAATACGCGATCGGAGAAGAAGACGGAACCTTTCCACGAGCTCGACACGCCGAGCAGTTTACCCGCTCCGTCCGGGTTCGCTCGACGGACTCCAGGTCTCGAGGGAGTCGATCGCCTCGATGTCCTCGGATGAAAGGCCGGTCACGCTCGCTTGCAGCTCGTCGCCCGGGCGCCACCATGTGGGTGGCTCCGCTTCCGCGAGCGGCGGGCAGAATAGATCGCCCGGATCGGACGGCTCTTCGCCCGCGACGACCCGGTCGAGCAGCGCGCACCAGGCGCCATAGCGCGACAGAAGGATCCGGTCCTTCCGCGCCGTCCACGTGACCATGCGCAGGCCCGCGCGATTGCAGGGGTCGAGGCCGAGCAGGAGATCGATCGTCTCCCGCGTTGGGGGTTGGTGCCACGAAAGGCAAGAATGCCAAGCCCAAATGGGCGGCCGATCGACGCGATCACGCTCCTCGGTCACCCCGCGCTCGCGCATTTTTTCGAGCACCCACCGGTACGCGGGGATCCAGCGTGGCTCGACGCGCTCCCAGGACGGCTGGCCGTATCCGGTCCTCCGAGCCTCCGCGATGAGCTCCTCGTGCGCAACGGTCCACAATCTCACGTGTGCCACGTTCATCTCCGGAACAGGCAATGACCGAGGCAGCCTTGGCACTGCAGGGGCGCAGCGGCGCGCGCGGCGGCCTGGCAGGTCGCGGCGTTCAGACCGACTCCGGTGTACGGGCCCGAGCACACGCCCGAGGTGCGCAGCGTGAGGCAGCTCTGACCGCCGCTGGTGAAGACGTCGCGGTGCTGGCAGCTGCAACGCCCGAGGCGGGGGAGCGCCGCGGTGACGATCCCACATTGCCCTTGGCATTCTTGCGCCATATCCGAGCCGCTTTCGGCAGCCGCCGTGGCGGCGATGGCGCATTCCTGCGCACCGGACGAGACGGAGGAACCGGCGGGGGCGGAGCACGAGGTGTCGCCCGCGCACGTGAGCTGGATGGTCGTATCCTTCGTGAGGGTTCCGCATCGCGCCGCGCTGCCGGCACCGGCGCTGACCATGGTGCCGAGGCCCTTTGCGCAAGGGGAGCTCAGCTCGATGCACGAGCCCGTGAGGAGCGACGCGTCTCCCGGGTTCAACAGGGAACCATCGGCCGAACCCACCAAACTGTTCGCGTGATTGGACTGCGCCGTCTTGCCGCCGGGCGCCCGCGCGTGGGGCGGGCGCGCTCGCGTATCTTTCTCGAACTGCTCGACGACTTGGCGCGCCTTTGGATTGGCGGCGAAGGAGTTCTCGAGGACAGCCACGTTCAACGTCGCGACGTCCGGCGAATCGGCCGTCGGTGCGCGATCGGTCTTCACCTTCATTCGAGCATGGGACCCCCAACCGGTCACCGATACGCTCGAAACGGTATCCATT
Source organism: Sorangiineae bacterium MSr11954 (assembly GCA_037157815.1). NCBI lineage: Bacteria > Pseudomonadati > Myxococcota > Myxococcia > Myxococcales > Pendulisporaceae > Pendulispora > Pendulispora albinea. The sequence goes on from CP089984.1 coordinate 739,707, forward strand.
CCCGCGCCGTCTTCGCTCTTCTGCCGGAGCTCCACCAACGACTCGTTCGATCCGTTGTAACCTCGAACCACGGCGGTGCCGTCCATCGGATCGATGCGAACGCCCCAAAGGGCCACGCCGAGGGCCGAGCGCGTCTCGTCGCTCGCTTCGGTGACGAGCGGATCGTCGACCGTCGCCGTTGTGCCATCGTCACTCGACGTGCCGCTGCACGCTGCGACGACACAAGCCGTGAAACATGTCATCGCCACACTGACCCCTACGCGAACGCCATAACATCGCATTATCAATCCTTTCGTCGAATTGGCCGACGTATGCGTGCAATGTGCGCACCCAGTGATGCTGTCACGCGATTTCAATGGATATGGCGGATATAGGATTATCCAAGGTAGAGTCACCCCGGAACGAATCGTTCCATGCGCGGAAACCGTTCTTCCATTGGCCCTAAATCATCACAAGGCCGCGCGGAAAGGATCGATGTCGCGGCGGCATATGTCGACTCGACGGCATCGAGGGGCGAATCGAATGGATCGATTCCGCCGGGAGCTCCAGAGGCGCAACTCGGCGATTACTTTTTGCAGCCGCGCGACTGGCTGTCCGAGGTGTAAGCGGGCAGATTGGAAGCGGTCGTCAGCGCGCGATTGCTCGTCGGGCCATCCCGAGCCGTTTCATCTTGCTCTGCAAGGTCGTAGGTTTGATCCCAAGTACGGCCGCAGCGCCGTTCGGGCCATAAATGCGCCCTTCGGTGAGCGCGAGCGCATCTTCGATGCATCGCTTGGCCGCGGCTTGAAAGGTGGATACGGAGCCACGTTTCAGCGCTCGGTCCGGGAGCACGATTTCGAGCGACGCCCCCGTGCTGAGCAGCAGGCTTCGCTCCAGCACGTTCTCGAGCTCGCGAACGTTGCCCGGCCACTCGTAGCTCCGTAAACGCGCGATGGATTTGCGCGATAGCGGGGGTGATGAGCGCCCGAATCGACGCGCGAGGCGGGCGAGGATGTGCGCGGTCAACGCCTCGAGCTCGTCTTTTCGTTCGCGGAGCGGAGGTATCGTGATGGGGAATACGTCCAAACGATAAAGAAGGTCTGCGCGAAAAGCTTGGGCATCGACCATCGCGTGCAGATCGCGATGGGTGGCGGCAAGGATTCGAACGTCGAGTGGGATCGTGCGGTTGCCGCCGACCCTCTCGGCTTCACCGGTCTCGATCACGCGCAGCAGCTTCACCTGCGCGGAGGGCGGAAGCTCGCCCACTTCGTCCAAGAGCAAGGTGCCCATGTGCGCGCGCTCGAATACCCCGGCGCGTCGCTCGGTGGCCCCCGTAAAAGCTCCCTTCTCGTGACCGAACAGCGTGCTCTCCACGAGCCCCGATGGAATCGCGCCGCAGTTGATTCGGATGAACGGCCGCTTCGAACGCGGCGACAATTCATGGATGCGGCGCGCCACCACCTCTTTGCCGGTGCCGGACTCCCCGCAAATGAGCACCGTCGTGTCCTGCCGGGCCACGAGGGGCACGATCTCGGCGAAGATGCGCTGCATGCGCGGATTGGCGGCGACGACCGCCGACGGCAAGAGCTGCCGCAGATCTTCGCGCAGCTGGCGAGTCTGTGTGTGGACGCGCCGGGATAGCTCGGCGACCCGCGCGATGGCGTGAATTTGCCGTAAGGTGGAGCGAAGGACGCGCCCCATCGACTCCAACAGCGCGCGGGTGAGCAGCTCCGACTCCCGTTCCAGAGCGATGGTTGCGCACCCGAGCGCTCCTCCCGAATCGGCGATCGGCACGATGGCCATCGCGGCGGCGCGCTTCGTGTCGAGCAGCCGCGCTCCGCGAAGCATGGCATCGCGAAACCACGACTCCTCGCTCGGGCGAAGCGCCACGACCGCGCTCGTCGTGGCAGATGGCAGGATCTTTCGCGAGCCCGCAGGGCCGAACAGGACGATCTCCACGGTTCGCACCGCGACATAGCGCGACAGCACCTCGTAGGTCGCACGCGCCCACGTCCTCTCCGTGTGGCGGAAGCCGAGCGCCTCCACGAGATCGGTGAGCAGCGCCATCGAAGTGGAAGAGGACGAGCTCACGACCGGCATTCTATGACGATATTTCGTCGTCGTTCACCGAAATATCGGTGCATCCCCTGCTTTCGCTCTTTTTTATAGGGAAAATAGCGCGCCTTCGTGCTGGACCGGTTCCTGCTCGAACCGTGTTGCGCACGGAGCGCAGAACGGAAGGTTTCATGGCGTACGTGATCACCGAGCCTTGCATTGCCACGTGCGACACCGCGTGTGTCGCCGTTTGCCCCGTCGATTGCATTCACGGCCCCATACCCGTGGAGGCGATCGACGCCATCCCCTCGAGCGAGCGGCCCGCACGTCTCGGCCGCGTGCAGCTCTACATCAATCCTACGGAGTGCATTTGCTGCGGGGCCTGCGCCTTGGAATGCCCGGTAAACGCGATCTTCGATGAGGACGACGTGCCTGAAAAATGGTCTGGAGCCATCGAGGAGAACGCTGCCTTCTTTGCTCGATGACGGTTCACGCGCGCGCCGCGATCGGTGACGACCCGGCTGAGCGAAGAGGGCAGGTCGCGGCCAATTGCGGCGGGCGCCGATTCCCGTGCCGGAGGGGCGGCGAGCGGTTGTCGGGGCGGGGGGGCGCCGCTACATTGGGGCGCACCGATTCGAGGAAAACATGGCGCTCTTGAAGATTGCGGACCTGCACGCTTCACTCTCCGACCCGCTGCTCGAGCGGATGAATTTTTTGAACGAGATTACGTTGCGCTATCCGAACGCCATCTCGTTCGGTCCCGGGCGCCCGTACGAGGGGTTCTTCGAGGTCTCACGTCTTCGGGAGTACCTCGATGCGTATGTTGCGTACCTCGAAAAGGATCTGCGGCAGAGCCCCGACGAGGTGACGACGTCGCTCTTTCAGTACGGTCGAACGAACGGGCAAATCCACGAGTTGGTCGCGAAGACCTTGGCCAATGACGAAGGTATTCACGTCGCCAAGGACTCGGTGGTGGTCACGGTGGGGTGCCAGGAGGCGATGTTCATCGTCCTTCGGGCGCTCTTTGCGGCCCCCGAGGACGTGCTTTTGGTGAGCTCACCTTGCTACGTCGGGATCACGGGTGCAGCGCGCTTGCTCGATATCGATATGGCCGCCGTCCCCGAGCGGGATGGCCAGCTCGATGTGGCCGTCTTGCGGCAGACGATCCACGACCTGCGCGCGCGCGGAAAGCGGCCGCGGGCGCTGTATGTCATCCCGGATTTTTCGAATCCCTCGGGCAGCTCCATGTCGCTCGAAAACCGCCGCCAGCTCCTCGCCCTGGCCGGCGACGAGGCCATCGTGATTTTGGAGGACAATCCGTATGGGTTCTTCGTGGGCTCGGGCGACCCCAAGCCGACATTGAAGTCGCTCGATACGGCGCAAAATGTCCTCTACTTCGGCTCGTTCGCCAAGACGTGTTTCCCCTCGGCGCGCGTGGGCTACGTGGTGGCCGATGCGGTGGTGGAGAAGGCGAACGGGGAGCGCGCTCCGTTGGCCGACGAGCTGTCGAAGATCAAGAGCATGATCACGGTGAATACGCCCGCCATTGCGCAAGCGCTGATCGGAGGCATGCTCGTCGCCAACGGGTGCAGGCTTCGCGATACGAATCAGGAGAAGATTGCGTTTTATCGGAACAACATCTCCACCCTCGTTCGCGCGCTCGAGCAGCATTTTCCCGCCGGGCTGCACGGTGCGACGGAGGTTCGCTGGAACATCCCCGAGGGCGGTTTTTTCCTGGTCGTGACCTTGCCCTTCGACGCCGACGACGCGCTGCTCGAGACGTCGGCCCGGGATCACGGGGTGATCTGGACGCCCATGCGCTACTTTTGCCTCGATGGCGCGGGCGACAAACAGCTCCGCCTCTCGTGCAGCTATTTGACCCCCGAGCGCATCGAGGAAGGGGTTTCACGATTGGCCTCCGTCGTCCGGCAGAAGCTCGGACGATGAAGCGCCTTTCGCGCGCGGTGGTGGGGGTTCGGCACCTTCAACCATCCCCGCCGGCGATGGGCGCATTCCAATGCCGCCAGAGCGCCAGCACGCGGACGAGGCAAATGATCGCGGCGCCGGCCAACGATACCGGGCCGGCAGGGAGCGCGAACCGTGCGCCGAATGTGACCAGCATCGCCCCCGGCAGCGCCGCGAGGGCATAAATCTCCCTGCGCAAAACGAATGGGATCTCGCGCAGCAAGAGATCGCGCAAGACACCGCCGCCAATCCCGCCGATCATCCCGATCAGACAAGCCGTGTGCATGGGGGCACCCTGCTCGAGCGCCGTTACCGTGCTGGCGGTGGTGAACAGCCCCAGGCCGACCGCATCGGCCAATAAAATGGCCTTGCGCAACCGGGCAACGTGGGGGTGCAACCAGAACACCGCCAGCCCCGCCCCACCCGAGACCACGAGGTTGCGCCAATCGACCAGCGACGTTGGCGGGTGGATCGCAAGAAGGACATCCCGCGCGATGCCCCCGCCCAACGCCGTGACCATGGCGAGAACGACGACCCCAAACAGATCCAGACGCGCTCGCACAGCGGCGAGCGCCCCCGAGGCACCAATGACCCCAACACCGACAAAGGCCAACAGAGTGAGCAGCACGGGGGCACCGTAGTACCTCTGGTCTCCGCGGCGGCGCATTTTTGCAGTCGGATGGTCGAGCTCGCGTCAGGAAAACCAGAGCACGTGGTCGAACACCTCCCCGAGCGCGGGTGCAGGTCACAGCCGGCGCAGACGATCAAAGCACCGGCGCATGCGCATTCATCGATACGAACCGAGTCGGTACGTCGAGGCGGCCTCGGTCATCGCAGCCCGATGCGCGTCGTCTTGCGCGACCATCTCGCTTCCCCGGAGCGCTTCGAGGGAGGGCGGCACGTGAGCCGGCCAATGGATGGTCATCCACTTTTCGCGACATCGCTGCACGATGAATAGGACCATTCCGAATACCGCTCGTATCGATCGAGACAATCGCGCGCAACGAGAAGAGCCGCCCGCCACCTCCCGCCGCCCCATTCCATCGATCGCCAAATGGCCATCGGCCAGGGTTGCTCCGCTGCGAGCTCGCGCACGGCACGAGGCCAGTGCCATCTCGTCGTCGACGCGACGGTTGCACTGGCATGGGCACACGGATGGTCCGGCGGTTTCGATGAAACGCAGCACGACGGCTGCGTTCTCGTAGCTCAAGACTCTTTTGAGATCGCCAATTTCCATCTCCGCTCCTGCCATAGGTTCGGATCGGTCGATCCATGTGCACCGAATTGACCACCGGATTACCTACACACACGCCGGCGGTTACACGTTGCCGTCGGCGAGCGCGCGAAGCGGTCTGGAATCCAAACACCTGCTTCTTATAGAGATGAGGGGACGCCTTTTGGATCGAACCAACGAAGAATAATTTTCGAACACATTAGCTTCTGCTGCACCCGTTCGACCCGAACGCGCGTTCTCTCGAGAGTGCGGACCGAACATCGACGCGTGGCGTCGATTCCATCGCGTTTGCCGTTTCGAGCGAGAGAGTGCGCACTGTGGTAGCGTGGCTCGATCTTGCTCATTTGAAGGTGAATCCGATGCGCTCTTCTCTTCTTACCTCCCGCTCTCGGCTCATCATGGGGCTCCTCCCAGCACTCCGAGCAGGCATCCGGCGATGGCATTTGCGAACGCGCGATGCGGAGGAAGCTCTTCAGCAAAGCCTGCTCGCGCTGGTGCCCCATATGGATCTGCTCGCGGGCATGCCCGAACGGAAGCGTGCGGCGTACGCTTTTTCCACGGCCTCCCACACCGCGATGGCCCTTCGTAAGCAGGCTGGATTGGAGCGAGCCCGAAGCTCGGGCGACGAGGTCTACGCGTGGGAGCGCGAAGTTGCGCGCAGGTGTATCACCCCGGAGGAGGTGGTGCGCGCCGCCGAGGGCGCCGCGCAGGCATCGCGTGCATTCGAAGCCTTGGCCCCTCAAGACAAAAACATCCTGACGGCCATCAACGATGAGGGGCTGTCGGAGCGCGATGCGGCGCGCGAGCTCGGTATGTCGCGCGGAAATGTCAGCTATCGCCTGCGGCGCGCGCGCGATGTCTTGGCACGCGCATGGTTCGGCACGACGTCGTGATGGATGGAGAGCGCCGCCCTGTTTTAGCGCTGCTCCGCGAAGCTCGTGGTCAACCATGCCCGGACGGCAACCCCGTCTTCGGCGTGGGCGCGACCCGCGTGTTGGTAGCCGTCCAGCGCTTCGTTGGCGAGGCGCCGGGCGCGCTCGCGATCGCCGCCGCTCCGTAAAAGAACGCGTGCAAGGGCGAAGCCGATGGACGCACGAAACTCGAGCCGCGGCGGAGTCGCCTCGTCTTGGAGGAGCTTTGCGGCGCGTTCGAGCGCGGTGAGCGCGTCGGGCAGCCGGCCGAGTTGCTCGTATCCTTCACCGACACACGCGTAGGCCAGCGCCCCATAGACACCTTGTTGCCCGTTCTCCCGTTCGCCGGCTTCGAGCAGTCCGGCACAGAGCGGCAGCGCCTCGCGCTCGCGATGCAGCCGGCGCAAGAGATGCCCCAGCCGAAAACCATATTGAATCGTGTATGGATGGCCGGATCCCATCAGCCGTCTACTGAGCGCCAACCCCTCCTCGAACGTGGTGCGCGCCGCCTCCAGATCCCCGAGCGCCTCCTCGCCGCGAGCGATACCCAGGAGCGTGCCTATCGTGTTTCGAGGGTCGTTCGTGCGCTGAATGGCATACGATCGACGAAGGAGAGGCAAGGCAACCGACGGCTGGCCGTCCTCCAGATAGGCCATCCCCAACTCGAAGAGCGAGAACGCCACATCTGGGCTCTCGGGCGAAGACGCCTGCTCGATGATGCGTAGGGCATGTTGCCCCGCGGCCTTCACGCCGGCACCGTCGCCTTTCTCACTCAAGGTGCGCGCCAGGATCGACAGCGGCAGCTCGAGCTGGGGGTGGTCCTCGCCAAACAGCGCCTCGGTCTCGGCCACGGCCGCTTGCAGGTGGGATATTCCCTTGTCGAGCTGATTGAGGGCTCTCTCCATGCTGGCGAGGTTCTGGTAAATCTCGATACGCCGCACGTCGTTCTCGCCGAAGGCGCGTCGCGCCATGTCCAGGGCCGGTGTCAGCCGTGCGATGGCGCGATCGTATCGGCCGCGCCGGTAGTCGAGGATGCCGAGGATCAGCAAAAGTCGAATATGCGCCGGCCCTCGGGGATCGAAGCGCTCCACCGTGGCCTCGACGAATGGGATCAGACGCTCGATCTCGTTGGGATTCCCTTTTTGAACGCCGACGATCGCGATCAACTCGAGCCAAACCAGCGGCAACAGCCGTTCGTGGCCGCTCGATTCGGCCTCCACGAGCGCCTGAACGATGCTCGCCTCCGACGCATCGTAATCGCCGCCGGTGCCTTGCGCGCTGCTGAGGCGATAGAGCGCTTCGGCGGCGAGCCTCCGATCGTGCTGCTCGCGCGCCAGCTCGAGCGCTTGCTGCGCGGCCTCCTTGCTCGGGGCAGCCTTCATCGCATCCTCGAGCGCCTTACTCTGCGCCAGAAGATCGCGAACTCGCCCGACGGTGACCGCTGTATCGTCGTCGTAAGCGGGTATCGGCGTGAGCGCGAGCGCCGCTGCGTCGATGCAGGTCGATAGCGACCCGAGTTGGACGAGAATGTCGGGCGCACGAAGACGTACGTCCCGATCGCCGCCCGCGAGCACGTCGGTCACCGCGCGCAGCTCCCGCCGCCGCTCCTCGATGCACATCGCGCCTCGTGCGCGGGTGGCTTGGTCCTCCGCGCGCCACCGCCCTGCGCTTCGGCACAGGTCCACGCGCGTATGCTTCCATTGATCCGCATAGACGTCGAGCGCAGTCGCGACCTTGTTCCAGATATCACGACCGAACGCTCTCCCATCGCCGGCGAGCGCACTTTCGACCTTCTCGCGGCGGGGCACGTCCCAGATCCCGGCGAGTGCCTGCGTCGCGTCCGCGTCGCAGCGCTGCGCTCGATACGCCTGGACGACCGGCCACCCAATGAGGCCCGCCGCGACGCTCACGATGGTCGCGGACGCGATCCCGCGCCGCCGGCGTCGTCGTGGAACGCGGGCCAGTTCGTCGAGCAGGTTTCCAAGCGACGGATAGCGATGGGCGGGCTCGCGCGATAGGCCACGACCGAGCACGCGTAAATAGCCGGGATCCAACCGCCGGCTCGGCGTCTCGATTTTGCCCGCGCAGAGCGCCACCATCGAGAGATTCCCATTTTGGTCGAGAAAGGGATGCCGCCCAAACAGCGCTTCATACGCCACGCTGGCGAAGCTGAATTGATCGCTGCGCGCATCGGTGCCCAACCCCAGGTACTGCTCGGGCGCCATGTACGCGGGCGTCCCAATGCACTCACCCGTTTCGGTGATGCGCCGATCCAACGGCGACGCCGGCGCCTCGCCCGGCAAGGTCAGGAGCTCGTCGGCTTTGCGCGCATCGGCGGCGCGCGCCAGCCCAAAATCGACGACCTTGGCGCGATATTCACGGTCGATCAGCACATTTTCGGGTTTGAAGTCGCGATGCACCAAGCCGGCGCGATGCGCTGCGGCGAGCCCGCGGCCCGCCTGATCGAGCAGCCGCAGCAACTTTTTCGGGTCATGCTCCTCACGCAACAGCACGTCGCGCAAGGTGCAGCCCTCGATCAGCTCCATGGCAAAGAACACGTGCTCGCGATACTCACCGACATCGAATACGCTGACGACATGCGGGTGGACCACACGCGCCAACGCCTGCGCCTCCCGCAAGAGCAGCAGTCGATGCGACTCGTCGCCTGCCATGCTCGGCTCGACCCGGATGAGTTTCACCGCCACGCTGCGATTGAGCTTCGGATCGTAGGCGCGATAGACGCTGCCCATTCCCCCCGTGCCGATCAAATCGATCACGAGATAGCGGCCAACGTACATACCCGGCCGAAGGTCGGGCGTCCTCGGACGGTCCTCCGGCGACGCCGACGGCGACCCGAATGGAGATTTGGGCGCACTTTCCCGGACGAGCACCGCCCATGCGCGGTCGCAGGTGGGGCATTCCGCCAAGTGCGCTTCGATGGGGGCTCGCGACCGACCTTCCAGTTTTCCCCCGACCAAGGCGAGAAAATCGTCATTCGAAGGGCATTCCATCTCCGCCGTCGCCTCCCCTCATCGCCACGTCCGAGTGGGATATCGAGGCTATTCGTGGTCGCAAACGAACGAACCCGCGACGCCATCGAGCCATCGGGCACCTCCTCGAAAACGGCGTGCCGATATTGCACCATTCAAGGCGGGCGTCCACCCGCGGCGCACCATTCTGCGCCGGTGCCACTCGCCACGGCGCTTCGCGTTCTCGGCCTGCGCCATCCAACGAGCGCTTCGTCGTTTCCTCATTGATGAAGAAAACATCATCGCTTCGGCTTGGCCAAAAAGCACGCCGAATCCGACGCGGGGCGTCGTGGATAGGAAGAGGGGACCGTTGAGCAAAGAGGATGTTGCTCGTACGACAAGGCATCGGCGTCCGCTCGCGCCGCACGTGCGACTCCCATGCTCGACCGCCGCCAGGACGAACGGCGTCCTGGCGGCGGGTACTTTTAGGCTAGTACAATCTCACGGACGATATGACATTGGAATATCCCGGCGCGGACAGGTCGGGGCGCGGGCCTGCCACCACCATGCAGTCTTGGCAGTTCGCATGTTTGCAAAGAGCGACGGTGCCCTCGACCCAGGCCGATTCGGCGTCGTCGTTGCAGCCCGGCGTATTGAAACATCCTTGTTGCGTCAGGCTGAAACAGGGACTGTTGTAGTTTTTGTCTCGAAACAGCGTCACGTGGGAGACGAGCGCGTGAGGATTGTCCTCCTCTCCTTGCGCCTCGGCTTGGGAGGGGGCTTCCTCGGCCGCCGCAGGAGCAGGCGTCATGGCGAAAACGCCGGCCAGAGCCATTGCCGATATCAACGCAATCCATATTTTCTTCATGATGATCTCCGGTCGTCATGAATGTCCTCGCGAGCGCTCGCGAGGACATTGGGTCAGTATCTTCGTCAGAAGCGACGTCCTTTGCGTGAAGGACCCGCATTACATTAGAGTTGCTTGCGTGACCTTCAATGTTAAAATCGAAATTAAAATGCAGCCTTGAATGCTTCGATGTGTCAAATCGAATGACGCGACCATCTCACGGAGCTCACACCTCGAGCTCCTTCGGCCGCTCCTGGCGCAAACGCGCTCTCGTCCGTACGGCGCACCTATTCGAACGGGCGACACACCACTACGGCGGCCCGCCAGCGAGCCTGGCGGTCGCTTCGAGCTCGAACGAAGAATGGAACGATGACACGAGACGCCGAGCCCGCCGGTACCTCAGCGTCCTTTTAGGAGGAGGGCTCCAACCGGCTCAAAAGCACCTAAGACGGTACCCATGATCGGCATTGGATAGGTCGCGAGGACATATCCACCGATGGGCCGTATGCCATGGTTCATTCTTGCATCAGCACGGTGAAGGCGTCATTCGTACGTTGTCCATCGATGGTTGCGACCCTCGCGATCAAGACAGTATGACATCCATGGTGTTAGCGTCGCCAAAACAGGGTGTCAATGACGAACGTTTTGGCTCGCCGAACATGAAAAGACGTTGGCGTCATGTAACAATGACGCCAAGCCGCGGCGCACTTGCGCCGACGCCTCGGGAGCAAGCGTATTACGCTTATTTCTATCCGACGCACTCTACTACGCAACGGTCATGCGCGACCAGGTGTCGAACGTCGCCCGCCCTCCACGCACCATCGAGAGCAGAGGCGGCGGCGCCCTTCGGCCTAGCTCGTCGCGTTGGCGCGCGCGGGCCTTTTAGGCGGGCACGATGGGCCGCATCCGAAGAAGGTCATGAGCCCGCGATCCGCGAGGTCAGCAATGCGTCCGCGGACTTCGCCGTCATTCCCGATACGACGATTCCATGGGGTTCGACGCTCTCGACCCTAAGGACGCGAGGACGCGATACCCAACCCACGAGGCCCGTGCCCACACCGACGATCGCGGCCGTGAGCCAGCCCCAAATGGGCGTTGTTGCAAAACCCGAGATGATGCCGAACAGCACGGCGATGAAGGGCGCGATAAGCCAGATCGGCCGGATATTCTCCGCTTCTCTCAAGCGCGCATCGCAGGCCGCGCAGCGCCAATGCGCCAGATCCGCTTGCTTTCGGTGTGATCGCACATAGCGAACGACGAGCACCATGACGAAGCCGGAGAGCATCGCGACCGGATTTCCACCGACGATAGGATGAATGTCGTCCGTTCCAAGGCGCTCGTATCGTTGCAGCCGTTTCTTCGTCCCACACATCAAACAAACTTTGGGGAGCTCTGCATCCCAACGGATGAAGATTCCCCTGGGGTGGGCCGCCGCGCCGCCGGCGGTACGGGGAATTTGCTGCATCGCGCTCATACAGCCCACATACGCGGGCGCGGCCGAACATCTACCTTCTCCTTTGCGGAAACCGCTTACGGCCTAGCATTCGGCGTCCATGGCGTGGCCGATCCCTCCCCGCGGGCATCGGAATCGAGCTGATTTTTTGGGGGCAAAGATGTGTTTTGTACATTTTAGCGACCGGGGCTTGCCGCATGGGTTGGTGTTCGTCATCACGCATTCGCCGTGGATTCTGGCGCATATCGGTCATCCACGTTTTACGAGACGAACGCGCCCGTTCGGGCCCTGATGCTCTTGTTTCAAAAGTTGCGAAAATGCAATTTGGTATTGTCGCAACGTTGCAGGATGCAACATCCCGTGGGCATATTCGCGCTCTCCTCGGGGTCGAACACGCGGCGCAAACGTTGCACCAACCCGTTCGATCCGATCTCGGGGACGAGGGAGTCGCAAATGTTCAGCACATTGATTTCGGAGGTCCCATGAGTGGCGGTCGCATCTTCGCACAGAAACCCCAGCCACGAGCTACGCGTAGTCGCCTGGTGGCGCCCAAGCCCGCGCCGAAGCATGCCAGCGCTCTGCAAGCGAAGTGGGCGATCGGCGCCGTCGACGATCCGCTCGAGCGCGAGGCCGATCGGATCGCCGAGCGCGTGCTCGGCATGTCCGACTCGGCTGCGTCCCTCGGTCTCGCGATCGGCTCGCACGTGCCGTCGTCGGCACCCGCATCGGCCGGGGCAGGCCCATCGCCCGGCGTCATGCAGCGGCGATGCGAAGCCTGCGAGGACGACAAGCAGGAAGACGGCCCAACGATCGGGCGGAATGCGGACATCCGGCGGAGAGTCGACCCCGATGCCGATGAGGAGCTCGAGCCAGGCGAAGAAGACTCGGTCCTGGCGCCGGCACCGCAAGCAAAGGCCACGAGCGGGACGGGATTTGCGCCAGGCGAGGGGGTCCGATCGGCGATCGCGCGCGGTCTCGCGGGAGGCGAGCCACTCTCGCGGGCGGCGCGCGCCTTCTTCGAGCCACGTTTCGGTTATGACTTCCGTCGCGTGCGCGTGCATGCAGATGGCTCGGCCGCCGCGGCGGCGCACGCCGTCGGAGCGTACGCATTCACGCTTGGTAGGGACGTGGTTTTTGGCGCCGGGCAATACGCGCCCGACACGCGAAAGGGGCGCCAGCTATTGGCCCACGAGTTGACGCACGTCATCCAACAGGACCACGCGAGCCGCACCGAGGGCTCGGCGGGCGGCTTGCGACATGGCGACATAGCCCAACGCACGGCCGTGATTCGTCGCCGCGTCGCCGATGCAGCCATGTGTGGCGGAGCGACGGCATCTCCGGATAGGGACCGAGCGAACGGGCCGTTCCAGCAGCTGTTCGAGGGTAAACCCAAAAAGGATACGAAGAAGTCCGAGCCGGCGAGCCGCAAGGCGTGTGACGATAAATGTGGGGCGTCCGGTTCGTTTGGCTCGACGGAGTGCGAGATCGACCTCGAGTCTGGCTTTCTGACCGGCAGGGTGACGAAAGCGGTTACCGACACGAGTCCATGTACACGGCCTTGTGTGGAATTGCATGAAGGTGTCCACGCGAAGCGGATCGGGCCCGTATGCGCTGCTGTGAAGAAATGCCAGGATGCGGCGCGCGGCAACATCGAGAAGAAGGAAAAGTGTCTCGATCAACACGATGGCATCGAACGCTTGACGTTCAGCACCGAGTGCGCCGCCTACATCGCGGAGGAAAAGTGCTTGAACAGAAGGGCCGGGAAAGCGGAGTGCAAAAGCGCGGACGGGAAGAAGCGCTGGGACGAACAGATGAAGATGGTGAAGTGCTACAAGGCCTGCTTCTGCAAAACGTGAGCGCCGCCGTGTCAGCCGAAGTCGTAAACCGTGACCGGCACGTCCTTCGCGCAGAGCGTGCGCACCAGGATCGGCTCGATCCGGTCCCACGTGCCGCCCGCGAGGCCGCACCCAATCCGCGGCATATGCACGGACGCGCCGAGGGCCTTCGCACGATCCGCCACCTTTTCCAGCGCGGTCTCGATGGCCTCGTACCGAATCGGTGGCCCGGAGCGGTCGTGCCGAAGACCGTGTTGGCCGATCATATTGGCAACGTACGTGTCGGGCGCTACCTCGACGAGCTGCACGGCGCCGAGCAGGAAGTCGTTCCCCTCGCGTTCGTGGTGCCAGCGGCGGTACTCGCGCTCCGGCTCGGGCCATCGGCGTGAAATCGCGAGCACGAATCCCGCCCCCCATCCGCCGACGTCGTTGCATACGTGGGCAATGATTTTCGTGCCCGCCCCGCGCGGAAGCGTCGCGTCACCGGTGACGTATTCGATGGAGCGCATTCTGGTGACGGTACCCCGTCGGGCCACGAGGGTCTACCCACCGGGCGCGCGGCGACCTCGAAGGAACACACGCCGCACGTCGTTGGTGATTCAGGAGACATCTGCGCATGCGCGCGCGCATCTGCTGCGATTGTGTATACTGGCATGGTGAACAGAGCTTTTGGCATGGGTGCCCTGCTGCTGGCGCTCCTTTTGCTTGCTTCATTATCGACTGGCTATCACCCCGTTGGGTACATGCGCGGCATATCGCTCGACATCGATCCCGCGTTCGGCCCCCGCGTGAGCGCGGCGTCCGTATCCATATGTTGGAATGGCTCCTGCCGCACGCCGTTCGTGGAGCTGTCACGCGCGACCGAGGTCGTCGACATGGGCTGCGATGGTGGAACGTGCGTCGGGCAAGTCGCCCTCCGGGCGGGAAAGTACGCGCGCATCGTCGTGCCGGATCTCTCCCCGGAGCCGGTACGGGTTACATTGAATTTGGCCGATGCCGCAGGGTCGTCTCTCCTCGCGCAGACCATCGAGGTCACACCGAAAATGGTCGGGCCTTGGTACCGCCGCAACGGTGGCCCCCAGGCGCACCTCGAGGTCACGGCGAATGGCACGTTTCGCGAAGCCCCACCAAAAAGGTCGGGCAGACCATGAGCGCGCGAGATGCTCGAGGTTGACGACGAACGGGCCCGCACGAGTAAGGCGGGCCTCGGCACCTCGTAACGGGCGCAACCACGCGCAAGAACGGGCCCGACAACCCTTTGCGCCCGCGAACGACGAATCCGAGCGGAGCTCGCCTCGGCCACGCTCTGGACGGACGAGGGCGCACGTCGACGAAAGCGGAACGATGTGGTCACGCATCGATGGGTTTATCGGAGCGGTCCATTGGGCTCGACGCTCTCGATCCCGAGGACGCGATACCCAACCCATGAAGCCCAAGCCCGCACCGACAATCGCGGCCGTGAGCCAGCCCCAAATGGGCGCTGTTGCAAAACCCAAGATGATGCCGAACAACGCGGCGATGAAGGGCGATAAGCCAAATAGCCTCGATATTTTCGGCTTCCTTCGGGCGCGCGTCGCAATCTGCGCAGCGCCAACGCGCCAGCTCGACTCGCTCTCGGCGTGATTGCAAATAGCGAACGACGAGCATCGTGACGAAGCTGGAGAGACCCATCTGGTGGCCCGCGTCGATTCGAGCTCTCCGCGTCCGCTCGCGCCAGGACGGACCCACCGGCTCACCTCGAGCACGACGCTCACGTCGCATCGGGTTGCACGCGAAGCCGATCCGCAAGCAGCAAGCACCTGCACGACAGGGAGAAAAAGCGACCTGCGCGACGAGATCGAATCGCAACTGGGGCGTGGCGGCCCCCAGGGCGATTTCGCGTCGGCGAAGCGATACCTCCGATCGCACCGCGCGTACTCGGTGCATAACCATTTCGGCCAGGTGATGGCCAAGGGGATATGCAGATGAACGATGTTGTTGTTGCACGGAAGTTGGTCGTCGATCATTTTCGCCAATCGGCGGAAGGAAAATGGCCAGCGTCGAAGATCGAGGAAGTCGTCGCGTCGCTCGACAAATTGACGACGAGGGGTTACACGGCAGCGGGTTTCTTCGGGGGATTTCTCTTCTATGCGCGCGTCGTCGTGCAGTTCAACGCGGGCCACGGGCCCTTTGCCTTCGAAGGGGATGCGGGGGGATTGTTCAGCGTCGGCATCTCCAGCTTGAACGGGCAATTGTATACGAACGATGTCGACAAATTGGTGATGAATACACGCCACTTTCATTTCAGCGTCGTTCCGGCGTACTCCTCGGTCGAGTTTTTCGACAATGCAGGGGAGCTGCTCGGCTATTCATCCGCGGTGAGCGTCGGCTCGTTCTCCGGAACGGGGAGCGGCGACGGACAGTGGAAACGGTAGGCGTGGCAAGCGTGACAAACGCGCGCCGGGCACTCTCGGGCGTAGAGGCGTCGAGGAACGCCCCTTCGGATCCACTCGGAGACGGCCAAACGAGACGTTGCGTGCCCATCAGGCTCGGCCCTTAGAATGGAAGCAGTTGACTCGTAGGAATCACGGCGCGGCCCGAAGAAGGTGTGGCCCATTCGAGCTTTGCCGCCGCGCCGCCTTGATCCTGGAAGTATTCCATTCGGACGAGGTATCTCTGTCCTTTATTGAGAGAAATCTGCCCGCTGTTTTCCCGCAGGCCGCCCGCGACCCAGTTGGTGATGATCCGCGTATTGCCGATGCCGAGACGGACGCCGTCGTCCGTCGTGGTATAAAATGCATGCACGCCGGTCGACTGCGGCACCAGGAAGCCTTGCCATCGCACCGAGAACGTCGTTGGTGACACCGACGGATCGGGCGAGCCACCGGTCCAATCAAAGTTCACGGTCCGATCCGTGCGTGTCATCTTCAGCACGGTCAGATCGGCGTTGTCGAAGTAGGAGCCCGCTAGACCGATCCCGTTGCCCGGCGGATCGGTGCTCTTGTTTACATCGACGAGCACCTCGGCGCCCGACGCGGAGAGGGCATTTACGGTGATGCGAATATCGGACACCGAGTCGTAAAATGTCTGCCCTACCGCCAAGGCGGCGTCGTCGAAGTTTCGTGCACCACCTGGTTTCTGGGTGGTGGGGGTCGCGTCGACGAGCCATGGTTTCTGATTGCCTTGCGCGTGGTCCTGCGCCAAACGAATGGTCACCCCATTGACCACCGGGTCCGTGCTCGCAAATGCATCGAACTGGCCGTAGGGGCGCCGGTACTCGAGATAGTAATATCGAGGAAGACCCTGAACGATTCCTTTCGGTATGCGCAAGCTCTGGATGCGGAAGGTACCCTTTACATTTCCGACGGAGGCCGCATCCGTCGCGTTTACCACGGTCGCATCTCGACCTTTGCCGGGGGAGGGGACATCCCGACGATGAGCGCGGCGATCGGGCAGCCGGCTCGTCGCGTGGCGAACACCGTTCCGTCAGCCTTGGTGCTGGCTCCCAACGGCGATCTCTATGTGTCCGAGTTCGCCGACAGCGTCATTCTACGCTTGCATCCGGTCGTTCCCGCCACGGCGAACGGTGAAAAATTGATCGTGAGCGGCGACGGTTCGGAGATTTACGTCTTCGACACGAACGGGCGGCATCTTCGTACCCTCGACGCGCTCACCAAGGCCGTGAAGTTGCGTTTCTCGTACAACGGAGCGGGGAAGCTCGCGCGGGTCGAGGACAACCACGGCAATGCGACAGCGATCGGCTACGACGCGAATGGGCGCGCGACGTCCGTCGTTGGGCCATTCTCCCACACGACGCGCTTGGAATATGCCCCCGACGGCTACCTCGCGAAGATCCTCGATCCGCTGGGGCGCGAAGAGAAATTCTCGTACGGGTCGGGCGGGCTTCTCACGCAGCGTACCGACGCGGGTGGTGGGGTGCACGCGATGCGGTATGATCCACGAGGAAATCTCTTGCAGGATGCGAACGCCGAGAATGCGGCGTGGACCCTCTCGCGGGAGAGCCTGTCCCCCGTGCAGACCCGCGTCACGACCGGGCTTGGGCGCACGCGCTTGCACTCGGCCTCGAGCGCACAGGACGTGGGTGAAGCGCGCAGCGTCACGCACGAGGATGGGACCAAGACCGTCTGGACGACCGATGTAGACCGCGGGACACATGTCACATCGCCCGACGGCACGAAGCTCGACACCATCGTGTCGGCGGATCCGCGCTTTGGCACCTTGGCGCCGTACGTCTCGCGCGAAATGGTGACCTTGCCGAGTGGGCTCAAACGCACCCTCGACGCGAGCTGGTCGGCGCGCTTCGACACCGACGGCTCGCTCCTCGGGCTCGATGGGACGTTCTCGACGGCCGATGGCGCATCGGGGGCTACCTACGATGCGGCGACGCGCACGTGGACCAACACGACACCGTCCGGACGAACCGGAAGCATCACCCTCGACGCCGAGGGGCGCATCATTCGGATGGAATCGCCGGGCCTTGCTCCACTCGACCTTCGCTACGACGCGCGGGGCCGTCCCCTTGAAGCCACCCGTGGCGACCGCCGGGTAACGTACGGGTATGACGCAAGCAGCGGCGTGCTTCGGAACATCACCGACGCGCTCGGGACGGTTGCGACGTTCGAGCGCGATGCCGCCCTGCGCGTGACCGCCTCCGTACAAGCGAATGGATCGCGCACGATTTTCGGCTACAATGCGCTCGACAACGTGATCGCGCTCACCCCTCCAGGCAAGTCCGCGCACACGATGACATACGGCAAAGACGGGCTCGAAGCGTCGTATGCGGCACCCGGTGCCGCGTTGCTTT
This sequence comes from Sorangiineae bacterium MSr11954, assembly GCA_037157815.1. Lineage (NCBI taxonomy): Bacteria > Pseudomonadati > Myxococcota > Myxococcia > Myxococcales > Pendulisporaceae > Pendulispora > Pendulispora albinea. The sequence goes on from CP089984.1 coordinate 757,759, forward strand.
CGACCTCCTACGATGCCGATCGCGCGTTTGCTTCGCTGACCCACGAAGACGGCTCGCAGACGGTGCTCGAACGCGACAGCGCGGGTCGTCCTGCCACCTTGCGCTTCCCGGGCGGTGGCACGGTGGTGACAGGCTATGACGCCACGACCGGCAAAGCGGTATCCTTCACGGGCCCCGGCAATGCCTCCGTTCGAGCCACCTACGACGGTAGCCTCGTGACCAAGATGACGGCCGCGGGGACCGCACCGGGGGCCATCACATGGACGTACGACCCGCTCTTGCGCGTCAAGACAGAAGCCATTTCCGGCGGCGGTTCTACGCTCACATTCAAGTATGACTCCGACGGCCTCCGCACGGGTCTGGGGCCCGTCGCTCTGACGCGCGACGCGGTCTCCGGACTGCTGTCGACGCTATCCGTGGGCCGCCTTTCCGAGACCTTCACCTACACGCCACACGGCGAGCTCGCCACGTACAAGGCCACGGGCGCGGGCGCTTCCCTCGATCTGGCATACACCTACAACAACCGCGGCCTGCTCGTTGAAAAGCGCGAAAACGGCGTCGTCTGGGGATACGGCTACGACGCTGCGCATCGTCTCGCACGTGTCACCAAGAACGGTGTCGAGCAAGCCAGTTTCTCCTTCGACGCAAATGGGAATCGCACCGATGGTGGCGCGCAGGTCGACGATCAAGATCGCCTCACGCGGCGCGGCGATGCGACCTATACGTATACACCGCGCGGCGAGCGCGCGACCAAGTCCACCCCCGCAGGCGTCACCAAATATTCCTACGATGGGCGCGGCAACCTGGCGTCGGTCGAGCTCCCATCCGGGGTGCGCATCGACTACCAGCTCGATGCTTTTGGCCGGCGCATCGCGCGAAGCCGCAATGGGGTCATCACCCATCGCTGGCTTTACCGCAGCGAGCTGCAGCCCGCGGCGGAGGTCGATGCGAGCGGCAACGTCGTCACCCAATACATCTACGCGCGCGGGCACAATGTACCCGACGCGATGATCCGCGCGGGCGTCACGTACGCCCTGGTCACGGATCATCTCGGCAGCGTGCGGACGGTCGTGAATTCGGGCACGAACGCCGCAGCTGTCCAGGCGCTGGATTATGACGCGTGGGGGCGTGTCACGAGCGATAGCAGCGCAGGGTTCCAGCCGTTCGGCTTCGCCGGCGGCATGTACGATCCCGAGACGGGGCTCGTGCATCTCGGGGCGCGCGAGTACGATCCGGAGAGCGGCACATGGACCCGAAAAGAGCCGCTTGGATTTGCTGCGGATCTGAACTTCTACGCTTACGCGAACGGCGATCCGATCAATTGGATCGACGCCGATGGTCGGATCCCGGTGCCGGTGATCACGGGGATCCTCGGCGCGGCGGGAGCGGGGATTGGCAACGGGCTCGCGCAGGCAGCTCGTGGCGGGCCATTTCGATGGGGTGAGTTCGGGATCGCGGTGGGGGTCGGTTTCGTGCAGGGCGCTCTTCTGCCGTTCTCGGGAGGTGGCCTTGGCATTCCGCTGCTGGGAGCTGGTGCAAATCTACTCCAAGCGGAGCTCGTAAGCGCCGTGTACGGGGATTGTTACAATGCGTTGGAAGTAGGGGCCATCGGGGCGCTAGGAGGACTGATTGGAGGCGGGGCGGCTAACGCAGTGCCTGCAGGTATCGCTAAATTTGCCGCCTCTCCAATTGGAAATATCGCACGCGCCGAGGCGAACGCATTGAACAATTCCGTGATCAACCGTCTCAACCTGAGCGTGGGGTCGGCCGTCCGGTCCGCCGCGGCAGGTTGGTATACCAACTCTTCACCACCCGCCGTGCAACCGTGACGACGCGAATACCGCCACCATTGAAGAGGTACGCCCTCCTCGTGCGAGCCATTCTGTTCTCGATCGGTGGCGGTATTCTTTTCGCATATTACGCGTTCTCTTTTTGGAATGTTGCATCCCCGCGATGGGGAATGTTCGCAGGTTGCGTGATAGGTGTCTTCGTGGCACTGTGCGAGCTGGCGGGCTTACTCGTGCAATGTCTAGTTCGTTACGACGATACGGGGATTTGGCGGATCGGTGTCGGACGGTATCAACAAAGTGCTCCGATGAGGTGGGGGGACGTTACCGAAATAAAGCCTATCGTATTCTCCTTTGTTCGGTTGCAAACCTCGGAAGAGCGCATGCTCGTATGCATCGGCGACTTCTGGAATACACGGGATTTTGTGGTGTTCGCGACCGCAATGCGGGCCCGTGCCTTGGGAAAGGTAGAATAGTCCGTGCTTTCGACGCTGGCGTAAGTCACGCTGCGACGAGAACGGATTCGGAAAATAGTGAAATTCCTAACCCCAGAGATCACCTGAGTGGAGCCCGATAACCGGCGTGAACGAACCAGTTGCTCGCGTGCGTCTCGGTGACTCGAAAGCGCGCTCGTCTGGCGATGAGCCGAAGCGCTTTGGGGTGGCGGGGAGCGTGGCGTCGCACGTATTGCTTTTGGAGGGCCCAGCCGGATTCAATTGGATTGAGGTCGGGCGAGTATGGGGGCAAGTAGACGACACGAACGCCGCGCGCCTTGCAGGCGGCTACGACACGCGGGTCGCGGTGGGCGGGGAGGTTGTCCATCACCAGGACGTCTCCGGGGTACAGTCGAGGGAGCAGCTTGCGTTTCAGCCAAGCCAGGAAGCGGGGACGGTTGGCCGTTTTGAACATCGTGCTGAGGACGACCCATCCCGATAGGCGCATCGCCCCAAGAAGTGTGAGGTTCGTGCCCCAGTTCATAGGAATGCGATCGATGAATTCGCGACCTCGCTTCACCCAGGCGTGGCTCCGACTCATGGCCAGGTTTAGGCCCGATTCGTCGAGAAAAACCAGCTTTTCCACGGGAATCCGGAGGATCCTCCGTCGGAAGGAGCGGCGCTTGGCTATGACGTCGGGTCGCTGACACTCCAACGGCCGTCGGCGTTTTTTTTGATGACGTACCCATACCGATGCAGCGCGCGCTTCATGCTGGACACATGAACTCGCGCGCCCCGCGGGCGAAGCCGATTGAACTCCGCCGTAATCTCGTTAGCGGTCGCATCGCGCAGCTTCGCAACAAGCGCATCAACGTCGCCCTGGCCGATCGGGGACGGCGTTCCACCTCGCTTCGGGTCGGCGCCGAGCGGCACGCCACGACGCCCTCGACGAACCCACCGCTTGACGCTCGCCTCACCGATACGAAATCGAGCGGCAATTACCGCATAGCTTCCGTCGCCAGCTTCGTACGCCTCGACGACCCTGGCTCTCAATTCAAGAGGGTGCGCTTCCGCCATGCCGCGACCAGATCATGCCTCGAGCCAAAGAGCAAGACGCTTGATCGACCCAGGTGAGCACTGGGGTTAGGCGACGGCGGGGGGCGCCGGGCACGCCTCGATGTTGCGATCCGAGGACCCCGTCGGGTGCAGAAAATCGAGCGACGAAATTTGGATGAAGAAATTTGGGCGCAGGAGAAGTAGTGAAGGGAAGCCAAGGGTCAGTTGTCGGTGGTCCGCCTTTCCGAGCCCTTCACTTACACGCCACACGGCGAGCTCGCCACGTATAAGGCCACGGGCGCGGGGGCTTCCCTCGATCTGGCGTATACCTACAAGGTATACTAGCGCCTCACCGCGCCCTGGCCCGCCATGAGCACGCTAATACCGGGTCATCGAAAGGTATGCCCTCCTTCTGCGCACCCTCCTATTGTCGGGAGGAGGAGGGTTTCTTGGCTACCTAGCGTTGTCCGTTTGGAATGTCGTTCCGTTTCCATGGGGGCGATTTGCAGCCTGTTCGGTAAGGGGCTTGCTGGCGGCGTGCGAGTTTTGCGCCACATTTGCGCAGTTTTTAATGCGTTATGATGAAATCGGCATTGGCGGATCGCATTGGAAGGCGCCGGGCGAGTATTTTGATGAAGTGGTGCGGTATTACGAAAATTAAGCGCGTTGCTATTTATCTGTTCGATTGCAAATGTCGACAGCAATATGTTCGTGTGCACCGGCATATTTTTGAAACGCGCGTGATTTTTTTATATTTGCAAACACGATGCGCGATCGTGCTTTCGGGATTGATAGGCGTCATAGCATCACGACATTGGGCCGATGTGCAAGCAGGCGAGTGTGGGGTGACGTCACCGAAATTGGCCATCGAATTCTCCTTTATTCGATTGCACAACCCAGACGGTCGCAGCGCGAGCCGGAAGCTCGCGAAGAATAGGCGCACAGCACGCAAGGCGAAGAAGGACTGGCTCGTCGACGCATAACCAAGCCGGGTGGCCCGGACCATCCGTGCACGCGGCGACGAGACTGCACCGATTTCTGCGCATCGAGGTGCGCGGCAACTCACCAAAGCCGAAGACCGTCGTCGACACAAGGGAGTCGCTCGTTCCGTCGAGGGCTTCGCGTCGGCTTCGATCCGCAGCTCGTTTCGATGCTCGAAGTCATGCGGCGCGAGATTCCGAATGCATATTCCGAAGGACCCGGGGAGCTGTTCCAAGCCGACGCGGGGGCTCAATCCGACATGACGCGGGGCCCGGAGCGTAGCGACGAGCGTGGTCAGGTTTTCGTTTCGGTCACCTCGGGGGCAATCGCCTTCTTCTTCCGCATCGAGCCGCCCCGAAGGGTCACCACGTGGGCGTTGTGCACGAGGCGGTCGCAGATGGCGTCCGCCATTGTCGCTTCGCCGATGGCTTGATGCCAAGTTTTCGTCGGAAGTTGCGACGTGATCACCGTCGACGATTGGTCGTACCGATCCTCCAGCACTTCGAGCAGATCGCGCCGCTCGATCTCCGTCATCGGCGACAACAGAAAATCGTCGAGCACGAGGACCGACATCTTCGCGATGCGCGCGAGCGCCTGGGCGTAGGTGCCCGCGGCACGCGCGACGGCGAGCTGCTCCAGCAGGCGCGACGTGCGAATGCAGAGCGCCCGAAAGCCTTGCCGGCACGCCGCTTGGGCGAGGGCTGCACCGAGAAAGCTCTTTCCGCCTCCCGTTGCTCCGACCACGATCACGTTCTGTTTCGCTCGGACCCAGTGGCAAGCCCCGAGCGTACGCGCGAAGGAGCGGTCGACACCGCGGCCTGCTTCGCACGATAGCTCTTCGAGGCTCACGCCATTGGGTATTCGGGCGTCTTTGAGCAAACGTTCGAGTCGCTTGTTTTCCCGTGCCACCCATTCGCGGTCGATCATCATCCCGATCACCTCGTCAGTGGAGAGGGGTTCCGTCGGGGGAGACGCGTGCATCTCGCGCACCGTCTGTGCCATCACGTGCAGCTTCATCTCGACGAGCTTCTGAATCGTTTCTTCCAGGATCACGTTCATCCTCCGTATCGAAGTAGCTTGCGCCGCGAATGTGCTCGTGCGCGATGGGCGCTCGAGTTGGGGGCTCGACCCGCGGCGCGCGGTCGAGGCCATTTTTGAGAATCGCCGTCACGCTCTTGCACGTGGGGCTGCCGATGCTCAGCGCACGAGCACACGCCGCATTCACGCGAGCCTTGCCGTATCGGTCGGCGAGCCGAATCACCCCGAGGCAGGTACGGTATCCGGTCTCTGGGTGCGTACGCTGCCCGAGAGCCCGACGCGCGAATTCACCGACCTGATCGCCAATGCTCTCGGCCCACGCGACCACGCGCTCGGGCGGCCACTTGCCATAGTCGCGGTGCTCGCGTGGCCGGTGTTCGTCGCAGATCACCGCCGTGCCCTTCGGACCATAACTGCGCACGTGGGACGCCACGCGCTCGCTCTGGTGCAGGATCTCGACACTCGTCGCGGTTGCACGAATCTCCACCTCGGCCCCCACCATCGTGTACGGCACGCTGTACAGTCGGTGCTCGTAGTCGACGCAGTAATCAATATTGACCTTCACCTTTCGCCACTTCGCGATCTGGTAGCGGTGAGCGGGCAGAGGGCGCATGGCGGGCTTGTCGATCGTCTCGAAGGCCGAGTGCCGGCATCCTTCGAGCTTTTGAAACGGGCGCTTGTTGAGCTGCTCGAGCAGCTCGCGGACCGCCACATTGAGCTCACCGGGTGAGAAGAAAGTCCGATTCCGGAGCGCCGCGAGGATCCACCGCTGCGCGATCAAAACGCCTCCCTCGACCTTCGCTTTGTCCCTCGGCTTTCTCGGCCGCGCCGGAATCACCGTTACGCCGTAGTGCTGCGCCATCTCGAGGTAGGTCGGGTTGATGTCCGGCTCGTACCGATCCGGCCCCGAAACGGCGCTGCGAAGTTGATCGGGCACGACGACCTCGGGGACGCAGCCGAAGTACTCGAAGGCGCGGATCGTCGAGCCGACGAAGTCGGCGACCTTCTGCGTGCGCGTCGCCTCGGCGTACGTATAGTTGCTCGCGCCGAGCACCGCGACGAACAGCTCGACTTCGTAAACCTCTCCGGTCGATGGATGGACGACGTGTGGCTTTCTCCCTGAGTAATCGATGAACATCTTTTCGCCGGCACGATGCACCTGGCGCATGACGACGCTCAGCTTCTTCTTCCACTGGGCATACAAGGCGCAAAAGCGGCTGTATTCGTAGGCTTTGAGCGGTGCCTGACCCATCGCCCCATCGCGGTACTCGACCCACAACGTTTGCAACGTGACCGCCGGACGCGACAGCTCTCGATGCACCCACGCGAAATCGATCGGCACGCGCGACGGCGGCTCGTTACGGCCACCATCGTGGAACAACCGCCCCTCCACCTCGGCGTCGCTCAGCAACCGGGCCTCCGCCCACGCGAGCCCCGCGGCACGTGCGCGCGCCAGGTAATCGCCGACGGTCGTCTCACCGATTGCCACCGACGCCGCGATCTCGGCGTGGCTGCGCCCGCACTCGAACTTCAATCTGAGAACTTCTCGGACCTTCCGCATGGACACTCGCTCCGACATCGCGCCTGTCTACGCGATGAAGCTGTGACCCTGCTCGCCGCTGCGGGGGGGACCGCCCCCTTTGGAATGCGTCCCCGGGTGCCTAGGAATCGGCCCCCGGGTGTCGTTGGAATGCGTCCCCGGGTGCCCAGGAATCGGCCCCCGGGTCACGTTGGAATGAGGCCCCGGGTGTCGTTGGAATCGATCCCCGAGTCACGTCGGAATACGCAATTCCGAACGGGCGACTCTTCGAGGTCCTCATGAGCGAACGTGACCAGGCGCGCCAACTGCGGCATGTTCGGAAGGTCGCGGGGGGCACGGAAGGAGTTGTTCGTGGCCACGAAAGACAATGACCCTGCACGACGTGAAGGCAACGGGGTCACGTGGATGGTCCTTCGCGGCGATGACCTGCTCCGGAGCCAGTTCCGCGCGCGGTACAAACAAGTTCTCGACTACGGAAAAGTACATTCGCGAGGCGGAGACCCTACGAGAGGGGGCGCGGCGAACTCTTCCCACCTCTTCCGGTCGAGCTGTATCGAAACACCGAGCTCAACAGCGCGAGAGCAGTTGGTCCAAAAAATCTTCAAATTTCTCGGAATTTTTTGCGGAGAGGGCGGGATTCGAACCCGCGGCAAGGTTTTAGCCCTGCGCCCGCTTAGCAAGCGGGTACCTTCGGCCACTCGGTCACCTCTCCTTGTGAATGGCTTGTCCGAAGGGCGCCGAAACTAGCTCACTCTTCGAGGCAGGTAAAGTGAGTCATCGCGTGGCCGGGTGGGATTCGATGGGGGCCACGGACGAGCCGGGGTTTTCGGGTAGGCGCGTTTGGGCGGAGGGGCTTGCGCGGTGGCGAACGATCGCGGAGAGAGGGGGGATGCGGTTCTGTCCGGAGTGCGGAACGGGGTTGGGCAAGAAAGAAGCGGGGGGACTCGAGCGCGCCGCGTGCCTTGCGGAGGGGTGCTCGTTCGTCGTGTGGAACAATCCTACGCCTGTCGTGGCTGCTATTGTTCAGGCGGGGGAGGATGTGATCCTGGTGAGGGGGAGGGGATGGCCCGAGAAGATGTTCGGGTTGGTGACGGGGTTCATCGAGGCCGGCGAGCAACCCGGGGATGCCGCCGTGCGCGAGGTTCGAGAAGAGCTCGGGCTCGACGCGGAGATCGTGGGGTTGGTCGGCGCTTATGGCTTTTTTGCGATGAACCAGCTCATTGTTGCGTACCACCTCCGCGTGCAGGGCGAGGTGCAGCTCGGGGAGGAGCTCGAGGCGTTCAAGCGGATCCGCATCACCAAGCTGCGTCCGTGGGACTTCGGGACGGGCGCCGCCGTCCGGGATTGGCTTGAAGCGCGCGGGAGCGCATCGGGGTGAAGCGGTAGCGGGCTCCGCGGCGGTTCCGGCACAGTACCGTCGCCGTTCGCAGCTCCGATGCCAGGTCGTGCGGCGAGCTCTCAACGCGGACCAAAACGTGTGCTAGGTTCCTCTTCGTTTCCACCGGGGAGTCGCACAGTCCGGTAGTGCACGAGCTTTGGGTGCTCGTCGTCGCGGGTTCAAATCCCGCCTCCCCGACCCAGATTTGCCGGTGTTTTAGGCAGTCGTCGAACAGCCGTCCAAACGCCGTGGCGATGGTGGCGTCGACGGCAAGCAGCGCACAGCTTCGCAGAGCGGCTGCCGGTCCCGTGTCGCATAGGCATCGATGATGTGGCTCGCATGGCGATGTGGCTCGCATGGCGTGCGGATTGAACGTCCACCCCCGATGGCATGGCTCGGAACATGTCCATGTGCCGGGTACCGGATAGCCGTACGACGCGCTCTCCGTGGCGGCGCGCCGAGCATGGTCGCCGGGCGTCGATGTGGCGGCATCTTCGTTTCGTGCAGGTCAGGGAACATGTTCGGTATTCGGTATTTCGGCGGACCCAAAGGCGGTCGGCGCGCTCGTCTACCAACGATGGCCAGGTCTCATCGGCGAAGCTTGTACTCGAGTGTGTACATACAGCCATTGTAATAACTGCGGCCCGTGCCCTGCGACCAATCGTCATTCCAGCTTATTTCCGCCCATTCATTCGTGCTCATGGTGGATACCTCGCGCGTCGTACAGTTGTCGCCGCTGTTCGACGAAGCGAAGTACGCATCTTCGAGCCTTCCATCGACGAACGAGACAAGCGTATTTCGGTAGGGCATGCAGTAGACGCCGGCATCCTGGTCAGGCAGCGCGTTCGACGTCACATCGTAATACGCTCGGCCTTTTTGGGGGACGCACTTCGTTGCCGGCGGTGGGGGTGGCGGTGCTGCCGGCCGATGCAACACATACTGAAAAGGTATGACGCATCCTGGTGACGTCAAGCGCCCCATGCCGAAGGACCAATCCTGGTTCCACTCGATTTCTCCCTTCAACTCGTCCTCCGAGCGACCGGGAAGCGTCAGGATCGTCTTGCAATTGCCCTCCGTGTTCTTCGTGGAAAGCGCGTCGTTGAAACGCCCGTCGATGAACGAGACCTGCCTCGCCCACGTGCTCATGTCCGGGCACGCTCGCCCCCACGGCTCCCCGGGATTCGAATCGTAGGCAGCTACGCCCCGCGGTACCACGCACGTGCGCCCAAGGTATGAGTAGCTCTCATTTCCGCTGGAGCATGCGACAGCGACGAACGCGCCGGCCAAAGTGATTCCCACTGTCCTTCTTCGCGGGGGCATTCTTGCGTGATCGCACGCGGTCGTGGGTGCGTCCATGGACGGTATCGCTAGAGCTTTATAATCGAGCACGCTCACATTGCGCGACATCTTCTTCATGTGTTCTTCCTGCAAGATGTCCACAAAACTCTAAGCCGGATGGTGCCCCCAAAAAAGACTCTTTAAAGAAGCGCTTTCCAATAGGTCGTTTCGTGGACACCCGCTGGGATACCGGCCCGCCCCGGAAGCTTCCCTGCAACGGCCGCGGAGATCGCGCGAGCGCCGGAAAGCTCCTCGTGCACCGGCGACTTGCCGCACCCAATCACCTCGCGACCGTGTGTGCATTCGACGCTCGGAATGAGCTCGGGATCGACTGCCCCCAGCTGCGCCGAGCTGCACCCATCATCGTTGCTGCGCGAACGTCTTTGTCAGCCAGGTTTGGACGGCAGCTCCGTCTTCGGCGAAGACGCGCCCGGCGTGCTGGTAGTTGTCTGCTGCTTCGGTGGCCAGGTGTCGGACGCGCTCGCGGTCACCGCCGGTTCGCCATAGAACGCGCGCGAGGGCAAAGCCGACGGTCGCACGATACTCGAGCCGCGGTGGTACCGTCTCGTCCTCGAGGAGCTTCTCGGCGCGTTCGAGCGTTGCAAGCGCCTCGGTGAGCCGGCCGAGCTGCTCGTATCCTTCGCCCACACAAGAGAGGGCCAATGCGAGGAAGACTCCATGTGGCCCGAGATTGCGCTCACCGGCGTCGCGTAGCTGGGTGCAGAGCTGCAGAGCATCGCGCTCGCGATGAAGCCTGCGTAAGAGCCGTCCCAGCCTGACGCCTGTTTTGATCATTTGCCGATCACCGGGGCCTACCAGCGGTTTGTAGAGGGCCAACGACTCCTCGAAGGTGGTGCGCGCCGTGTCCAGATTCCCGAGCGCCTCCTCGGCGCGGGCGATGCCCGAAAGCGTGGCTGCCGCGCTCCTGGGATCAATCATCCGATCGATGAGATACGATCGACGAAGGAGAGGTAGCGTGACCTCCGGCTGGCCGTCCTCCAGATAGGCCATTCCTAATTCGAAGAGTGAGGACGAGACCTCTGGGCTCTCGGGAGACGATGCTTGCTCGATGATGCGTAGGGCGCGTTGTCCCACGACGTGCACGCCGGCGCTATCGCCTTTCTCACTCAGCATGCGCGCGAGGAGCGTCAGCGTCATCAATAGCTGGGGGTGGTCATGGCCGAACAGCGCCTCGGTCTCTGCCAGCGCCGATTGCAGGTGAGATATCCCCTCGTCGAGCTGATTGATGGTTCTCTCGGTGCTGGCCAGGTTCTGGTAGATTTCGATACGGCGTACGTCATTTTCGCCGAACGCGTGGCGTGCCATTTCCAGGGCTGCATTGTAGTGCGCGATGGCGCGCTCGAATCGACCGCGCTTATGCGCGAGGGCGCCGCGCGTAAACAAAAGTCGAATGTGCGCCGGCCCTCGGGGATCGGATCGCTCCACCGTGGCCTCGATGAACGGGATCAGATGCTCGACCTCGTCGGGGCGGTGTTCTTCCTGGCCGACGAGCCCGAGCAGCTGCGTCCAGATGAGCGCGAGCAGCCGCTCTTGTCCGCTCGATTTCGCGTCGGCGAGCGCCTGAACGAGGCTGGTCTCCGCTGCGCCATACTTGCCGCCGGTTTCCTGCACGACGCCGAGGCGGTAGAGGGCTTCCGCGCTGAGCGCCCGATTTTGCTGCTCACGCGCGAGATCGAGCGCTTGCTGTGCTGCCTCCTCGCCTGCGGCCAAATGGCGTGCATCCTCGAGCGCCCGACTTTTCGCGAGGAGATCACGAATACGCTCGACGGTCATGGCCGTCTCTCGGTCGTACGCAGGCAGCGGCGTGAACGCGAGCGCCGCCGTGTTCGTGCAAGTCGATAGCACGTCGAGTTGGATGAGGATATCGGGCGCATGAAGCCGCACCTCCCGATCGCCGCCCGAGAGAACATCGGTCACCGCCCGCAACTCCCGGCGCCGCTCATCGAGGCACAACGAGGCTCGCGTGTAATTGGCTTGGTCCTCCGCGCGCCACCACCCGGCGCTCCGACAGAGCTCGGCGCTCGTGTCCTTCCATTGCGCCGAATAGATATCCAGCGCGGCTGCGACCCTATTCCAGACATCGCGACCGAATGCTTTTCCATCGCCGGCCAGCACATCCTCGACCTTCGCCCGGCGGGGCAGGTCCCAGATCCCGACGAGTGCCTGCGTCGCAACGGCGTCACAGTGCTGCGCCCGATGTTTCTGGATGACCGGCCACCCGACGAGGCCCGTCGCGGCGCACACGAGCGCGGCGATCGCAACGCCGCGCCGTCGCTGTCGTCGTGGAACGCGGGCCAATTCATCGAGCAGGTGTTGAAGCGACGGATATCGATGGGCGGGATCGCGCGATAGACCACGGCCCAGCACGCGTAGATAGCCGGGATCCAGCCGCCGGCTCGGCGCCTCGAATTTCCCCGCGCAGAGCGCTATCATGGACAGGCCTCCGCTTCCGTCGAAAAATGGATGGCGGCCGAACAGCGCTTCGTACGCCACGCAGGAGAAGCTGAATTGGTCGCTACGCGCATCGGTGCCCAACCCAAGGTATTGCTCGGGCGCCATGTATGCTGGCGTCCCAATGCATTCGCCCGTTTCGGTGATGCGCCGGTCCAATACCGAAGACGGCGTCCCAGGCGATGCCGTCACCAGCTCTTCGACTTTGTGCGCATCGATCGCGCGTGCCAGCCCGAAATCGACGACCTTGGCGTGCTGCTCGCGATCGATCAGCACGTTTTCGGGCTTGAAGTCGCGATGCACCAGGCCGGCATCGTGCGCTGCAGCGAGCCCGCGGCCCGCCTCGTCGAGCAGTCGCAGCAACTTGCGCGGATCGTGCTCCGTACGCAGCAACACGTCGCGCAAGGTGGAGCCCTCGATCAGCTCCATGGCAAAGAACACGTGTTCGCAAAACTCACCTGCATCGAATACGCTGACGACATGCGGGTGAACCACCCGCGCCAACGCCTGCGCCTCCCGCAAGAGCAGCATTCGCCGTGACTCGTCGCCTGCCATTCCGGGCTCGATGCGGATGAGTTTCACCGCTACGTTGCGATTGAGCTTCGGATCGTAGGCACGGTAAACACTCCCCATTCCCCCCGTACCAATCCAATCGATCACGAGGTAGCGGCCGACATACATACCCGGGTGAAGATCGGCCATCCTCGAAGGAGCACCCGGCGATTCGGACGGAGATTTCGGCGTGCTTTGTTGGGCGAGCAGCGCCCATGCGCGACCGCACGTGGCACATTCCGCCAAGTGCGCCTCGAGAGGGTCTCGCGCCGGACCTCCCCGCGTTCCTTCGACCAAGGCGCGAAATTCGTCATTCGAAGGGCATTCCATTCCGTTGTCGCCTCCCCTCGCGCATCACGCCCGATTCCAACATCCACCATTCGCCGTCGAGAACGGGCGAAGCAACGACGACACCGAGCCCTCCGGCTCCTCCGCGGGAACAACGGGCCGATATAGTGCACCATCCAAAGGCAAACGTCCAAGCCGGCGCAGCATTCTGCGCCCGGTGTTCATCCGCCATGGCGGCGAGGTCCGCGCTCTCGGCCGGTTCTTCGTCGTCGCGGGAGGATGCCTCCCGATGGAGAAAGGCGAGCGGCACAGCCATATGGGGTCACGCGTCCTCGGTCGCGAGGTGCGAGACCGTGCGCGGACGCCTCCTGAATGTCGCGCAGGGAGGCTCAAAAGCTCCATCTTTTCGTGAACGGATGCTCGCAGGCGCACTCGCTCCATTGGAGCGGCGCCATAACGACGCCAAACACCGCCGGCGTAGACAATGGGGGACCGTCGGATCGCAACGGACCGCGCTCTGGACGAAATGCCATGCGCGGAGTCCTTCGCTCGTTGACTCGTTCACCGGGTGGACGAACTTGCGGGCCTGCTCGAACCGCGCCTGCCCGGTACCCTATGAACCTTGGATCGGCGAACGAAGCAAGCGGTCGAGGACAACGTGGGTCCAGGACAACGTGGGCCACGTCGCCGTTTTCATCTCGACCCCTGCTCGATGACGTGGAGCGACGAAACGTGCGCGTATCGCCCGCAGCCTTTCCGACCGCGCACGCAGGTGGGTCGAATTCCATCGACCCGAGCCCCCGAACGAATCGGCGAGCCGATCCAATGTGCACGTGTCGTCGCCGAGCCAAACGCCTCCACCATCGCCCCAAAGAGGAGAATTTGCTCAGGGTTCCAACTCTCCAATGGTTCGCTATCCGCACGACTGGACGTGATTTCGCCGCGCTGGGGCGAATTTCTTATGCGGCACTCACGTTATTAGGATGTCCGACGTCCTCCGGTTGGCACCCGCTGGTATTGGCGCGAGATGACCGGAACGAAAAACGAAGTAGCCCGTCGGCGACGTGTGATTGCTACGTTCGAACGGACAGCCGCGGCGCATCTCTGGTGTCAATAAAACATCGTTTGACAAAGGCGACACACCGTCGAATCCGTGGATCTTACGCGCCCAAATCCTCGAGGTGCGCCGGTTGGCCGTGCGACACGAGCGATTGCGGCCTTCAATAGACAGGATTCCCGTTCAGTGCTCCAGTGGAGTCCAACGTCCGTCGCGGTGAGTCACCCGCGAGTATGTGCACGCAACTTCCGACCGAGCCTCGGAGAGCGACGTGTGGCAAAAAAGCTCGTCTCGCTGCGTCGGATAAGTCGGATAAAGGCGTCATCGTTTTCATGTTGCATTGAAACGATAGTTGCTTGCTTCGCCGTCAAGGAGAAATCACTTGAAGTGCAGGTAGATCGTCTGCATAGTGCCCTCGCCTCTCGTTCCCGGGAGCGCAAAACGGAGGAGCACGCGCCGTTGAAAGCCAAACGATCCAGCCGAAAGGCCTGGCTACCAGGAGTCGCCGAGCATCGCTTTAGCTGCTCGGTTCGTCCAATCGCGCCTTGCCACGCGGGTGGACAAGTGTCCGGGCGACTGTCTGAGCAAGTGTCCGGGCACGTGTCTGGGCAACTGTCTGGGCAAGTGTCTCGGCAAATGTCTGGGCAAATGCCGGGGCGACTGTCTGAGCGTGCGCCTGGGCACGTGCGCCCGCAAACTTTTGTACACGTGCGCGCGCGAGTACCCGCGCAAATGAACGATCGAAGGCGGATGTCCGGCATCGAGAGTTCATTTGGAGTATTTTTGATCCAATTGCCTGCGGCGATGCTTTCCATGGGTAAGGGCCCATGGCGTTCGTTTTCAATAGCCGACCCTATCAGCCGGTTGGGTCGATGGGTCGAACTTGGTTTTTCAGTGGGGCGCGTATGGGCACTGTCACTCCAGCCGTGACGCGTTCCCATGAGTGTCCGGGCGACGCCAGCGACGCCGCTGCGGATTTTTCGGGCGATACGTTCAAGGTGGGGGCCCGCGTCCTCCAGCACTTTCTCTTGGAAGAGCTGCTCGATCGACGCGATGGCTGGAGCCTCTTTCTTGCCGATAACGAAGCGCGGTCCGATTTGGTGCTCTTGGCAATCGCCATATCGGCCGATGCACTTGCCAAGTGTTTGGAAGGGCCGGCACATGGCGCCATTGTCAGTCAAACCGAGGTTGGCTGCTGGCATGTGGCCGAAGTGGCGCTCGATGAAGCGCACCTGTGGCTTTATCGCGAGAAGCTCCTTCGTACACCGAAGCCTACGATTCATCCAACCTTACGGTCTGCGAGCCGGCCCATGGAGCGGCAGTTGGCAGATGGGGTCGTTTTCAATGGCCGCTATCAAATTGGAAAATTGCTCGGCCGCGGCGGAATGGGGGAGGTGTATTGCGCCGAGGATAGAACCTTTCAACGGCGGGTCGCCGTCAAAGTGGTGCGCGTCGATACGTCCTCGGAGTCCGGGGATCACGAGCAAGCAAAACGGCGCCTCCTGAACGAGGCGCGCGTGGTGTCCGCCCTCAAGCATCCCCATATCGTCGAAATTTACGATGCGGGGGAGTGCGACGGGCTTCCTTACTTGGCGCTCGAGCTCTGTGGCGACGGGAGCAATCTTCGAAATGTGATGAAAGGGGACGCGAGCGAGAAGGACCGAATGCTGTGGCTTTGCCAAATCGCCGAGGCGCTCGCCTACGCCCACGAGCACGGGATCGTGCACCGCGACGTCAAGCCGGAGAACGTGCTCCTCACGAACGACAAAAGCGTGAAGGTCGCCGACTTCGGGATCGCGAAAGCACTTCGAAGCGAGCGCCCACAAGAGGATACGACCTTCGGCATCGTGGGAACCCCGCGCTACATGGCCCCGGAACAGCTCATTGGCCGCCGTCCGGACGCGCGCGTCGATCAATTCGCCTGGGGCGTCGTGGCCTACGAGCTCCTCACCGGTGTCCACCCGCACGAGAAGGAGCTCGCCCTCCTTCGCTCGGGAGACTCCACCACCATTGCGCCGGCACTACCTCCGCACCTTCGTCGCGTATTGACGAGGGCCACGGCGGCCAACCCCGCGGCGCGATATCCAAACTTCCGTAAGTTGCTCATGGATCTTCATCGTCCACCCCGCGCCGTCGATTACCGATGGATCGCGGTGGGGTTTGCATTGCTCGCGGGCATCGGTGCCCTGGGCTATTCGGCTTCGCGATCGACGAAATCGGATCATGGATCGGTGGCACCCCCACCGCCCTCCAGTTTGCTACCGGTCTCCGCGGCCCTCCACGGATCGGAGGCGGATGGTTTGCTCGAGCAAGGTATCCAGCTCTGGGCGGACGGGTCGAGCGGCCGCGCGCGCGCGCTGTTCGCACGGGTCGCCGCGCGCGAGCCGAATCATGCGCGGGCGCACCTCCTTGCGCTCATGGCCTCCGAGCGCATCGACGTGTCGATGCTCGACGTCGCACGCGCGGCGTTCGCGCTTCGCGCTCAGCTCGGGCCACCGGAGGCGGCGCTCCTGGATGCGCTGCGTCCGCTCATCGACGAGCCCCCCGACGTGGCGACGAGCACGCGGCGGATCGAGGAGCTGGGGCAGCAGTACCCGAACGATCGACTCGTCCGGCTCGCGCGCGCGCAACACGATCTTCGAGCCCGTGAGCCCCGGCGCGCGCTCGACCTCGCGGCCAGCATGGGAAGCTCGCCCGCGGGATTCTGGTTGGGGGCGGCCGCCCGGCTCCAGCTCGGCGAGGTCGTGGAAGGGCGAAAGCTCCTCGAGCAGTGCATCGAGTCGTCTCCGAGCGCGATCGATTGCCTCGAGTGGCTGACCATCCTCGAGGCGAACGACGGGCGCTGCGAGGTCGCCGAAAAGACCGCGCGGAAGTTGATTGTAAGGGATACGACCAATCCGCTTCCGTACACCTTGCTCGCTTATGTGGTGCTCGCACGAACGCAGTCCATCGACGCCACGCGAGGTATTCTCCAGGCACGAATCGAACGCGCGCCGCCCGAGCAGCGGCGGGAGCTCGAAGCCAGCCTCGAGCATCTCCTGCACCTGTACGAGGGGGACTTCGCCGCCGCATATCGTGATTTGAGCGTATGGCAGTCGTCCTCTGCGGAGTCGTCCGATGCATTTCGCCGCGGGTTCTCGTTCATCGTTCGCATCGAGCTCGATCTCGAGCTGGGGCGCGTCGAGGAAGCTCGGCGCGCCGCGAGCGAATTTGCTCATCGAAGCGAGGCTTGGCTCACGAACGATGTCTTGGACACGCGTATCGAGACCGCACGACTTCTCTATGCCACGAAGCAGATCTCACGATCGGAATTTCGCGTCGCGCGCGCCGAGGCCGCCGCAAAGCAGATCGAGCGCGGTGCTTACCTCTCTTCTCCCGGAAATTGGTGGTTCGACGACTACGTTCAGGGCGCGCTCGACGCGACGGACGCTGCCGAAGCCATTGCGGCCATGCCCGCCGACCCAGTCATCGACCTTCTCGTGCGCGACGCGGGCGTGGACGCTCGACTGGGACACGTCTACCTCCTCGCCGGCCGCCTCGATGACGCTATCGTACTTTTGAAGCGCGCCGCCTCCTCGTGCACCATTCTCGAGAAGCCCCTGGACTACGTGCATGGTCTTCTCTGGCTCGGGGAAGCGCTCGAGAAAAAAGGTAATCACGCCGAAGCTTGCAATATGTATGCGAAAGTCGTCGAACGGTGGGGTCGCGAGCCCCGCAGCATCACCGTTCGACGTGCCCGGGCATTGCTCTCACCCTGCCCATGATCCGCGGTCTCTCGAACCCGTGGGCCGCGCTCGATGATCGAGGAAGAAAACGATGAACCGATATCAATCCCCCACGCGGCGATCGCCGCTCCCACTCTCATGACCGAATACGAAGCCAAAGGCGGCGAGCCCGAATCGACTCCTCCCCACGCCGACGAGCCGTCGAAGCCCGTCGAAGAAAATGAGCAAGGACGCAAAAGCGATGGCGTACTCGCGGATGGTGACCCCGATCCACCGAGTGAAAAGGAATATCGCATACGCCGTACCGCGATCGACCCCGAGGGCGAACCGAGCGACGTGATTGGAATGGTCAGGCCCGAGAAACCCGACGATGGCGAGGAGGATCCGCACGACCCCGACGAAGAGGCGACGCCCACGCCGCGGGCACCTCCGCTCACGCCGCGCGAGTGGCTCGCCCCATTTCCAGAGCGAGCCTCGGAGCTCCTGGAGCGGCGCCCCGAGCTCTTTCATCCGACCGCCGTCCGCATCGCCGGCGTCCGCAGCATTTTGCCGTCTTGGATCATCGACGACATCCTCGCCCAAGCTCAGGACGAGGTGATCGCCTGGTTCCAGACGCGGGAAGGTTTCCACCAGACCGCCAAGATCCGGCCTTCGGCCGCGGCGGCGTTCTATTCCAACGGGATCACCATGCTGGTCCAAAGAATCCCCCGCCTCCGCGCGCTCGCCGAGGAGATCGCGCGCGTGCTCGGGTTCCCGGCCACCCAGGTCGAGTGCAACTTGTTTTGCAATCAGCCTGGGGCCACCACCCAAGGTCATTTCGACTCCGTCGATACGTTGACGGTGCAGATCACCGGAAACAAAGTCTGGCGGATCGCCCCCAACGCGCACGCGCCGCTCCCCACCGACACCTGGGTGCCCCCGCGCCTCGCCACCCACGAGCTGCGCCTGTATGCGCACGAACAATTGCCATCGAAGATGCCTGGCGAGAAGGCGGAGATCCACGCGCTCGAGCCCGGGGCGATGCTCTATCTTCCTCGCGGGTACTGGCACGAGACCTATTCGATGGCCGAGTCGGTATCGCTTCATATTCACCTCTTTCCGTGCACGTGGGCCGACGCCGTCTTGAAGACGCTTCGGTCGCATCTCCTTCGTGACGAGGGGTGGCGCGCGACCGCGTATCCGCTTTTGGGCCTCGAGCGCGCCGGGGACTGGGATACGCAAACAGCTCTTCATTCCCTCCGCGATGCCGTTGGCCGTCTGACGGCCGACGACGTGCAGCGCCCGCCAAAATGGACACCCACCCCCGAAGACCGCGTCGTTCCCCGCGCCCGCGGATCCATGGGCGTGGTGGCCTCCGCCGAGGATTATCAATCGGTGCGATTGGGCGCCGAGGAGTTCGGCTTCGAGCACGCCACCATGGTCGATATGCCAGCTCCCCATGTGGCGGCGACGTTGCTGCTCGCGCGCAGTCGAGAGTCCCTCTCGGCGTCGGATCTCGCCGCGCGCGTGCCCAGCCTTTCGCAGGACGCCGCGCTCGGGCTCGTGCGCCTGCTTTGCGACGTAGGCTATGCACGGAAGGCCCCTCCGTGCGCCGAAGGATGACGCATCATGCCGCTCACCGCCCGGTCGCGATTTTTCAATGAGCTTCTGCCCTTCATCCGCGCGGGGGTGCGCCGGGCGCGCTTGCAACCGTGCTACGCGGACGATGCGATTCAACAAACCTTGGGTGCGCTCGCCCCGCACGTCGAGGAGTTGATGGCCATGGAGGAGTCGAAGCGCATGGGCTACGTCTTTCTCACGGCCGCCCGCAAAGCGATGGCGCTCCGCCGGCGGGTGGGGCTGGAGCAAGCGCGCGCCAGCGACACAGAGGTGGAAGAATGGGATTGCGAGGTCTCGTTCCAAGGGCAAACGCCCGAGCGCCTCTTGAGCGCCGCCCAGGGCGCAAAGAGGGCCGAGCGCGTGCTCGATACCTTGGGCGCCCACGACCGCGATCTGGTGTTGGCCGTCGGCGACGACGGATTGTCCGAGCGCGAAGCCGCCCGCAAGCTGGGGATGTCGCGGGGCAGCGTGGCATACCGACTCCGGCTCGCGCGCGACGCGCTCGCTCGGGCGTGGCTCGGCACCACGTCCTGGCGCGGACGCGGGCCGCGCTGAAAAGGCGCTACGCGCCGGGGCGTTTGCCCTTCATCCAAGACGTCGTCCCGAACCAGGCGCGCGCGAGCGCTTCACGGGCACGGCGAAGGCGGTATGCCACGTTCCCTCTGGATATGCCGAACGCCTGCGCCGCCTCGCGCTCCGAGAAATCGCCCTCTCCGACGGCCTCCATGATGCGACGGTCCTGCGTGGTGAACTCTCCGAATACTTGCTTTGCTTTTTCCGCGCCCTCGGCGGCCTGCATCACTTGCTCGGGGGTCACGCTCCTTCGCGCGATCGCGCGATCCCACGCTTGCACCTCTTCGTCCGTACCACGCGCATTTTGGAGGCCGATGCGCTTCCGCAGCGCCATCGCTGTGCGCGAGGCGACCACGTAGGCATACGCGGTGCTCTCGCGCTCGGGCATCGCCGAGAGCCGCTCCAGATGCGGTATCAGCGCGACCAGGCTTTGCTGAAGAGCGTCATCGGCGTGCGTGGCCTGCAGGCGCGCCGCGCGTACGCCCGCGCGGAGCGACGGGAGCAGCTGATGGACGATGTGCGAGCGTGCGGTGAGCGGCATGAGATCCCCTTGGCCAATGCGATTATCCACCGTGAACGAACCTCGGCGCCATCGGTTCACCATCCGTGACGCCGCATGAGATCTTGGACCATGAGCGTGCGGGCGCGGAGCCCCGTATGAAAAGGGTTGGTGTCCTCCATCCCAGGTACCAAGGCTCGCACGACATGCGCGGGGGAGGTCTCCTGACGGGATAAATCCCAGTACAGGACGCGCTCGAAGCCCGCGGCCGTGAGCCGCTGCAAAATGAACTCGAGATCCTCGCGCGCGCTCGGGGCGACCTTTCCCCGCACGTCGGTGAGGGGCTTTTTCGGCACATACGGACGAATCCAATAAGCATCCCCGCGGGAGAGCGGACGCGGACGCTCGTGCCGCCCGAGACTCCGGGCCTTGATGCCGAAGTCTTCGCGCGCCCCCGAGATGGCCGTAATGCGCCCCTGCACGGCTTCGAGCAAGGCCCCGTTCAGGGCGACTTCGGCGTTCGGGTGCGTGCAAGCGCCTGCGGCGTATTTTTCGTCCAGCCCGTGCAGCGCCGCGGGGCGGAAGATGCGCGCCGAAAAGGTCGGCACGCCGACTTCGCCCGTGACATCCATCACCCGCGCTTCGTACCCGGCGCGACGAATGCCGTCGAGGAGGCGCTGCGTCGAATCCGGACAGCGGAGCAGGTCGATGTACGTGAATGGCCAGCGGCTTCGTTCCGGGAGATGTCCGGGGTTGCTTATGGCTTGCTCCGCGAGCTTCATGGCGTGCCGCTCGATGCGCTCGCAGAGGGCGTGCACGAGCGCCTCGGTGATCGTGAAGCCCGATGCCAGACCGTTGCTACTGAAGATCTTCGCGCCGCGGCGCGGGGAGTAGAGCACGTCGTTTCGAACGCGGCGCATCGATACGAGCGCTGTGGGGACGAGAATCGGTTCGCCGGCGACCAGATCGTCCGCCCACGACCACGCGATGGGAGAGGTCGCCGAATAGCTCGAATCGAAGGGCAGGGCGCACTGCCGCGGATCGATGGCGCTCGCGGGCTCGAGCCTGCAAAAAGGTGTGTCAATGGCGGTATCGGGCGTGAAACGCTCTTGGCAGTACTTCTCGAGCTCCTCCATCAGGGCGCCCGTAATGGCCCTTTCGATCGATTCACCCTTCCCGCTGCCAATCGTCGACGACCACTCCGAAGCTCGGTAGGCCGCGCCAACGTGCAATCCAAAGCGCTCGAGCTCGCCCAGCTGCGCGACCCGGGTGACCCCGATGATCCGGCCGAGCTTTTGCGCGATCGCCGCCGCCTCGGTGTCCGCGATCGAACGCGATGCGCTCCCCGTCGCGCGGGGAGCCCGAGGCCACGAGGTCATGGGCGCGCGCGCCTTGCCTGCGGCGCTGCGTCCCTGTTCGAGCGTCTCCAGGAGCGCGACGCCAACGCGACGCGCCGAGGCGATGAGCTCGACGATGGGCCGAGCATCCGCTTCGCACATGCCGGATTCGTCGAGCAGGCCCTCCCACGCCATCTCGGATCGTTCGCAAAGGAGCGCGCGCTTGGCCTCTTGCAACTCCGAGTCGGTCGGAGGGGATGCCGGCTCGGGCGCGGCTTGCGCGAGCACCCGCAGGGCGCCCAGGCGCATGACCTCGCGTTTGAGCGCCAGGTCGGTCATGAGAAGGTCGATTTTCATCGCCCGCATGAAGCTCTCGGGTTGCGATGTGGCAACCGCGTGCAACTTCTTACGAACCAGGCGCTCGTTTTGCAACTGCGCTTGGATATCGTCGAAGCCGATTCCCAGGTCGTTGAGCGTAACGTGCACCTCCTCGGGCGTGTTCCAGCCCCATTCGGTCATGGTCGCGCCGAAGAGCTCTTGAACGGACTGGAGCTGCAACCCGCCGCGAGGATGGACATCGGTCGGTTCATCGATGCGCGCGCGTGCAAACACGCGGCGCGCGTGGAGATCGAGTTTTCCCGTTACGGCCAGGAACGTGACGAGCTCCGCCCATTGGATCGGCTCCCCGAACTCCCATACGAACAGGGCGGCGTCCGCGGGGGCCGTGGTCGAAACGCGCGCCGACTCGAAATGGTCGCGATGTTCGTCATGGCGCTCGCGTGTCGCGTATCCGCGATCCCAATGGGGATCGGCCCCGAGCTCGAGGAGCCTCTCGAGCAACGTCTGCGCATCTTCGCGCTTCAAGTCGATGGACCTCAGCGCAGCGATGAGCTGGCCGGCATCCTCGAGGTGCGCGAGCCCCGCCTCGTGCAAGATGTTTGGATATGTGCGCTCGGAAAAGTGGAGGGCCGACGCGGTTTCGATGATTCGCGCGCCCTTTTGCGGATCGAGCGTTCCTGCGCGCACGAGGCCGTCGACGGCAAAGCGAACGTTCGCGAGCGGCTCCGTCAACGCCGCGCCCGTAGCGGCATCGAGCCGGATTGCCACCTCGTCATCGCGCTGAATCGAACCGCTTCGATACAGCTCGTAGATGCGGCCTACGCCGATCATCTCGTGCACTTCGGCTGCCCGGAGCGCCCCCATGCTCGAAGAGCCCACCACCCGAACGCCGCGCGCGATGGCCATTCGAATCTCCCGCGTCGTCACGGCATATTCCCGGTCGAAGACGCCGTCGATGATCGCGACGAGCGAGGGGTCCCTCATGTCCATCATATCCCCTCGGCGGATGGGCGGGCGGACCTCCGCCGATGGAATCAATTCGCGGACGCGCGCGGGAGGAAACGAGGCGCCGGTGAACACGACGACGCGCGGCACCGGCATCGCTCGAACGACCGAAATGTTGCGGCGGATCGTAAAAGGCGTATTGTTCGCGATTGTCAACTTCGGTTCATCGAAGTCCGCTCGTACGAAATTAGCTCGCATGAATGATGCACTCGCTCGGATCTTCTCCGGCGCGCAGCGCGCTGCGAACGCGTAGGTGCTTGATCCCGAGCTCGAGGACATCGCGATCGAGCCGGAGGAGCTCGTCGGACGAGCTGGCCCTCCGTTGCGCCGGGGGAAAAGTGGGCCTTGTCGCATTGGTTTTCGTACCCATGACGGATCCTTCTTTATTCTTCTATTTTAGTTGGTTTGAAATAAGTGCGCTGCTCGCGCAACCGAAAATCGATTTTGCCCGTCGCTCACCGGCTCATTGGCGGTGCAGCTTTTGGCACGAAAGCTCTTTCATGCGCTTGACGGAGAATCGCAGGGAGGTGCTCCGCGGGTTCTTCGCCAGCAGATCGCGCACCGCTGCATATTGTGTGCACGCGCTCGCGACGTCGCCCGCGGCATCTCGCATTTTTGCCAAGACGAATTGAGCGCGGACATACGCGATGGGAGAATACGCCAAACAGTCTTTGGCCGCCGCCTCGGCATGGCGAAGCGCATCGTCCGTGCGCCCCGCGCGCATCAACTCCAGCGCGGCGCGCAGGAAGTGTTCGGGTGACTGCCCCATCAATAACCAGTCTTCGGCGTCCTCGCCAGGGGCGAGCGGCGGATCCATCTCGGCGCCCACCAGCGGGAGGCCGGCGAAGCCGCCGAGCCAGGTCTCGACGGGCGAGCGGCGGCGGTGACGAACCCATTCGTCTCGGAATGCCCGGTACTCGTTGGTGTCGATGCCGCCGGTCAGGTAGGCCAGTCGCGCGAGCTCGATGCCCACGTCCACGATCTCGTCGCCCGTCCAGGCGTGGTGCTCTCGCAGCCCCTTTCGCGCGAGCTCGCGAGCCTCCTCCGTGTAATCGAGCTCCCGTAAGAGCTCGATCAGCTCCACCAGGGCATCTCCGCGATACCGTCCGCTGTTCGTCGTCTCGACTTCTTCGTTCCACTTTCGAACGAATCGAAGTGCGGTCGCGAGATCGCCGCTCACGGTCGCCATTCGATACTCGTCGGCGAGGCGACCTGCCTCGCGCGTCGGGTCGAAGGTGAGCGCATCGAACGGGTAGAGCCGCTCCCGCTCTTCGAAGGCCGCCCGTGCAGCGACCGCATCGTTCGTGGACGTCAAAAGGACGTTCGCGAGGTCGAACTGCGCGCGGGCACTGTGAGGCATCACGGCCGTAAGATGACGAAACTCGCTTTGCGCCTCCCGACATGCTCCTTGCGCGGCGAGCAAAAGCCCTCTGCGCATCAAGCAATCGGCCGAATCGGGGGAGGCCGCGAGACACCGGCGGAACCGCTCGATCGCGGCCGACGGATCCCGCCGGCGAATCTGCACCATGGCGGCCAAAAGCTCGTTACCGGGGATGGGATTCGGCTCGAGGGCGGCCGTCTGGTCCACCGCTGCGAGCGCCGCATCGTAGCGACCGAGGCGAAAGAGCGCGTGCCCCTGGATGATTCGAACATCGAGATCGGCGGGCCTTCGTTCTGCGAGCGCGGTCGCGCGACGGAGCACCTCCTCGAAGTCCGGCGGATCGGCGACCGTCGGTTCCAGCGCGTCCAGCAGCTGGCGTTCCCGGTCGCCGAGGTTTGCCCGCAGCTCACGCGCGCGGCGGAAGTGCTCGCGCCGCTTGGGAAAGGTGTGACTCGCCGCGAGCAAATAGTAAAGGCTCGCAGAAGCACACTCCGGGTCGACCTTGGTCACCTCTTCGAATCGCGACGCCGCGGCCCATTGCGAAGCATCCCGCCAAAGCTGCAAGCCCGCGGAGAGATGGTGACGCGCGGCGGGGCTGCACCGTCCGACGATTTCAGCGTCCGTTTTCTCCGCGTTGAAGGCGCGATCGACGTTCGCGTCGACCGCGGGCTGCACCTGCCCCTCGCCCCGTCCCATCGAGCTCGCGAGAGCACCGCCGGCGATGGCGACCGCCGCCGTCACCCCGATGGCCGCGAACCACCCCCTGCGCCGAGGAGGCTTACGTAAGTCCCCGAGCAGCGCACCAAAGTCCGCATAGCGCGCCCGCGGATCGTTGGCCATCGCGCGCTCGATCACGCGGCGGAGAGTCGTAGGCAGCCGGGGCGTGTCGAGGATGGAGCCGAGCGCCTCTTTCTCGAGCTCACTCGACCGCGGGTGCAATCCGGTCAGCAACTCGCAAGCGACCAGTCCCCACGCGAACTGATCGACCCGCGCATCGATCTTGCCGCCGAAGAGCTGCTCCGGCGCCATGTAGCGCGGGGTCCCCACGATGCCAACCGTGGTATTCTCCCGCGCTCGGTCGCCTCTCAGCGCTTTGGCAATGCCAAAATCGGCGACCTTCGCCGTGCCCGCGGCCGTGAGGAGCACATTTTCCGGTTTGACGTCGCGGTGAATGACCCCTTGCGCATGCGCATAGGCGAGGGCCTCCGCGGTCTCCGTGAGCCAACGCAAGCGATCGGCCTCGCGAGGCTCGCCGGCCATGGCCTTCCGGAGGCTGCCTCCGTCGCAAAGCTCGAGGACCAGGTAAGGCACCCCCATGCTCTCGCCTGCGTCGTAGACTTCCACGATGTGAGGATGCTTGAGCGCGGAGGCCACCCGCGCTTCGTTCAGCAGGCGTCGCTTCGCCGCCTCGCGATCCGCCGTGCCTTCGGAGGGATCGACCCGAACGACTTTGACCGCGACAGCCCGCTCGAACGTGCGATCGTACGCGCGATACACATCACCGGTGCCGCCGTGGCCCAAGGTGCCGTCGATCCGGTATCGCTCCGCAAAGAGGGTGCCCTCCGCGAGGCGATCCGCGGGAGAGGCTTGGTACGGAGGCTGCGGCTTCTCCGTCAGCGCGGTCGGCGCGAGGAGCCTTTCGGCGAAGTGATGAAGGTGCGACTCTTCGAGTTGGATCTCCGCGATATGCCAGCTTTCGAATGTTGTCTTATTGACGATCGTACCGGCAGCGGGCCCATCCAAGCAATGGGCGAGTGCGTGAGCTGATTTGGCGACGACGAGGAGGACGAGCTCGGAGAGGTTCTCATCGTCGGCCAGATAGAGCGCCGCGCTCTCGCGACAGTCGAGCACTTGCTCGATCCGAAGGCGGCCCAAAATGCGGCTCCCGAGCTTCAGGGGCTCGAATGAGCCGTGGACCGTTGGCTCGCCAGGTCGCGGGTCGATCGGTTCGCTCGTCACCGGCGTCGTGGTGCTAACCGGGAGTTTCTCTTTCACGAAACTCCCCCAGCGCACACGCTGCGCGGGCCAACACGGAGTCGCACGTCGTCTTCGATGGCAAGTCGGAACGTAGGATACGTCCAGCATGGTTCGCAACTGCAAAGGGCAAAGCGGGCAAACTGGATCGAGAGCAGAAACGAATCTCGTCTCGAGAAGAGCTCCGCACCTGCCTCCGAGGCAGAGCATGCCATCGGGCGCTCGGTCGTAAGGTCTCCAGGTGCCATCATGAATGAGAATCGACCGCCGCGTTTACCGGGTTTCCACATGTTTCCACGAGCGCACGGACACCCGAGGAAACCGGGAGGCGCCCAATCGCGCCCGCCTTGTCCCGGGACATTGTTTAATTGACATCATCGATGCCCCAAGCACGAAGCCTCGAAACGCTCGTCCAAATTTATTTCTGGCCTCTTCGATCCAGTGCCTGTTCGGAGTTCTTTCCTTGAACATGAACTGCACGAACACTCCCGAGGGGCCCGCGAACGCTCGAGGACAAGGTCGACGGAGGCGCCGGTATTCTCCCCCGGCTCAGTTAGCTCAGCTGCGCACCGTTCGTGCAGGTTGGACGAGCTAGGACCCCTCTTTCGACTCCTTGACCAAGGGTGAGCTGCATCACGCCACCTGCGAGACGGCAGGTGGCGGCGCATGCGCGACATCGTCGCGCACCGGTGGTCCGCGCGGCCCGCGACGCGGGCCATTCGACGAGGACCGCCGCAGGGCGTTTACCACATTTAGCACCAAATTCATATCAGGTCTTTTCGTGGAAGGCTCATCGTAAATCAACGAGGAACGAACGATTATGAAATATAGAACATCAGTGTCGCTTGGCATTTTCGCAATGCTGGCAGCAGCATGTACCGCGCAGACGTCGAATTCGAACGGCGCGACCGGCGAAACCTTCGAGCCGCCCTCCTCCGAATCTTCTGCTGCGTCCCTGTCCTCCTCCGTCATGTGCAATCACTGCGATCCGAACGATCCGATCTATAGGCCGAACATCGACGGCGCGGACAATCGCTGCAGGACCAACAAGATCGCTTGCGGCCAACCTCAGATCGATTTCAACAACCGAATGAAGACGCTCGGGTGCCTCGATCAGACGGAGGTCAATATCCTGAACAGCAAGGGGCTCACGGCCGGATGCCCGCTCAACGGTGAAGGCTACGCCGTCTTCGAGTACAGCTGCAATTGCGGTTGCTTTGCCCCGGATACCGCGCTAGCAGTCGAGGATTCGAACGGGTGGAGCACGGCCACCGCCCACGATGTCGCGCAAAATCCCGGCGACTACCGCTTGATGACCGTCGACGACGGCGCGAGCCTGCAGAGCCTTCGGTTCCAGAGCCGAGCTATCGTGAATACGAGCATCGGGCCCGAGGCGAACTTGCTTCATATCAACCTCGAGGACGGGCGCATGCTCGCGGTAACCGCGAAGCACGGTATCGTCCTTCGCTCCGGAAAGGTCGTGCGCGCCGTCGACGTTCGCGGGGGCGACGAGTTGGTCGATGTCTCGGGAAATACGGTGCACGTCCGAAACGTCGACACCGTTCGACACGGCGGGCGCGTCTACAACGTCGAGGCTGGCTCCTCGAGCAAAGAAGGGCACATGATCGTCGCCGAGGGCCTTCTGGTGGGGGATCTGGCATGGCAGAATGCGCTCGAGTCGGAGTTGGCCGACGTATCGGCTCGTTCCGGCGATTGACGAGATAGTCCGGCGTGGTGGCCATTGCGACATCATGTCGCCGTGGTCACCCGCCACATGCACCCACTTCATAACTGGAAAGACCATCATGAACGCGCGATTGATCCTGTTGAGCCTCGTCGGTGTGCTGAGCGCGGCGTGTTCGTCCGCATCGGACGAAGACCCGCGCACCGAGCCTTCGCCGCTCTGCCCCGACGCGGAGTGTGCGCCGACCGAGAACGGCGTGGCTACCGCGGAGTGTAGTTCGTTCCAATATGCCGACCCTGCGGGCTTGTCGAACGAGGTCAAGCGTATTCGTGCTTTGGTCGATGCCACGCCCGACTGTCTCGCCAACGGGAACCAAGCCGGTTGTGAAGAGGTCGACCTTCCCTTGGAGGCGGCGCAGCCATGGTGCCGGAGCGTGGGCCAACGAATGCTCATCGTGGACGGCGACGCCGACCTGGCCGTGTACCGCCACGCGAAACGTGTTCTCGGTTACTACACGGTAGACGCCAACACGCTCGACATGGTGCCCGTCCAGCCGCATCTGCGGGTGCAGCGACCTTTGGCGAACATCGTCGCCGAGATGGCCAAGTCCCAGCAATTCCTGCCGTCGATGGCCTTCAACAGTCCGAGCCTGCCGTCGGGAGGATCGGGCCGGCTCAAGGTCAAGACCCCGCGAGCGGGACACGGTGCGATGATCCTCGTCAATCTCGCCGATTACAATCCGTATGCGCAGTTCGTGTTGTTCGAGCCTTCTCACTGGTCTCGCCATTATGCCTGCGACGGGTCGGTCGAATCGGTCAAACACGCCCTCGCCAGGAACGCCGAGCATATCGCGCACATCAAGCAAAAATTCGGAATCGACTTCGTCAATTATTCGAAGGGCGAGGAGGATGGCCTGATTCGTGACGCCATTCGCGCGAAATGCGGGCAGGTCGCGGACGACGACCTCGTACATAGAATTCACGTCGCCATCACCGAATACGAGGGGCGCATCAGCGCTGGAAGTATCTTCGTCAAGGCCGGGAATCCATGGAGCGACACCCCGGTCACGGGCACCGAGCCGCAGCTCCTCTCGGATTGTACCGCGCGCCCCAACGGTATTCGCGTCGGATATGCCGTCCAGTACGAGAGCAACGTTCCGCTCGGCGGTCAGCCGTTGAGCCAATCGACCCTCCCAATCGACTCCGGGCAGCGAAACCTATCCCGATGTCTCGATATGTACATCAATACGGGTTGGGAGGAAGGTTTCCCGAGAGGGAGGGACTTCGGTCCATACCCGGTGTTTTATGGCTCCTTCGGGTATGGAGGCGGGCCGCTCAGCTTCATGGCGACATCGTGGGCTGCGCCCGTCGGACTATCCATCGCCAACCATGCTCGGCAGAACTGGCTCGTGGCACACCCTGGCCAACGCCCATCTCCCGAGGAAATTGTCTCGAAACTGAACCCGACCGGGCCGGAACCTCGCGTGTTCGACCCGCTTCGAAATCAAGGTTTCGAAACGTGCCGCATGTATCCCATCTTTTGCAAGTCGAGGTATTCCGAATGAAAGCTTTGCACCAAGTCATCGTAGGAATTCTTACCCCCATCGCATTTTCACTCGTGGTCCCCTCCGAGGCGGAGGCCTACGAGGAGAAGCCGAACGGTACCGTAGGTGCGTTGGAAGTAACGTACCGTGGCTACGACGCGAACGACTTCATCGCCGATGCACGGTACGCGCACGCGACCTCGTCCGGCTTCCAGATCGTGAACAGTACGAACCTCGTCGAGCCGAACTGCCCGATGCAGACGATCGAGTATCCAGAGTTCGGCGACGCCGCGACCAAGCGCGGTTCCCTGGACGTGACGATCGACTTCTCCAGCATCAGCCTTCTGACCAACCGGGACACGTACAACGGGAACGGCTTCATGTTCACGATCGTCGTGGAGGCCAATGGGCAGCAGAAGACCTGGCGGGCGTTCCTCCCGAGATATCTGTTGATCGAGCACGACTTCGGAGACGGCAACCTCCTCGTCAGCAAGAAGAACCATATCGAGCGCATGGCGAGGATACCCTTCACCGGCGTGCTCAGGGACGTCAAAGTCGGTATTTGCACCGTCTCTCCGCACAGTGAAATCGTGGCCCGCAACGTGATCTTGGACTTTGCCGACTATGTCAATCCGCGCTGATCTGCCCGCGCGCGGGCAAGAAGCGACGAACGCCGGCGGGCGTCCAAGGTTCACCGGACGCCGCGGCGGCGTGGTGGCGCTGCTCGCCGTGGGGCTCCTGGGCGCCTTGGCGGTAGCCATGTATCCAGGAGCTCACACGGCTCCCCGCGACATCGCCCAGGCTCCGCCGCCGTCGCCGGCGATGGCGGCGAACGAATCGAACCCCAGCCCGCCGTCCGTCGCCGAGCCGGCGAAGCTTTCGGCGGGCGAGGAGGCCGAGGAAGCGCCGCGAATGAACGCGCGAGCGGAGGTTCGCGCGCGCGAATATGTCGACAAACTATGGACCGTACGCGACGACTATCGTCGAAACGCGCTGCGTCGGGAAATGTTCGAGGAGATGGCGCGCGATCGCGGCGTCATCGAGACGTTCGTTCAAGCCTTCGAGAAGGATGGATTCGCCGCCTCGGTCTTCGGCGACGATCAAGGCCAGGCGCGCGTGTTGGGAGTTCGCTTTCTGAGCTATGTGGCCGAAAAGGGTAATGGTTTACCGCTCGAAAGGGCCACGGCTGGCGCGATTCGACGCGCCAGTGTGGGCGGCGACCCGAAGCACATTTTGCTGGATGTGCAGGATCTCATGCGCAACTACGCGGCCCTTCACATCGACGATCTGGGAAACGACCCCGGTCGGCTTCTTGGTCGCATCGGATACGATTCGAGTATGTCCGAGCTGAAACATACGATCGGCCAAGCCGTGTTCGACGCGCTGGCTGCGGACACCAGCCAGCCGGCCGAGCGATGGACCGCATCGAAGGCGGCCATTTTCGGCGGCGCCTGAGGCCGTAGCCGACGGTAGACGCATCGAAAATGTGTCCTGCTCGATGCGCGATTGCGGGATACGTAACTTGTTCATTTAGCCCTGGAGGTCCTGGAGAATCAACCCAGAGCCGTCTCGGATACTACCCGTACGAGGATAATATCATGTTGAATCGCTTGTTGACTGCGATGGGATGCAGTGTGCTCGCCATGAGCCTGGCCTGCAGCGCGCCGGTGGACGCGACCGACGAGGACGCGGCGGCCGAGGAATCGGGGACTACGTCCCAGTCGTTGACGTCGTGTGGGCCTGGAACGCATTGCAATCCATCCGACCCGATCTATACCCCTGTTGGGGACCGTCGATGCAGCAACGTTACCGTGACCTGCGCGCAAGGAACTTGGGCCTTCAATCAAAGAATGGTTCAATATGGCTGCATTCAGCCGGAAGAGGCCAACATTCTGAACTCCAAAGGTCTCCTCGCCGGGTGCTCGGACACTGGCGCGGGGTTCGTCTTCCAATTTTCGTGCGCCTGTCGTTGATCGACGTCGCGCCATGACCCGCGCATTCTGCGCGCCGGGGCGTGGCGCTCGCGCCGCATGGATTCTTCTCGCTGCGATCGCGAGGTGCACGACCTCGACATCCGATCCCGAGACGTGAGCCCCACCGCGTGCACGGGGACGATGGGCGCGCCGCCATCACGGACTGCCAGGGCCCGTGCACGCCTTTCCGGTACGCCGATGTCGGCGGCGCGCAGGCCGAGGTGGACCGCATGGAAGCCATGGCGGCCGGCGCTCTATGAATGGATTTGCCCTCAATGTGGAGGTTTTTGAATGAAATATGCCGTATTGGTTTTTGCAATTGCTGGTTTTGGCGTCTCCAGTAACGCTCTGGCGGCCGACCCCGTTCGCGTCCTCCGTTGTGGGACGACGACCGGGCAGATTTCGAGGACATGCGTCGCGGATCCGTCCATCGCGCTAGGTGCCCCGGTTACCGAGGCGGGTGATCCAAACTCGCCCTACGAGACGGAGTATTTGGTCACCATGGATTACCCGTGCCTCGGTACGGCCACGCCGCCCGCGCTCTTCCTCGAGAGCGGGACGACGCGCACGCCGCTCTATCCTTCGGCCGCACAACAGACGGTTCAGGCGTTCGGAAACGGTCAGCTGCACGTGCTCGATTCGTCTCCCGACATCACGCGTCGCATGGTCTTCTCGGGGACATGCCATTTGACGGTGAAGTCGGTGACCGTCCTGCCATCGAACAATACGATTCGACTCTGGACGACGGAGGCCAAGGGGCAGGCGCGGATCATCGGGCTCGCGCGCGATCTCTATCTTCTCTCGAAGAATTTCGTCGCGATTGCCACGTTCAATCGGGAACAGCTCGGGGTCGTCATCGACGCGACCGACAAGCGCGTGGCGGCGGCGACGACGTCGATCGAGCGACGCAAGTGGCTCGCCCTCTACGACAGCTTGGTGGCGATGCGCGACGGGCAGCCGATCCCGGTGCCGAAAGAGCAGGTCGACCAATACCTGGCGGATCTCGCGGCCCACGCTAGGACCGACCTCCTCACGGAGGCCGACAAGGGGCGCGCGATGGTGCAGCGGTTCGAGAAGTGGGAACAGGCGGTCGAGGCGACCCTCAAGGAGGTCCTCGACAGCCTCCCTGCGGCGTGAGCCTCCCCGCTCGATTTCTCGTTCGATGATGCAATCGGTTTCGTATCTCTGAGTATTTTCTCGTCAATGAGTCCGTCGCGACGTTGCTCGCGACGGCCTCCTGTCGCCCGGCGCACGACGGGCCGGGTTTCATCGCGTTCGGCCGCGCGCCTGCAATCTCTTACTGGAGTTTCATCATGAATATCCGAAAATTCGTCCCGTGGGTCATCACCGCGGCGACCGTTGGACTGCCGGCGGTGACGCTCGCAAGTGACGCCGATCCGATCCAGCGAGAACAAGCCAGCATCGCGCGCTTCTCGGCTGCAAATGTCATGGCCGAACGGCACGGCCGATATGTCCAGGCGCGGGCCATGGCGCTCGACGGCGCTGGCAGCGTGAGCGCCCGCACCGGCGCCTGGCTCGAGAAGACACAAAACTACATCGTCGAGTGGACGAAGGTCCTCGCGCTCGCCGATCTTCGCGCGAATATTCCGTATGCCGAGTTCGAGTCCCAACTCACCAAAGAGCTCGATGAGCAAAGCAAAACCCTGAGCGAGCTCGGTGAGGAGGCGCAGCGAATTGGAAAGCTGGCCGACTCCGCCCTCTCCCTCATCGCGAACCCGGAGGCCATTCCGCCGTTCGCCGAGTCGGCGCAATATGCCAGCGTGCTCGACACGCTCCCCGTTCGCGAGCAGGAGGTTCGAACCACGTTGACGGAGGTCGGTCAGACGGCCAATGCGCGGCTCGAGCGGCTCGGCACCGTGGATACGAACAGCCGAAAGGCCGTCATCGGCAGGCTGAAGGTGGCCCTCCTCGCCACCGGTCGCTATCCGCTCGAGCAAACGCTCTCGCAGGTCGACGCCCTGCTCGCCGCCGAAAAGGTGGTCGACCCCATTCTCGCGCGACTCAATCAGGGCTTTACCAAAATGAACGGTTACAATGTCAACCTGGCGTATTTTCACGCCGTACAGGCCATTGGCCCGCTGCGGCAAGACTGCGCCAGCGCCGAGACGGCGCTCAATGGGATGTCGTCGCCGGCGTCGTTCATCAGCGCAGCCAAGACACGCCGTCAGCAGCTCTGCTCGGGCATCGAGCAGCTGTATACGAGCCTCACGGGTGATACGAGCATCACCAAAGCCGAATACGTCGGCGAATACCTCACCACGGAAAAAACGCGACTGGGTGCGGTGTGCCCGCGCACCGTGTCTTCCCCGCCGTGCGAGAAGCTCGCGCTGCTCGCGGCCCTCTCGCCAGCCGATCTCGGAAAAATGGATGACGCGCGGCTTCAGTTCGTCGAGCTCGGGTGGAGCGAGGCGATGGATCGCGCCCAAGGAAAGTGACGGAGAGCACCACCATGAATCGATTCAAATTCACCGTCACGGCGCTTACCCTCGCGGCCGCGATGATCGCCGGATCCTCCGAAGCCCGTGCGGACTTCGAGTGCAAGGACATCGTCTACAACAAGCGTGATCCCATCGCGTTCAAGCCATTCCCGCTCCAGCACCCGAAGACGGGCCAGAAATACCTGCCCAACGAGGAGATCGAGGTCGCGCCTGGGAAGAAGATGCTCGCGTCCCAGTTCTTCGATCAAATCAACGATCTCGAGCAGAAGTTGAATGCTTGGGGTTACACGCTCCGCGAGTCCGGTGCGTTTACGCTTCAGGATCTCGATGAGTGCCTCGCGCTCCTGCAGAAGCAAAAAGAAGCGATCGAGAAAGATCTCGACAAGAATCCACCGAAGCCTTGGGACCTGGAGGCGCGAAAGAAGGCGCTCGAAGCCAAATGGCAACGGTATCGAGACAAGATCCCGACCTACGACGAGCTCGCGCACAAAGCGAACAGCGACGCCGTCAAGGTCAACCTGCCGAATCCACCGCCGTTCACGACGCCCGTTCCGCAGGCCGCGCGGGTGCAGCCGAAGGACGTCATGAAGCGGCGGACGTGGAACTTCGAGGAGGGGAGCAAGAAGACGTTCTGGGTCGCGGGTGAGGCCAGCGTCGGGATCAAGGGCAGCCGCGAGATCACGGCGGCCGACGCGTATGGGAAGTTCTTCGCCGGCTTCCTCGGGCTGTGGGACGGAGAGGTGGCGAGCGCGAGCGCGCTCGCGCAGAGCGGCAAGGATATCGATACGTCCCTCAAGCTCGAGGTTCGATTGGTGGGCCAGACGATCTGGTCTCCCAAATTCGAGGGCGGACAGACGAAGTTTCTTCACCACAACGATCGAAAGTCCTGGGGGGTCGACAAAGGCCTGGAGTGGCGCTTCGCCATTGGCCCCGTGCCATGCAAGGGGCGCGTCGGGTTCAGAGGGGAGGCTGGAGTCGGATATGGCTTCGACATTGCGCCCACGGCGGTGGGGGGCTTCGCCGGACCGTTCGCAAAGGCCGATGCCTACGCGCAAGTGGGGGTCGACATCGGGATCGCGGGTGCTGGCGTGGAGGCGGATTTGGTCCTCATCGACGACCAATTGACGTTGAAAGGCGACGCGAGCTTCGAGTTCGTCGACCAACCGAAGCTCGAGCTCGATTTGTCGGCGAGCAACAAGCTCTCGGCGCTCTCGGGCAAATTCTCGGCCTACGCCTACATCGACTATCTCATCGACGAGTGGCGCGGAAACTGGACCATTTGGTCGTGGGAGGGGTTCAACAAGACCTGGGACATCTTCCACTTCAAATACGTGTGGACGCCAACCGGGGTGCGCGCCGACGGGGACGTGACCGCGGAGGACGTGATGGAGATCCAAGCTCAAAATCAGGAGCTGCGCCTGGTGGAGATGGAGAACAAGTCGAATGCACGCCTCCACGAGGTCATGAAGGCCGCGGCCGAAGACATGAATGGTCCGAAGGCCACCCAGGTGTTGACCGAGCGCGCGCGCGTCGCGTCCCTCGCGCAGGGGATCGACGGCAACATCACCACCTACCTCCAAGAGCTTCGAAAATGGATCACGTCGTAACCAAGAAGCGCGTCGTGCTCGGTGCGGTCCTCACTGCCGTTGCAGTGGGGGCCGTGGCCCTTTTCGTCCCCATGCTCCGCGCTCGTTCCGCCGTGTCGCTGTCATTTCACTGCGCGCCCGGCGAAGCGCGCATCCATACCCTATCGTACTCGAGCGAGGGGAAATTGCTCGATCCCGCGTTCGGCCTCGGTGGGGACCAGGGCGGCTCGAAGCCGGAACAATCCGTGCGCGCCAAGGTCGATGGAAAGCTCGCGGTCGCATGCATCGCGAGCAGCGATACCGAGCATACGGTGAGCCTCTCGTTCGAAAATCCGACCGGGACGTTCTCCGTCCAAACCGAGAACGGTGACGGGCCCATGTCCGCGCTCCTTGCGGGCGAAACCTTCGTCACGCGCGATGCGCTCGGACATACGAAGAGCATTCGATTTCCGGAGTCGATGCCGGACAAAGGGCGGAACCTGGTGCGCGAGATGCTGGCCTTGGGGCAGGTGACCCTCCCGGGCTCGGTGTCGGCCGGCGCGGGGGCGCCCGAGCCGATGGCGGACGCGAAGACGTGGACCGCGCGCGAGGAGACGATGAACGGCGCCTTCGACGCGAGCTACACGGTGAAGGCGGTTCAGGGAGATCGGGTCACCTTGACCAAATCCCTCCGTCCGAGCGGGGAGGCTGGACGACTTCACGGTGAGGTCATGCGGCCTCGGGTCGAGCAGATCGACGAACGCGCGTCGGAGTTTCGCGTGAGCCGCGCGGACGGTGCCGTCGAGGGCGCCGACGTGGCCGTCGCGTTGGTGCTCAAAGTTGGCAGTCGCCGGATTGGAGAGACCAAGGCACGACTCGTTCTGGCGCACGTCGAAAAGAGGACCCTCTCCGAGAGTGAGCTCGCCATGCGTGCGCGCGCGCTCGAGGGCGCTGCGGCCGCCGGTTCGCCCGCCAGCGATCTCGCCGCGAGCGATGTCGACGCGCGGCTCGAGCGGAACATGCAAGAAAAGGAGCTCGGCAGCGATGATTGGAGAACGCTGTCGGCTCGAAATTCCGACGTGGAGCCGACGAAGACTTATTTGAAGATGAAGGCGCTCTTCTTTCTTCACCCGGAGAGTTGCGACCAAGCGCGTCGCGCGCTCACCGCGATGGACGATCCCAACGCCGCGCGGTTCCAACGAGTCGCCGCCGCGCTTGCATCTGCCGGCACTCCCGAGTCCCAAGCGGCGCTCGTCTCCGCCCTTCGGGCCTCGGATGGAAAACGTGCGAAGGAGCACGCGCTCCTCGGCGCGATGGGGTTCGTAAAGAAGCCCACCGCGGAGACGATGAAGGTCCTCGACGACATCGTGAGCGCCAAAGGCGACGACGAGGTGCGGAGCACGGCACGCTTCGCGCGTGCGTCTCTCGCTGGCCAGGGCGCCGATCCCAACACGCCGCAGGCGCGAGCCGTCGTAAAGAGCGAAGTTGCGGCGTATCGATCGGCGACCGGCGGCGAGGAGCGGACCACCGCATTGCTCGCGTTGGGAAACACCGGCTCCCAAGACGTCCTCGACGTGGCGCGCGAGGCGCTTGCCGACTCCGATCCGCAGGTGCGTGCGGCCGGCGCTGCGTCATTGCGGTTCGTGGCGGCCGGTGAGGCGGAAGATCTCCTCGTTCGCGTCGCGGCGAATGACAGCGCGAGCGCCGTTCGCGCGGAGGCGCTGCGATCCTTGGGACTGCGGATTCTAGGAGAACCTGCGGTGCAAACGGTGGCCGGGCTCGCCAAAGCGGACCTCGAGGAGGATGTTCGCATGATGGCCGTGCAGGTATTGGCGCGGGAGCTCGATCGCGATCCCGGGCTCGAGGGACTGCTCGACGACATTGCCCAAACCGACCGTGCTCGTGGCGTTCGCAATGCTGCGACCATGACCCTTCAGCGATATCGCGCGACCCGCGGGTGACATCGGAACCGTTCTTGGTGCATCCAAATCGGATGTAAGCGAGAAGGTCCAGGGTTGGTAAGGATGGCGCCACCGGATCGCTCTGGATCCTGCAGCGCCAGCCGGATACCCTTCGTGGCCGCTCGAAGTGCGAGCATCGGGTCGTTGCTTCTCGCATGTCTTACACGGAGGTGGAGCCTTGGACGATCGCCTATCTTTCTCGAGTTGGTTCGAGCCGCTGGACTTCCACGAGTTTCGGAAGCGCATCATGGGCGAGAGCCCGTTGTTCGTTCCGCCCCGAGCGGCCCTCGCGGAGAGGCTCAAACGCGACCTTGACGTCCACTCCGCCGACGATCTCCTGAAGCTCCGCGATCCCATGGTGAAGGTCTGGTTTCACCAGCTGGACGGTTTGCACGGCGCCGTCCAGCAGAAACCGGCGGACGCGCGTCGATTCTACGATGCGGGCATGGCGCTGTATTTCCAGGAGCTCGCCGAGTTCCGCGAATTCGAAGCCGAGGTGGCCGCGGCGCTCGGGGTTCCGGCGCCGTTCGTGAAGTGCCAATTCTTTTGCAATCGGGCGCACGCGCGGACATTGGTGCACTTCGATTCGATGGATAACGTGATCGTGCAGCTTACGGGCAGCAAGACATGGCGGCTGGGGCCGAATACCTTCGCGCCGGCGCCGCTGCGCAATTGGACGCCGCTCGATCCGGTCGCGCCGGAGATGCGCCCGTATGCGCCCGGCGCGCCGCCGAAGGACGTGGACACGACCGTGTCGTACACGATGGAGCCGGGTGCGCTTTTGCATGTACCTCGCGGGTATTGGCACGAGACGGTCTCGGAGGAAGAGTCGGTATCCGTGCACGTGGTCGTGACCCCGCCCATCTGGCTCGACGTGGTGGTGAGGGCGCTGATCGGTGAG
This sequence comes from Sorangiineae bacterium MSr11954, assembly GCA_037157815.1. Taxonomy (NCBI): domain Bacteria; kingdom Pseudomonadati; phylum Myxococcota; class Myxococcia; order Myxococcales; family Pendulisporaceae; genus Pendulispora; species Pendulispora albinea. The sequence goes on from CP089984.1 coordinate 796,198, forward strand.
CTGGCGCGCGATGAGCGCTGGAGGCGGAGCGATTACGGCATTGGTCTCGACGATCCGTCTTCGCGCGAGCGCGCGGGCGAGCTCCTCGCGTCGCTTCGCGAGAAGGTCGCGCAATGGGTTCCGGAGGACATCGTCGTTCCGCGGGTTCAGCCCAGCGCCGTGCACGAGAATACGCGCTTCGTCCGGTGCGCGCGGGTGACATTTGCCACCGAGTCCGTGGACCCCGAAAATGCGATGGCCCGCGTGACGGTATTGTCGCACGAATACCCAATGGCGACCACGACCATGGCTCCACGCGATATGCGTCTTCCGTGGGTCGACGCGTGCCGATGGGTCAATGAGCGCGCGACGGGGACGTCGTTCGATGCTTCGGATTTGCGCCGCGCCGTCCCGGCGATCACCCTGGCCGAGGCCCAAGAGGTGCTCGGCGTGCTCGAGGGCGCGCGCCTCGTTCGTCGTCGAAAAGGTCCATGAGGCGCCGTGCTCTTGGTCGCGTGTGGTAGCGTGGCGTAGCGCATGGTCCTTTCACCCGATCCCGCGAGCGCCCGCCAGTGGCTCGATGATCTCGCGTCCCACCTTCGCCCCGCGGGCCTCGACGTGCTCGGCGTGGCCGATCCGGCCGCCTACGATGCCGAGGTCGCGCCCTCGCGCCGTGCGGCGACCGTGGCACCCGGCACGCGCGCGATCGTCGTGGTCGGCAATGGCGGGCGCGCGCTCTGGGACGCGCTCCTCGCCGATCTCGCGAGGGCGCCGAACCACCTGACCGACGAGCCGCACCCGCTGGAGGCGTTCGTCAAACGGACCATCTCGGACGCGGATTCACGCCTCGGGGACGCGCCGCGCCGGTGGATCTACGCGGCCTCGCACGAGCTCGTGCACTTGGACTTTCGCGTGCTCGGCCTCCTCGCCGGCCTCGGCACCGATGGGCGTCTGCGCCTCTTGATGCATCGCGAGCACGGTCCTTGGATGGCCCTTCGCGCGGCCTGCTTCGTCTCGTTCGACCTCCCGTTGCACGTGCATCGGCCGGGGCCCAGCGTCTGCGACGGCTGCCCGGCGCCATGCATCACCGCGTGCCCTGGAAACGCATTGTCTCGGGGCACGTGGGACGTCGATCGATGCAGCGCCTTTCACGCGGAGTCCAATCGATGCAGCACCCGGTGCGATGCGCGCTTGGCTTGCCCCAAAGGGGCGGGGTCGCGCTACCCGCTGGAGATGCTCACGTATCACTCGAACAATTTCATCGGGCGCGAATGGATTCGCGCCCACTTGGGTATCGCGCGCGACCTCGATCGCCACCCCGGCATGCCCCCACTCTGGGAAACCTGGCGCGAGCGCATCGACGTCAAGGGGTGAGCCTCCGACTCGAACGAATCGATCAATTCCGCCCCGCGAAGTCGAGCAGCGCCAGGGCCGCGTCGTCGGCGAGGAGCGGGTTGATCGACGGCGCCACCTCGCCCAGATCGTGCGGTGTGCTGGTCCATCCATTCCACGGATATACTTGGCTGATGTGCGCGTAATACGAATCGTATTGAACGTGCTGCGCCAGCAGGCGCTCGAAATCGATGCCCGTGCGCTGCTCGAGCCATGAATTCGGGCGCAAGGTGAGCGGAATGGGCGGCGTGGCGATCCAGCCGAGGATCGAATTCGGTACGGTGGGGAGCACGGCGCCGGTGGAATCGACGTAGGTGCCCGCGTTGGGCTCGTACGTCTCGGGCAAGAGGCCCCAGTAGCTCCCACCGCGAATGTGCGCGAGCCCGCCGCGGAGATCTTGCACCACCACGTCGCCTCGATCGCGCTGCGCGATGGTCACTTTGTCCCCGAGCCAGCGGACGAGGAGCGCGGCGGCGTCGGTGTAGTGCGCGTCGCCCGTGGCCCGCGACAGCTCGAGCAAGCCCGCGACATTGTAGGTCGCGAACCACGGTGACTGAAAGCTGCCCGTGCTCCACGGGCTGGCGATCCCGCCCAACGCGTGCGCGTCTTGCGCATACCGATGATCGCCCCACGCGACATTCGCCGGGGTGGTCATGCGCGCGAGCAGCGCGTCCGCGACCTTGGCCGCGCCCGCCGTTTGCCCCGCCGCGACGCGAAGTTGGATTTCGGCGCCGGCCGCGACGACGTCGATGCCCGATGCCGATTGCTTTTCGAGCCATGCGGCCGCGCGGTTCGCCGCCGCGCGAAACTGCGCGGCGTTCGGCAAGGTGCCGAGCTTCGAGAGGCGCCACGCGGTGAGGCCCAAGATGGCCGTGGTCATGCGATCGGGGTAGCCATTGGCAGGTGCCACGCCGTACGACCAGCTCCCGTCGCCTTGGCCCGATAGGTCGCGGTGCTCGAGCCGCACGAGGAACCGCCCCGCGCGATCGACCGCCGGGAGCACGCGCGCATCGCCCGTGATTTGCACGTAGAGGAGCAAGACCTCGGCGAGCGCGGCGAAGTTGAAGCCGGCGTGGCCGTTCCAGCGCCAGGTGAGCACATCGTCCGAGGTGCCGAGGGTCGTGTCGGCGCCGGCGTCGAGGGTGGCCGAGTTGGCGAAGCCGCCCGTGGCATCGAGGGTGACGTCGCGTTGGGGATCGGGTGCAAAGGCAGCTTGAAATGTATGGACGGCGCCGAGGTTCAACGGTCCGCTGGGGAGCTGTTTGTCCAAGATGCTCTGGAGAAAGTCCCGCCGGAAGCGCTCGAGGAACGCGCGCTGGCCGGTGACCTGGTAGGCCTTCAACAGGCCCAGCGCCTTGTAGGCCGTGGGATCGGCGAGCTGCAGTGAGATGTAACGCTGGTGGGTCAGGAGGCCCGCGTTGGAGGGATCGCTGGGATCATCGTAGTTCAAATAATTCGATGCCCAATTGTCGCGGTGAATGTCGAAGCTCATACCCACGATTTGCGCGCACGCGGGGCCATCATAGAAGAAGGGCGCGCGCCGATCGTCGCAGCGCACCACGAATTGTTGCCCATATTCGACCGCCGCGAGCCCCCAACGCGTAGCGTCAGTCCGCGAGCAAAGGGCGGTCGGGGCACCATCCGCCCGCGCCTCGCGGGGCGAAAACGCGGTGAGAGCCGATCCCAGAATGCAAACACCCCACATCGCGCCAGGTTTCAAATGTTCGTCTCCTTTCCGGAGCCGGAGCTCCACCATCGTGCGCTGCTCTTGCATCTTAGGGACCATTCGAGACGGTGGAAGGGGTTCCGCGACCCACCCCAAACCAAGAGCCCACGGCGTGTCATTGGCACACATCTGCTCGCGCTCGCGCAGGGCGCACCCGCGTCATCCCAGCCGCAATGACAGGATTTTGTGCGTTGACACCGGTGTCATTAATGCAATGCTTCGTCCGGGCCGATTCGAAACGCACATCCACGTCGCGGAGCATTCGAGGAACAAGGACCATGCACATTCGACGACTTCGCTCGATTTTCATCCTGGCCACCGCGGTCTCCATGACCGCCATCACCGGTGTTGCTGGATCGACGACACGCATCATCCATGTCAGCACGGCGAGCCAGCTTACCGCGGCATTGCGGAGCGCCGTGCCGGGGGACGAGATCCGGATGGCCGATGGCACCTACCCTGGACGTTTTACAATCAACCGTAGCGGCACGGGGTCCGCGCCCATCGTCCTCACGGGATCGCGCGCGGCCGTGATCGACGGGCAGGGCACGTCCAATGGACGTACCGTGCAGCTCCAGGCCGACCATTGGAGGCTGATCGGATTTACCGTGACCAATGGGCAGAAGGGCATCATGGCGCTCGGCGCCCACGATACGATCATCGATAAGGTGCGGGTGCACCACATTGGCGACGAGGCCATCCACTTTCGCGACAACAGCACCGACAACGTCGTGCAAAATTCGGAAATAAGCGACACCGGGCTGCGCGAGCCGGGATATGGGGAGGGCATCTACTTTGGGCAAGCCGTCAGCAACTGGCCGAATGGTCAGCCCGATCGCAGCGACCGGAACAAAGCCATCGGCAATCGCATCGGACCGGATGTCCGCGCCGAGCACCTCGATCTAAAGGAGGGCACCACCGGGGGCGAGGTTCGGGGAAACGTCTTCGATGGTGCCGGCCAGACCGGCGCGAACTATGCAGACAGCTGGATTGACGTCAAAGGCAACGGGTACCGCATCGTTGGCAACCGAGGCACCAGCGCGCTGCTCGATGGTTTTCAGACGCATATCGTGGCGGAAGGGTGGGGGCGCGACAATGTCTTCAGCGGCAACACGGCCGACGTGCGCGCCTCGGGATTCGGATTCAAAATCGCCAAGGACGGCAGCAGCAGCGCGGGCAATGTGGTCTGCACCAACAACACGGTGACCAACGCGGGATCGGGCGCCGCCAACGTCCCGCTCTCGTCGTGTGCAGCCATGGATCCGTAGCGATAGGTGCGGCGGAGCGCGAGCCGCCGCCAGGGCAATGTGGACGAGCGTACCGGTCTTCACGCCGACCGCGGCGGACCCGCTCTCGTCGTGTGCAGCCATGGATCCGTAGCGATAGGTGCGGCGGAGCGCGAGCCGCCGCCAAGGCAATGTGGACGAGCGTGCCGGTCTTCACGCCGACCGCGGCGGACCCGCTCTCGTCGTGTGCAGCCAAGGATCCGTAGCGATAGGTGCGGCGGAGCGCGAGCCGCCGCCAGGGCAATGTGGACGAGCGTGCCGGTTTCCACGCCGAACGCCGAGGCAAAGCCCGACCTCCGCTTTCGGCGGCGCGGCGCCTCGGTGCGCGCGGGCGGATCGTGCGCTTCCGCGATCGGCACGAACCCCTCCATTCCGGCGACGCAAATTCGGTGTGTGCCGTCTTTTTCGTAACGCGAAACGCGCGGCGCTATCGGGGGCGCTTGATGATGTAGGTGTCCGCGCCGAAGGTGGCGGCTAAATAGATATCGCTGGCGTCGAGGGCGATTCGGGAGACATTCGCCTTGCCGGTCCAGAGCGGTGGATCGTGGCTGGTCCCGTCGGGGCAGGTCGCGGTTGGGTTATTGCGATTGGAGCACCCCCGGAGTTTTGCGGTGTCCTGTTCGTTGACTGTCCAATAGACACCGCCGCTCTGGACGGCAAGCGAGGTAAAATCTCCGGGCGCGCTGGCGAGGGTGCGGCGCGCGCACCCGTTCAAACATTGGAACTCGACGATCGTGCCGCCGGTGGCGGTGGCGGCCCAGTACAGGGCATTTTGGTCGAAGGTGAGAAAGAAGGGGGCGGTGGTGGTGGCGAAGGTCGTGGGGTTTCCCGAGCCGCTGCCCCGCGACACCCGAATGTCGTTGGAGCCCCGCATGGAGTAGTAAATGGTATCGGTCGCGCCATCGATCGCCATGTTGCGCACATTCCCTTGTCCGGTCAGGTGGGCGGTCTGCGTGCCGGTATTTACGGAGTAAATGTAAATATGCCCCGCGTGCGTCCCCGCGATGAGGTACCCGTTCGCGGAGGCGAGGGGACCCGCCTGGCCGGGACTCTTCCAGGGCGCCGTATCTTCGAGCCCGTTCTTCTTGTCTCCGCGCCAGACATCGTCGCCGATGCTCCAGAATACGTACTTGTCCGAGAGGGCGATCGCCTCGGGCGGGGTGGCGGAGGCCGGGAGGGTCGCGAGGGTTCGAACGTTGCCGCCGCCCTTCGGACACGCTTCGACCGCGTGATCCTGCCCACGGCGGAGCCAGTAAATGCTGTCGTCGTCCACCGCCAGATCGAGAACGACGCCGTTTCGAAGGACGCAAATCCATCCCGGGGGACCGCTCGGGGCCCCATCCCCGGACTCCGCCGCGGAGCCATCGGGGGTGAGCGAGGGGGGCGAGCCGCCATCGGGATCGGGCTCCAGTCGACCGTCCGGAACGTCACCGAGGAGCGTTCCGCAAGCAGCGCTTCCCATGGCGAGCGCCATGAAGAAGGACCATCGGGTGCGCCGCGTCGTCATTGGGCAAGTTTACATCACGTATACCAGAATTATGCCGACGATTCGGAGCGCGCCCGGACCGAGGTACGTGTGGAAGCGGGGGGCTTGGGCGGCTGTGGGGGAGTGTCGGAGAAGTGACGGTGACCGCGGTCGGTGCCTGGGTGGCGGTTGCCGTCGCCTTCGCCGTTCGGTGCGACAAAATATGTGCAATATGCACTTAGATGCAGGCGAGAATTAAGAGACTTACACGGTTCAATTAAGAGGGGCCGAATTGACAGTCGTTTCCTGGCTTGCCAACGTGGGCGGCGAAGCGCGAGCGCTTCACTTGGCAATTGGGACGCGGGGGAATGGATTTGCAGGCGGTTGGCGATGGATCGATGGATTGGCGGCGAGAAGGCCTTTGGGGAGCTCTATGCTCAGCTCACGCCGCGTTTGTTTCGGTATATCTCGCGTCGTGCGCGGGATTCGGTGCTTGCCGAAGATTTGGTTCAGCAGACGTGGATGCAATTGTATGTGACGCGCGGGCGCTTCGTCATGGGGAGCGATGTTTTGCGGTGGGCGTATTGGCTGGCGCGCAGGGCGCTCATCGACCATTTCCGGATTCGCTCGGAGATGGTTGCGGATCCGAATTGGTTCGATGAGCTCGCGTCTCCTTCGCGCGATGCCGACGAGCGGCTCGATTCGGAGCGTCGTGTTCGGATCGTGGATGGCGCCGTATCGCAACTTCCGAAGACCCAGCGCATCATCATTGCGTTGATCAAGGAACAGGGCGCGTCGACGCGAACCATCGCTCGAATGCTCGGCATCAGCGTCAATGCCGCGAAGCTCCGGCGCCATCGTGCGTGCCAGGCGCTGCGCGCGGCCCTCGACGAACACCTTCGACCGGCGGCCTAGGACGCGCGCCGGAGGCGCTTCGTGCGCCGTTCCATGACCGCCATGACAGGATGTCGCGTATGCTGGCTTCGCGTGCCATCGTGACGGTGTGTGGCGGCTTTGGGGTGTACGGTACGCGACGATCGCGCGGCTTCGAGGGCGGTACCCGAGTTGCATCTTGCCGATTGGGAAGATCCGAGCCGGTGAGTACGTAGAGGATTCGAGCGATGACGTGTCGCATTCTTACGAAATGGGGCCTTGTCTTTCCGTGGACGATGCTTGCGTTGGGCGCGCGTCCGTCGTTCGCGGAGGAGCGCGCGGCGTATACCGCTTCGCCGAGCTTTGGCGGTACGGCGGCGATGAGCTCGATGGAGCGACGTTATCTTTCGATGTGTGGGCAGCCGGATGAGCGCTTGATGGCCGTGGCGCGTACCCTGTTGACCCGCCATCTTTCCGGGGCGCAAGCAGCGGCCCAGGCGGGCACCCTTCAGCGCATGCATGGCGAGCCGCATGTGTGGCCACGCGTGTGGAAGATCGCGGGGAGCGGCCTGGAGGACGAGGGCAACGTTCGAGCGTTGAAGGGTTGGCTCGCGTCTTCCCCGACCCCGGGGACATTGCGGTGCGGTGTGGCGGCGTCGTCGCATCCCGACGAGCTCCTCGTCGTGGCCACCGAAGCGCTGGCGGATTTGGATCCGGTGCCGATCCGCGTTCAGCCGGGGAGCGCGGTCGATTTTCGCGCGCGTTTGCTGGTGCCAGCGAAGGATTGTGCGTTGGTCGTGCGGGCGCCATCGGGGGCGGTCGGCAAGAGCCCGATGGCGTGCGAGCGCGGCGTGGTGAACGCGCAGGTTCCCATTGGGCAGCCCGGTGAGTACATGATTCAGCTCGTCGTGAATGTCGAAGGGGGGCCGCGGCCGGCGCTCGAGGCGAGCGTCTTCGCCGGTGTCGAGCCGCGTTGGGAGCCCGCGGGTGGCGTGTGGACGAATGGCCAAGGCGTCTCCGGTGTGCTCGATCGGCTCAACGAGCTCCGGAAAAACGCCGGTGTTGGGGCGCTCGTTCGGAGCGGTGCGCTCGATCGCGTGGCCCAAGCGCATGCCGAGCGCGCCCTCGCGAGCCACATGGTCGCGCACGACGCGGGCGATGGCCCGCCGGAGGGGCGCCTTGCGCGTGCGGGCATCGACGTGGTGAGCGGCGCGGAGAATGTTGCCCAGGCATCGAGTCTCGCGGGCGCGCAGCTCGCGCTCGAGAAGAGCCCCTCGCACTTCTCCGTGATGGTGAAGCCCGCGTACGATGCGGTGGGGTTTGGCACCGCCACCGACGAATCCGGGAACGTTTACCTGGTGGAGCTCTTTGCTGCGATGGCTCGCTGAGCGAGCTTTCGGCGGGCGTTTCTGCTCACGATTCGGGGTCTGGTCGAGAAATGACGGAATCGTCGGCGGCCGCGCCCGACGTCCATGCTTCGGCGGCGAGTCGGGCTTTGGGACATGCCGGTATCGGCGCGGCCGCATCTTCGGATATCGGCGCCGGCGTCTCCGCCACGATCGCCTCTTCGGATAGGGGCGCTGCGTCGAGAGGCGTCTCCGCGACGGTCGCATCGTCGGATGCCGCCGTCGCGTCGATAGGCGTTTTCGCGCCGGTCATATCGTCGGATGCCGCCGTCGCGTCGATAGGCGTTTTCGCGCCGGTCATATCGTCGGATGCTACCGGCACGTCGACTGGCGTTTTCGCGACGGTCGCATCGTCGGATGCCGCCGTCGCGTCGATGGGCGGCTCCGTCAAGGTCGCATCGTCGGATAGCGCCGCGTCGCCTGCGACTTCCGCCAAGGCCGTATCGCCCGATACCGCCGCGGCCACGGCGACGGCCTCCGCCAAGGCCGCATCGCTCGAAACGGTCGCCGCACCCCCCGCGGCGGGAACGGGAACGGAGAACCCGACACACTCCGGCTCGTACACCGCGAGGCGCGCAGCCGCGATTTGCACGGCTTCGGGGTTGCTGTCGACGAGAACGAACCCGCGATCGTGACGGGCGGCCGCTTCCGCCGTGGTCCCGCTCCCCGCGAAGAAATCGAGCACGATATCGCCGGGGCTCGAGTGAACCTTGATGATGCGATTGAGAACCCCCAGCGGCTTCTGGGTCGGATACCCCGTCTTCTCGCGCCCCGCCGTGGGGACGATCGTGTGCCACCACACATCGGTCGGCGTCTTGCCGCGTTCGGCTTTCTCCTTGGAGACGAGACCCGGCGCCATGTAGGGGATGCGATCCATCTCGTCGAAGTGGAAGACGTAGTCGTCCGGGTTCTTCGTGTACCAGAGGATCGTATCGTGCTTCGAGGGCCACCGATTGCGCGGCCGTCCGCCGAAGTCGTAGGCCCAGATGATCTCGTTCTTGAAGCTCTTTCGCCCCAGAAGCCGATCGAGGGCGACCTTGATGTAGTGGACCTCGCGGTAATCGAGGTGGACGAAGATCGAGCCGTTGGGCGCGAGGCAGCGCAGCGAGAGCTCGATGCGCTGCATCAAAAAGGCCTCGAAGTCGCCGAAGTCGTCGGCATACCAGCCGCTCTCGATCTTCGACACCGCATAGCGCCGCCCGCCGAATCCTCCGCGATCGCCGGCCCCATCGGTGGCCACCACCCGAATGCGGTCGCGTTTCTGCGGCTCACCCGTGTTAAAGGGTGGGTCGATGTAGATGAGTCGTGCAAAGCCCTCAGGTAATGTCGGCAGCACCTCCGCGTTGTCGCCGAGGACGATCTTCTTCATGCGGCCCGCAGGGTACGACCGTTCCCCGTCCAATGGAAAGCGACGATGTGCGGTGGCGCCCCCCAAAGATCACGAAAACGGAGGCACGGCCCAAGTTAGCCGCGCCTGCCTCGGACCCAGGACGTTGTCCCGAACCAAGCGCGTGCAAGGGCAGCGCGCGCACGCCGCAGGCGGTAGGCCACGTTCCCGCGCGAAATTCCGAGCTCCCGCGCCGCCTCGCGCTCGGATAGCCCTTGGTCGCCGACCGCCTCCATGAGGCGCTGGTCCTGGGTGGCAAACTCGCTGAACACACGCTTGGCCTGCTCGATCCCCTCGCCGGCTTGCATCACGTGCTCGGGGGTCACGCTCCTTCGGGCGATTTCGCGGTCCCACGCGGCCACCTCTTCGTCCGTTCCGCGCGCCCCCTCGATGCCGAGCCGCTTTCGCAGCGCCATCGCCGTTCGCGATCCCACGACATAGGCGTACGCCGCGCTCTCCCGCTCGGGCATGGTCGAGAGCCGCTCCAGGTGCGGGATCAGCGCGACCAAGCTTTGCTGAAGGGCGTCGTCCGCGTGGGCCCGTTGCAAGCGCGCCGCGCGAACACCGGCCCGGAGCGCCGGAAGCAGCTGGTTCAAAAGTTGGGAGCGCGCGGTCAGGGGCATGCCGGTTCGCCTTCGAATTTAGCACCCATGCGCCCGTGCGCGCCGCTCGGGCGCTGGTTCGAAAGGATGTGGGAACGAACCGCGGACCGCGATCGAGCCAAGAGCATCCGTTGTGCGCTCGATTCCGATTCGCACGACGTCGATTCGAAATACCGCGCGCCGGCGCAGAAACGGTACTTCGACTCCTAGGCGCCTCGCCTACGGACGCTGCACGAATCCGTGCGTAGCGCGCTAGAGCTCGCGGCACGAGAGGGCGTGGAGCCGCTCGACGGCGAAGCGCAGGGACGTGCTCCGCGGGCTCTTCGCGAGCAGATCGCGCAAAGCCGCGTAGCGCGTGCACGCGCCCGCGACGTCGTGAGCCGCCTCGTGCGCTTTGGCCGAGGCGAGCCGCGCTTGGAGGTACGCCATGGGCGAGTACACGAGGCAGCTCTGCGCGATCGCATCGGCGTGTTGGATCGCATCGTTCACGCGTCCGACGCGGAGCAGCTCCGCGGCGGCGCCGAGCACGTTGCGCGGCGAGGTCACCATGGTGAGCGCGTCCTCCACGAGCTCCCCGGGGGCGAGCGGCGGCGCCATCTCGGCGCCGATCTCGGGCAGGCCCGCGAAGCCGCCGAGCCACGTCTCGACGGGCGAGCGAGGCCGGCGCGGGATCCATGCGTCGCGAAGGGTGCGGTACTCGCGCGCGTCGATGGCGCCGGTGAGGTAGGCCGATCGGGCGAGACCGATCTCCACGTCTTGCATGGGATCGGCGGCCCAAGAGCGATGTTCGCGCAGCCCTCTTCGCGCGAGGGCGCGCGCCTGGTCCACGGAGCCCAGCTCGCGCAGAAGCTCGATCAGCTCCCACAACGCGTCGTAGCGGTACCTCCCGCCGTTCGAGTGGCTCGTCTCATCGTTCCACGTTCGCGCGAAATGGAGCGCCTTCGCGAGATCGCCGCTCACGGTGGCCATGCGGTATTCGTCGGCGAGGCGCGCGGCCTCGGCGGTCGGATCGAACGCGAAGGCGTCGAGCGGATAGAGGCGCACGCGCTCTTCGAACGCGGTGCGCGCGGCCATCGCGTCATGGGTCGAGACCAAGAGCACGTTCGCCAGATCGAACTGCGCCCGCGCGTTGTGGGGCATCACGGAGGTCAAGTGACGGAGCTCGTTCTGCGCCTCGGCGCAGCGGCCTTGCGACGCGAAGAGATGGCTCCGTCGCAAGAGGCACTCGCCCGAATCGGGGGCCGACACGAGGCAACGGCGAAATCGATCGAGGGCGGCCGAGGGATCGCGCTTTCGAAGATGCACCAGCGCCGCCAAGAGCTCGTTGAGGGGGATGGGGGCCTCTGCGAGGGCGGCGGTCTGGTCGACTTGCGCGAGCACCTCGTCGAATCGATCGAGGCGGTAGAGCATGTACTGATGGAGGATCTGTGCGTCGAGATCGGTCGGGAGGCGCTTGCGCAGGGCGTCCGTTCGACGCAGCACCTCTCCATCGTCGGGCATGTCGGTGATGGTCGGCTCCAGAACGTCCAGAAAGAGCCGTTCGCGCGCGCCGAGCTTCGTGCGTTGCTCGCGCGCCAGGCGAAAGTGCTCGCGTCGCCTTGGGATGGCGCGGTTCGCGGTGATCAGATAATAAACGCTGGCGGAGGCGCACTCCGGATCGGCCTTGGTCGCATCGTCGAATCGGGCGGCGGCTTCCCAAAGCGAGGCGTCCCGCCACAACTGCAGACCCGCAGCGAGATGGTGCCGCGCGGGCGGCGCGCAGCGGGCGACGATGGCGGCATCCGTCTTGGCTGCGTCGAAGGGGAGGGGAGCGTCCGTCGCGACGGGCGACCGAGTTGCCTGGTCCGCGTGCTCGTTGCGCGCGCCGCGTCCGAGCCAACCCGCGAGGACCGCGCCGACGAGGGCCACGCCGGCGACTGCACCCAGGATGGCGGGCCATGTGCGGCGCCGAGGAAGCTCGCGCAGATCCTCGAGCAGGGCGCGGAAATGGGGATAGCGTTTGCGTGGGTGGGTGTCCATCGCGCGCGCGAACACCCGATGCAGGTGCCTGGGCACGCGGGGGGCGATGGTGACCGCGCTGGCGGCGTCTTCGTCGGCGTCGCCGGCGCGCGGGTGCACGTCGGACAAGAGCTCGCACGCGACGATTCCCCACGCGAACTGATCGATGCGCGCATCGATGCTGCCGCCAAAAAGCTGCTCCGGCGCCATGTAGCGCGGGGTGCCCACGATGCCCAGTGTCGTGCTGTCGTCCGAGCGGCTCTTGCTCAGGGCCTTTGCGATCCCGAAATCCGCGACCTTCGCGGTTCCCTCGGCCGTCAAGAGCACGTTCTCGGGCTTCACGTCGCGATGAATGATCCCGTGCTCGTGGGCATGCGCGAGCGCCTCCGCGATCTGGGTGAGCCATCGCAAGCGATCGGCTTGGCTGGCCCCCTGCCGCATGGCGTGCCGAAGATTGCCACCCTCGCAAAGCTCCAGAACCAAATAGGGGAGCCCCGCGCTCTCGCCGGCGTCGTAGATGGCCACGATGTGCGGATGCTCGAGCGCCGAAACCAGACGCGCTTCGTTCAGAAGACGGCGCTTTGCGGTCTCGCGATCGCCGACGATTTCGGACGCCCCGACCCGCACCACCTTGAGCGCGACGCGGCGCTCGAACGTTCGATCGTACGCGCGGTAAACCTCACCCATACCTCCCTGTCCGAGCACTCCATCGATCCGGTAACGTTCGGCGAACAGCGTACCCTCCGCGAGACGCGGCGCCGCCTCCGCTCGCGGCGACGTACGATTCGCATGGTCTTCCCGCGCGGTCGGAGTCGGATCCATCGGTCCTCGAGGCTCCGTAGCGTATCAAAACGACCCGGTGCGTTCGAGGATGTCGCCGTCGCAAATAAGGGCGTCGTCCTCGCGAACGAGGCGTCGGAGCCGTCCTTGGGGCGACCTCGCCATGAGCCGAAACCGAGGGCGCACAAACGCGCGCGGCCCCGCGGCGAGATGCCACGGGGCCGGCCGTACGACGGTCGACGCTTGGCTCACTCCTCGAGCATCGACGGGTAGCCGACGGCGGTCGGCGGCACGAACGTCTCTTTGATGACCCGCGGGCTCGCCCAGCGCAGGAGGTTGTACGCGCTGCCCGCCTTGTCGTTGGTGCCCGACGCGCGCGAGCCGCCGAACGGCTGTTGTCCGACGACGGCGCCGGTGGGCTTATCGTTCACATAGAAGTTCCCGGCCGCCTGACGAAGCCGCGCCCCGGCCTTGGCCACCGCCGCGCGATCGCGCGCAAACACGGCGCCGGTGAGGCCGTAAGGGCTGGTGCGGTCCACGAGATCGAGCGCCGCATCGACCCCGGACTCGGTGGAGTCGTCGTAGACGTAGACGCCGAGCACCGGTCCGAAGAGCTCTTCGGCGAGCAGCGGGTGCGCCGGATCGGAGAGCTCGACCAAGGTGGGCCCGGCGAACCAACCCTTTTCGCGCGACCAACCGTCGCCGGTGAGGATCTTCGCCTTGGGATCGCCGGCGAGGCGCTCGCGCCAGCCGGACAGGCGGGTCCAGGCGCGCTCGTTGATCACGGCGCCCATCAGGTTGCGGAAGTCCGTGACATCGCCCATGCGGATTTGTTTGATGTGGTCGACCGCGAGATCGCGCACCTTCGGCCAGATGGAGCGCGGAATGTACGCGCGCGATGCGGCCGAGCACTTTTGCCCTTGGTACTCGAAGGCGCCGCGGACGAGGCCGACGGCGAGCGCTTCGATTTCGGCCGACGTGTGCGCGAAGACGAAGTCCTTTCCGCCGGTTTCGCCCACGAGGCGCGGGTAGGTTCGATAGCGCGCCACGTTCTCGCCGACGGTGCGCCAGATCGATTGAAAGACGGTGGTCGACCCCGTGAAATGAACGCCCGCGAGCTCGGGCCGCGCCAGGCACGTTCCGGCCACGGTGGCGCCGTTGCCGTAGACGACATTGATGACGCCGGGCGGCAGACCGGCGGCCTCGAAGAGGCGCATGGTGTGGTAGGCGGCGAGGCTCTGGTTCTCTGCCGGCTTCCAGACGACCACATTGCCCATGAGCGCGCACGCCGAGGGGAGGTTGCCCGCGATGGCCGTGAAGTTGAACGGCGTGATGGCGAGGATGAACCCTTCGAGCGGACGAAGCTCGAGGGTGTTGGAGATGCCGGGGGGCGAGATGGGCTGCTCGACCAGCCGCGAAGCGTACGCCACGTTGAAGCGCAGAAAATCGATGAGCTCGCACGCCGCATCGATCTCCGCTTGATAGGCCGTTTTGCTCTGGCCCAGCATGGTGGCGGCGTTGAGAACCGGGCGCCACGGCCCCGCGAGCAGCTCGGCCGCGCGCGTGAAAATGCGCAGGCGCTCTTCGAACGGGGTGGCCGCCCAGCCGGGGGCCGCGGCCAGCGCGGCGTCGATCGCCTTGGTGGCGATGGCTGCGCCGCCATCGTGGCAGGTGGCGAGAAGGAGGCTGTGATCGTGCGGGGCGCGGACCTCGTAAGGCGCTCCATCCCGCAGCTCGTTGCCGGCTACCACATGCGGCACATCGGGCTGCTCCTTCGCCATGCTGGCGAGGCGAGCCTTCAACGCAGCGCGTTCGGGCGAGCCTGACGCATACGACAGTACCGGTTCGTTGTGGGGGAGGGGTCTCGGAAGGGGCAAGTCCAGCATCGTACGTGGACCGTAATCCGGACTTGCCCCATTTGCTACATCACTTCTCGTCGTTCGTGTCGCCGTTGCTCAAGAGCGCGACGACCTTGCTGCTCTCTCCGGCAGGCAGCCCTTGCACGGCCTGCATCCAGCGCAGGAGCAGCGCGCGGTTGTCGGCGATGTTGAGGTTCTGCATCTCCAGCGCGCCGATGCGGTCCTCGGGCGTGAACGCGCTCTCGACCTTTTCCATCGAGAGCTTGTCCGGATCGTAGGCCATGTACGGAGCCTGCGTCTCCAGGATGGAGTAGTCGTCGCCGCGGCGAAGCTCCAAAATGACCTTGCCCGTGATGGTGGGCGCGATCCATCGGGTGAGCGAGTCCTTGATCATCATGGCCTCGGGGTCGAACCACTTGCCCTCGTACAAGAGACGGCCGAGGCGCCGTCCGTGCGTGACGTATTGATCGGTGCTCGACTCGTTGTGGATGGCCGAAAGCAGCCGCTCGTAGCCGATGTGCAAAAGCGCCATTCCAGGCGCCTCGTAAATGCCGCGGCTCTTGGCGTCGATGACCCGGTTCTCGATCTGGTCGCTCATGCCGAGCCCGTGGCGGCCGCCGATTTGATTGCACAATGCAAATAGCTCGTAGGCCGAGCCGTAGCGCTGTCCGTTCACGGCCACCGGGAGGCCGGCCTCGAACTCGAGGGTGACCCGCTCGGTCTCGATGGCGACGTCCTTCTTCCAGTGCGCGACGCCCATGATGGGCTCCACGATGTTCATGCCCACGTCGAGGCGCTCCAGATCCTTGGCCTCGTGGGTGGCGCCGAGCACATTGGCGTCGGTCGAGTAGGCTTTCTCGGTGCCCATTTTGTACGGGAGGCCCAAGGAGACCAGGTACTCGCTCATCTCTTTGCGGCCGCCGAAGGCCGACACGAAGGCCGGGTCGAGCCAGGGCTTGTAGATGTGCAGGCCGGGATTGACGAGGATCCCGTAACGGTAAAAGCGCTGGATGTCGTTGCCCTTGTGTGTGCTGCCATCGCCGAACACGTTCACCCCGTCTTCGCGCATGGCGCGCACGATGGCGGTGGTGGTGGCCACACGTCCGAGCGGGGTGGTGTTGAAGTACTTCTTTCCGCCGACCGACAGATGAAAGGCGCCACACTGAATCGCGATGAGCCCTTCGCGCACCAAAGCCTCGCGGCAGTCGATGATCCGAGCCGCCTTCGCGCCATGCTCGGTGGCGATGGGGGGAATATCGTTGGGGTTCTTTTCGTCCGGCTGCGCGAGGTCGGCCGTGTAGGCGTACACCTCGAGTCCTTGCCGTGACATCCATGCAACGGCGGCCCGCGTATCGAGGCCACCCGAGAAGGCAAGGCCGATGCGGGTTCCAGCGGGGGGCAACGATCGATAAATGCGGCTCATGAGTCGCGGTGTACAACATTTCTGGGCCGCGCAAAATCGCGCATTGTGAATGCGCGTGTGTGCGGCCGAGCAACCGCAGATTTCGACGAGCCGAAACCGCACTGTCACGTAGCTCGCGGGCGCCCGAGGATACGCTCGTGCGCATGCTCAACCCGGTGACCCTTCGGGCCGCGACGATTTGGCTCCCCGTTCTCGCTGCGGTCGCCTGCAGCGCGGCGGATCCCGACGCATGGAAGGAAGCGGAGGACGCGGAGCTCGAAGGCCGCGAGCCGGTGCGCGCGGAGATGCCGCTCGTCGCGCACGACCAAGACGATGTCCCGTTGGCCTCGGCCATCTTTCGGGCCACGCACAACAGTTATTCGGGCGATGTCGAGGGCGCGAAAGGGCCGATCCTCGGGCAGCTCGATCGCGGTGTGCGGTTTCTGGAGCTCGATGTGTACGATCTCGGGTTCGCGAGCGCGCGCGATTATTCGATTGGGCACAACGCGCCCGGCGACGCGGTGGATCACGGCGGGGGCAATCCCGCGACGAACAAGCTGCGCGATTGGCTGGCGCCCATCGGTGCGTGGTCGCGCCTGCATCCGGATCATGCGCCGCTGATGGTGATGCTCGACGTGAAGGGCGATTTCACGGACAACGCCTCGTTCGCCGAGGGGAACTTGGCGGCGCTCAACGAGGATATGCGCTCCACCTTGGGTGCTCCATGGCTCTTCGCCAAAGACCTCGCCGCGCCGTTCCCAACCATCGGCGAGCTGCGCGGCCGGATCCTGACATTGCTCTCGGGCGACGGCGGCTCGCGGGCCGCGTACAAGCGCGATGTGGGGCACCATCCCGCGGTGGCGATCAACGGTCGCGGGCAGGTGGTCGAGGTGCACGATTCGGGCAGCGGTACGCTCTGGTATTGGACGGGGCAGTACGAGGCCGATGGGCGCGTGACATGGCGCCGGCACGGCCGGTACGACACCGGGAAGACCCCGGCGGTGGCGCTCAACGACCAAGGCTTCCTCGTCGAGGTGCACCAGGCCGAGCATAGCTCGACCCTCTGGTACCACGTCGGTCGTCTGGGGTCGGATGGGGAGATCGCGTGGTCGCCGAGCCGCCCGTACGACCTCGGCGTGCTGCCGACGGTGCGCTTCGTCGATCCGGCCGGCGCCGAGGTTCGCGAGGTTCATCGCAGCCAGGCGAACGAGCAGAATTGGGACTGGGAGGGTACGTTGAACACCGCGACGTTGCGCGTGGCTTGGAATGGCGCGACCCATGGCCGCACCTCCGATCCGCGCTTCGACGTGGCCACCGCGAGCCACGGCACGAAGCGCGTCTCGGTGTGGACGGGCGCCGATGGCGCTTCGCCGCCCGAGACGCTTCGCTATACGACGGACCGGATCTCGGGCGATCGCATTCGTTATCCGCAGTGGGCCTTCGTGGAGTTCCAGCCCGGCGACAGCGCCGAGCTCCGCGAAGGGGCGTGGTTCCATGCGTCGAACGCGAGCAACGCGGCGTTCATCACCGCGGGGCGCCGCGAGGGCCGGATCGTGCGCGGCTGGGATTTCGACGATGCGAGCCGCGCCACCGAGCCGCTCGCGAACTACCCCGCGACGAATACGCCTTGGGCCCCGTGGTACCAGTCGCTGTTGAACCAGGCGGGCGCCATTTCTTGGTAGCGGGGGCGCCCGCGCTCAGCGCAGAGGGAGCGCGTGCAGCGCGGCGGTGTGCTTGACGGCGAAGTCTTCGAACAGCTCCGGGTGCACGCACGCCGCCATGATTTCCAGCGATTCGACCAGGCGCGGGCCGGGGCGGTTGAAGAACGCATTTCCATCCGACACGTAAATGCGCGAGCCCGCCGCCGAGACCGCCCCGGCGATCGTCTCCTCGATGATGCCGCGCTCCTCCATCGTCCGCGCCAAGGTAAACCCGCACGGCTTGACCACCACGACATCGGGCTCGAGCTTCGCGAGCGCCTCCGCCGTCACCGTGGGCGCCGGCTGCCCCGCGCTCGCCCCCACCGGCGTTCCACCCGCGAGCGCGATCAGCTCCGGCATCCACGTCCCGCCGAGCATGATCGGATCGAGCCACTCGATCGACACCACCCGCGGGCGCGACGTCGCCATCGCAGCGCGCTCCGCGATCGCACGAACACGCGCCTCGAGCTCGGCCCGCACCTCGGCGCCGCGCTGGGGGCGGCCGAGCGCGCTCGCCACCGTTTGGATGTCGCCCCACACGTGCTCGAGGCGGGTCGGGCTCAGGCTCACGATGCGAACGCTGTCGCGATGGGCGAGTCGCGCCACCGCGCTGCGCACGTCGTCGAGCGACACGGCGCACACTTCGCACAAATCTTGGGTGACGATCACGTCGGGCGCGAGCTCCCCCAGGGTTCGCTCGTCCACCGCGTAGATGCTCAGCGCCTCGTGGACCACCGCGCGGACGGCCGCGTCAATCGCGCGGCTGGTGCCGAGGGGCGAGATGCGCGCGGCGGTGAGCACCGGGCGATCGCGGATCTCCTCGGGATAATCGCACTCGTGCGAGATGCCCACGAGCTCGGCGGCGGCCCCCACCGCGCAGACCATCTCGGTGGCCGAGGGCAGGAGCGAAATGATGCGAAGAGCCGGTGCGACCATCCCAAATCTCCTTGGATCGGTGTGCGGGCGCGAGCTCGCCGTCGTACGAAATTCGAGCAGACCCCCAGCCTCCAAGGTATGGTGCAGCCCGAGCCCCGGTCAACCTAGGATGGCACAGGTACTCCTCGTCGGATTTGCAGGCGGACTCGGAACGGTGGCCCGCTACGTGGTGGGCCTCTGGGCGGCGAAGACCTTGGGGACGGGCTTTCCGTACGGC
Source organism: Sorangiineae bacterium MSr11954 (assembly GCA_037157815.1). Taxonomy (NCBI): domain Bacteria; kingdom Pseudomonadati; phylum Myxococcota; class Myxococcia; order Myxococcales; family Pendulisporaceae; genus Pendulispora; species Pendulispora albinea. The sequence goes on from CP089984.1 coordinate 815,206, forward strand.
ACCCTGCTCGTGAATGTGGCGGGCTGCTTTCTCATGTCGTTCATCGCCGAGCTGGCGCTGTCGACCGCGCTGATCCCGCCCACCTTGCGCCTGACCTTGGCGACGGGGTTTCTTGGCGGCTTTACGACGTACTCGAGCTTCAACCAGGAGACGACCCATCTGCTTCGTCAGCCCGCCTGGCTCACGGGCGCCGCCAACTTGGGGGTCACCTTGGTGGGGTGCTTCGTTGCGGGGCTTCTGGGCTTGGCGCTGGCCAAGCGGATCGCGCTGCTGGTTTAGCGGGCGCGCCCGCCGCGGCCTGCGCCTGCGCGCCCGCTTGGCCGAGCGCGAGCAGCAAGGAGCGCGCTTTGTTCAACGTCTCTTTGAACTCGCGCTCCGGATCGGAGTCGATGACCACCCCGCCGCCCACTTGCACATAGGCGCGCCGGTCTTTGAGCACGATGGTGCGGATCGCGATGTTCAGATCCATCTCCCCGGCAAACGAGAGATATCCGATGGATCCGGTGTAGAGCCCGCGGGCGTGCGGCTCCAGCTCGGCGATGATTTCCATGGTGCGGATCTTGGGCACGCCGGTGATGGTCCCGCCCGGGAAGAGGGACGCCGTGACGTCGATCAGGCCCATCTCCGGGGCCACGTCGCCCACCACCTCCGACTCGATGTGCATCACGTGCGCGTAGTTCGCGATCTCCATGAGCTTCGAGACGTGAACGCTGCCGAAGCGGCAGACCCTCCCGAGATCGTTGCGCGCGAGGTCGACGAGCATCACGTGCTCGGAGAGCTCTTTTTCACACGTGCGCAGCTCGTGGAGGAAGCGCGCGTTCTCCTCGTCGCCGCCGCGCCTTCGCGTCCCGGCGATGGGGCGGGTGAAGGCCCTTCCACCTTCCACGCGCACCAGGCGCTCGGGGGAGGCGCTCACGATCTCCAGATCGCCCCACGCAAAATAACTTGCAAAATGCACGGGATCGATGCGCGACAACGTCTCGTACAAATCGAGCCCCCCGCCGCCGTACTCCGCTTCGAGCCGCTGCGACAGGTTCACTTGGTAGGTATCGCCCGTGCGGATGTACGACTGAATTCGCGCGACGGCGCCCAGGTACTCCTCTTTGGTGAAGTTCGACGTGTACGCCGCCGACGGCCGCCACGCCTCGCCCGCGCGCACCGCCGGCGAGCCCGGCGCGGCCAGCGCACCCGCCGAACGCGACCTCCGCCGCGCGCGCTCGATCACCTCGAGCAGCGAATCCACCCGCCTCTGGCACGCATCGTAGTCGTCGCCGGTGGCGATCGCGAGGATGCGATCCGCTCCGTGATCGAACGCAAAGAACGCGTCGACGAAGTGAAACGCGATGTCCGCCACCCCCAGATCGTCGTGGGGGTGCGGCGGCAGACCCTGGAAATACCGGCTCGCGCCATAGCCGAAGAAGCCCACGGCGCCGCCCGAGAAGAGCGGCATCCCGGGCAGTCGGAGCCCGCGCCACTGCTGCATCACGCTCTTCAACGCGGCGATGGGATCGCCCTCGAACGCGCGCCCGCCGATCCAGTAGCGGGGGCCCTTGGCGCGAAAGGTCGCGAAGGGCTCCGCGCCCAGGATGGAGTAGCGGCCCTCCTCCGAGACGCGCGTGCTCTCGAGCAAAAAGCGATGCTCTTCGGGCAGCGCGCGCAGGAGATCCACGGGCCCGAGCGCGCCTCGGTCGGTGGCGACCACCAGCGGAACTTGGTTGTAACCCGCGGCGACGTGCGCCGCGAACGCTGCTCGATCCAGAGGCATGAAAGCTCGCGAGAACGGTTTACGACGACGACGCGATCTTTCGGGGTGCTTCGCCGCCAACGACGGTGCTGCCGTTTTCGCTGTTGACGCGCGCGATGACCTTGAAGACCTCTTCGTCCGTCATGATGTGATCCTGCGACTTGGCCGCCGCGAGGATCTCTTGGACGAGTTTCTCCGAGCCGTCAATGCCGCGCTTGCGGAGCCAGTGATTCACGTTGGAGGCGCCGCTCATGAAACCGATGCAGATCTCTTGCGAACGCCCGAAGGCCCCCGCGGGGACACCGCTGTAAATGCGGTCCGCCAGCCAATCGTCGCCTTTGTTCAGCGCCTTGGTGATGGCCGCCGCGTGCACGCCGGTGGCCGTGCGGAAGGCGTCGCGGCCGACCAGCGGATAGTTGATGGGAATGTGCCACCCGAGAGCGGACGCGGCGGTTTCGACGTACTCGAGCAGCTTGGTCAGATCTTGGTCGCCCAGCTGGCCGAGCAGCTTCATGTTCATGAGCAGGAGCTCCATGGCCACGTTGCCCACCCGCTCGCCGATGCCCAGCGCGGTCGCGTGCACCCGATCGGCCCCGAACTCCAGCGCCCAGATGGCGTTCTCCAGGGCGAAGCCGCGATCGTTGTGGCCATGCCAGTCGATGCCGATGTTGGTGGCGCCCAAGCCGATGATCACGTCCTTCGTGAAGCGAATCAGGTTGTGCACCCCGTCCGGCGTGGCATGCCCCACGGTGTCGGCCAGGCAGATGCGCGTGGCGCCGTGGTCGATGGCCGCGCGGAACAAGGTGGTGAGCACCTCGGGCCGCGAGCGCGTGGTGTCCTCGGTCACATAGGCGACCGGCAGGCCCGCCTTGACCGCCACGTCGATGGCTTCGCAGCTGCGCTTGGCGATGAGCGAGACGTCCCACTCCTCGGTGTACTGGCGGATGGGGCTCGAGCCGATGAAGGCGTAGACCTCGATGGGGATGCCGGCGCGCTGCGAGAGCTCGATCATCGGCGTGATGTCGCTCGTCACCGTGCGCCCCGCGCAGGCCACCTGGAGCTTCAACTTGTTGTCGACGATCTCTTTGCAGATGCGCAGACAATGATCGAAGGCGCGCTTGGAGGCGCCCGGAAGCCCGATGTCGGCCGCGGCGATGCCGAGGTCGTCCATCAGGTGCACGAGGACGAGCTTGTCCTCGATGCATGGATCGATCACCGACGGATTCTGGATCCCATCCCGCAGTGTTTCGTCGAAGAAGGTAAACCCCTTCGGGATGAGACGCCCCTTTCGCTCGACCTCGTTCCAGTCATAAACGAGGTCCGAAATGTTCGCTTTCTCCATCCTGCCGACTCTCCCCACCTCCAAATGTAGCAGGAGGCGGGGACGAGCCCGGCAAAATTAGGCGCTCACGACGTTCCGTTCGCGCTTCCGTCTTGACCGGTTGCGTTGACGCTCTTCGCTTTTGCCACCACGACCATCGCCGCGCGAACCAGTTTTTCGCCCTGCAAATAGCCGGGTTGCACCTCGAAAATCACGGTGCCGCTGGGGTGTTGATCCGTCTCGACCTGTTGAATGGCTTCGTGCACCGCGGGGTCGAACGGGGTGCCGACCGAGGGCACCTTTTTGATGTTGATCTTGCCGAGGGTCGACTCGAACTGCTTCAGGATCATCTGCAGCCCGTCGACGACGGCCTTCACCTCTTGGGCGCGCTGGGCGCCCTGGATGCCGCGTTCGATGTTGTCGAACACGGGGAGCAGCTCGCGCAGGATCTCCTCTTGGCCGAGCTTTCGCGCGTCGTCGGTCTCGCGCCGCGAACGCTTTCGAAAATTATCGAACTCGGCGGCCGTGCGCATCCACATGTCCTTGAGGCGCGCGGCCTCGAGGCGGGCTTCGGCGAGCGCGTCTTCGCACGCCTCGCCGGCTTCACCGGTCGATTTCGGAGCGTTGCTCGTGGTGCTCGAGGTGCTCACGCTCGCATCCTTTTCCTCCCCGAGGTCGGGGGAGGAGGGACCAATGGCTTCATCCGCGTTGTTCACTTCCTTCTCCGTCATGATGGGGGTCTGACTATACCGAAAATCCCGCCTGCGCCAGGAGGTCGTCCGCATGCGATGTCGAGAGGTACAGACCTCGGGCGTAGAGGCGCAGCCGCGCCGCCTCGTCGAGATCCCCCGGGCGGCCATGCGTGGCGCCCGCCAGTAGAATGGCGGCCGTGACGCTCACATTGAGGCTCTCCACGAAGCCCCGCATGGGGACCCGGACCGCCCTCGGGCACGCGGCCGTGAGGCGGGCGCTGATTCCGTCGCGCTCATTGCCGAGGACCAGGGCAAACCGGGGGATCCGCGCCAGATCCTCCGGCGCGAGCTCCCCCTGGGGGTGGGTAGCGATTAATTCCAGGTCCGCTGTCTTGGCCGCGTCGAGCGCCCCTTCGACCGTGCGATGGGGGACGATATCGACCCACTTCTCCGCGCCGCGCGCCACGGAGGCCGCCGCCAGAAAAGCCTCGCGCGACTCGATGACGTGCAGCCGCTGGATGCCGAACGCCTCGCAGGTGCGCAGCACCGCCGCGCCATTGTGGGGATCGTGCGGCGACTCGAAGAGCACCGCGATGCTCCCGATCCGCTGGCCGATGACGTCCAGGAGCCGCGCGCGCCGGCGGTCGTTCACGAAGGGCTCGAGGACGCGGACCACGCCCGCCGGATCGAGTTTTTCGACCCGTAAGATCCGCTCCGAGACAAGCTCCTCTTTGTTCAGTACTCCTAAACTGCGGCGACGCATGGGGAGCTTCGTCTAAAACGAATCGGACCAAAATGGGCACAATACGTGTTCACGACTACAGTTGACCCCCCCGAGCATGGACCACGAACCCCGCAGTAGCGCCCTGCCCCCTCTGCCGCGCCCTCGGCGGCGGCGGGAACGCGACTGGGGCCGGTCGATCTCGCGCGTGCTCTGCGTGATCCTGGCGGTGATCGCGCTGCTCCCGCCGCTGGTGGTGCTGGCCGTCCGCTCGACGTTTCTCCAGCGGTGGGCCACCTCGCAGCTCGACCAACTCATACGCTCCAAGGGCATCGTGGCCGAGTACGACGTGGTGCCCAGGCTGTGGCCGCTGTCCATCGAGCTTCGCGGCGTTCGGGTCGAGTCGAACGATGGGGGGGAGCCGCTCTTGGTGGCCCAGCGCGTGGCCGTGCGCCCCAAGTTCTTCGGGCTGCTGTCGGGCAAGCTGGCCATCGAACAGGTCGACATCGATGGCCCCAAAGTCCGCGTGGTCCTCAAGGACGGAAAGCTCGCGAACCTGGGGCTGGAGTTGCCCAAGAGCGATCCGAACAAGCCCTCGGGGCCGCTGCACGTGCCCTCGGGCTCCTTTGCCATCACCGACGGCGAGCTCGACCTCGATATCGAAGGGGTGAAGCTGAAGACGCAAGGCTTCGACGTGGACGTCACCTCGGACGACGATCCGCAGGAGGGCGCGACCCTCGAGATCGCGCTGCGCATGGGCAAGGCGCACGTCTCCCGCACCCGCGTGATCTCCCCTCAGATGACCGCCCACGACGAGGACACCCTCTGCCTCATCGACGGCCGGGTGCGCGTCGATCCGCGCGCGATCGCCGTTCACCGGCTGCAGATCCTGGGGGCGGCCGATCTCGATCCGGGCGCGGGGAGCGCTCCGCCGTGCAAGCTCCCGGACGAGGACCCGCGCAACGTGGAGCTCGCGCTCACGCACACCACCGTTCGGCTGCCCACGAAGCCGGGGGATTTGCCCCATGTCGAGGGGCACGTCACCGCGCGCACGCCGCTGGCCATCGGCGCCAAGGCGGGGCCCTTTCCCGAGACCGACGGTTGGATCTCGGTCGATGCCGACGTTCGCTACCTGGAGGGGATGAGCTTCCCCGACGTGAACGGCAAAATCCGGGGGCACCGTTTGCGCATCGAAAAATATCAGCTTGCGAGCGAGCTGGAGAGCGAGATCGCGGTCACCAAGGGGGCCATCACCAGCCCGCGCACCACCATCGGCATCGCGGACGGCGTCGCGACCCTCACCAACGTTCAAGTGGAACCGCTGGTCAAAGGGATCCCGCTGCACGCGACCGTGGACGTGAAGGACGCGAGCTTCACCACGCTCATGCGCGAGCTGGGCGTGAGCCAGCACCCGCACGTCACCTGGGATCTCAAGGAGGTGAAGGTCCCCCACTTCGGCGGCACCATCGAACCCTTGCGGCTCGACGGGGACATGACGGCGCACACCCCGAACTTGGCGGTGTTCGACAAGGCGGTGGACGATCCGGCGCGCCAGCGGGCCATCGGGGTCAAGGAGGCGCAGCTCGCGGCGCACATCGCGGTGCGGCCCGACGCGCTGCAGTTCAAGGCCATTCGCGCCACGCTCCCCAAGAGCACCATCGAGGGCGGCTTTGCCTCCATCGGCTTTCACGAAGATCTGGTGGTCGACGTGCCGCAAGCCATCGTCGACCTGTCGGAGATCAGCCCGCTCGGCTCGATCCCCATCTCCGGCAAGGCGCAGGCGAGCGTGAAGATGAACGGCCTCTTCGGCGATCCGCGCCTCGAGGCCGACACCTCCATCGAGGACTTCGTGCTCAGCGGCATCCCCTTCGGCCATGTGACCGCGGGGCACGCGACCCTGCGGGGGCTCACCGTGGAGCTCACCGGGGTGAAGGCGACGAAGAACAAGAGCAGCTACGAGATGCCCTCGGGCAAGCTCGACTTCGGCGGCGCGGCCAACATGTTGATGGACGCGGTGGTCGCCTCCAATGGCTTTGCCGTGCGCGACTTCTTCAACCTTTTCCAGATGGACGAGGATCCGCGCTTCGCCGAAATCGACGGCATCTTCACGACCAACTCCACCCTCCACGTGGCCCTCGGCGGCCCGCAGGATCGGTGCAAGGGCGGCTACCTGGACATCGCCGGCCACGCCCACATGCGCGACGTCAAGCTCTTTGGCGAGGCCTTCGACGACGGCGATCTCGATCTCAACTACGAGTGGATCGATCGCCTGGCGGGCCTGAACGGCGCCCGCATCGACGTGCACGCGGCGACGTTGCGCAAAGTGCGGCCCAAGCCGGATGGCATCGCTGTGGGCACCGTGTTTGGCTCGGCGAAGGTCGATCATGGAAACTTGAACGGCAGCGTGGTCGTGCAAGGGATCCCGCTCTCGCGCGTGCAATCCCTCGGCTCGGCCGGCGCCGAGATCGATGGGTCGGTCTCCGGCTTCGCGCAGGTGAGCGGGACGATCGACGCCTACAAGGTCCAAGGAAATATGGACATCACGCCGCTCTTGGTGCGCGGGACCCGCCTGGCCGGCTCGCACGTCGACGTGGCGATGATCCAGCAGGAGCCGGAGCTGAAAAAGTCCATCGGCAAGACCGCGTGCGGCGCGCCCATGTACCCGGAGTTCGACAAGGCCACCTACGATCCGGGCGCGTTTGCGGGCGAATACCGGGTGAGCGGCGATCTGTTCGGCGGGCAGCTCAAGGCCTCCGACTTCGTGATGACCCGCGAAAAGAACGCCTTGATCACCGGCAAGCTCGCGGCGAAGAAGCTGGACCTCGGCGCCTTGCTGCGCGTCGCCAAGCCGCCCGTCGCCACCGACGACGTGGAGGCGGCGGCGCAGCCCCAACCCCTCGAGGGCGAGCTCTCGGGCGAGCTGACCATCGCGCGCGTGCGCCAGAACGACTTGGCGCACGCCGAGCTCTCGTTCGTCCCCGAGTCGATGACCTTGGGCCGCGCCGGTCAAAAGGTGACGATGCGCCCGACCAGCTCCGTGGTCTATGTCAAGGACAACACCATCGGCGTGCCGCCGCTGACCTTCGATCTGCAGGCCGGCAAGGGGCTGCGCGGCACCATCACCGTGCGCGGCGCCGCGCGAAAATGGAGCACGGCGCCGGAGCTGGCGTTCAACGCGGAGCTGATGCCCATCGACTTGGGCGTGCTGGTGGGCGCCGTGCCCAAGCTGGAACGCGCGCAGGGCACCTTGGGGGGCTCGCTCTATGTGACCGGCAAGGCCAGCGCGCCGGAGATGAACGGTGTGCTCAGCGTGCGGGGCGGCGAGTTCATCGTCGATGGGCTGCCGGGGCCCATCACCGCGGTCGAGCTGGACGTGCAGGCCGACTCGTCGGAGGTGCGCATCTCGCGCGGGTCGGCCAAGTTCGCCGGGGGCACGGTGGCGGTGACCGGGCACTTGCCCATCTCGGGCTTCACCGTGGGGGCGGGCGAGGTCAATCTGCGGGGACGCAACCTGCGGCTCGCCCCCTGGGATGGAATCGCCACCACCCTCGACGCCGATCTCTTGCTGCAGGTGGCCGCGCCCTCCACCCGCGCCGACGCCAAGGCGCCGCTGCCTCAAATCGTGGGCGACGTGCTCCTCACGTCGGGCGAGTACACCCGGCCCATCTCGCTCACCACCGATCTGAGCGCCCTCGGCATGCGCGCCAAGCGGACGGTGGTCGAGAGCTACGATCCCTCGCTCGACGCGGTGAACCTGGACATCCAGGTGAAGAACCGCGGTCCTCTGCGCATCCACAACAACCTGGCGGAGGTGGAGCTCAACATCGATCCGGCGGGCCTGCGGGTGACCGGCACCAACCAGCGCATGGGGCTTCGGGGCGAGGTGCGGGCGCAGCAGGGCGGCCGGGTGCGCTTTCGGTCCACGGAGTTCGAGGTGCGGCAGGCGGTGGTTCGATTCGACGATCCCACGCGCATCGACCCGAACATCGACGTGGTGGCCACGACCGAGTACCGTCGCTACGGATCGTCGTCGGCGGCGGCCGGCGGGGCGGGGGGGCGAACCGCGGGACTATGGCGCATCACACTCCACGCCTACGGCGACACCGACAACCTCCGCCTGGATCTGACGAGCGATCCCCCGCTCTCCCAGGAGGACATCGTGCTGCTGCTCACCGTCGGCATGACCCGCACGGAGGTCGACCAGCTGCAACAAAGCGGCGGCGCGGCCCTGGGCGCGGGCGTGGCCCTCGAGGCCTTGTCCACCGCCACGGGCGCCGATCGCGCGGTCACCAGCGCCATCCCCGTCATCGACGATTTCCGCTTTGGCAGCGGCTACTCGTCGCGCAGCGGGCGGACCGAGCCCCAGGTGACCATCGGCAAGCGCATCACCGACGATATCCGCGCCAGCGTGACCACGGGCTTGTCCGAGGATCGCGAGCTCCGGTCCAACATCGAGTGGCGATTGAGCCAGCGGACCAGCGTTCTCGGCTCCTACGACAACGTCAATGACGTATCCTCCTCGAACATCGGGAACCTTGGCCTCGACTTGCGATGGCGGCTCGAGTTCCAGTAAGCGAGATCGCCCTCTGCGCGTCTTCCTTCTCTTCCCCCTCCTGTTCGTCGTCACCTTGCTGGTCTCCGCCACCCCGGCAGGCCGTCTTGCGCACGCGGCGCCCCCGCCCAGCGCTCCGAGCGGGCCGGCGCCGGGCGCGAAGGCTCGGGGCGAGGTCAAGGTGCTCACGCCCCCCGAGCTTCCGGCGCCGCCCGCGCCCATGCCGATCCTGCCGCCGCGGGTGAAGGACGACCCGTGCGTGGGCCGCCCCATCACGGCCATCGATACGGAGCTCGAGGGCGAAGCGTGGGGGCTGACGAAGCTTCCCAAGGTGATCACCGTCCGCCCCGGTGAGCCGTTCACCGAGGCCGCCGGGCGCCGCGCGCTCTCGGAGCTGCTCGAGCGCGGTCAGTTCGCCCGCGGCCACGTGACCGGAAAAGCGGACGGCGCAGGGTGCCGCATGGTCGTCGAGGTGGCGGTTCGCAAGATCATCGAGACCTTGCGCTTCCACATGGGCGGGGTCAAAGTCGACCGCGACGAGCTCTTGCGCGAAGCCGACTTGGTCGAGGGCGGCGAGTTCGTGGGCGCCGATCTGGCCGACAAACAAGAGCGCATGGAGATCGCGCTCGCCCGCCATGGCTACCCGCGGGCGACCATCGCCTTGGAGACGGCCTCCACCGACGATCCGATGCGCATCGGCGTCGTCCTCTCGATCCGCGACGGCGAGCCACGCATCGTCGCCCGCCGCTTTTTCTACGTCTACGACGCCGTCCCCGAGGATCTCGCGTCCACCAACGACACCTACCGCGTGAAGGCCGGCGACCGCGCCGACGAGACCTCGCTCGAGGCGGCCGACAGCCAGCTCGAGGCGCGCCTGCGCGCGCGCGGCTACCACCAAGCCGACGTGTGGCACGACGTGGTGGAGTCGGACGGACGCATCGTGCTTCGGGTGCGGGTGCAGGCCGGCAAGCTCTTTCTACCCCGCTTCGAGGGCAACGATCACTACGACCAAGACGCCCTCACCGCCGCCCTCGAGATCGAAAAAGAAGCGGATTTGAGCCCGATTCATCTCGTCGAAAAGATTCGAGAATTTTATCAGAAGCGCGGCTACTACGACGTGGCGGTGGTCTCCGAAGAGCGCGGCGGGCCGAGCGACCGCGTGCACCACATCGTCTTCAAGATCACCGAGGGCTCGCGGGTGGCCGTGGTCGCGCGCACCTACCCCTGCTTGCGCGAGGACGACGTTCGCAAGCTGACCGAGGGAGGGCCGACGAGCGTGTCCGACATCGGCCGCGAGATCGACAGCTTCCTGGAGGAGGAGCTGCCGGGCGCCGACATCATCAAGAGCCCCGATCCGCGCGGGGTCGACGCGCTGATGGGTCCCAAGGCGGGGCGCGGTACGCGCGACGTGCCGGTCGATCTCGAGCCCGACGGAACCTATGTGGCGGACACGTACGGGCGCGCGGTGGAGCACGTGCAGGAGCTCTATCGCCACGAGGGCTTCCTGCACGCGCAGGCCGGCCCGGTGCAGATCGTGCGGCGCGCGTGCGATCGCAAGTCGCTCGCGTCGCGCTGCATCCCCGTCCCGCTGCCCGCGCCGCCGCCCGACATCTGCACGTACGACGTGACGAACCTGCCGCTGCCGGTCGCGCCGCTCCCCTCGAACCTCACGTGCGTGCCCGATCCCGCGCACGGCGTGCGGTGCGAGGACCGCATGATCCTGCGCATCCCCGTGAAGCTCGGGCCGCGCACCACCCTCTACGATCTGGCCTTCAGCGGCGCGCGCGCCATCTCCGAGCGGACCCTCGCGCGCGCGGCCGCCCTCGAGCTGGGCGTGCCGGCCAACACCATCCAGCTCGAGGAGGCGCGCCGCAAGCTGCTCGATGTGTACCGCGAGGAGGGCTACGCCTTCGTCGACGTGAAGTACAACCTCGAGGAGTCGCTCGACCATACGCGCGCCCGCGTGCGGTTCGAGATCACCGAGGGCGAGCAGGTCATCGTCCGGCAGATCGTGCTGCAAGGAAACGAGCTGACGCGCGAGGGCGTCATCCGCCGCCGCATCGCCCTGGAGCTCGGGCAGCCGTACCGCGCCAGCTTGATCCGAAAGACCCAGGAGCGCATCGCCACCCTCAACGTCTTCAGCAGCGTCGAGGTCGCCCTCGCCGATCCGTACGTGCCCGCGAAGAACAAAACGGTGGTCATCACCTTGGCCGAGGCCGTCCCCAAGTTCGTGGAGGTTCGCCCCGGGTTCTCGACCGGTGAGGGCTTTCGTCTGACCACGGAGATCGGCGATCGAAACCTCTTCGGCACCGCCATCGCCGTCTCCACCCGCGTGCAGGTCTCGTATCTGCCCGATGCGCTCATCCTCGACGATCAGGTGAAGAAGAATTTTCAGGGGCTGGAGCGCGAGAGCGGGGCCATCAGCCGCGTGGCCGGGCGCATCACGGTACGCGGCGAGTTCCCGGAGATGGGCCTGGGGCCGCTGGTGCGCTCCGGCATCGACGGCGTGTACTCGCGCGCCCTGCAGCGCGATTTCGTGCTCACCAAGGCGGCCATCATCCCCAACGTGACGTACAAGCCCGTGCGCCAGGTCACGATCCTCGTCTCGCCCACGGCGGAGCAGAACGACGCCAAGGTCTTCAACGTGGGCAGCCTGGACGAGTATTTGAAGAACCTCGGCGCGCGCGGCGGCGATCTCGCGCGCATCTTGCGCGTCCCCGATGGGACGAGCATCGCCTTCTCGCAGCGCGCCATCGTCTCGTGGGACCGCCGCGACAACTCCTTCAGCGCCCACAAGGGCACGTACTTCGTGAGCGGCATCGAGCACGTCGACTGGAAGCCGGTGAACGTCAAGCTGACGTGCGACAACCCCACGACGTGCAACCCCGAGAAGGACGCGCGCGCCAGCCAAGACGGCCATTTTCTGCGCTTTTCGGAGGTCATCGCCGGCTATCTCCCCCTGGGGAAGCGGCTCACCTTCGCGGCGGAGCTCCGCCTGGGCCTCAACATGCAGCTCGTCCCCAACTCGCAGACGTACCCCGATCGCCTCTTCTTTTTGGGCGGCGTGGAGTCGATGCGCGGCTTTCCGCAGGACTCGCTGATGCCCCAGGACCTGGCCGACCGCATCGAGGAGGACCAGGGCAAGCCCGCGCCGCCGGCAGGCGAGCCGCCGCGGCTGACCGCGCAGCAGATCGCCATCCGCGGGGGCAACTTGATGATCAACCCCAAGTTCGAGCTGCGCATCCCCATCAAGGGCGCCATCGAGACGGCCTTGTTCACCGACGTGGGCAACCTCTGGGTCGACCCCACGTACCCGTTCGAGCACGGATTTCCGATGCGGGTAACGGTTGGGACCGGTTTGCGATTTCAGACTCCGGTGGGCCCGCTCGTCTTCGACTATGGTATCAACCTCACCCGTCGCAAAGCCTACGAGGACTTTGGCGCCTTCCACTTTGCGATTGGGTTGTTTTGACGGCGCTTGACAAAGCACACACAGGCTCGTAGGTTCCCGCGCCCTCGGATGGGGAGCCGCAGGGACCCCTCGATTCGCGTAGGAAAGGCTGTTTCAACGATGTCTCAGACGACATTTTCGGCGACGAAGGCGCAGGCTCAAGCCAGCCGTTCGTGGTACGTGGTGGATGCGGCCGGAAAGCCCCTTGGGCGGCTGGCGAGCGAAATTGCTCGAGTTCTCCGCGGCAAGCACAAGCCGACGTATACCCCTCATCAAGATACGGGCGACTTCGTGATCGTGGTCAACGCCGACAAGATCCGCCTGACCGGCAACAAGCTCGACCAGAAGTTCTACTACTCGCACTCGGGCATCCCGGGCGGGTTCAGCGCCGAGAGCTACCGGCACCTTCTGGAGCGCAAGCCTGCTTTTCCGATCGAGAAGGCGGTCAAGGGCATGCTGCCCAAGAACGTGCTCGGTCGCGAAATGCTGACCAAACTCAAAGTGTACGCGACGCCGGATCACCCCCACGCCGCGCAGAAACCGCAGCCCCTGAAGGTCACACTCTAAGCCATGGCCGCCACCGACAACCGCACCTACTCCACTGGCAAGCGCAAGACCGCCATCGCGCGCGTTTGGGTCAAGCCCGGCACGGGCGTGATCACCGTCAACGACACGCCGGCGGATCAGTATTTCGAACGCGAGACCTCGCGCATGGTCATGCGTCAATCGCTCGAGCTCATCGAGGCCCTCGAGCAGTTCGACGTCGTCGCCACGGTCACGGGCGGTGGTCACTCCGCGCAAGCCGAGGCCATGCGTCACGGCATCTCGCGCGCCCTCTGCTTGATGGACCCGGAGCGCCGCTCCGTCCTCAAGCGCGCCGGCTTCCTGACCCGCGACGCGCGCAAGAAGGAGCGCAAGAAGTACGGTCAGCCGGGCGCCCGCAAGCGCTTCCAGTACAGCAAGCGCTAAACCAGTTCGCCGAGGCACCTGTGCAGGTGAGGCGTGTGAGCTCGCTCTCGTACACCCACTGGTCGCCCTGGCTCCTCTTCGGCGCGGTCATCGCGGTCGCCATCGTCCGCGCGTCGACCGCCACGCCGATTTCCGATGCGCGCCCGGCCACGGAGGCCGAGCGCGCATCGGTGTTTTTGTCGCTGGCGCGCGAGGAGCGAACCATGCGCCGCGACGCCGCCAAGGATTTCCCTGCGGATCTCTGGTCGCAGGACGACGCCTTTCACAACTTCGAGCTCCAGCGCGCCCGCGCCCTCGCGAACCGCGACGGGATCCGTCTCCCCGACGTGCTCCTCGCCTCCGACCAGGGGCTGCACGGCCAATGGCCGGCGCCCGCCAACGTCTCGCTCAATCCCTTCGTGCCACCGTGCCGTCCGCGCCCGATTCACTGACGGCGTGGACCGCCCGGGTGCGCGGCGCGCTCGGGTGGCTCGGTCGCAAGGCAGCGCGCACCCCGTTTCGGCTCTTCTTTTTCGCGCTGGTGGCGCTCGCGTGCACCTGGCCGCTGCTCCGCCTCGCCGGCTCGCTGAACGCGTACCGCGACTCGCACCCGCTGGTTCAGTACGAAGAGTCGGCCCGAAAGGCGGTGCTCCAGTTCGGCCAAGTGCCGCTGTGGGATCCTTACTACTGCGGCGGCATGGACCTTCTGGGCACCCCCCAGAGCCGCCATCTGTCGCCGACGTTCCTGCTCTCGCTGATCTTCGGGACCTTGCGCGCGGAGTCGCTCATCGCCTTTGCGATGATCCTGATCGGGCTGGAGGGGACGTACCGCTACGTGCGGGCGCGCGGCGCATCGCATTTGGGCGCGACCCTCTCGGCGCCCATTTTTGCGACCAGCGGTCTCTTTGCGTTTCTGCCGGCCCTCGGCTGGTACAACTTTTTTGGCTTCGAGCTGCTTCCATGGGCCGCCTTCGGCCTGCGGCGCGCCATGGCCGGCGGCCGCGGAGGTCGTGCGGGCGTGGTGATCACGGCCGCGGCCTTCGCGTGGATGATCGGGTTCGGCGGCACGTACACGGCGCCGCTCTCGGCGCTCTTTTGCGCGTACGAGATCGTGGACGGCCTGGTGTCGCGCCCCTCGGTGCGCGGCCGCCGGCTCGCCGCGATGAAGATGGTGGCGCTCGCGTTCGTGCTGGCGCTCGGGCTCTCGGCCGCGCGGCTGTGGCCCGTGCTGCAGACGTTGCAGATGGCGCCGCGCATCGTGGGGGGCGCGCCCGGGATCCATCCGAAGAACATCTTTCCTGCGCTCCTCGGGCAGATCCGGCCCGACGAAAACGGTGATTTTCCCATCGCCGGCAACTACCTGGTGGGCGGCTTCTGCGTCGTGGCGGTGGCGGCGGGGCTGGCGCGAAAGAAGATGTGGTCGTACGTCCTCGCCGGCGCGGCGGTGATCTGGCTGGCGCAGGGCTACGGCATCAAGGTGTCGCTCTTCGCAGCGCTGCGGCAGCTGCCGATCTACTCGGCGCTGCGCTATCCGGAGCGGTTCCTGGTGCTCTTGGCGCTCTTGGTCAGCGTGGTGGCGGCCCTCGGAATCACGCGGCTCCAGGTTCTTTTGCGGGCGCATGGCGCGTATGCGCCGACGCTCCAAGTCGTGGTCTTTGCGGCCCTCGCGCCTTTGCTCCTCGCGGTCAATTTGCAGCCGCTCATCGCCAACCATCACGCGGCGGCCAACGGCCGGCCGATGGTGGCGCCGCCGGTCGCGGTCGATCAACCTTTCCGCCAGGCGCGCGGTACGCGCTGGGCGCTCGCGTACTACGGTCCGATGGAGCGCGGCTGCCTCTCCTGCTACGACGCGTACCCGGTGCCGCAATCGCGGCTCTTACGCGGCGATCTTCCGGCCGAGGAGTACCTGGAGGACCCGTCCGGCGGTACGGTGAGCCGCACGCGCTGGACGCCGAACGCCATCACGTTGCACGCGGAGCTCACCAAGCCGGGGCGGGT
Organism: Sorangiineae bacterium MSr11954; assembly: GCA_037157815.1. Lineage (NCBI taxonomy): Bacteria > Pseudomonadati > Myxococcota > Myxococcia > Myxococcales > Pendulisporaceae > Pendulispora > Pendulispora albinea. The sequence goes on from CP089984.1 coordinate 830,633, forward strand.
GTTCATCAATCAAAACTGGCACCCCGGGTGGCGCACCAGCGAGGGAACGGTCGAGAACGTGAAGGGGCTCTTGGCGGTGGCCCTCCCCGCGGGGGCGCACGATGTCGTGGTTCGCTTCCTCCCGCGCGCGGCCACGGGCGGTGCCGCGATTTCGCTGACGACCCTGATCGTCCTCATCGCGCTTTTGCGCCGGCGTGCGGGCGTACGCGCGCTCGATGGGCGCGAGTACGCCCTCGCCGTGGCCTTGCCTCTGGCGCCGCTGGCCTTGACCTTGGCGCTGGTTCACGAACCTTCGCCGCCGTCGGTGGACTGGAAGACCCCAACGGGGGAGGACATCGTGGCGGACGCTCCCCCGGCGGACGCCACCCGGATCGACGCGCAGTTCGCCGAGGGGGTGACCCTCGAGGCCTTCAAGGTGACGCCGTCTTCCGTGGCACCCGAATCGGTGGTGACCTTGGAGCTGGACTGGAGGGTCTCACCCGACGTGGGCTCGAAAATGGGGGTGTTCGTTCATGTGCTCCCCGCGTCCGGGGGCGGCTCGGGATCGAACGAGGAGCTTCGCGCCGATCACGTCATGATCTCGGACGTGCTGGCGTTCGAGAAGGCGCCCCCGGGCAAGACGCTCCGGGACGTGGTCCAGATGACCATCCCCTACGATGCGGCCCGTCGGACGTGGACCGTTCACGTGGGGCTTTGGAGGGTTCGCGGGAATGGAAAGCGGATCTTCGTGGTCGACCCCGGCAAGAGCAAGGTCGACGATCACCGGCTCGAGCTCGGTACCTTTACCGTGCAATAGTTAAAGTCGCCGCAGGTGTGATAGGACCAGCTTCCGTGAGACGTTTTCTTCGATGGCTTGCATTTTCGGCCGCCTTGTCGGCGAGCGCGACCTTCACTGGAGCGAGCGACGCATCCATCGTCGAGCGTGTGGTGGCGGTGGTCGGTGAGCGTCCGATCCTGCTGACCGATCTGCGCAAGCGCGCGCGGCCCTCGCTCTACATTCTGTACAGCCAGGGGCTCAATCCGACGCAGCGCGCGGCCGAAGAGACCAAGTTGTACCGCGATCTCCTCAACAAGATGATCGACGAGCGGCTCGAGGAGCAGAACGCCGACAAGTCGCGCATCGCGGTGACCACCGAGGAGATCGACGGCGCCATCCGGCAGAGGGCGCAAGCCTACAACCTGTCGCTGCCCCAGTTCTTCGCCGAGGCCAGGCGCCAAGGTTTGAGCGAGCAAGACTACCGCGAAGAGATGCGCCGGCAGGTGCTCGAGGGGAAGCTCATTCAGCTGCGGGTGATGCCGCGGGTGCGGGTGAGCGAAGAAGACGTGCGCGCCGTCTACAGCCGCTGGGTCCGAGAAATGGGCGACGAGCGCGCCGTCGATCTGCGGCTCTTGGCGCTGCGCCTGCCGCAGAACGCGAGCGAGCCCGAGTTCAAAGAGCGCGAAGAACTGGCGCATGAAATCGTGCGCAAGGCCCGCGCCGGCGAAGACTTCTGCAAGCTCGTGACCCAATACTCCGAAGACGTTCGCACGAAGGCCAACTGCGGCTCGAGCGGCTCGCAGCCTATCTCCGCGCTGCTCCCCGCCCTGCAAGACGCCGCCAAGGCCTTGAAAGAAGGCGAAGTCTCCGAGCCGATGGCCTTCGGCTCCGAAGCCTTCGTCATCACCTACCTCGCCAAGGGCCCGCACATCCCCACCTTCGAAGACGTGAAGCCCCTCATGCGCGAGCGCGCCATGGGCGAAGTCATCGAGCGCCAGCGCAAAATCTGGCTCCAAGATCTACGTCGCGGCCTCTACATCGACGTCCGCCTGTAAATCACGCTTCGTGCGCGCCGCGGGGAGCACGAAGGGAACCCCGTTGCCGAACCGGCTTGATGGACGTCCGGCGTAGGTTGGGGCTCGAGCCTTGTGCATCGTATATGCGGCGGCGTTAGTAGCCGAGATCGTGCTTTTGGGCTTCGGCCGAGAGCTCTTGGAGGGCGGCTTCGCGCTCCGCGTCGTCCTTGCGTTTGAACTCGATCAAATCGGCGACGCGGATGCGGCGATGGGTGCCCACCATGCGATGCGGGATTTTGTCCTGCTCGAGCAACGCAACCACGTGAGGGCGCGACACGTTGAGGAGCTCGGCCGCCTGCTGCGTCGTGAGCTCGGCGTGCACCGGGATGATCGTCACGGCGTTGCCGTTGGCCATCTGGCCGAGGATCTCCAGAAATAGCTCGAACGCCTCCATGGGCAATGCCACCGCGACATCGGCATGGGATCCCTCCGGACGGATCCGCACGCGCGGAAGCTTGTGCTGCTTTTGGCGTCGAAGCCCGTTCAAAAGACGCAACGCCTCCTGCGCCTCTTGCGAGTCTCGCCGCGACGGAACCTTGAGCGCGTTCGTTTGCATCGGCTTCTCCATCCTCGAGCCATTCGTTATAGCCAGAACCCAAATAATCGCAATAAACGAAACAGATAAGCCCGCCACGCCTGAGTCGCGGATAGCACAAGCACCGAAAAAATAAGGCAAAGCGCGACGAACCGAGGTCGACGCTGTAAACCTAGGGCCGATGGCGTTCGTCGTCCTCTACGACGCGTGCGTGCTCTATCCCGCGCCCATGCGCGACTTGCTCATTCGCATCGCACGGACGGGCCTCGTTCGCGCCCATTGGAGCGAGACCATCCTCGACGAGTGCTTCCGCAGCATCTTGCGGGATCGCTCCGACCTTCAGCCCGTGCATCTTGCGCGCACGCGCCAGATGATGAACCAAGCGATCCCGGACGTGCTCGTTTCGGGGTACGAGGAGCTCATCGCAGGCGTTCAACTGCCCGATCCCGACGATCGCCACGTCGTTGCTGCGGCCATCCGAGCAGGTGCCCAAGTCATCGTGACGTCCAACCTCGATGATTTTCCGAAGCCCAAGCTCGAGCCCTTCGGATTGGAAGCCGTGCACCCCGACGACTTCGTTCTCGACAGCATCGACCTCGCGCCGGCTGCGATTTGCGGGGCGTTGCAAGAGCAAGCGGCCTCGCTCAAAAATCCTCCCAAGACCGTGGCCGAGGTGCTCGACGCGCTTCAGCGAAATGGGCTCGTGCAGAGCGTGGCGCGGTTGCGGGAGTTATACGGTGGATGATGATAGCGGTGTGGCTTGCTCGCGAGGGCGTGGGCGCGGGCGCAAGAAGAGCGCGGCGACGGTGAGGCCCGCGAGCACGCCGATGGCGGCGAGGGTGTATGCGAAGTGGTAGCCACCGACGAGCGCTTCGGCGGAGGTGACGTGATCGGCGCGGAGGTGGTCGGTGCGCTGGGATGCGGCGGTGGCGAGGAGCGCCAGATCGACGGCGGCGGAGAGTTGCTGGGAGAGGTTGACGATGGAGGAGCCGAGGCCTGCGTCGGCCGATGGCACCTCGGACATGGCGATGGTGAGCAGCGGTAAGAACGAATTGCCTGCGCCGAGGCCGAGCAGCGTGTACGAGCCGAAACGCCAGGGCCAGTAGGGCGCCGAGGGCGAGAGGTGCGCGAAGGACAGGAGCGCCAGCGCGATGAGCGCCATTCCGCCTAGGAGCACCCTGTGTGCCCCGAATCGCGCGACCAGGCGCGCGCTCAGCCCGAGCGAAAGAATGCCGACGGTGGCCGTCATGGGCAAGAACGCCAGGCCCACGTCCAGCGGCCCGAACCCCGCGGTTTGGGCCAGCTCCAGCGAGCCGAAAAAGAACACCGCGTACATGCCCATGATCATGAACCCGCGCACCACGCTGGTCACCATCAAGCTTCGCACCCGCAGAATGCGCAGCGGCAAGATGGGGTTCGCGATGCGCGCCTCGAGCACGAAGAAGAGCGCGAGCGTGATCAGCGCGATGGCCGCCGGCACCAGCACCGCGCCCGAGGTCCACGCGTGGTTCGAGCCCTCGACGAGCGCATAGACCGCCAGCATCGCCGCCGCCGTGACCATGATGGCGCCCGTCACGTCGACGCCATTGCGAATCCCGGGCGCCGGGCTCTCCCGCAGCACCGCCCGCCCGAGCGGAATGCCGAACAGGCCGATGGGGATGTTGATCAAGAAGATCCAATGCCAGTCGACCATCTGCGTGAGCGCCCCGCCGAGCAAGAGCCCCACGGAGCTCCCCGAGACGCTCACGAACATGTACCCGCTCATGGCGCGCGTGCGCTCCGCCGGCTCCGGAAACTCGATGGCCACGATCGCCAGGACGACCGCCGCCGAGGCCGCGGCGCCGATGCCTTGCAGAAATCGCGCGGCGATCAGGGTGGTGGCGTCGTGCGTGAGGCCGCATGCCGCCGACGCCAGGGTGAATACCCCCAGGCCCAGCAAGAAGATTCGCCGCCGGCCCAGAAGATCGCCCAGCCTCCCGAAGAGCAGCAAGAAGCCGCCGAACGCGATCAAATAGGCGTTCGTGATCCATGTGAGCTGGGCTTGGGGCAGGTGCAAGTCCGCCTGCATGGCCGGCAGTGCCACGTTCACCACCGTCGCGTCCAGCACCAGCATGAATTGACCCAGGAGCACGGCAAACAAAGCAATCCACCGGCGGCGCGAAGGCCGCGGTGCGGTCGTGTCGATGTCCATGATAGTCACAGTAGTTGTGACTATCAACGCCGACAAGACCATGGGCATACACGGCAAGACCGTGGCCGTGCGTTATATTCGTTGGGACCGTGGCCTCCCGTGCGACCTACCCGATCCCCCATATGACGCGTCTGGTTCGACGCGTGCACGCCAAAGTTCACGAGGAGGCCCTCGGGATGAACTCCAAGCAGGTCTACCTCCTCGCCACCTTGGAAGACCGCGGGGCTTTGCCGCAACAGAACCTGTGCGACACCTTGCGCACCACACAGAACACGATCGTGACCTGGCTCAACGAGCTCGAGGAAGCGGGCTATGTCGAGCGGGTCCGCGATCCCAACGACCGGCGCAAACACAACGTCGCGCTCACCCGAGCCGGCCACCTCGCACTCGAGCGCGCCGAGCGCGAGCTCCTACGTCTCGAAGACGAGGTGCTCGCAGCCCTCAGCGCCGACGAGCGCGCCCAACTCCGCAAACTGCTCGCCAAGGCGCTAGCCGTCCCGCCCTTGTGACGGGGTGTCCGCTGGCGAAAGTACGCGCAGCCCCCAGCACCGAGGAGCGCACCCAGCTCCGCAAGCTTCTCGCAAGGCACTGGCCGTTCCGCCCTTGTGACGGGGCGTCCGCTGGCGAAAGTACGCGCAGCCCTCAGCGCCGACGAGCGCGCCCAGCTCCGCAAACTGCTCGCCAAGGCGCTAGCCGTCCCGCCTTGTGACGGGGCGTCCGCTGGCGAAAGTACGCGCAGCCCTCAGCGCCGACGGAGCGCGCCCAGCTCCGCAAACTGCTCGCCAAGGCGCTAGCCGTCCCGCCCTTGTGACGGGGCGTCCGCTGGCGCAGGTACGCGCAGTCCTCAGCGCCGACGAGCGCGCCCAACTCCGCAAACTGCTCGCCAAGGCGCTAGCCGTCCCGCCCTTGTGACGGGGGCGTCCGCTGGCGCAGGTACGCGCAGCCCCCAGCACCGAGCGCGCCCAGCTCCGCAAGCTTCAGGCGTTTGCCGTCCCGCCCTTGTGACGGGGCGTCCGCTGGCGCAGGCGCACGCATCCTTGCGATGCGGCAGTGCGCGACTCAGGCGCCGTTGCGGATGGCGTTGATGGCTTGCAGGAGACCGCGCGGAGTTGCGCGGAGAGCCACATAGACGTGGTCGGAGTCGGCTTCGACTTTGCGCACGCCGATGAGCGGCGAGATGATCGAGAGCGCCTTGCGAAAGGCGCTGCTCGCGGCCAGCTTGGGGACCTTCATCAGATCGAGCACGATGCGATCGCCTTCGGCTTCCACCAGCGCGTCGGGTTTCTTGGGCGCGAAGCCCACCAGGTTCGCCGGCTTCGAGAGATCGAGCGCGCCCGACTTGATCAAGGTGGCGACGGGGGAGTCGCTCTCTTCGAGCAGATCGAGCTTCATGTTGCTCAATCGGATCCCTACGCGAACGGCGTCGGCGCGGATGCTCACGTCGTCGACCATCACCGACGTGGTGGCGCGCAGCGCGGTGCCCATCACGTCGATGGTGGCGGAGAAGCGCAGATCGGGCGGCGACGTGCTCAACTCGATATCCTTCGGGAGCTTTCGGCCCTTGATCTGCGACGTGAAATATCGGAGTGCAGCCACCGGGACGCCGAAGCGCAGGCCCGCGGCATTGCGCGCGGCCCGAACGACTTCGTCTGGATTGCGGCGAATATAGTCGAAAGTGGCTTGTGCCAGCTCGCGGGGCTTTAGCATGTGTGCCGTAACTCTAGCACCAATGCAGTGAGAACCGCACGGGACCGGGTTGCACCGCAAATGCTGGCCGCGGATGCTTCAAATTGGCGCGAATCCGCGCCGTCCCTGGACGGTTCATGACGGCCTCCGTGCCCGCACCGCTCACCCTTTGACGATCGCGTCCCAATGATCGGCGATCTCTTGCGCCGACCAGATCCCGCCGTCGCCGTCTTTGAAGCGACCCGCGGTCTCCACCACCTTGAAGGCGTACATGCGGGCGCCGGCCACCGCCAGCACGTAGCCCGTACGATCGCCGCATAGATCGCTCGCCAGAAAGAGCGCGGCCGGCGCGATGTGGTCGGCGGTCATCGTGTCCACGCCCTGGAACATCGGCAGATCTTCGGTCATGCGCGTCTTGGCGATGGGCGCCAGCGCGTTGACCGTGATGCGCTGCTTTTGGAGCTCGATCGACATCGTGCGCGTCAGGCCGTAGATGCCGGCCTTGGCGGCGGCGTAGTTGGCCTGGCCGAAGTTGCCGAGCATCCCGCTCACGCTGGTGGTGTTGACGATGCGCCCGCCCTCGCCCTGCGCGACGGCTTGTTTCGCGAAGGCTTGCGAGACCAGGAACGACCCTTTCAAGTGCACCGAGACGACCGAGTCCCACATGGCCTCGTCCATCTTGAGGAACGTCTTGTCCCGCAGAATGCCGGCGTTGTTGACGAGGATGTCGGCGCGGCCGAAGGCCTCCACCGCCGCGCGCACCAGGCTCTGGGCGCCGCTCGCCTCGGTGACCGATTCGGTGTGCGCCACCGCCTTGCCGCCGGCGTGCTCGATCTCTTGCGCGACCAGGGCCGCGGCGCCGCTGTCTTCTCCGGAGCCATCGCGGGCTCCGCCGACGTCGTTGACCACCACCTTCGCCCCTTCGTGCGCAAAGAGAAGAGCGTGCGCCCGCCCGATGCCGCCGCCCGCACCCGTGATGATCGCGACCTTGCCGTCCAGAAGACCCATGAGAAAGCTCCTTGCTGCGAGTACCCTGCTGCTCGCCCCATAACGTACAATGCATCCCCATGATGCCGCGATGGGGCCGTTCGCTTCCAATCTTCGTCTTCACGAGCTCGCTCGGGCTCGCGCTCCTTCCCGCCGCCGCCGGCTGCGACAAAACCAACCCCGATGACTTCCAGCCACCGGTTCGCGATGCACAGGCCCGCGACACCGGCAGCGACGCGGGCGAGGTCGGGCCCGAAGAGGTGACCTTCCCGCAAGGCTTCCTCTGGGGCTCGGCCACGTCGGCCTTTCAGACCGAAAAGGGCATCGCGCACGCCGATTGGTCCAAGTGGGTGACCCAGGACCCGCCCAAGATCAAGCGCGGCGAAAAGCCCGATGTGGGCGGCCCCGACTCGCTCAACCACATCGACGACGACGTCCGCGCCCTCAAGGAGAGCGGTCAGAACGCCTACCGCTTCTCGATCGAGTGGGCCCGCATCTACCCCACCCGCGAATCGTTCGACAAAGACCTGCCCGATGGCAACGCCCTCGCCGTCTACGATGGCCTGCTCACCAAGCTGCGCGCCGCGGGCATCACGCCGCTGGTCACCTTGGTCCATTTTTCCCTCCCCGACTACCTCGCCACCGCGGGCCAGACGGGATGGGAGGATCCGTCCGCCGTTGCCCTGTTTACCACGTACGCCGAGCGCATGGCCGCGCGCTTCAAGGACAAGGTCGATGATTGGGTGACCATCAACGAGCCGCTGGTGGTCGCCATCTCGGGCTACATCGCAGGGGTTCACCCGCCGGGCGCCGTCGGCCAAACGGCGCGCGCCTTCAAGGTCGCGCAGATTCAAGCGCGCGCCCACGCTCGCGCCTACGACGCGATTCATCGGGTGGATACCGTGTCGGCCGCGGGGCCGGACGCGGGCGGCGTGGCGGCCAGGGTGTCGGTGGCGGCGCACCTGCGCACGTTCCACGCGGAGAACCCCGACAATGCCGAGGACGTGAGCGCCGCCAAGCGCATCGAGTACGTGTGGAACCGCTGGTTCCTCGACGCCATCGTCAAGGGCGACTGGGACGATGACTTCGACGGCAAGCTCGATGGCCCGAACGACAAGCGCGCCGACCCCGAGCTCGTGCGGCGCGCCGATTACATCGGCATCAATTACTATTCGGACACCTTGGTGAGCACCACCGGGAGCCCCAAGATCCCGGGGCTCGACGTGGCGCTGAGCGAGGCCAATCTGAACACCGGGCGCGCGAAGACCGATGTTCGATGGGATATCTACCCCGAGGGCCTCCGCACGGTGCTGCTGGCGGCGAAAGATTACGGCTTGCCTCTGCTGATCACGGAGAACGGGCTGGCCGACGCGTCCGACAAGAACCGACCGCGCTTTCTGGCCGAGCATATCTACCAGGCCGGTTGGGCGATGCAGCAAGGCGTTCCGCTGCTCGGCTATTTTCATTGGTCGCTGGTCGATAATTTCGAATGGGAATCGGGATATTGCCCCAAGTTCGGTCTGTTCTCGTACGATCCCAACACGGGCGCGCGCACCGCCCGTCCGAGCGCCTCGGCGTACCGGGGAATCATCACCGCCGGCAAGCTGCGGCGCGAGACGCTGGCTTCGTTTCCGGCGTACGCTACGCCTACATTCTGCGAGTAGCTTTGCGCGTCCCCTTGACGCGATGCACATCCGGATGGTAGCCAACTGAATCGCGATTCAGTTTTGGCCACCGCCCTCCCACTTCTGGGGGGTTAGGCCATTGGGCTAATGGTTGAGGTTGTTAGGAGGCGAGCGATGGCTGTGGACATCAAAAAGCTGTTCAACGAAGAACTCCCTGCAGCGCTGGCGAAGAACGCGGCGGACGCGAAGACCATCGGCGCAAAATACCAAATCAACGTGACCGGCGAGGGCGAGTGGAACATCGACGTTTCGGACACCGGCCCTGCGTGTAAGGCCGGCAGCGGAGCGGCCGACTGCACGATCACGATCGCCTCCGAAGATTTTCAGAAGCTCATCGAGAATCCGCAAGCGAACGGCATGCAGCTCTTTTTCGGGGGCAAGCTCAAGGTGGCCGGCAATCAAATGCTCGCCATGAAGCTCCAGAAGCTCTTTAGCTACAAGTGATCGATCGAGGGGGGCGAGCACGATGAGCAAGATTTCGGGCGAAGAATCGGGCGCACGTCCGTCCCCGCTTTCGGGCATCAAGATCCTCGATCTGAGCCGGCTGCTCCCGGGACCGTTCGCATCGTTGGTGCTGGCGGATCTCGGGGCCCAGGTCGACAAGATCGAAGATCCCGGGGGTGGCGATTACCTGCGGCACATGCCGCCGGCGGTGGCAGGCGAAGGCGGCACGCAGTCGGGCCTCTTTCTCGCCATCAATCGAAACAAGCGGAGTGCGGTCCTCGACCTCAAAAAGCCCGAGGGGAGGGACGCGCTCCTGCGCCTCGTCGAGTCCTACGACGTGGTGCTCGAGCAGTTTCGCCCGGGTGTGATGGACCGCCTCGGGCTGCCCCACGCGCTCTTGCGCGAGCGCAACCCGCGCCTGGTGGTGTGCGCGCTCACCGGCTACGGGCAAACGGGCCCGCTCCGTCTGCGTGCGGGCCACGATATCAACTACCTCGCCCGCTCCGGCGTGCTCGGTTTCCAAGGCCCGCCCGGCGCTCCACCGGCGGTCATGGGCTTTCAGCTGGCCGACATCGGTGGCGCCCTCTGGAGCGTGATCGGCATCCTGGCCGCGCTCTCGGCCCGTGCGAGCACGGGGCAGGGGAGCGTCGTCGACGTGTCGATGCTCGAAGCGAGCATGGGGTTCGCCGCGTCGAGCTTCGGGCAGATGCTCGCGGGCCTGATGCCTCAGCGCGGCAACGAAACCTTGTCCGGCGCCGTGGCACCCTACGGCACCTACGAGACGAAAGACGGGCGCTATGTCACGCTCGGCGCGCTGGAGCCCAAGTTCCTGATGGCGTTTGCCGCCGGCGTGCAGGTCGAGATCGATCTGGGGGCCTTGATGCCGGGGCCGCACCAAGAGGGGCTCAAGGCGAAGTTCCGCGAGATCTTCCTGAGCCGCACCTTGGCCGAGTGGATCGACTTCGGCAGCCGCGTCGATTGCTGCCTCGAGCCGGTGCTGCTCCCCGAGGAGCTCGCGAGTGATCCGCAGCTCGCCGCGCGACGGGTGTTCTTCGAGCTGCCCTCGCCGTGGGGGAATCTCCTGCAGTTCCGGTTGCCGGTGACCGCGCCCGATGCGCAGCACCGTCCGCCGCCGCATCAGGGCGAGCATACGCGCGCCGTCTTGCGCGAAGGTGGCTTCTCCGACGCGGAGATCGAGGCGCTGCACGCGAAGGGCGTGGCCGTTACTCCGTAGAACGCGCCGTTCGCGCCTGGGCGTAGAGGTCGTCCGCGCTCCGGGGCGTAGAGGTCGTCCGCGCTTGGGCGTAGGGGTCGTCCGCGCTCCGGGGCGTAGAGGTCGTCCGCGCTTGGGCGTAGGGGTCGTCCGCGCGGTCAGGTTTTGGGCGGCGGTTTACTCTTTTTTGCCGCCGTTACCCGGCGGAATTCGTCGATGAACTCCCAGTCGGCGATGAGCCCTTTTCGCATCAGGAGCGACAGGAGCGCCGCGAACAGAGGCTCCCAGCGAAGATCCTCCCCGAGCACCGCCCGCGCATCGGCGCCTTCCGCCCGCGCGCGAAGGGCGCGAATCAAGTCGCGCGCCGTCAAGCCCTCCGAAAGATCGGCGCCCGCCGGCCCTCCCGCCCCGCCTCGCCGCCGCGCGATCCGCGCGGGCAACTGCAAGGTCGTCCCGTCGAGCAGCGTGATCTCGACCATCGGCGGCCGACGCCACTCCGTGTTGACATAAATTTCGCGCGCCTCGATCTCCGGATCCACATCGGGGCTGTCCACCGAGGGGCGCTCCGTCGAGGGCCGCTCCTCCCCCGACAGCCGCTCCCCGCTCGACGGCCGCTCCGGCACCGAGGCACGATCGACGGAAGCACGGTCCACCGAGGCACGGTCGACGGAAGCACGGTCCACCGAGGCGCGATCGACGGACGCCCGGTCCACCGAGGCGCGATCGACGGACGCCCGATCCACAGACGCACGGTCGACCGACGCGCGGTCGACGGACGCCCGATCCGCCGAGGCACGATCGACGGAAGCCCTCTCCCCCTCGGGCGCCGGCGCCGGCACCGTTGCCGGCAACGACGAGGGCGCCGGTCGAGCAGCCTCTTCCGACACGGAGCTGCGCTCCGCGACCGGAACCCGCTGCGCAGCACCACGCGACCTTCGCGGGAGCGAGGCGGACGGCCCCGCCGCAGACGGCCCCGCCGCGGACGGCCCCGCCGCGGACGGCCCCGCCGCCGACGGCAAGGTCGCCGTGAGAGGCCGCGCCTCCGAGGTCACGGTGGGAGGCGTCCCACGCACCCCTCGGGCGGCGATCCCCTCGGGGTTCGTCGGGGGCGGCGGCGGAATGGGCCGCGGCGTCTCGCGCTCGGACGTCTCGGGTCCGGCGCCGTAGTAGACGCGGATGGCGCTGCGAATGTCGGTGGGCGAGCCGATCATCGGCCGGGCGGGCAACCCTGCGGAGCGCGCCACTTCGTCGAGCGCGGTGTCGTTGGTGGGGTCGGCCATCGCCACGTAGAGCGTGTCTTGCCGCTTCACCCGCCGCACGAAGATGGGCACCAGGCAATAGCGGTCCGCGAGCTCGTGCGGCACCAAATTGAGAAGCTGGCGCGAGAAGTCCACGTGGTAGAGTGAGACCCACGGCACGCTCAACTGCTGCCCCAACGTTTGCGTGAGCTGCGTCTCGGTCACGAGCCCCCGCGCCACCAAAAGCTCGCCCAGCCGCTGACCGGGCGCGCGAGGGAGCTTCAAAGCCTCCTCGAGTTGTTCCTCGCTGAGGATTTTCGATGAAACGAGCAGCTCTCCGATGCGCAAACGGGCCACGACGACCGCATCGTACGCACGATGAGCTAAGGTGGCCGAATTTTCGGTGAAGCACGGGCTCCGAATCTCTCGCCCAAGCCGTTCGTCTTGGTGTTAGAACGGGCGAGCCAGCCCATGGACGTGTCGCACCGTCACATCGCCCGCTGGGATCTCGACAAGACGTATCTTCGGACCGAGTTCGACACATTGCGGGATCTCGTGCGCACCGCGCTCGAGCGCCCCGACGAGAAACGAACCAACCCGGGCGCGGCGACTCTGCTGCGCGAAATGGTGCGCGCGGGGATCTCCGTGCACATCCTCTCCGGCTCCCCCGAACAGATGCGACGGCGCCTCGAGGACAAGCTCCGCCTCGACGGGATTACCTGGGACAGCTTCACCCTCAAGCCCAATCTCAAAAACGTCCTGAAGCTCCGCTTCCGCGCCCTGCGCGACCAACTGGGCTACAAGCTCCCGGCGCTCCTTCAGGCGCGCGCCCACTCGAAGCTCGAGCCGGCCTGTTGCGAGACCCTCTTCGGCGACGACGCCGAGGCCGACGCCTTCGTGTACTCGCTCTACGCGGACATCGTCTCCGGCCACGTCAGCACCGAGACCCTCCTCGAGATTTGCGAGCGCGGGCGCGTCTACCCCGACGTCATCGACCGGGTCATGCACGACGCCGCCTTGCTCACCACGGGCGAGGCCGTCGAGCGCATCTTGATCCACCTGGAGCGGCAGACCCCGCCGGACGATTTCCACGTCTACGGGACCCGCGCCGTTCCCTTCTACAATTACTTGCAAGCTGCATTCGTCGTGCACGAGGACGGCAGGCTCCCGGCCGACGCCGTCCTTCGCGTGGGGGTGGAGCTGGTGGTGCAGCACCGCTTCGACGGCGACGCGCTCGCGCGCAGCTACCTCGAGCTCGCCCGCCGCGGCCACCTTCGCGGGACCCGCGTGGACGACCTGTCAACGGCGTTCGAGCGCTACGACGACCGCTTGCCCGGTCATGCAGAGCTCCGCCGCATGATCGAGCGACTTCCGCAGGCGGCAAATGCGGCGCGTACCAGCTGGCGGGGCCAGGATCAGAGGCTTCCGGACTACCTGGCGCTGGTGGCGCACCATAACCCACGCCGTCGCGGTCGCTAAAAGGTGCGAGACGTGCGGACTCCGTGGTGTTAGCGTGTCCGATGGCACCCCGACCTGTCGGCGGGGATGTTATCGGCCTAGCGTGGATTCGTGATGAGGGGCCATCGTGGATAGTGATCTAGCGGACGCGGTAGAAGGGCTTAAAGCCATATTTCAGAGGCGAAAAATCGAAGCGGTCTTCGGAAAAGCGCCTCCGGAACTCGTTGATTCCTTGAAGAAGCAGTTCCGTGTTCCCTCTCGGTATCGGAATTTTCTTCTGGCGGCGAACCCGTCGAAAGTCGAGACGGTTACGCCCGTGGAGCGCATCCGGCTCCTTCCGGCGGAAGAAATTGCCAAGTCGCAGCCGACCGAGAATTGGAAGCCGTCGTGGGTGGTGATCGGAGAGAGCGCGCTGCTCAGCGATCCCTATTTCCTCGACGTCTCCAAGCCTGATCCGGAGGGAGACTGCCCGGTCTATACGGCGATGAGCGGTCAGGACAAGTGGAACCCCACCTTGGCCGCCTCCAGCTTCGCCCAATTTTTGCGCATCATCTCGACCGCGATGGAAATCGCCGCCGGCTTCGGCGACGCCATCATGGACGACGAAGACGAAGACAGCTTCCGCGAAGCCCTTGGCCCCAAGGTCAAGGTGATCGACGCGGCGGCGCTTCGCGCGGGCCACTGGACTTGATGTAAGGACCCCTCAGGGCGCCTTTTTTGCTGGAGACCGCGTGGAAACCGCGTACGCGAAGAGCAACTACCGAGCGCCCGAGATCGCGCATCGGTACGGGCCCAATGTTCACCTGCTCGATGATCCGCTGTCGCTGACACAACTCGCGCGCCTCTGTGCGCGCGAGACGGGTCAACCGCATGTGGGCCGGCTGGTGCGGACGCTGTACGAGCGGCTGAGCGAGGTGGTGCTGGCCGCCGAGTTCCCGCGGGTCCGCATCGATGTGCCCACGCGCATGGTGTCGTCATCGCCCTCGGCGGTGTACCGCGGTGTTGCCATCGGGCCATCGACGAAGGCCGTGAGCGTGGGGATCGCGCGCGCGGGCACCATGCCGTCGCAGGTCGTCTACGATCTGCTGAACGAGGTGCTCGATCCGCAGGGCGTGCGGCAAGACCACCTCTTCATGTCGCGCACCACCGACAACGACGGTCGTGTGACCGGCGCCTCCTGGCACGACGCGAAGATCGGCGGCGACGTCGATGGCCGCATCATCGTCATCCCCGATCCCATGGGGGCGACGGGCAGCTCGGTGGCGAGCGCCATCTCGCACTACAAGACCAAAATCGGCGGCACGCCGGCCAAGTGCATCACCATGCACCTGATGGTGACCCCGGAGTACGTCAAGCGCGTGCTCAGCGTGCACCCCGACACCATCATCTACGCCCTCCGCCTCGATCGCGGTCTATCCCCACCGGAGGTGCTCGAGACCGTCCCCGGCACACGCTGGGACGAGGAGCGCGGCCTCGACGAGCACCAGTACATCGTGCCCGGCGCCGGCGGCGTGGGTGAGCTGCTCAACAACGCGTGGGTCTGACCCGAGGCACCATCCCCGGCGACGGACGCCATTCCGGTGACGGTGGCTGTCGCCGGTAGCCGACGGCAGGCGCAGGCGATCACCGTCCCGCCACGGGAACCCCCGCGTCGCCCACCGCGCAGACGACGCTGGTCTCCACGGTGGAGGACGAGGTGTCGCCGCCCATCGTGCGCAGGGGATCGAGCGAGCTGGTGATCGCCCGCTCGACGGCGCGCTCGGCTTGTCCGCTCAGCAGCGGACCGGCAGGGGCCTCCGACGCGCGAAAGCGAATGTGCGCGGCGTTGGCGTCGTTGTCGGGGAAGTCGATGGCGATGTCGATCCGCAACGTCGTGACCGTGGTGCGGCCGAGTTGCCCGGGCGTGCGCGCCAGCATGCCGCAGAAGTCGGGCGACCCGTTGCCGCCGTAGGGACCGATCGCCAGCGCGATCCATGCGCCTACATCGATCACGTCGCGATCTCCCGCCGGCGCGATGACGCGCGCGCACCGATCGCGCACCGGGTCGGCGAGCTCCCCGGCCGCGCACGAACGCAGGCGCGCGCAGCGCTTTTCATCTGTGTTCCAGCGCCAGCCGCGCGGGCAAATGGCGGCGAGGGGCAGGCATCGCAGCGCTTGACCCGAGGCCACGAGCGACGCGTCGGGCGCGCAGGTAAAGGTCGAATCGTCCTCGGTCCCGATGCCTTGCGCGCGCGCCAAGGAGCGCATGGCGCCTGGCGGTAGGCAGCTCCCCGAGTCGAGATCGAGCACATTGTCGGGCGGGCAGGCCCGCATGGCACATCCTTGCGGCTCCATCGTCGCCCCCGGACCGCAATAGCTCGTCGCCTCTTGAAACGAGGCGCACGCCGGCCCGGTCGCAAATCGACCCGAGCGGCACCGGCAGGTTCCATCGCGCCCTGCAACGGCGTCACGCGGGCAACGGCTCGGCGCCGCAGTGCGGGCAGGACTCGGGCAGCCGGCGAGCGGCACGACCAAAACGAGCAACCCTGCCAAAGCTGGCAAGACCCGCAACACCGGCAAGACCCGCAACACCGGCAAGACCCGCAACACCGGCAAGACCGGCAAGACCAGAAAGAGCCGCACCGCGCAAAACGCGAGAAGCGCCGCCCGGGATCCGCGCAAGGCTTACTCGGTCTTCAGGTAGCCGCTCTTCAGCAGCTTGAGCACCATCTGCACCGTCTCCAGATCGGTGGCTTGGCTCTTGTTCATCACCGTCTCGAGGTGACCGAAGTTGTGCGCGAGCTGCAGCACGTCGAGCTCCGAGCCCTTCAGATCCTTGAGCGGTGGGACCAGTGGGGAGAGCAAGGACAGGCGCGCGTTCAGATCGGGCAGATCGTCGCGGATGCGGTTGAACTCATCGAGCTGGCGCAGGCCCTCCATGAGGATCTCCTGCACGCTCACGTCGATCTCGCCGGGGTACTCGCGGTCGTCGGGCGGATCGAGATCGAAGAGGCCCTTCTGCCAGGTGAGCATCCGGTAGATGCTCTTGAGCGCGGGCACGTCATCGAGGTCGTTGATGACCGCGTAGTAGATGTTGCCCTTGCGCATGAAAATACGACCGATGTCATCGTCCGTGCGGATGACGAGCACCCCGCTCTTCTTCGAGGTGCCGAAAAGCTGCAGCAGGTCGGGGAGCGGAACTTCCTCGATGCTCCCGGACATCGTTCGCGCCTGGCTCGTTCGGCGCTGCGCCGCCACGTGCTCCAGCTCGCGCTTCGCGTCCGCGGTGCTGTCGCGGGTGCTCTCGCCGGCGATCAGCTTGAGGATGCTCGTGCCGATGAGGACCCGGTCGCCCTCCTTGAGGCGGGCGCGCTTGATCTTCTCACCGTTGACGAAGGTGCCGTTCGTCGAGCCCAGATCCTCGATCCAGATCTGGTCGGACTGCATGTGAATCTTCGCATGCTTGCGGCTGACCATGTCCTCGACGAGGACCATGTCGAGATCGCTGGAGCGGCCGACGATGATCTGCTTGTCGGGGACGACGGGGAATTCCCCCCCCTGATACTTTCCACTGATAAACCGAAGGACGTACGCCCGCCCGGGGCGCAGGGTCGTCGGGGCAGCCGCCTTCGGTGACGGATCTTGCATGCTAGGGGGAGTCGACAGAAGGTTTGCCACGCGCGAACATGCGCCACTGGGTGCAACCGCGGGAATCCGCGGCGCGGAGGATTCCGAGGCGAGGATCGTCTTCGGAAAAAAAAGAGTAACGAGTCCTCGCAAACCTGGTCAAGTCGAGCGCGAAATGGATTCTCATCCCTCCGGATATTCCCAGCCGTCTCAGCCTTTGAAAGAGGTCCCCATTGCGCCCGGAGGTGACCGTTTTGGCACCCATCGCGCGCTTGAGCCCAAAGGGGTCCTACCGCAGCCAGCTTGGCGAATTGACAACGATTTTTCGCGTCTCTTCGAGGGCGAAGTTCTCCTCGCGGTGGAGACGTTGAACATCGACGCCGCAAGTTTCCGTCAGATGGAGGAGGACGACACTTCGGGAGAAGGTGTGGTCGCATCCCCCCATGGCGGAGAGGCTTCGGAGGGCGATCGAGCGGCCGCTCGGGTTCGAAAAAAAGTTCTCGAGACCATCGCGGCGCGCGGCAAGCAGCACAACCCAGTCACCGGCTCGGGCGGAATGCTTCTCGGTCGGGTGCTCCAGGTGGCCCCAGGTGCGCCGGCGCACCTCGCTCTGAATGCCGGCGATCGCGTGGCAACCTTGGTCTCTCTGTCGCTTACACCGCTGCGCGTCGACGCGATCACCGCGGTGCGCGCGGAGAGCGCGCAGCTCGACGTGTCGGGTGAGGCGGTGCTCTTCGCGAGCGGGAGCCTGGTGAAGCTGCCGGGCGATCTGCCCGAGCGCCTCGCGCTGGCGGTGCTCGACGTCGCAGGGGCCGCGCCGCAGGTCGCGCGCTTGGTGCAACCGGCGGTGGCGCCGGGCGCCGCCGCGCCGACAGTGCTCGTCCTCGGCGGCGGCGGAAAGAGCGGCATCTTGTGCGTGGCCGAGGCGCGGCGAAAGCTTGGCCGCGGCGGGCGGGTCATCGCGATCGAGAGCTACGCGCGCTACGCCGACGATCTGCGCGCGCTGGGCCTTTGCGACGCGGTGCTCACCCTCGACGCGCGCGATCCGGTGGCCGTGCGCCGCGCGGTGCTCGAGGCCAACGACGGCCGCGAGGCGGATGTGACGTTCTCGTGCGTCAATGTCCCCGACACCGAAATGGCGGCCATCTTGGCGACGCGCGATCGCGGCACCGTGTACTTCTTCGCGATGTCGACCAGCTTTACCAAGGCTGCGCTCGGCGCCGAGGGCGTGAGCAAGGACGTCGACCTGATGATCGGCAACGGCTACGCCGTGGGCCACGCCGAGCACACCCTGGCGATGATGCAGGACTTTCCGGCGGTGCGCGCGCTCTTCGAGTCGCGGTACGGGTAGCAGCGGCTGTAGTAAGCTGGCTGCGCCATGACGACCTTCTCCCCTCGCCCCATCACCGACGTAGCGGCCGAACTCGGACTCGAACCCGACGACATCGAGCTTTACGGAAAGACGAAAGCGAAGGTGGGGCTCGAGGTGGTCGGCCGTCCGGCGCGCCATCAAGGCCGCCTCATTCTGGTGACGGCCATCAACCCCACGCCGGCGGGAGAAGGAAAAACGACGACCTCGATCGCGCTGGCGATGGGCATGCGCCGCCTCGGCAAGCGCGCGGTCCTCGCGCTGCGCGAGCCCTCGCTCGGCCCCGTCTTCGGCGTCAAAGGAGGCGGCACCGGCGGCGGCAAGGCCTCGCTCACCCCGGCGGACGAGATCAACCTGCACTTCACGGGCGACATCCACGCCATCACCACCGCGCACAACCTCTTGAGCGCCCTGGTCGACAACTCCGTCTACTTTCGCGACACCTTCGACGGCGCGGGCGAGATCGATCCACGCACCATCACCTGGGGCCGGGCGATGGACATGAACGACCGCTTCTTGCGCAACTGCATCGTGGGCCTCGGCGGCAAGTCGCACGGCAAGCCCCGCGAAGAGCGGTTCGATATCACCGCCGCCAGCGAGATCATGGCCATTCTCGCGCTGGCACGCGACTACTCCGATCTCGAGGCGCGTCTCGCGCGCATCGTGGTGGGCTCGAGCTACGACGGCAAGACGATCACGGCCGGCCACGTGGGCGCAGCCTCGGCCATGTGCGCCGTCCTTCGCGATGCGCTCAAGCCGAACCTGGTGCAGACCCTCGAGGGCGGCCCGGCCTTCGTCCACGCGGGCCCCTTCGGCAACATCGCGCACGGCTGCAACAGCGTGCTCGCCACCCAGCTGGCGATCAAGCTGGGCGACTACGCCATCACCGAAGCGGGGTTCGGCTTCGATCTCGGCGGCGAAAAGTTCCTGAACATCAAGGCGCGCCTCGCGGGCGTGTGGCCGCGCGCCATCGTGCTGGTCGCCACCTTGCGGGCGCTCAAGATGCACGGCGGCGCGCCCGTCAAGAGCGCGGGCGAACCGAACCACGACGCGCTGACCAAGGGCATCGCGCACCTGGAGAAGCACATCGAGAACGCCGGCGCCTACGGTCTTCAGCCCATCGTCGCCATCAACGTCTTCCCCAACGACACGGAGGAGGAGCTCCTCCTGGTCGAACGAGCCGCCTCCAAGCTCGGCGCCCGCATGGCGCGCAGCGAGGGCTTCGGCCGCGGCGGCGAAGGCTCGCTCGATCTCGCCCGCGTGGTCACCGAAGTCGTCGACGCAACGGACAAGAACCCGCCGGCCCCCCGATACATCTACGAGCTCGAAGACGCCCCCCAAGAGAAGATCCGCAAAGTCGCGCGCACCATCTACGGCGCCAAGGACGTCGTCTTCGTGGGCTCGGCGGAGAAAGACCTCAAGCGAATCCGCGATCTCGGCTACGAAAAGCTGCCCGTGTGCATGGCCAAGACCCAGCTCTCGCTCACCGACGATCCGAGCGTCTACGGGCGTCCCAGCGACTTCGTCATCAGCGTGCGCGAAGTCCGCCTCAGCGCGGGCGCCGGTTTTCTCGTGCCGCTCACGGGCGACATGATGACCATGCCGGGTCTCCCCAAGGTCCCGGCGGCGCGGCAGGTGAAGCTTTTGCCGTCGGGGCAGATCAAAGGGTTGATGCAGAACGATTAGGTGTTCGAATCGATGAGCTCGACCCCGGGGGGACGTGGCACGCACGCAACGAGCACCGTATGGTGTAAGCATGAACGCCCGAACGAAGACCCTCTTGGCGGAGGCGATGACGCTCTCGGAGCGAGAGCGTGCCGAGATGGCTTCGGAGCTTCTCGCGAGCCTCGATGGAGAGCCGGACGCGGATGCAGATGCCGCGTGGCTGGCCGAAGTCGAACGGCGTGAAGTCGAAGCCCTCTCGGGCGTCCCTGCCGCGAGCGATGCGTTCGAATTTCTCGAAGGGCTCAAGGCGCGACTTCGCGCGAGCCGATGAAACCGTGGCGCACCCGCGCGGAAGCGGAGCGCGAGATCGAAGACGCTGCCGCCTGGTACGAACGGAAAGAGCGCGGTGTTGGAGAGCAGTTCGCGGATGACATCGCGGCCGCTTTGAGGCGACCGAGCATGCAACCGTGGCTCGGCGTGGGTCGCATGTGCGTCGTTACTTGATGCGCCGGTTCCCGTACGCCCTCATCCTTTTGGAGCTCGAAGACGAGTACCAGGTGCTGGCCGTCGCCCCATTTGAAACGGCGCCCCGGTTACTGGCGCGGAAGGCTCAAGAAGCGGAACGAGTGAGCTCGTATCGAGGGGCGATGCAGAACGATTCGCGACGACGGCGATCAGCCTCGGAGCGCGTTGCGGTAGTCGCGCATGGCCTGGCTCGTGGTGGGGCGATCGAGAAACGTTGCGAGCAGGTTCAGATCGATGTTCGGAAGGACGCCGCTCTGCTCGATCGCCTCGTACTGCTCGCCCCGTAGCTCGTAGAGGTGAAAGCGGCGGCGGCGCCAGAACCACACTTCGCGGACATCGAGCTTTCGGTAGATCTCGAGCTTGTTGATCCCTCCGGAGGTCCAGACCACCTCGATCGCGAGATCGGGGCGTTTGGCGCCCTCTGGGACCACACCGTCCGGACCTCGGCCGAAGATGTACGATTCATCGGGCTCTACCCCGCGATCGACCTCCTTGTCCTCGAGGGTCCACGAGCCAACGGTGGAGAACTCGATGCCCCGCTCGAGGCAAAAAACTTCGACGAGGCGGCCGATGACCGACTTGATGCTCTCGTGATGGCGCGACGGACTCATGATCTCGAGCGTCCCTTCGCAGTAGGCGATCCTCGGCGCCGAGTGATCGCCGCGGATCTCCTGAAGCCGCTGGTAATCCGCCCAGGTGGCGCCGCGGAGCACGGTGAAATGGTCCTCGCGGCGCACCTCATCGCGCTCCTCACGGAGTGGATCGTCGTGATTTTCCGGCGAAGCTACGGCTACCATGCTTCCAGTTTACCGCGTTTCGGCCCCGAGCAAAAAACGACGGCGTCGCGCGCCCATCCGTGCCGCGCGTGTCGATTTTCGGCGTTGCGTACAAGACGGAGATGGCGCGCGATTTCGAGCGCAACGACGGTGGACGGGAGCGCCAACGGACGGCGCGCGCGGCGGTCGGTCGACCCGGGATCGTCGGGTTGCCGCATAGCTCGTAGCGCAAGAATTTTCTTTGAACGGATTGGTTTCGGGCGGGCACCACGCCGGTACCATGAAGATCGTTCCCCGCATTCCGTCGGTTCTCCTGCTCGTGCTCCCCCTCGCGGCCTGCGTCGTGGACCTGGACGATGACAAAGTCACGCTCTACTCGGACAAAGATTACGAGGGAGCCCGCGAACAGTGGTTCGACCGCAACGGTCGATGCCGCGATGTCCCCGGTTATGCCAACGATCGCGCCTCGTCCATCAAGTGCGACGGTGAGGTCACCGTCTACGATCACGACGACTGCCGAGGGGACTCGCGCACCTTCCGCTGCAACGTCGCGAACCTCCACGACTACGGCTGGGGCGATCGAATCTCGTCGATCCGGTATTGAGCCGTTGTCGGTGAGCCGTTGCCCGTCGGTACCAGCCCCAGCGCTTGACCAAGCCGTTGATGCGCGCGTCACGTCCAGCCCGCCCCCGAGGCATGCGACCTCGGCGTTTGGCGTAAGGATCGGTGACGTTCGGGGTGCTGGATCGGCGACGGCGGACATGGCCCTCTCCATCGAGGGGCGCACGAGGAGCGTTGCAGCGCCCCCGCGCGGGGCGTATTTGGCGGTGCATGGGAACGAAGACGCAGAACGAGCTCGAGGATCTCTTCACGGAGCTCGATCAACTGTTGAAGAACCCCGACGTCCAGGCGGATCTGAACGCCCTTGGGGTCAACTCGAGCCTGGCCATCGTCGCCGCCGAAGGACTGCGCGCCTACCTTCGTGGTGAGAAGGCGCGCGCAGCCGAAGATTTCTCCACGGTGGGCGAGGAGATTGCCCATCGCGCGCGCGTATCGAAGGGAACGTCGAAGCCGTCCTAGAGACGCATCGCCAGGCGGATCTGAACGCCCTCGGGGTCAACTCGAGCCTGGCCATCGTCGCCGCCGAAGGACTGCGCGCCTACCTTCGTGGTGAGAAGGCGCGCGCAGCCGAAGATTTCTCCACGGTGGGCGAGGAGATTGCCCATCGCGCGCGCGTGTCGAAGGGAACGTCGACCGTCCTAGAGACGCACCGCTCAAAGCCCGTGGCGGGTCTTCAAGTCGTTTTCGGCGTTCGCGAGGTCGGGGCCAGTCAATCGGCGGTTGAAGACGGCGACCTCGGCGATCACCCATCCGCCGTAATAGGTTGCCTCGGACGCTCCTCCTTTGTTGACTTGGAATGCGGCCAATCGCGTTTCGGTGGGCAGCGGTGTGAAATCCGCCCCGTCCTTGTTCGCCGGTTCGATTTTCACCAAAGCCTGCTGGACGCCATTGAAGCGGTACTCGAGCCTCGTGCTCTTGACGTCGCCCTTCCGGATGTCGGACGTGAGCATCTCGTGAAGGGCGAACCTCTCCGTGCTCGTCGCCTTGTCGAAGATGTACCCGGTTCCCAGAAAGTCGACCGAGTACTTGTTGGACGGAATGCTGTTCGCCTCCAGCGCATAGAGGAAGTAGCCGCTCTCACCGGGATCGGCTTGGGTGATGAGCGGCGCTCGCGCCGACGCATTCGCCTGCTTCGCGACGGCGAGGAAGGTCCGCGCCGCCCCTTCTTTGAGGCCCAAGACGGTCTCGTTGATCAGGTATTGCTTCGTCCCGTCGAACTCGATCCCCCGCTCGTTCCCGCCGTCCCCGAATGTCACGTACTTGGGACGATTGTTCACCGTAGGCTGCTTGAAGTCGTTCCCGGCGCCCGATTGATCGAGCCAGTGCTCGACCGGATCGCCGACCGTTCCGGGCTTTACGTCTTGGTCGGCCCGCAGCCAGAGCACGAGCCCGGGAATGCTCTTGAGGCTCGTCCATGCGCCGGAGTCATCGCCCGGCTGGCCACCATCGGGTGAGCCGCCATCCACACCCGGACCGGGCCCTCCACCGTCGAGGCGCGGCAGCGCACCCGGCCCGTCCCCTATACAATGGACGACACCAACCGCGCTGCTGAGCGCAAGTAGCGTCGTCACCACCCCAACGGTCGATCTGCGAAGCACGCCCATGTTTCCACCACCCTCGAATGTGGAGCGAATGGGGTACGTTTCGCAGGCCAGCGGAGCTTTTGCAAGAAGAGCGTGCCCTCGCGCCCACGTCGCAACACGGCCTAGTCCACGCCGCATCACGAGGCGCGAATCGCTGGCCGTGCGAACGCTACGAAATTACATAGGACCCAAGCATCGCGACAGCCGCGACATCCGCATCGAACGCAAGCATCGCGACCGTCGCGACACCCGGATCGAACGCGAACGTCGCGACCGTCGCGGCACAGCACGCAACCGGAACGTCGCGACCGTCGCGACATGCGCATCGAGCGCCGAGGTCACGACCGTCGCGGCATGCGCATCGAGCGCCGAGGTTACGACTGTCGCGGCATGCGCATCGAGCGCCGAGGTCACGACCGTCGCGGCATGCGCATCGAGCGGCAGTCGCGGCATGCGCATCGGACGCAAACGTTCCGGTCCACGAGCGACGATCAAAACGCCTTGATGGCGACCGTGTTGTACGTCATCGCCGGAGTGGGCGGCGTCGTGAAGCGCGCGTTTGGGATGTAAAGACGATCGCCAAAGGCGGCGACCGTGGTCGGTATATCGAAGCGGGGATCGCTCACCCGGGCCACGACCTTGCCGCGCGTACCGGCATCGTCGAGCTCGACCTTCGCGATCTGATTCAGGACGTTCTGCACGACATACAACGTGCGCCCCTGGCGTAGTAGCCCATCCCCACCGAACAGAACTTCGCCGCCGAGATCGACTGTTCGGGTGACGCCGGTGTTCGGGTCCACCTTGAAGAGCTTTCCCGTGTTCGATTGGACGATGATCAGCGAGCGGCCATCGGGGGAGGTGACGATGCCATTGCTGTTGTAGCCGTCTCCAAATACGATATCGCCGCTGAGTGGTAGATGTACGACTTGGCTTGGATCGGGTAACTCCCCATTCCTTCCGAACGGAAGCAGGTAAAGTTCCGGAAAAAAAGAATCCGTGAACCAAGCACCGTCGCGTGTAATTACGACATCATTGGCGAGGCTTACGCCATTGGTGAAATGGTAAGTTGCCACCAATTTTCCGGTAAATGCATCGATAATCCGTGCACCTGCCGCACCACAGGCGATGAAAATTCGTCGCCTGAGCTCGTCGGCCTTGAGCCCCCCGCAGGGGATCCCGGGGCCCACGCTCATGATCTTGCCTTGGCCCGTCACCAAATCGGCTCGATAAACCGAGCCATCGGCGAGGGATCCAAAGTAGGCAATCGGCAACATGCCAATTGCGATACCCTCCGGTTGGAATCCGTTGGGAAGCGAAATACTGGTTGGGAAAAGCTCGGGATCGGCCTGCGCCGGCGAAAAAGTCGTGAGGGAAAGCATTGCGGCCAACGCGACCGCAGCTAGTGGACAACGCATCTTCACCCCTCCGAGTTGTCTACATGTGGGTTACTGCGTCGAAACGGTAACCGCGAAGGTATATCGATCGAGCAAGGCCCGTTGTCGAGGGGGGAGGCAAACCACAAAGGCGGAGAAGCACCGCAAGGTGCCTCTCCTGGTAGGTCATCCTTTGCGGGTCATGGCAACCCAGAACGCCAGCACGATGGCACTGAGCGTGGCACCCAAAAGGCACACCCCCGTCCACCCGCCATGTGCATAGGCGGTGGTGGACGCGATGGATCCTGCCGCGCAGCCGATGGAGTAGAAGATCATGTAGCCCGCCGTGAGCCGGCTATGCGTGTCGGGGGGGAGCGCGTGATAAAGGGTGCTCTGGTTCGTCACGTGCGTGGCTTGGAGGCCGAGGTCGAACGTGATCACGCCCAAGACGAGCGCCCAAAGGGATAGGCTCATCATGTAGATCGGCAACCACGAGACGAACATCAGCAGCAGCGCCCCGCCGGTCACCCATCGTTCGTAGCCGCGATCGGCCAACGACCCCGCGCGCGCCGCCGCCAGCGCGCCGGCCGCGCCCGCGAGCCCGAACAAGCCAATGGCCGTATGCGAAAGGGAGAAGGGCGGCGCGCGGAGCGGGAGGACCATCGGCGTCCAAAGGACGGTGGTGGAGGCGAAGATCAAGAGCGCAAAGAGGGCGCGCATGCGCAGCACCCGTTCACGGACGAACAGGGTGAAGACGGACGCAATGAGCTTGGAATAAGGCGTGGTCACCCGCGCGATATCGCGTGCAGGCAATACCCGATAGAGCAAGGTGGTCACCACCAAGGTGAGGACGGCCGAAAAGAAGTACACGGCGCGCCACCCGGCCAGATCGGCGATGGCGCCGGCCACCGTGCGCGCCAGCAGAATGCCGGTCACGATCCCGCTCGTCACGATGCCGACCACGTGCCCCCGCTGCTCGGGCGCCGCCAAGGTGGCGGCATACGCGACCAACACCTGCGTGACCACCGCCAAGAGACCGATGGCCGCCATGGCCGCGAGCAGCAGGGGACCGGTTGGCGCGAGACCCACCCCGGTCAGCGCGATGGCCGACAGGATCGACTGCGTCGTGATCATCGTGCGCCGGTTCAATTTGTCGCCGAGCGGCACCAGCAACAGCAACCCCAGGCCGTAGCCGATCTGGGTGATGGTCACCACGATGCCGAGCACGGCTTGTGACATATCGAACTCCGCCCCGATGGCGTCGAGCAGCGGCTGCGAAAAGTAGACGTTGGCCACCGCCAGCCCGCACGCGACGGAAAACAACAACGTCGCGTAGCGCGATAAGCGCTTCGTCCCCGCGCCATCGCGCGGAGGGGGATCCTCCCGAACGTCGCTGGCTGCGCCTGCTGCGATCTCGTTCTCCGCCGTGATTTCGGTCTGCAAGGTCATGTAGGCCTACCCATCGGAAATGGTTTCATGATAGAACCGTTTCCACGATAGGCCCGGTGGCTCAGAAAGCAAGCCTTGCGTAGGATGGTTGCGAACGACGAAACGACGAACAGCGAGAAAGCCCGAAAGCAGTGAGAAGAAAGAGTCTGGAAGGTGCGGTGTGCCCCGTTGCGCGCTCGCTCGACGCCATCGGCGACTGGTGGTCGCTCTTGATCGTGCGCGACGCCATCGAAGGGGTGCAGCGGTTTGGCGAGTTTCAGCGGAGCTTGGGGCTTGCAAAGAGCATCCTGGCCACCCGCCTGCGGCTCCTCATGGCCAATGGGATCCTCGAGCATGTCCCCTCCGACGACGGAGGCGCGCATGGCCGGTACGTGCTGACCGAGAAAGGGCGCGGGCTGTTTCACGTCATCGTCGCCCTGCGCCAATGGGGCGAGCACCACTGGTACGAGCCCGGCGAACCGCGCTCCGTGTTCCTCCTCGATCGCACCCACGGCCGTCCGGTCCGCACGTTGGAGCTGCGCTCCGAGGACGACCGGGTCCTCGGCGCCGACGACGTCCAGGTGGTGAAAAAGAGACTCCCGCCCGCGTCCGCACCCGCTTCTTCGCGCCGGAGACGAAAGGCGCGGATGGCGAACTAGCGCTGATTCATGCGGTGCTCGGGCTTTGCCGGCCCGCTCAGACGTAGCCGCCGTCGACGTCGATCACCTCGCCGGTGATCCAGCGCGCATCGTCTGCGGCGAGGAACGCCACGACCCCCGCCACGTCCTCGGGCCGGCCGATGCGGCCGAGCGGCGTTCGCTCCAGGAGCGCCCGGGTGTGCGCCTCCGAGCGGACGTGAAGCTCCGTTTCAATGGGCCCGGGCGCGACCACGTTGACGGTGACGTTGCGCGGCCCCCACTCGAGCGTCTGCACGCGCGCCAAGCTCTCGAGCGCGCCCTTGGTCGCGCTGTACACCGCGAGCCCGCGGATGGCATGCCGCGAAACCCCCGACGAGACGTGGACGATCCGCCCGCCCGCGCTCGGGAAGTGACGGAGCGCTTCCTCGCTGGCGAACAAGGGCCCGCGCACGTTCACGGCGAACAGACGATCGAACACCGCCTCGTCGCTCGCGCCCAGCGGGCGATGATCGCCCACTCCGGCGTTGTTCACCAGCACGTCGATCCTGCCGTAGCGCGCGCCCGCCTCGGCGATCGACGCGCGCGCCTCCGCCGCGTCGCCCATGTCCGCGCGAAGGGCGAAGGCGCCACCTCCGAGCTCGCGGACCAGCGCCTCGGCGAGCTCGCGGTTCGTCACATAGCCAATCCCCACCGCCGCGCCCTCGGCCGAGAGCCGCCGCGCGATGGCGGCGCCGATGCCCCGGGAAGCCCCGGTGACCACCGCGACTTTGTTTTCGAGTCTTCTTGCGGCGATCGGGCTTTGATTTTGGGCCAAATGCAGCCTATTTGCGATGGTTTCCGAGCTCATAGGGCGAGCGTACGCGTTGAAGTGAAGTTCAACGCAAGGACGAATTCACGCGCCGGCGGGCCCACGTCCCGAACCACGGCGGGCGCCGGTCCGGCTCAGGGAGGCGATCCGGTGAATGGGCTGCAGCGCATGGATCGCGCGTGAATACGTGCCCGACTGCATGGCGTCTGCCCGCCTTCGCATGTGGGCGCGGTAGTCCGGGCACTGGCTCATCTTCGCGTGCGTGCACGTCGTGACGTGCTGCAGCAGCCCGCGAACGGTGGTGGCGTGCTCGATGAGCCGATCCAGCTCGGCGATGCGCTCCTTGGCGAGCTCTTTGACCTCCGCCATGCCGCTCGCCGACTCGTCGAACAGCCTGCTCATCTCGCTCAGCGTAAACCCCGCCTCCTGCCAATATTCGATGGCCGCCAGCTGGAGCAGCCCCTTCTCATCGTAATACCGGCGCCCCGCAGCCCGCCCCGCCGGCTCCAACAAACCTTCGCGCTCGTAATAGCGAAGGGCCGATGGCGCCACCCCCGCCAGCTCTGCCAATTTTCGGATATCGAGGCGAACCTTCGGCTTTCGAGGGCGCGGGGCCATAAGATTGAAGTGTACTTTAAGTGCCACATTCGACCAATGGCGCCGCCCGCGCGACGGCGCGCCCGAACGCCTGCGCGACGGCGCGCCCGAACGCCCGCGCGACGGCGCGCCCGAACGCTTGTGCGACGGCGCGCCCGAACGCCCGCGCGACGGCGCGCCCGAACGCCTGCGCGACGGCGCGCCCGAACGCTTGTGCGACGGCGCGCCCGAACGCTCGGGCGACCGTAGAACGGTGATTCACGCGCGTCATCCACGTCGCGCGTCGTGGCGTGCGCTCCGAGCCTGCCCGCTATTTCGAAGGCGCCCCCGCGCGCGCCACGAGCACATCGCCCTCGTTCGGCACGCGGATATGGTCGCGGAGCCCGTTGGCGTCGACGAATCGTCTCAAATCGCGCTTCGTCAGCGGGCAATGGTTGATGGCGTCCATGTGCACGGCGACGATCGTCGACGACGGTAAACTTCGCGCCATCTCCGCGAGCTCGGCGCTCGTGAGCGTCATGGTGACGCCGGGCATCAGCACCGGATTGTCTTTCGTGAACTGGCACTCCCCCGTGTTCGCGACGATCGTCTCCGGGTGGGTTGCGCGCAAATGACCTCTCAATCGATCGTCGAGGATGGCGTCGCCCGTGAAGAAGACCCCATTGTTCCTCGTTCTCAAGAGGAACGAAGACGACTCGCCGAACGGCGGCGCCCCGGTCGCGCCTTTGTAGTGGGTCGCCAGGAACCTGGAAATCGTGATGCCTTCCCAGCGGGATTCTTTGTCCACCACGCGCAGGTTCGAGAACCCTTTTTCACGCAGCCTGGCCTCGTCGTACGGCTGGCAGAAGATGAGCGTGTCCTTGGGCAGAATCCTCTCGGCCTCCCCGTCGAAATGATCGGGGTGGTAGTGTGTCAGCAAGACTGCGTCGATATCCGCGATCAATTGCCGCTTGTCGATAAGTAAAGGGATCATGGGTATCTTAATCCCATTCGAATAATCGATGGCTGGTTCGGTGTTCGGATCGCCTAGAATGGGGTCGACCAGGATCTTGATGTTTCTCCGACCCGCGCTCCGGTAGTGAATGGCCACCGTGGCGCTCCGAATGAGCTGCACCTCGGTCACGTCGACCACGTCCATCGTGTCCGTTCCGTTCGCGCCGCCGGCGCCTCCCGCGCCCTTTGGTGCATGTTCCGCCGACGCGCATCCCGATGATGCAAGCACACCAACCAGGGCCGCGAAACACATGGCCCGCTTCTTCTCGTTCATACGGTTTCCCTCGACGACATGAATGACGATGCTGTGCGGGTCACCGTAACGAGCGGGTCGCGCGTCAACCAGGACAATCACCCCTCCTTTCCTGCCACTCCAGCTACTCCGGCCGGTCCCCACCGCGGTGAGCGGGTTCTCCCACGTTGGCGCGCATCTTCGTTTTCCAAATCGGATTTTCGAACGATTTGATACGAAACGATTGGAAGAGAAGGGACGTATGAGTTAAATCGTGGCGCGGCAACGCTCCGCGACGGTATCGACGAATCGATGTCGATCGAGCACACGTTCGGGTTCAACGGCACACGCATCGCGAGGAAATACAATGGACTACGTTGTGATCGGTGCAGGTCCGGCAGGGCTTCAGCTCGGCTATTTTCTCGAGCGGGCAAAGCGGGATTTCGTCATTTTGGAGGCCGGCGAGGGCCCCGGAACGTTCTTCCAAACGTATCCCCGCCATCGAACGCTCATCTCGATCAACAAGAAGTACACGGGCTCGGACGACGCGGAGCTCAACCTTCGCAACGATTGGAATTCGCTCCTCAGTGATCGCGCCGATCTTCTGTTTACGCAATATACCGATCGCTATTTTCCGGCTGCGCCCGATCTCGTCCGCTACCTCGGAGATTTTGCCGCCCGGACGAACTTGCCCATTCGCTATGGCACCCGCGTGGTGCGCGTCGAGCGGGATGGAGAGGGCTTTCGCGTCACCGATCAGGCAGGGCAGACCTATCGCGCGCGTGGCGTGATCGTCGCCACCGGCGTGTCGAAGCCCTATATCCCACCGATCCCTGGGATTGAGACGGCCGATTGCTACGATGCGGTGTCGGTCGACCCCCGCGAGTTCATCGACAAGCGCGTGCTGATCCTGGGCAAAGGGAACTCGGCATTCGAGACCGCCGACAACCTGGTCCCCACGGCGGCCGTCATTCATGTGGCGGGCCCCAGCTCGGTGAAGCTCGCCTGGCGGACGCACTTCGTCGGTCACCTGCGGGCAGTGAACAACAATTTCCTGGATACGTATCAGCTCAAGTCGCAAAATGCCGTTCTCGATGGGCACGTGCAGCGCATCGTGCGGGACGAGTCGGGCTACCGCGTGACCGTCACCTTCTCGCGCGCCAATGAGCTCGCGAAGGAGATCCGGTATGACCGGGTCATCGTTTGCACGGGATTTCGCCTCGATACATCCATCTTTGCGCCCGAGTGTCTTCCTACCCTCGTTCACAAAGACCGCTTTCCCGCGCAAACGTCCGCGTACGAGTCGGTCAATGTGCCCGGGCTTTATTTCGCCGGTACCTTGATGCAAGTGCGCGACTTCAAAAAGTCGACGAGCGGCTTCATTCACGGCTTCCGCTACGGTGTTCGCTCCCTGTTTCGTATTCTCGAACAAAGGTACTTCGGCGCTGCGTGGCCCGCGCTCGAGCTGGCGGCCGATCCCGCGGCGCTCGCCGATGCCGTGCTCGGGCGGGTCAATCGCAGCTCGGCGCTGTGGCAGCAATTTACGTTCATGGGCGATCTCATCACCGTGGATGAAAGCGCCCGCGCGCGCTACCGCGAGGAGCTGCCGGTCGACTACGTGCGCGACGAATTCGGGCGCGAGGCCAGCGCATTCGTCGTGACCTTGGAGTACGGTCCCGACCACGACAAGGTCGACCCCTTCGACATCGACGTGGTGCGCGTCGCCCAGGACGACTCCGAGCGCGCGTTCGATGCGCGGTACCTGCACCCGGTCGTGCGTCATTATCGGCATGGCAAGCTCGCGGCCACGCACCACGTGGCCGAAAACTTGGAGAACGATTGGACCGCCGAGGCGGCACACCGAAGACCGCTTCGAACGTTCTTCGAGAAATGCCTCCACGCGGCGAACGAAGACGCGCTTCCAAAGCCAGGAGCGGCGTCGGCTTCCGCGCCCGCCTGAGGACACCATGCCGTTCGCGTCGGTGAAGGACATGAGGCGAGAAGCCCGGCGCCGGCTGCCGCGCGCGGTCTTCGACTTCTTCGCGGGCGGCGCCGATGACGAGGTCACCTTGCGCGACAACGCGCGGGCGTTCCAGCGCTGGGCGCTCCTGCCTCGCATCCTTCGACCTTGCCCTTCACGCCATTTGGGGGTGTCGCTCTGGAAGAACGACGCCCCGCTGGCGATGCCCATCGTCGCCGCGCCCACGGCCTTTCATCGCCTCGCGCACCCGGAGGGCGAGCTCGGAACCGCGCGCGCCCTGGCCCAGGCCGATGCCCTCTTCATCGTGAGCATGGCGTCGACGGTGGCCCTGGAGGACATCGCCGCGGCGGCCCATGGCGCCGCAAAGAGCGGGCACGCGCGGCTCTGGTTTCAGCTGTACGTTCAGCCCGATCGCGCGTTCACGGCGAGGTTGATCCGGCGCGCGGAGGCCGCGGGCTTCGAGGCGTTGGTCATCACCGTCGACTCGCCCGTGTTCGGGCGCCGCGATCGCGATTGGCGAAATGGCTTTTTCGATCTTCCCGCGGGGCTCTCTTGCGAAACCTTGCGTGAACCGCAGGGCGATGGACAGCTCGGCCCCCCGCGCCCCATCGCATTTTCGGCGGCCTTCTCCTGGTCCATCGTGGACGAAGTGCGCAAAATGACCTCGCTCCCCATCGTGCTCAAAGGCATTTTGCACCCCGCCGACGCGCTGCTCGCGCTCGAGCACGAGGTCTCGGCCATTTACATATCGAACCACGGCGGACGGCAGCTCGATGGAGCTCCCGCGACCCTCGACGTGCTGCCGGCCATCGCCCGGGTGGTGGCCGGGCGTTTACCGATCCTCGTCGACGGCGGCGTGCGCCGCGGAACGGACGTGCTCAAGGCCTTGGCCCTGGGCGCGAACGCCGTGGGCGTGGGGCGCTCCTTGTTGTGGGGGCTCGCCACCGAAGGTCCGGACGGCGTGGCGCGCGTGCTCGCGATGCTGCGCGACGAGCTCGATCGGGCGCTCGCCATGTGCGGGTGCAGCTCGCTCGACGAGGTGAGCCCGGCCCTCGTAGGCCCTCGACGGGAGCCCCTGAAATGATCGGGCTCGGCTCGACCTTCGCGGCGGTGGCGGCCGTGTGCGTTCTCGGGACCTTGCCCGGATGGCTCCCCGCGCTGGTGGTGCGCCTGCGGATGAAGATCTTCACGCGCATCAATGGCGACGAGGGGCTCTCCATTCCAGGCGAGCGCGTCGGCCTCGATCGATACCGGCAGGTCTACGCGCACCCCGCCGCGAACGGCCGCAGCCACGGCGCGGCGCTCTCCGATCTGTTCTGGTATTGGCTTTCGCCCGGGGCCGAGATTCACCAGGAACACCTCGAGGCCGGCGAGCGCTACGAGGACGTCGCGCGCACCACGCGCCGCATTCTGGCATTGGCCCGAAAGGACGCCGAGCGCCTCGCGGACCACTGCGTCGATCGCGTCTTGGACGCGCACGCGCACGACGCCAGAGGCACCCGCGCGGTGCGCCTCCGCGATCTCATGATGCCCATTTGGGCGCGGTTCTATTACGAAGTGGTCTTTGGCGCCCCGTGCCCGAGCCACGCGTGCGCGCTCATCGTCGGCAACGCCCACGACGTGGTGACCTCGCTCAAATGTTGCGGCCTGCGCCATATGGCGAGGCGCCACCGCCTGACCGCGTTCCTGCGCGACGCGCTCGCGCGCGGCGAGGTGCCGCACGAGCTGCCCGAGGGCCTTACGGAGGAGGAGCGAGCCTATTATCTGCAAGGCGTCTTCTTCAACACCGCCATCGTGCAGATGTCGGAGGCCATGACGCACCTTTTGCTCGCCATCGCGCAGCACCCGAACGTGCAGGCCGACCTTCACGCCCGCATGCACGACGATCGCGCGTTCGATGCGGTCATCGCCGAGACCCTCCGCGTCTATCCGCTGTTCGGCATCGCGCATCGCATTACCACGGACGACATTGCTTTGGAGGGCGGCGATGTGCTCCCCAAAGGATCGGTGCTCTGCTTCAATTATCCCGAGTACCACCGCGCCGGGTTCGAGGATCCGGATCGGTTCGATCCGGCGCGATGGGATCGTCTGTCGCCGCGCGAGGCGCGCGAGGCGAATTACATCCCATTCGGGGTGGCGGCCAACCGGCCTTGCCCGGCCCAGGCCGTCGCGCTCACCACCATGCGGGCGGTGGCGCGGGGCATCCTTCGCCGTTACGTTTTGCGTTCGTCGGCCACGCACACCCGGTCGATTCCCAACCGCGGGCCCTGCCTTCTGGTTCCGCGCGAGGCCCGCGAACATGCGAGCTCGAGCCCGGCGCGATCGCTCCGCGCGCGGCTCGCCTGGATGCGCTTCTGCGATCGCTGGGAGGACGTCGGGCGCAGCTTCGTTCAGCTGGTGCTCGGCACGTACATGGTTTGGGACGCCAAGCGCCTCCGCCTTTGCGAGCGCCATTTCGAACGGCAGCGGCTCTCCTCGGAGACGACGCCGCAGCCGCTCGCCCGATCCGGAGGATGCCCATGGACGACGCGATGACCGACGAAGAGCTCCTGCGCACCTGCGCCGCGCGCATTCGCTCCGCTGCCTCGATGATTTGGACGCGCGCATGCGCCGTCACCGCCCCTCGCCCCACGTGAGCATGGAATCGTTGCCCTGAGCCCAGGAGATTGGCCATGTCGTTGCTGCATACGATGGCGCCTGCCGCGGAGACCGCGGTCGGTGCAAAGGCGGAAGAAGTCGTTTTGCATTTGCTGGTTCAGCTCATCGTCATTCTCATCGCGACCCGGATCGTGGTGGCGGTGGTGAAGAAATTCGGCCAGACCGATGTGGCCGGGGAAATTCTGGCCGGGCTCCTGCTCGGTCCGAGCTTTCTGGGCGCCCTGGCGCCCGACGCGATGGCTCATCTCTTCGACGCGAGCACCTCGAAGATCTTCGTCGGCCTGGCGCAGCTCGGGCTCGTTCTTTTGATGTTTCAAATTGGGCTCGAGTTCGAGTTCAAAACGAACTTGAACACGTCCAAACGCTCGGTGGCGGTCGTGAGCGTGATGGGCATGGTGGTGCCTTTTGCCCTCGGCTACGCCACCTCCCTCTGGTTCTACGATCACTTGCCCGAGCCGCGCCCGTCCGTGCTCGGGTTCCGGCTCTTCTTTGGGATTGCCATGTCCATCACGGCCATCCCCGTCTTGGGTCGGATCTTCATGGAGCTGGGGTTGTCACACACGCGAACGGCCGCCTTGACCATCGGCGCCGCCGCCATCGACGACGTCGTCGGCTGGCTCCTGCTCGGGATCGTGACCCTGGTCGTTCAGGAGCGCTTCGCCGCCGGATCGTTCCTCGTTCGGGTGGCCGCGCTGCTGGTCTACCTCGGATTCTTGTTCTTCGTGCTACGGCCCATCTTGAAGCGAACGTTGATCGCACATGTGGCCAAGCACGGTGGTCTCACCTTGCAGACGATTGCCTACGTGTTGATCCTGCTCCTGGTCTCGGCCACCACCACGTCGCTGTTGGGCGTGTTCGCCGTCATCGGTGGCTTCACCCTGGGCGCGGCGCTCCACGACGAGCGCGACTTCGTGAACGCGTGGAAGCAGCGCGTTTCACCGCTGGTGACCACTTTGTTTCTGCCGATCTTCTTTGCATATACGGGGTTGCGGACCGATGTGCGCGGCCTCGCGACCGCCGCGGATTGGGGCGTGTGCCTCTTGGTCATCGCGGTGGCCTTCGTGTCGAAGTTCGGCGGCGCCTACCTTGGAGCGCGGCTGGTGGGGGAGGGCAGCCGCTCGGCCCTCGCCGTCGGCATCTGCATGAACACCCGCGCGCTGATGGAGCTCATTGCCATCAACGTGGGCTACGATCTCGGCGTTCTGCCGCGCAGCATGTTCACCATGTTGGTGCTCATGGCCATCGCATCCACGTACATCACCACGCCCATCATTCGCATACTCCTGCGCGGTCAGGAGCGAACGAGCGAGGGCTTGCTCGCGCCGCCCGCGGCCGCACCCGAGCGATCCGCGGCCTAGTCGAGCTCGGCGTCCGGACCCTGCTCGACCGGATCGCACCGTTCCAGCTCGTCGCCGTCGCGGCCTCCATCCGACTCCGCCTCGGCCGCATCCAATCCTCGCGCCAGCGCCATGCGAAAGATATCCGTTCGCGTCACCACGAACCCGGGACGCGACAACCTCGTGGCCGTCACGTCGGCGCGTTCGAGGTAGGCGAGGGGCATCCACATCGAGATTTGCACGGCCTTTTGGCTCGCTCGGCGCGGCATGGCATGGAGTCTAATTCAAGGTGAGACCGCGAGCGAGCCGGCGCCTGCCGTTGCGGGCAGAGGCCGCGGGATGGGCAGAGGCCGCGGGACGCATTGAGCGATTCGGCACAGAGTTTGAGCGCCGGTGGCGCGATCGCTCGTGTTTTTGGTGACAGAAAAGGTCATCCTCTCATCGCACGAGGCAAGCATGACCTTTACGGAAACGTATGAGCGCTGACATCGCGCAGAGCCTCGGAATGGCAAGCAGCACCGCCAGCACGGTTCGGCTCGGATCCGGCCCGCGCACGGTCCTCGCGCGTCCCGATGTGGGCGCCGCGGGGCACACCGTGCAACGCTCCGATCTCACGTCGCGCCGAGTCGTGGTCGACCAGGCGACGCTCATCCTCGTCGAAGAGGGGCGCAAGCGTATTCGTTGGTCCGGCGGTGAATGCGCCGCGCGCCCTGGCGATGCCTTGTCCTTGCATCCGGGCGAGGTGGTGGACATCGCCAACACACCCGGTCGCAGCGGCACATACCGAGCCCTCTGGATCTGCTGGTACCCCGAGCTGCTCGCCGCGCCCAGCGCCCGGCGCCGCCCGAGCCCGCGCGTGGCATTGCACTCCGCATTGGGCGATGATTTTCGCGCATCGTTCTACCGCGCCTTCGACAGCTTGAGCGAACGCGATGGCCTGCCGGCGAGCATCACCGTGCACCGTCTGCAGGAGGTCCTGCTCTGGCTGGGCGAGCGGGGCTTTCACTTCCCGCTGCCGGCGCCGGCCTCGCTCGGTCAGCAGGTGCGCCGCCTCCTCGCGACCGATCCGTCCGCCGCCTGGTCGATGGAGCAGGTGGCGCAGGAGACCGCGACCAGCATCCCGACCTTGCGGAGAAAGCTGGCGGCGGAGGGCATGGCCTTTCGCGATCTCGTGCAGGACGTCCGCATGTCGCACGCGCTCGCGCTCCTCCAGAACACCGATGCTCCCGTGCTCCACGTCGCCATGGCCGCCGGCTACGCCTCCGCATCCCGTTTCTCCGCACGATTCCGCGCGCGCTTCGGCTATTTGCCCACCGACATTCGCGGACAGAACCGCGGGCGCACGACCTCGTCTTTTTCCAGCCATCGCCCGCCCGGCGCCATTTAGCACCCGTATCTCGCGGCCGATATCCACCCATTCAAATCCAATACCGCAAACGAAGAGCGTTCTTCCCACGCTCCTCACGAGGATAGATCCATGCTGAAAATCCATCACCTCGGCCACTCTCAATCGGAGCGGATCGTCTGGCTTTGTGAAGAGCTCGAGCTCCCTTACACGCTCGAGAAATACACCCGCGATCCCGCTACGCGCCTGTCTCCTCCGGCGCTAAAGGCGCGGCATCCGCTGGGCGCGGCGCCGCTCCTCGAGCTCGATGGGATGCTGCTGGCCGAATCGGCGGCCATCGTCGAGCTCATCCTGGCCCGATATGGCCGCGGACGTTTGCAGCACGGGCCGGACCACCCCGATTTCACGTCGTATCTTTACTGGTTTCACTTCTCCAATGGCAATCTTCAGCCCGCGATGCTCCGATCGTCGACCGTGGCGCGCTGTGGGCTGGCACCGGATCACCCCGTTCGAGCGTCGGCGCAGGAGCGGCTGGGCAACGTGTTTGCGCTCATCGAAGGGCGGCTGGCGCAACAGGATTACCTCGCAGGGAGCACGTTCACCGCGGCCGATATCATGAGCGTCTTCTCGTTGACCACCATGCGCCTGTTCTATCCGGTGGATCTCGTCCCTTATCCAAACATCCGGGCGTATCTCCAGCGCATCGGCGCTCGGCCGGCCTATCGGCGGGCGATGGCCAAAGGCGATCCGGATCTGACGCCCGTGTTGACATGAATGGCCGTGACGGCGGTGCGCGCGGGCCGCGTCAGCGCGCCAAAAACGACGGCGCGCGTCGGTAACGTCAATTGCTGCTTCGCTTTTTATAAATCGTTGTTTTATAAAGTGCGGCCCGTTCGATTCCAAGGAGCGCAGCCGCCCGCGTGATATTGCCGTCACTTCGGCGGAGCGCGGCCTCGCGGTTTCGCGCGTGCAATTGGTTCTCGTTCATCGGCAGCTCGATCAGGCTCGGGTGCTCCGCGGCCGCCGGCTCGCTGGGCGCTTTTGGCGCGCTTCGAACGGTGGCCGGCAAGTCGCTCGAAGCGATGAGCCGGCCTTCGCCGAGGGCGATGGCGTGCTCGATGGCATTTCGAAGCTCGCGCACATTGCCGGGCCAGGAATAGCGGCGAATGGAGTCGAGCGCCTCGGGCGAGAATCCATCGATGCGCCGGCCGGCGCTGGGGAGCAAATCTTCGAGGATGCGGCGCGCGAGGAGCTCGAGATCGCCGGCGCGCTCGCGCAGCGAAGGGATCCTCAAGCTCACCACGGAGATGCGGAAGAAAAGGTCGACCCGAAAGGTCCCGGCCGCGACCATGGCGTCGAGATCGCGGTTGGTGGTCGCGATGACGCGCGCGCTCACGACGCGCGATTGGGTCGAGCCCAAACGCTCGTACCGCTTGTCTTCGAGGGCGCGCAGCAGCTTCGCCTGGCTCGCGAGGGGCAGCTCGCCGATCTCGTCGAGCAGCACGGTTCCTCCCTCGGCCGCTTCGAAGACACCTCTTTGCGTCGCGACCGCGCCGGTGAACGCACCGCGCTCATGCCCAAAGAGGGCGCTCTCGATCGAATGCTCCGGGATGGCCGCGCAGTTCACGACCTGAAACGGCTTGGACGTGCGCGGCCCCAGCTCGTGGAGCAGGCGCGCGACGAACGTTTTGCCGACCCCCGATTCGCCTTTGAGGAGCACCCGCGTATCGGACACTGCCAATTTGGGAATGAACCGAACGACATCCTTGGCCGGCGCCGAGCTCCCGAGGAAGGCATGCGCGCTGCCGAGCGCTTGCCGCCGGAGCGATTCGCGGTCCTCTTGCACCGCGAGCAACTCCGATTGCGCTCCCATTTGCGCCATGCGCGTGGCGCAGATTTGCCCGACGATGACGAGCAGCCGCCGCAAGGGATCCGTCACGCTCTGGGGCGGTATCGTGGTGGTGAAACCGAGCCAGCATATCGAGCTCCCCGAGCTGCCCCGCGCCGGCACCACCAGCCGCGCGCATCGCTTTGCGCGATCGGTTTCGGAGACCGTTTCCACGATGGCGGTGGTGTCGTCGACCTCGGCGATGGGAGGGACGAGCGCGACATCGACATGATCACACGGGATATGCTCTTTCGCCCAAACGCCGAGCGCGGTCGTGAGCGATGGGATATCCCGCGCCGCCGCGAGCGCCTCGTTCAAGGCGACGATGGCGGCGAACGCACGAACGTCCGAGGCGGGCCCGCCCAGAAGGTTCTGAATGGCGGTGATCGTGGGGCTCGACGGCAGGGGGCCCGCGCACGCGTCACCATCTGCGGCCGCTTCGCCCTCCGCGACCACGAGCACCGTATTGCCGACCACGAACGAATCGCCTGTCTTCAAGACCGCGTCCCGAACCGTACGATCGGCATGAATCAGCGGCGCGGCGGTGCCGCATACGCGAACGCGCACTTCATGATTCGATGTCGCCACCACTTGAAAATGGTGCCGCGACACCGCGCGATCTTCCAACGTAAGATCCGTATCGTAGGCGCGGCCGACGATCTTCACGGTATGGTCGACGACGATTCGCGCACCGAGCGGCGTGCCGCGCGCAATCATGAGATGCATGACGGAAGACCCCATCGAAACCGGTAGCATAAACAAGTCGTGACGATTTGGGAGCGTATTCCACCGAGGCGTTGGTCGCGCGATGCGGCATGCCCACGTTGCCCGAACGCCATGGAGACATCTCCCTTTGGGACACGCTTTGCCGGGCCCCGCCCGTCATTGGGACGTCAAAAGATTGGCATCGCGCGCCAACACCCAGGCGCCGCTGGGTTCCCGGCGAAAGATCGTGAGGGTGTAGCCCGCCCGTCGAATGGGATCTCCATGGGGCGGTGTGACCTTGACGGAGAGCCGGCAGCGGCAAAATGCCCAATCGCCGGCCACCGTGAGCTCCTCGATGTCATTGGTTCCCTCGAAGGACGCGCCGCCCGCGACCTGCGTAGCTGCGGCGAAGGCTTCCTTGCCAAAGGGAGGGCGGCCGGGCACCAGGAACACCACATCATCGGCCATCAGGCGAAGGACCGTCGCGTGGTCACCTTCTTTCGTCGCCGTCATCCAAGCGCGGATGACCTCGCGGATTGCGCGTTCATCGTTCGACATGCCGAGCAGGATAGCGCCGCCGTCGCCGCTTTCGCATCCTCGACGCGCCGACCTTCCCGACCCTTCGAAGGCGCGCAGCGCGCACATGACGAGGTGCGACACCGCCGACTGATGCGTATTGCGCGCCACGACGCGTGTAGATTCGACAACGCCTCTCGTTGACGCGGCGAATCGGGCGGTTTGCGGGCGTCGTTGCTTTTGACGCGCAGCGAAGTGTGAGGGCTTTGTCGCGAATCGGCGGCGGGATCCCGTGGTCGTTTTCTTCCAGTTGGAGCCCGTTGGGGATGGGGCGTCGGATCGTGCAGGATGGCGCCGCGCGCCCGGTGGCACGCCCTTTACAACGAGGTGAAGAGCGGCTGCCCTCATCGATGTTCGTCCGCCTCGTCGTGAGTGCGCTCGAACTTGGTAAGGAGCTCAGCTAGGGACAAGGAAGAATCGATCGGATGACGTCCGTTTCCGCGTTTCGGATTGGGGATCTCGGGTAAAAAGACGTCTCCCCCCTCGTACGATCCCCGAGGATGATTCGCTCTCCTCGGGGGTCCTTGGGGGACCATGGAACGTGGGCCGGAAAAATCTCATTTCAAACATAGGAATGCAACGAAGTTTGAAAAGACGAATCCGTCGTTGGTGACGTTTACACATTTCGCCGATGCGCAACATGCATCTCGCGTCGGCTTGCATCCACCCGTGCACTCCGGCCTCGACCACCTGCGCGCGTCCGTGCTGCGGGGCGAGACGATGATCGAAACGGGTAAAGAAGCGCGTGCGATCTCCATCGCGGAACGATTCTTTCATCAGAAAGAGGCTTGGACCGAAGGGGCTCTCCGTACGACCCTCTCGTGAGGGCCTTCGAAGGAGGATCCTTTCGTCACTCGGTTGCAGTCCCTGACCCTAAACGATCGTCAGCGGCTTGGTCGGCGCTGCCGTCGGGAGCGGCGTGCGAAGCGCATCGGTCGCCGCGGGCAGCAGGATGGTGAACGTCGTCCCCGCGCCCGGCAGGGTTTGCACGTCGATGGTGCCGCCCGCGTTCTGCACGATGCTTTGGCTGATGGCGAGCCCGAGCCCCGTGCCTTGTTCCTTCGTGGTGAAGAACGGCACGAAGATGTGTTTGAGCACCTTCTGCGAAATGCCTGGCCCCGTATCGCGCACCGAGACCTCGACCATCTCGACTTCATTCGTCAGATTGCGCTCGCTGACCGCCGGTCGCTCGCTGTCCTGACGCGACGGCCAGGGCCTGCGCCGCGTGCGACGCGCGGTGCTCACCGTGATGCGGCCGCGCCCATCCATGGCTTGTGCGGCGTTCTGGATGAAGTTGATCAGCACCTGGCGAAACTGTTCGGGGTCGATCTTCGCCCGCGGGAGGGGATCGGTGAGCTCCAAGTGGAACTCGAGCGAGTCCGCTTTTTGGCTCGTGAGGATCTGCATCGTGCGCCGCACGGCGGCGTTGATGTCCAGCGGCACGGGGTTGCCCGCGTGCGGCCGCGCATAGTCGAGAAAGCTCGCGACCACCCGGTTCAGCCGGTCCACTTCTTCCAAAATGATGCCGACGAACTCCCGCGAATCGGAGCCCGAGGCCGGACCCGACTCGCCGCTCTCCTCGAGCAGCTGCGCCGCGCCCTTGATGGCGCCGAGCGGATTTTTGACCTCGTGGGCCAGGCCCGCGGCCATCGCGCCCAGCGCCGCCAGGCGATCGCGCTCTTTCATGCGCGAATAGATCCGGCTGTTGGCGATGGCGACGCCGATCTGCGATGCGACCGTTTCGAGCAGCGCGATCTCCTCCGGCGTGAACGCGTCGCGCATGCGCTCGTCGGCGATGCAGATGATGCCGACGATCTCCTCGTCATCGCCTTTCACCGCCACGAGCACGGAGTTCTTGTGCGGGCCGAGGGTCGCAGCGCCGACGGCGAGCAACGGGGAGTCCTTGTGCTCCCGCGCAATTTCCTCGAACGACATGGAGCGCGTGGCCTGCAAGCGGTCGAGCAGAGGGCGGACGGTCACCGTCTCGAGGCGACGGATCGGCTCCTCGCCGATGCTCCCGATCATGTCGAAGCCGTTGCCATCTTGGTCGCGCAAGTAGATGGCGCACGACGTGACCCGGTGCGAGTTCTCGAGCCCCTCGAGCACCGTATCGGCCATCTGGTCGATCTCGAGCACGTGCGAGAGCCTTCGTTTCAGCTCGTCGATGCTCGTCTCGAGCACATAGCGCTCGCGGAAGAAGAACTGGTGCATGCGCGTCTCGACCTCCGTCTGCAGCGGCTCGAAGAGCACCAAGAAGACGATCGCCGCGAGCACCGCGTTCAGGTACATCGTGTTGAAGCGGCCGATGTACGTAACGAAGACATAGAAAATGCCGGCCAGCGCGAACGCCAACGCCGTGGCGACCAGCAGCCGTCCCGCCATTTCATAGAGGTCCGCGAGCCGCGGGCGCGCGAGCGACTCGGCCAGGACGAAGAGAAAGACGATGGAGAGCACCGCACCGATGGGCGGAAGGCGCACACCTAAAAACGAAAGGAAGTCGGCCAGCGTAAATGTGGTTGCAGCTGCACCGACTGCAAATAGAAAGTTCACGCGATCGCGTACGGCGCGCGATGGGCTTCTTTGACCACGTCGCGCCATGGATACCAATGCGGCTGCGATGAGGCCGAAGACATAAAAGTAGACGAGCCCCAGCGAGAGCGGCGCCTCGTGATATGGCGATAGCTCGAGCACCAACATCGGAATGCCGACGGCGGTGGCAAACTTCGTCAGCGCCGAAGGCCGCTCCGCTTCGCTATCCAGCGGGACGATCGACTGGAACAGGTGCACCGCAAACTGCGGCAGGAGCACCGTGAGCACGGCGGTTACACGTGCCCAGATGGTCGCCTGGAAGAGCCCGTAGAGGGACTGACTACCCCACCAAAGAGCGACCTCGAGCGAAAACGCTGCGAAGAGCCAGTGGGCCGCCCGGCGCCCTCGAAGCAACATCGAGAGCGCGATGGCGAGCGCCAGAACTGCGCAAAAGAGCG
The DNA here is from genome assembly GCA_037157815.1 of Sorangiineae bacterium MSr11954. Taxonomy (NCBI): domain Bacteria; kingdom Pseudomonadati; phylum Myxococcota; class Myxococcia; order Myxococcales; family Pendulisporaceae; genus Pendulispora; species Pendulispora albinea. The sequence goes on from CP089984.1 coordinate 873,594, forward strand.
TTGTTCGCGGACGAAGATCCTCCACGGTTATTTGATTATCACCGAAGGACCGGGAATGGTCTGGCAGACGATCCCCTGCCGCCTACTCGTCGGTTTTTTACGGCGGAACGGGGCCGGGAGACGGCTCCGCGGCGGCTTCTTCCAAGCCCCTCAGCGCAGGAACGGGACCGGGAGACGGTTCAGCGGCGGCCTCCTCGGGGCTCCGGAGCGCCGGAACGGGGCCGGGTGACGTTCCCGGGCTTCCCACCCCAGCGGCTGCTGGAACGGGGCCGGGGGAATCTTGCGGTACGATGGCGAACGAGGAACGTGGCGGAACAGGGCCGGGTGAGTTCGGGCCCAGGACGACCGTGTCGGCGGCCGGCTGGACGGTGTTCGACTCACCAGAATTGTTGGTATCCGCCGCGCACCCCAGGAGTGCGAAGGACGCCCCCACGATCGCGAGTAGGCCTATCCGTGCAGAGTATTGATTCAGGATCTTGGACCGTTTCATAACGAGCCCTCCGATGCAGCAAGAAGTCCGTACTGTTTGACGAGCTGCGACAGACGCGGCCGCTTCATGCCCAAAAGTGATGCTGCGCGCGTGATATTTCCTCTGGTTTCTTCGAGGGCGCGGGCTATGCAATCTCGTTCGATTTGACGTTTGAGATCGGGCAATGAAAGGGCGCCTTGCTTGATGCAGGCATAGGCGACTGTCGTCGCGCCCGTTTCGTCCGGTGGGAGATTACCAGTCTGCTCGAAATCTGCCAAGGTTTCTTCAGTTGAGCCGCCGGTATCGCCATCACCCGAGCTATCGTCCGAGTCGGTTATTGTGTGTAGTGAGTCATCGATGTCCTGGAGACTGGAATCTCCGTCGCTCGAGAACATCGGCTTCGAGGAAACGGGAGCGGCGCGGGGCGACTCCGGTGGCGTCGTTGCAGCTGCACGGAGATCGTCGACGTTCTCCAGCAAATCCTCGAGCTGGATGACGGCTCCCTCGGCGAAAAGGGATGCGGCGCGCAGGGCGTTTTCCAGCTCACGCACATTGCCGGGCCAGCGATGGCGCATGAGGAGCTGTAGTGCCTGCTCGGACAGCTTCTTACGCGGCTCACCGCGCTCGCTCGCGATACGTTCGAGCAGCGAGTCGCCGATACGAGGTATATCGCCGAGCCGCGCGCGAAGCGGCGGGACTTCGAGCGTGATCCCGCGAAGTCGATAATAGAGATCCTCGCGGAACTCACCCCTCTCCACCATCGCGCGTAGGTCACGGTGGGTGGCGCAAACGATCCGCACGTTCGCATGAATCGGTGTCGTTCCGCCGACCCGCTCGAAGGTTCGCTCCTGCAGGACACGGAGGAGAGCGACCTGCGTACGAGGCGAGATGTCTCCGATCTCGTCGAGGAAGAGCGTCCCGCCTTCGGCGAGCTCGAACCTCCCGCGCCGCCGCGCGACCGCGCCGGTGAAGGCGCCCTTCTCGTGGCCGAAGAGCTCCGAGAGGAGCAACGTCTCGACCAGCGCGGCGCAGTTGACCGTGACGAGAGGACCGTTGACTCGGAGGCTCGCCCGATGGAGCGCTTCGGCGACCAGCTCCTTTCCGGTCCCGCTCTCACCGCGGATGAGCACCGTGCTCTCGGAGCGAGCTACCTTCTTGATGGCGCCTTGAAGGGCGACCATCGCAGGGTCTTCACCGACCATGTGTCGCTGCGGACGAACGAGCGTCGAGAGACGTCCCCGAACCGACTCTTCTCCCAGCGCGGCGCGACCCGTGTCCGGCGGCCCGGATGCCGAGGCGCGCGACCGGCCAAAACGGACCGTGGGCGGGAGCTCTTCGTAGGAACCCTCGGCGGCCGCGAGGGCGCGAAGGGTCTTCTCGAGATCGACGATGTTCTCGAGCATGGGAGCGAGGTTCGCGACGTCTTTGCGTCGCAGGAACGCTGCGCGGACCTCTCCTTCGAGCCCTTGCGCGACCTGATCGCGCAAGACAATCGCTTGCTCCACGTGCGTCCGCGCGAGCGCGAACATCTTCTCCGTACGGTAATGCTCGGCGAGGAGTACGTGGATATCGCGGAGGAGCTCTTCTTCACCTGCCTCTCGAGCGAGCGTGAGAGCCTCGAGAGCCAGATGAATCTCGAACTTGCCTTCGGCGCGCGCGATGAGCGCACGGAGGAACGCAACCTCGGTGCGAGCGTCGCCCATGACCGCGAGCTCATCGGCTTTCTGCAGCGCGTGGCGGGCGGATGCGAGATCGCCGTCCTCGAGAGCAATGCGCACGGCCGAGCGATACGCCCACCCCAAGAGCAAATTGCGATCGCCCGCCCGTTCGCCGTCGGAGATGGCGCGCAGGATTTCGCGTCGGGCTTCGGCGGTGTTTCCACGCTCGAGCGCGAGGCGCGCGGCGTTGATGCTCAGTCGCGTGGTGACGTCTGGAGACATCCCGGGCGCGATGGTGCGACGCCCGAAGACGACCGCGTGCTCGGCGTGTTCGAAGAGCCCGAGCTTGTACCGAAGCTCGGCCAGGTTACCCAAGACTTGGGCGGTGCGAAGGCGATCGCCGACCCGCTGACCAAACTTAAGGCCCGCCTCCGAGTATTTGAGCGCGGCGCCGTAGTCGTGCCTCCACATGGCGACGACGGCGAGGTTGATGTACGCGAAGCCGGCCATCTTCACTTCGCCCAGCCGCTCGGCCTCCTCGCGCACGCTCTCGAGGATGGAGCGCGCCTCGTCGTACATGCCTTTCGACATGAGCGCGATGCCGCGATTGATCCGCGCGCGGAGCTCGGCCCCGGTGTCGCCGATACGGGCCGCACTGCAAGCATCCTCCGCGAAGTGACGCTCGGCTTCGTCCCATTGGGACTTGGCCAGGTAGATCTTGCCGAGGATGTTTCTCGCGCGAAGCTGCAACGCCGCGGATCGCGTGCCGAGCGCGAGGTTCGCGTCACGCGCGGCCGTCTCCAGATCGCCGCTCAGATGCGCGACATCCGCGAGCTCGACCAAAATGGGAGCGAGCTCCTCGCCGGCATTGGACGCCAACGTCATGGCTCGCTGGAACGCGACGCGCGCCGTGACCAAGTCGCCGGTGGCGGCAGCTGCACGTCCGAAGAGGAGGGCGACCGGCCAGTTTTCCGGTGCGCTCGCCGCGGCATTTTTGGCCCACCGAAGCGCCTCCTCGGCTTCGCCCGCCGTGAGGGCCCGCTCGGCGGCGCTGACGCGCAACATGAGCTGCGCGTCTTCCTGGTGGAGGGAGTCCACCGCCTTCATCCACCGGGCGATGACATCCCGACGAGCGAGCGCGTCGGGGAGCCGGGCCAATGCATCCGAGTGGGCTTTGTCGGCCCCCGAGACGTCGTTCGCGAGGAGCTGGAGCTCGGCGGCCCGCGCTTGGGCCCATGGATCCGCAGGCCACTGGCGGCTGAGCGCGGAGGCCACCCGCTGGCAGGTGTCCTCCGAGGCCAGCGAAGCGGCTTCGATCGCCCGCTGCTCCCCCGCGGGGCTGATGGATATCCAGCCGTGCTCGATCTCCACGGAGCCCGAGGTCACGAGGGCTCGAAGCTTATCCCGATCGCCACCCAGCGCCGCGATATCCGTCTTGGGCCACGCATGGCGCACCAACGCAAGCGCAGTAAACAGCTCTCGCGCTTCGGCCGGGAGCGACGCGTCCTCGTCGCGGCGCTCGCGCGGCGCGCATTTCAGGGTCTGCCAGAATTTCTCGAGGGTCGAGATATCGTCCGATTCGAACAATCGCTCCGCGTCGTCGCAGAGCGCGGTGAACCATCGGCGCTTTTCGTCGTCGCCCAGGGTGGGCGCGACGTCGAACGTCTGCGCGCCCAGATCGGTGGCGACGTCGCTCGTCTCGCTCGTGGCAAAGACCAAGAGCGGCGACACGATTCCGCTGGGTGCCTCCGGCGAGGCCATACGAACGGTGGCCAGCTCGGTCGCGACCAATCGATCCCACGTTCCGGCGCGCGGCAACGAAGCAATGACCGCCAAGGGCTGTCCCAATCCAGCGGACAAGATTCGCTGCGCGCAACGATGCGCATTGCCGTCCAGATCCGATATTCCCAGGCGCGCGCTCACCTGATGCCAAAGCGGGGTGCTCGATTGGGCCCTCGTCCGAATGGCGCGCACCCCCGCCGCGGTGAGCCTTCTCGCCACGTGGGCGGTGACGGCGCGGGCTATCTCCTCGGATCCCGCACGCACCAAAAGGACGCCCGATTTGCGCTCGGCAAGTAGGGCATCGAGCTCCGCGAAACCGGCGGCACGGTCAGTGGCGCTAGGCAGAACGAGGTGTGGTGCCCGCAGCAAGATGTCATGAGAATATCGTGACGAACGCGTTCCGCAAGACACGAGAATGACAATTGTCTTACGAAGGGTGCCTTTTATTCCCGCGGCATCTGTTCATTGGACGGTGTGGGTGCCAGGGAAGATCCTGGGGACAACGTGGTGGACGACGCGGTCGGGGTCGCCGCGTCATGGAGAATGGAGCGAATGGCATCAAAGGAGGAAGCGGGGGCTTCTCCGAGCGCTTTGGCGAGGGGTAACTGCGCGAAACCAGCCGCAATAAAGAGGGGTACGGCGTCCGGGACACGCGCGCGCAACAGTTCCAGGTGACGCGCGACCGATTGCGGTTCGCCGCGGCGCACCGGACCGGTGAGAGCATCCGGGAATCCTAGGGCTTTTATGTTGTCTGCGACGCTGTGCAGCAAGGGTCCGAGCATCTTGGGGGCCACCTCCGGCGGGACACCCGCCGTCGCCAGCACGTGCACTCCAATCGCAGCCAGGGCGGCAGCTCCATTGGCCACCAGCCCCGCCGCGGCATGATAGCCGATGGTGTCGAGGTCGGGGAATGTGCGTGGGGTCATTCCGAGGGCCCGCGCGAGGCTGCGGGCGCGGGAGACGGCCTTCGGATCCCCTTGTACATGCACATGACCGCCGTCGAGCGAGGGCCAGCGTCGCAAGGATGCGAACGAGATCATGGGGTGCATCTGCGCGACGCCCGCCGAAACGGCGCGCAGCGGGGCGAGGGATTCGGCGGTGGCGGCGCCCGACACGTGGACGCATGCCGTCTTGCGAGAGACGAGGCCTGCCTCCGCAAAGCGGGTTGCAAAGGTTGGGAGCTCGCGGTCGCGGACTGCAAAAACGAGAAGCTCCGCCTCGATCGGGCGCTTCGGGAGGCCTTCGCGCGCGGCGCGCAAGACGACCTTTCCGCCGATTTTGCGAATGACATCGGCGAGCGCAACGCCGACTTTGCCAGCGCCGAAGATGTAGACCGACGGGCCGCTGCGCTTCTTGGGCGTAGACGGTGGTTTCGCGCGTCGCGATCCTGACACGCGTTGCGATCCGGACGCCTCTCGCGCTCCCGCGTCGCGTTGCGATTGCGACACCTGTTGCGATTCTGACGTGCGTCGCGATCGCGACGCACGTGGCGCGCCCGTATCACGTCGCGATTCCGACGCCCGCAGCGTTCTCGCAGCACGTTGCGCTCGCGACGCACGGTGTCCTTCCGATGCCTGTCGCGCTCCCGCACCTCGCGCTCCCGATACGGATCGCGCTCCAGCGCCTCGCGCTCCCGACGCGGGTCGCGCTCCGGCGCCTCGCGCTCCCGACACGGGTCGCGCTCCAGCGCCTCGCGCTCCCGATACGGGCCGCGCTCCCGATACGGATCGCGCTCCAGCGCCTCGCGACGTCGGAGCGGGTCGGGCTCCAGCGCCTCGCGCTTCCGACACGGGCCGCGCTCCCGATACGGATCGCGCTCCAGCGCCTCGCGCTCCCGACGCGGGTCTCGCTCCGGCGCCTCGCGCTCCCGACACGGGCCGCACGACCGCCGGAATCTTACCTCGCCCCGCCGCCGCCTTGCTCGGCCCCGCCGCCCTCGTTCGTCCTTGTGCTCCCTGCGCACGCTTCGCCACGTTTTCGTCTCCGTTGCACTTCGGTTTGCGCCAAACCCAGCGCGCCTTTGCACGAGCCCGAGCCGCGAGCCCGCGCGGCGGGTCGCGGCTACGACGTGTAGAGCGCGTGCGCGCGAATATGCTCCACCACGGCGCGCGGGACCAGCGGTTCGAGCTCCGCCCAGGCGCCCCGCGCGACGATGGCGCGGATCTCCGTGCTCGAGATGGCCGGCAGCACCGGAGGTGGCGCGCCCGGTATGTCGAAGCCGACCCGTCCGAGGACGATGGGCGGTGCCAGCGCCGCGATCTTGTCGAACGCGTACCACTTTGGGGATTCGGCGAGGAGATCGGCCCCCATCACCAGGCGGAGCTTCCACGAGGGGTGCTCCGCGTGCAGATGCTCGAGCGTGCGCAAGGTGCGGCTCTCACCGCCGAGCGCCTCTTCGATGCGCGAGATTTCGACGCGTGCGACGCCGGCCATGGCGAGCTCCATCATGCGCACGCGATCGTCGAAGGGGGCCAGCTGCTTGGCGAAAGGGTGGCTGTACGTCGGGATCACGAGCACGCGATCGACCGCGCAGGTGCTCAGCACGATCACGGCCATCAGCACGTGCCCGATGTGCGGCGGGTTGAAGCTCCCACCGAAGACCGCCACGACCTCGGCAGGTTCCGGGGGCGTGGCGGGCTCCGTCTCCGTCACTCGGGCCTCCCGGCTACGCCACCGTTCGTATGCGTGCCGGCCCCGGTGCCCGGGCTGCCGGGGAGACGGGGGCGCGAGGCGCGCGGGAGGGCGAGGCGCTCTTGGAGCATGGTTTCCCCCTCGGTATTGTAGACGTGGATGGCGATTTCGTCGCCGGTGTCGTCGAGGACGCAGATGCCGCCTCGGGGGCCGAGGTTGCCCGGCGTGATGAAGTAGCGACCTCCGATTTTGCGGACGAGCGGCACGTCGCTCTTTCCATAAATCAAAAGGCTGGCGGCGAAGATGTCTTCTTCATCGAGCAGCTCTTTGTCGTGGATGAGGATCGCGATGCGGTCGCCCACCATTTCCATGGTGCGCAGAATTCGGTGCGGCAGGCTCTCGAGGGAGCGGAGGCGCAGTCGCATGCGCTCGCATTTGACGAAGGCGTCGATTTCCTCGGGGGTGCCGCCTGCAGCGAGCTGGGCCGCGCGTCGCCAGGCGGCATCGTCTGTGGGATCGTCCCCCACGAGGCGGCGCGCCCAGGCCTCCACCATGTGCTCGAGCGCGTCATCCGCGCCGAGGTAGATGACCCGTCCGACGCGATGCTTGTTGAGCAACGACCCCGACGCGGCCTCCAAATGCGTAATGGCTCCATTCCCAGATGGCGGGGGCGGCGAGCGAGAGAGAGCGGGACCTAGGAATCCAAGACGCATTGAGGGGATGTCGAGTGTACACTCAACTCTGTCCTATGGCCGGTCGCCTCGCTCCTCTTTCAAATCCTATCCACGTAACCTTCGACGGGGTCGAAATTCCTGCCGCCCCCGGCGAACCTTTGGCCGTCTCGCTGGTCGGCGCCGGGCACCTGGCGCTTGCCCGAAGCCCCAAATTCCATCGACCGCGCGGTCCTTCGTGCCTGCGCGGCGCCTGTGACGGATGCCTCGCGCGCGTCGACGGCGCGCCCAATGTGATGACCTGCATGGTCGGCGCCTGCGACAAGATGGAGATTAAGTCGCAAAATACGCTGGGAACGCGGGAGGTCGATCTTTTGCAGATGACCGACTGGTTCTTCCCGGAGGGCATCAATCACCACGAGCTCTTCGCCGGGGTCTTTGGGCTCGACAAGATCATGATGGCCTTCGCCCGCCGGGTCGCCGGTCTCGGGAAGCTGCCCAGTGAGGTGGCGCCTGCCCGACCTGCACGCCGCCGCAGCGCCGATGTCGTCGTGGTGGGCTCCGGCCCCTCCGGAATGCTGGTGGCCACCGAGCTCGCGGCGCGCGGGCGGACGGTCGAGGTCCTCGATGACGCAGTGCGCCCCGGAGGATCGACCCACGCCTTTTTGGGCATCGACGGCTGGCGCGCCATTCGCGAGCGCTTCGAAGCCGCGTGCTCCTCGCCGAAGCCCAAGAACGGAAGCGCGCGGCACGAGACGGCCACGCACGTGCGGCTTCGTTACGCGACCACGGCCGCAGGCATCTTCAAAGACGATCTGTTGGTCGTCGGTCCCGAGGGCGCCGAGATCGTGGACGCGCGCGCGGTGATCCTCGCGCCGGGGGCGCACGATGGGGTGCTCGCCTTCGAGGGCAACGATCTCCCCGGCGTGATGAGCGCGCGCGCGGCGCTGGGCTTCCTCGCGCACGGGGTCACGGTGGGCTACCGGGTGGCGGTGGTGGTGACCGAGGGCGGAGGGCCCTTCGGCGAAATCTACGCGCGCGCCATGAAGGCGATGGCACCGAACGACGTGAGCGTCACCGTCGTTCACGGCGAGCCGGAGGCGGCCATCGGTGTCGCCGGCGTGAAAGAAGTCACCCTGCGCAAGGGCGAGTCGACCAAATCGCTCCGCGCCGATGCGCTGTTGGTCGATGCCCCGCGCTCACCCGCCTACGAGCTCGTCGCCCAAGCCGGCGCCGATCTCGAGCACCGCGCGTACGGCTTCGTGCCTCGCACCAACGGCGGTCACATTCGCGACCGCTTCTGGGTCATCGGCGAAGCCGCCGGCACCGCCCTGGAAGAGGCCGCGCTGCGTGAAGAGGCGATGAACGTCGCCGCGCGAATTTAGCCGCGAACGCCGCGCGGGGATCACTCGTCGATCAACGCCCCGAACAACGTCACCCCACCCAGCACCGCCAGGCCATCGAACGCGCCCAGTAGTATGAGGTAGTCGTTCACCTCGCTGAGCGGTAGCCCGGACAGGATGTCGCGTGTTGCGGCGACACCGGAAACGAGGGTGGGGGAGAGCAGCGGAAAGAGAACGGTGGCCAAGACCAAGTCGCGCGCGCGGGTGCGTACGGTCATGGCGCCGAAGAGGGTGCCGGTGGCGGCGACGCCCAGGGTGCCCAGGGCCAGAACGATGGAGAGCGGGGCCAGCACGTCGGGGAGGTCGATGTGGAAAAGGAGCGCGACCACCGGAACCACGATGAGCTCGACCGCCAGCACGAAGGCAAAGACGCCCAGCGCTTTGCCCAAGAAGAGCGACGCTCGGGAGATGGGGGTGACCAGGAGGCCGATGAGCGCCCCGTCTTCCCGCTCCCGCTGCCATGTTCGGCCGAGCGCGAGCACGCTGGAGAAGGCCACCGACAGCCAGATGGCGCCGGGGGCTACGCGCGAGGCCGTGGCCGGGCCCACATGAAAGGCCACGCTGGTCATGATGGCGACCAGGGTGGCGAAAAAGCCGGCGGTGGTGACGATCTCGCGCGTCCGCAGCTCGATGCGGAGATCCTTGGCTGCGACGATCCACGCGGCGCCGAGGAGCGAGGGGAGGCGATTTCCGCGGATGGGATCTTGACCCTGCATAAAAGAGTAGGGTGAGATTGCCTTACCAACGTGACCGTGGGAAGTCCGTCTCGACTCAATGGAGTACCCGACGATCCAAACCCCCGGCCCTCGAAGCCCCGCAAGGTGGTCCGTGTGGCGGTGGTTCACAACACCGATTACGAGGACGCCTCCCCCGAAGGCGACCCAGGATACGCGGCGCGCGCCGATGTAAAGCTCGTCGCGCGCATCGTCGCCGACCAGCTCTCCGACGAACGCCACGAGTCGCAGGTCGTGGCCGTCGATGGCGATCTGGTCCTCTTGCGCGATCGGTTGCTGCAGCTCGAGCCCGATTGCGTCTTCAACCTCTGCGAATCGCTCGCCGGCGACGCTCGCCTCGAGAGCGCGGTCCCGCTCTTGGTGGAGACGCTCGGCATCCCGTGCACGGGCTCGCCCCCCGAGGCGCTCAGTCGTGCGCTCTACAAAGATCGGGTCAAGGAGAGCTTGCAGCGCGCAGGGGTGCCGACCCCGTCCGGCTGCGTCCTGCGCCGCCCCGACGATCCCTATGATTTGCCGTTCCCGGCCATCGTCAAACCCGTGCACGAGGACGGTTCGGTCGGCATCACGCAGCGAAGCGTGGTGACGAACGAGCCCGAGCTGCGCGCGGTGGTGGCCGAGACGCTCGCCGTTCACTGCCAACCCGCGTTGGTCGAGCAGTACGTCGAAGGTCGTGAGCTCAATGTGGCGATGCTCGGCTTTCCCACCGCCCGCGTGCTTCCGCTCTGCGAGATCGATTTCTCCGAGCTCCCCGAGGAGGCGCCGCGCATCGTCTCCTACGACGCCAAGTGGAAGGCGGGCTCGATCGAGGATCGCGGGACGCGGCCGGTGCACAACCCGGAGCTTCCATCGGCGCTCGCCGCGCGCGTTCGTCGGGTGGCGGTGGATGCCTTCCGTGCGCTCGGTCTACGCGACTACGGCCGGGTCGACATTCGGCTCGCGCCCAGCGGCGTGCCGTACGTGATCGACGTGAACCCCAACTGCGATCTCTCGCCGAACGCAGGTATGGCGCGGGCGGCGGCGGCGGTCGGAATCGACTACGCCGCGCTGCTCAAGCTGGTGGTGCGGTACGCGGTGCGGCGCCGCAGCGCGAGCAAAGCGCCCCTTTCCATGTCGCGCAAAGGATGATCCTTCCGCTCGACGCCGCGCACCGCGCCGACCTTTTGGCGCTGCTCCGTGCCACCTCGGAGTTCTCGGCCGAGGAGGTGCAGGTGGCGCTCGAGCTCATGGACGCGAGCCTCGGCGGCGACGGCGACTACCGCGTGCGGGTGGACGTCGATGCCGCCGAGGCCGCGCACCGGCTCCGCGGGTACATCTGCTACGGGCCTACGCCGATGACCGAAGGCACATACGATCTCTATTGGCTCGCCGTCGATCCGGCCCTCAAAGGCCGCGGCGTGGGGCGCGCCCTCGTGGCCTTCATGGAGGCGGAGCTCGAGCGCGAGGGCGCGCGCTTGGTCCGCGTGGAGACGGAGCGCTCGGCCGCTTACCACGCGACGTGCGCGTTCTACGATGCGCTGGCGTACGAGCGCGCGGCGACCCTTCGCGACTTCTACGCGAAGGGTCGCGACTTGGTGATCTACACGCGGCGCTTGCCCCGCTAGCCGAGCGCCCGTTTGCGCGCCGCGCGTCCGTTTCGCATACCGCGCGAGCTGTGCTCGGCGCGCGTCAGTCCGCGTGCTTCGCCCGCTCGCGGATTTTCGCGGCGAGCGTCGCGCGCTGCTCGGGGGTCAGGAGAGGGACGGTGATTTCCGTCAGGCGGAGGGTGCGAGCGAGCGGCTCGTGGAGCTCCGTTTGGGGGGCGACTTCGTCCATCTTGAAGTGATCGCTCTTGAAGGCGGTGAAGATGGCCTCGAGCTTCGTGTGCGGCGGGTGGTTCGGGCGATCTTTGCCGCGCTCCGCGCGAAGCGCCTCGAAGAGCTTCGCCTTTTGATCGTCCGTCAGCTTCAAGTCCTCGCCCAGCTTGGCGAAGCGGTCGTGCCCTCGATGGTGCTTGCCCCGGCCCCGGCCTCTGCCCCAGCCTCCGTGCCTCTTGCTTTCGCCGCGGTCTCCGCGCCCGCCGTCGCCCGCGCTGGCGTCGTCGTGCTTCGTGAGCTGGATGGCGTCGATCAAGGCAGTGCGCTGCGCGGGGTCGAGCAGCGCGTGCAGTTTTTCGAGCGCCGCCCGATCCGCATCGCGCGACGTCTTCCACGCCGCGTCCAGCGCTTGCTCTTTCGGCGCGAGCGCCGCGCGATCGACCCGGCCTTGTTCGACTTGGGCCGCCAGGGCGTTCAGCAGATCGGCGCGCCCGGTTTTGCTCTGCGCCTTGGCGGCCGTGTGGCGCGCGTCGGCCTCGGCGAACAGCTTTTGAATCTCCGTCCGCTGCGAGGGGCGAAGCGAAACGCTGCCGAGCGCGTCGGCCAGCACGCGAACGGGACCATGCTCGCTCGTGGTGGTGATGGCCTGCTGGCTCGCGGCCGTTTCGGCCGGCTTGTCGACCACACTGCTTCCGCAGGCCGCGGTGGCCATGGACGCGAGCATCGATGCGCAGGCGAAGAGCAAAATGGAAAAACGGCGAGTCATTCTCGATCTCCTTCGCCGTTCATCCTTGGGGCGAAAGGGCTCGAATGCTCGCCGCTTTACCGTTCTTTACGGCCCGTTAAGGGCGCTGGCGCGACACTTGCTCTTTTAGCCCGGAGGCGTCCAGAGGCTCTTTTCCTTCAGGTACGTCTCCGTGAAGCGCGCGGCCGTCTCGTACGACGTTCGCAGATCGGAGATGAACTTCTCCTCCGCCAGCGCGCCGACCATGAAGATCTTCACCTCGACGTGAACCTTGGCGACGCGCGCGATGTGCTTGTCGCCCAGCTTCTCCGTGTGGAGCGAGCCATGGACGTGGACCTTGTCCGCCATGGTGCTCGTCTTGGTGGTGAACGCGTACTTGCGGGTGGCGGCTTCGTACGTGCCCGTCTCCTCGTAGCCGAACCTGTCCCCCATGACCTTCTTCAGCGGCGCGGGCAAATCCCCCACGCGCGGGACGACGTTCATGATGCGCTCGATCTTCTTGCTCGCGCCCGCGCCGCTCTCCTTCACCGTCGCGGTCCAGGAGGGGAACTTGAGCACCTCGAGAAAGAGCCGTCGATTGAAGTCTTCCGTCAGAAAGACGCCCTCCCAGAAGGTGTCCTCGTCGCAGAAGAACTCATTTCGAATCGTGAAGTCTTTGGCCATGGGGGACCTCGCCCTTGGGTTATTTCTTGGCTTTGCCGGTGCTCTTCTTGGCGGCTGCCGCCTTCTTTGCGGCGGGGGCCTTCTTCGCGGCGGTCTTCTTGGCAGCAGCCGGCTTCTTGGCGGCCGCCTTCGGCTCGGCAGCCTTTGCGGTCTTGGCGGCGGCCGGCTTGTTCTTCGCGTCCGTCCGCTTCTTGGTCGAGCGGTAGAGATCGTACAGGCGGGGGACCGGATAAGCCGAGAGTCGGGTCTTGTAGCCTTCGTCCTTGGTGCGCTTCTCGATCTCCAGGATGGACTCGATCAGCTTGGCGCGCGTGCCGAATTTCTCTTTGACGGTCGAGAACGTCTCATGGAGGCGCAAGAGCTTGGCATTGGAGACGTGCTCCAGGCCCTTGTCCTTGTTGGTGCGCGAGACCCAGAGGTCGTCGTTGGTGAACTCTTTGACGGCGGCCACCAGCTTGGCTTTGTCGCCGAACTTGGCTTTGACGGCGGCGAGCGGACCAGATTTACGGGCGGGGGCGTTCATGAGCGATTCTCCTTGCGAGGGGGGCGTAAGATGACTTACGCGGTCAGTGAGGGGTCCCGCAGGTGCGCGGGTGGAACCAAAAAGAGCGAGCACCCTTAGCGGTTTTCCCCGGGGCTCGCAAGAGGCGGTCGTGCTATCAGTCCGGGCGCGATGTCGACCCGCGTTCGTTTTGCTCCGTCCCCCACGGGGTATCTGCACATTGGTGGGGTTCGCACGGCCCTTTTCAACTGGCTGTGGGCCAGGAAGAATCGCGGCACCTTCGTTTTGCGCATCGAGGACACGGACCAGGAGCGCTCCACCGATGCGAGCAAGCAGGTCATCTTCGAGTCGCTCTCCTGGCTCGGGCTGGACTGGGACGAAGGCCCCGGTGTGGGCGGCAACTACGGCCCCTACGAGCAGATGGCCCGCCTCTCCATTTACAAGGAGTACGCGGAGCGGCTGATCGCGGCGGGCAAGGCGTTTCGCTGTTACTGCACCAAGGAGGACCTCGACAAAGCGCGCGAGGCGCTGAAGGCGAAGGATCCGAAGGCTCAGTTCCGCTACCCCGGAACCTGCCGCGATCGGCGCGATCAGCCCGACAAGCCTTACGTGGTGCGCTTCAAGGCCCCCGAGGAGGGCACCCTCACCTATGTCGACAAGGTGTTCGGCGAGGTCACCACCCCCAACGCGGCCCAGCAGGACTTCGTGCTCCTGCGCTCCGATGGTGTGCCGCTCTACAACTTCGGCGCGGTCATCGACGATCACCTGATGGAGATCGACCTCGTGGCCCGCGGCCGCGATCACATGGTGAACACGCCGCCGCAGATCCTCCTCTACCAAGCCTTGGGCGCCAAGGTCCCCGACTTCGCCCACCTGCCGATGATGCTCGCCCCCAACGGCGAGAAGCTCTCCAAGCGCCACGGTGCGGTGAACGTGCTCGAGTACCGCAAGGAAGGCTACACCCCGCAGGCGGTGCTCAATTACCTGGTGCGCTTCGGTTGGTCGCACGGCGATCAGGAGGTCTTCAGCTTGAAGGGCCTCATCGACGCGTTCTCGTGGGAAGCGTGCGGGCGCGCCGATGGCAAGTTCGATACGAAGAAGTTCTCGGCCATCCTCTTCGAGCACCTGAAGTCACCGGAGCTCCTCCCGGACGCGGAGTACGTGCAGCGGCTCTTGCCCTTCTTGGAGGCGCGCGGCCTCACGGGGCTCGATCCGGCCAAGGTCGCCGGCGCGCTCTACACGGTGCGCGAGCGGGCCACGAGCCTCAAGGACGCGGCCGATCGCCTCGACTTCTTCTTCCGCGACGAGCCCGTGTTCGACGAAAAAGCGGCGACCAAGTTCCTGGTGCCCGCGAGCGCGGAGAGCCTGCGCGCGGTGGCCACGCTCCTCGAGGGCACGCCCGAGTGGACCGAGCCCGCCCTGGAGCAGCGCCTCGTGCAGTGGCTCGAGGAGCGCGGCCTTCAAATGAAGGACATCGCGCAGGCGGCGCGCGTGGCGCTCACCGGTCGAAGCGCGACGCCGGGCCTCTTCCAAGTCCTCTATGTGCTCGGCAAGGACGTCTCGCTCGCGCGCCTGCGCAAAGGCGCAGAGCGCGCCGAGGCCGCCGGCGCCAAGGTCTGACTTGCTCCTCGCGTCGTTTCGCCCGCATAGCGTCGACGCCCTCGCCGCCTCGGGGACCAGCACCTTGGCGCGGGTGGCGCACGTCTTCTTCCCGGTCCCCGCGCTCCTCGTCGTACTGCCGCTCATCTGGCTCTTCTTTCGAAAGACGTGGCGGGAGCTCGACATCGAGGCGCACGAGCACCGCGGGCGGATGCTGGAGCTCGGCCTGACCGATCTCCGCCCCTTCATCGCGCTGCCCCTATGCGCGGTCATCTTGACCATGCAGGACTACTACGGCGGCCGCTTCTTCTTCGAAGAGGTGATCCGTCCGTTCCTGACCGACTACGAGCTGACGCACCCCGGGGCGTTCAAGCTGGCCAAGTACGACGAGCTCTATGGCTTTGCCTGGTGGGTGACGGCGCGCGTGCTCGGCTATGTGGTGGTGCCGTTCGTGGTGTGGAAGATCGCCTTCCGCCAGGACTCGCTCCTCGACTTCGGGCTGCGCACGCGCGGCTTCTTCAAGCACGCGTGGATCTACGGGCTCTTTCTGTTGGTGGTGCTCCCCGCCATGTGGATCGTGAGCCGCCAGCCCGACTTCGGGAACTACTACCCCTTCTACAAGCTGAGCTCACGCAGCTGGTGCGACTTCCTCTTGTGGGAGGCCATGTACATCGCGCAGTTCTTTGCGCTCGAGGTCTTCTTCCGCGGCTTCTGGCTCCGCTCCTTGAGCCGGAGCTTCGGCTCGGGCGCCATCTTCGCGATGGCCGTGCCCTACTGCATGATCCACTTCGGCAAGCCGTACCTGGAGGCCAACGGCGCCATCGTCGCGGGCATCGCGCTCGGCTCGCTCAGCATGAAGACCAAGAGCATCTACCAGGGGTTCCTGGTGCACGTGACGGTGGCCGTGCTCATGGATTGGCTGGCGCTGAGCCATCGCCACGCGCTCCCGACGCAGTTCTGGGCTCCGGGCTAGACGGGGTAGTCGGGGTCGAAGGGCCCGACGGCGACGGCGCGCGCGCGTCGCCCATGTCGATGGGCGGCAGGTCGGGGGCGAGCGCCGCGAGCGCATGGGCGAAGGTGCGTGCGCGCACCGTATGACGAAGAGGCGGGCGCGTGTAGAGGATCGCCAAGTGCCGGATGGCCGCGTGGGTGGCGGCGGCCGCGGGGCCCGTCCACGCTTGCGCACCGAGGCGGCGCCAGAGCAATGTCTCCAGCGCGCGCGGGTGCTCGGCCAAGCTCGAGGCGGCGCGATCCACCAATGCCGCCGAATGCGGCTCCAGCCTCATGGCGCGGATGTAATAGCCGACCGCTCCATTGGCGAGCCCGGCGTTGGCGCTGGCCTCGGCAGCGTCGCCCAAGCAGGCGGCGCGCGCTTCATCGGTGGTGGCAAGGTGCAGCCGAGCTTTGGCATCCCGCAGCGCGGTGCGGGCAGCACCCCGCGACGCCCGCCGCGAGCGCGAAAAGACCGAGGGGCGGAAGCGGAAGACGAGGTAGACGGCAAAGACGAGGGTGGCGGCGAGGAGGACGTACGAGTCCATGGTCGCCGGCATAGTAGACGAATTTCGGCGAGCGCCCGCGGAGCATCGCGAATAAGCGCGCCACGGCAGAAGTTGCACCCGGCAGGTGAATCCGGCACGATCCTCGGTCGCGTCCCTCCTCGCCCTCGCCCATCGTTCGCCCGCGCCCTGATGCCCGACCTTCGCCCCGCGTTCGTTCGCTTTACCGCCCGGTCAGGTGTGGCACGTCTTGGCCCGATGCTGGCGATTGCGCTCACCGGCGGCGTCGCATCGGCCGACATCTCCCAGTTTACGGACGCGCACGGGGTCATTCACATCACCAACGCGCGCACCGCATCGCCCGCGAGCAACGGCGGCAAGACCGCGACGACCGCCGCAAACGCGACGCCCGCGGTGAACGGGAAGGCCGCCCTTGCCGTCGCGCCGCAGGACAAGAACGTGCTCCGCTTTACGCGCTACGACGAGTGGATTCGTCAGGCGTCGGCGCTGTACCAGATCCCGGAGCCGTTGGTGCGCGCGGTCATCAAGGTGGAGAGCGACTACGATGCGCGCGCGATCAGCGTCTCCGGTGCGCGCGGATTGATGCAGCTGATGCCCAACACCGCCGACCGCCTGCAGGTGCGGGACATTCACGATCCGCGGGAAAACATCTTCGGTGGGGTTCGCTTGCTGCGCATCCTGGCCAACGCCTTCAATGGCGATCTCGAGCTTACCGTGGCCGCCTACAACGCAGGCGAGGAGGCGGTGTTGCGGCATCGCGGCATCCCTCCTTATGCACAAACACGTCAGTACGTGGCCAAGGTCACGGGCTATTACCGTCGGTACCGCGCCACGCACGACGTCGTCGAAGCGAGCTTGGGTGAGCTCTAGGAAACCCGCGCGGGCGACGTCCCTTCGAATTCCTCGCGTCCGATTCCTCGCGTGACCGATCGCCACGGTCTGCGAAAGTGTCACGCGGTCCCCCAAAATCGCGGCGCGCCGTGTGCGCGGCCGCCGGCAAGACGATGCGCATTCCTTGCGCGTCCGTTCTGCCTCGCCCGTGACGACGAAACGGTGCTCGAACATTCGAGCGCCGCCGGGACACTCATCCTGCGTTCGAGGCAGGATCTCGGATGACGTGTCGCACTTTCGTGGCCAAGGTAAACGCACGAGGCCGACACGGAACGGTAGTTGCTCTTACGGATTCGAAACGATGTCGCGCACAAGTCGCAGCTTGCAATTCTTCGTGATCGCTTGGATGGGGTTCGGGCTCGCGTACGCGCCGGCCTGCGGCAGTCCCACGGTGAAGCCCTCCGACAACCTGGAGGGCGGCAGCGGAACGAACATCAGCAACCAGGACAGCGGCACCGGCAAAGACGAGGTGCCGGGGATCCCGCCGACCTGCAGCGACGCCGATCCGGCCAAGATGGAGCCGAACCCGATGGTCGAGATCCCGGAGGGCACCTTCACCATGGGGTGCAACGCCGCCGTCGACCAAGAGTGCAAGCCGGACGAAGCCCCCGCGCACACGGTTCACGTCAACGCGTTCACCCTCGACAAGTACGAGGTGACGCTCGCGCAGTACTTGAAGTGCGTAAAAGATGCAAAGTGCACGTTTCCCAAGTGCGTGTGGGATCCGTGCACGAACCCGGACCATCCGATGGCGTGCATCGTCTTTGGACAAGCGCAGTCCTATTGCAAATGGGCGGACAAGCGCTTGGCGACCGAGGCCGAGTGGGAGTACGCCGCGCGCGGCACCGACGGGCGCAAGTACCCGTGGGGCAACGAGCCGCTCGATTGCACCCGCGCGAATTTTTTGGAGTGTGGCGGCGGCCCGCAGCCGGTGGGAAGCCGTCCGAAGGGGGCGAGCCCGTTCGGGCTCTTCGACATGGCGGGGAACGCAGTGGAGTTCACATCGGATCTGTACGGGGACAACTATTACAGCGTCTCGCCCAACGACAACCCGCGCGGCCCGGCCACGGGCGAGGCGTACGTCGGGCGCGGTGGTGGGTTCTTGAGCGAGGGGGTCTGGCAGCGCTCGTCGTCGCGTGACTTCTACGAGCCCTGGTACTCGCGCGTGAGCATGGGATTCCGTTGCGCAAAGTGAGATACTCGGGGGCGGGGCTCGATTGGCCTCGGCTGGGCCAGACGTTCTCCGCGATGCGCGCACGATTCCTTCCTGCGATTTCGATCTTCACCGTACCGCTGCTCGCGCTCTTCGCCATCGTCGCGGCGTGCGACACCCCGACGGCCGAAGGCCCGCCGCCCGCCACGCCCAACCCGCGCACGGCCACGCCGGCCAGCACCACCTTGACCGAGGCCACCCCGCCGCTGTCGATGGCGCCCGGCGCGGTCTCGCCTCCGTTCGTTCCGGCGCTCGCCGCCGCAGGTGCGGGGCCGCGGGTCGCGTGCCCCACCAAGGTGCCCAAGCACGAGCCCATCGCCAACGCGCCGCTGCCCTCGGGCTGGGTCGCGCTGCCCGGATCGCCGGACGCGCAGGCGCTTCGATGCGGAAACCTGTCGCGGCGCGAGTGGGCGGTGAAGCGGGGCGCGAGCGAGGTGGAGATCGCGCTCGCCCAGCGCCGCCCGCCCGACGATCCGCTGCCGTTCTACGTGATTGGAAAGGCGAACGAAGGCCTGGCGGGGACGCGCAAGGTCAAGCCGGTGGAGCGCGGCTTCCTCGTGGGGTTCGACGCGGGCGAGCACGGCGGCGCGCTCTGGTGGTTCGGCCCGGCCGGCGATCGACGCACGCGGCTCTCGGAGGAGAACGTGATCGGCTTCGCGGAGCTCGGCGGGGTGCCGGTCGCCATCACCGGGCACTCGCGCTTCGGCATCTCGCGCGGCCGGGTGATCCGCCTCTCGCCCGATGGCGCGGACGCCTGGCGGGTGGGGGCTTGGGTCGACCTGGGGGGCGCCTCGCAAACCTTCGCCGTCGAGTCCCCCGAGACGATGCTGGTGCTGACCACCGCCGGTCTGGTGCGTATCACCGCGTGCGGCGACATGAGCTTGCTCGCCGCCGCGCACTACGACGTGCTCTACCCGAGCTCGATGGCCGTCGACGATTCGGGCGTGGTGACCATCGGCATGCGGCAGTTCGCGACCCGCTGGATCCCCTCGGCCAACGGCTACCGCGAAGAGTGGTTGGTGCGCATCGATTGCGCGCAGCCCCAGGTGAAGAAGTTCGAGTGCGTGTGCGGGCGCTGACGTAAGCTCGTCCGAGCTCCATGAAACGTTTGGCGGCTGCGCTCGAAGTGGCACGGACGACGCGCTCGCGCATCGGCAAGGAGCAGGCGCTCGCCGCGGCGTTTCGGTCCATCGCGTCGCCCGACACGCCAGACGCGTCGGACTCGTCGCCCGCGGAGTCGTCGCCCGCGACGGACCTGGCGATGCGCGGGCTCGCCACGGCGGCGCGGCTCGCGACGGGGCTCACGTTGCCCGTGGGCGATGGGCGCTCGCTCGGCGTGGGCGGATCGCTCATGACGGAGCTGGCCGTGCAGCGCACGGGCGAGCCGCCCGACGTGCTCTGGACCTTGGCCCGCCGCACCGGCGATCTCGGGGAGGCCTTCGGCGAGCTGGTCGAACGGCAAGAAGGGGCGGCCGATCGCCCTGGCGTACCGCTGCACGAGGTGGCGGAGCTCTTCGATGCGCTCGCCGCGACGGGCGTGCGCGCCCAGAAGCTCGCGCTGCTCGAGCACGTGTTCGCGCGCGCGACCCCGCTCGAAACGAAGTACCTGGCGAAGGTGATCCTCGGCTCCTTGCGCGTAGGGGCGCTGGGCGGTGTGACGGAGGCGGCCATCGCGCGCGCCTTCGGCGTCGCGCTCGACGACGTGCGCCGGGCGATGGCGCTGGCCACCGATCCGGGCGTGGTGGTGGTCCTGGCGAAGGAGCACCGCCTGCACGAGGCGCGCTTCGAGCTGGGGCGCCCCGTCGCGTACATGTTGGCCACGCCGCTGGAGAACGTGGCGCAGCCCATCGATCCGGGCGCGTACGTCCTCGAGGACAAGCTCGACGGCGTGCGCGCCCAGCTCCACAAATCCGGCGAGACCATCGCGCTGTTCGCGCGCGGCTTGGACCGCGTGACCACCGCATTCCCCGAGGTGGTGGAGGCGTTTCGCGCGATCCCCACCGACGTGGTGCTCGACGGCGAGCTCGTGGCGATGACCCCCGACTTCCGCCCGCGCCCCTTTCAGGCGCTGCAAGCCCGCCTCCGTCGCCTGGCCCCCACCGCCGCCATGATCGAGAAGACGCCGGTGACCTTCGTCGCCTTCGACGTGTTGTACGAGGGCAGCTCCGAGCTCCTGTCCGCCACCTGGCTCGAGCGCCGCGCTGCGCTGGATCGATTCACCGCCGCGCACGGCCCGCGCGCGGGGTTCATGGTCAACCCCACCGTACGCCTCCGCGCGGACGAACCGTTGCCCGAGCAACTGGATCGCGCCTTCGACGAGGCGCGCGGTCGCGGTCACGAGGGCCTGGTGCTGAAGAAGCTCGACGCGCCGTACGAGGCAGGGCGCCGCGGGCAAGCGTGGATCAAGGTGAAGCGCGCCTTCGCCACCCTCGATGTGGTCATCACGGCGGCGGAGGAGGGGCACGGCAAGCGCGCCGGTGTTCTGTCCGACTACACCTTTGGCGTGTGGAAGGACGATGCGCTCGTGAACGTGGGAAAGGCGTACAGCGGTCTCACGGATGTCGAGATCGATCAGATGACGCAGCGCCTGCAAGCGCTCACGGTCGAGCAGCATGGTGGCCTCCGGTTGGTGCGCCCCGAGATCGTCCTCGAGGTCGCTTTTGACGGCATCCAGCGCTCGACGCGCCACGCCAGCGGCTTTGCGTTGCGCTTTCCACGCATCGTCCGCATCCGCGACGACAAGCTGCCCGACCTCGCCGATCGCTTGGAGGCCGTCCAGGCGCTGTTCGCTGCTCAGGTCGAGACGGGCCACCGCGAAGAGCCGAGCGATCCACCGCCCGCCGAGCCCCCGGCCGCTCCCGCGCCCCGCGCGCCGCGACGCAAGAAGTCGAAGGCGTCACCCAACCAGCTCTCGCTTTTCGGGACACCTGGCGAGGTCGGCGCTTCCCGCTCGGCCGCCTCCCGCTCCGACGGCCTCCGCCCCGACGGCTCCGGCGAGGCCGACGCCTCCGACCCTCCCGACGGCTCCGACGAGCCGAAGTGAAAGATTCGCGCGTATGCGCTCTGCAGCCGCCGGTTGCCTCGGGGACCGACCCCGACTACACCGACGGAACACGATGCGCACCGCGATCACCGGAACGGGTCTCTTCACGCCGCCTCAATCGATCTCCAACGAGGAGCTCGTGGCTTCCTTCAACGCCTATGTCGAGGCCGAGAACACGAAGAACCGCGATCGCATCGAGCGCGGCGAGGTGAAGAAGCTCGAGACCTCGAGCGCCGACTTCATCGTGCAAGCGTCGGGCATCCGCAGCCGCTATGTGATGGATCGCGAGGGCATCCTCGATCCGCTGGTGATGGCCCCGCGCATCGCCGAGCGCCCCAACGACGCGCACTCGATCCAGTGCGAGATGTCCCTCGCGGCCGCGGAGGGCGCGCTCGCGCAAGCGGGGGTGAAGGCCGAGGAGCTCGACGGCGTTATCGTGGCGTGCTCGAACCTGCAGCGTGCGTATCCTGCGGTCTCCGTCGAGGTGCAGGCCGCGCTTCACGCGCGCGGCTTTGCGTTCGATATGAATGTCGCGTGCTCGTCGGCCACCTTCGGCATCAATGTGGCGCGCGATCTGGTGGCCGCCGGAAGCGCGCGGCGCGTCCTGGTGGTGAGCCCCGAGATCTGCACGGGGCACCTCAACTTCCGCGACCGCGAGAGCCACTTCATCTTCGGCGACGCGTGCACCGCGGTGGTGGTGGAGTCGCTCGAAGGGCATAGCTCCCCCGAGGCGTACGAGATCCTCGGCACGCGGCTCTCGACCCGCTACTCCAACGCCATCCGCAACAACTCGGGCTTCCTGAACCGTGCGGCGCCCGAGCACCGCGACGACGCGGACAAGCTCTTCGTGCAGCAAGGCCGCAAGGTCTTCAAAGAGGTCTCGCCGCTGGTGGCGGACCTGATCGCAGGGCACCTCGATAGCCTCGGCATCGCGCCCGATCGCGTGCGCCGCATGTGGCTCCACCAGGCCAATGCCACCATGAACCAATGGATCGCGCGCAAGGTGCTCGGCCGCGATGCCACCGCGACCGAAGCTCCCTCGGTGCTCGAGGACTACGCCAATACGAGCTCGTGCGGATCGATCATCACCTTTCATAAGCACCGCAGTGGTCTCGAGCGCGACGATGTGGGGCTCATCTGCTCGTTTGGCGCCGGCTATTCGATTGGTAGTGTCCTTGTCCGCAAGGTGAGCTGAGGCGCGCGCCCGCCGGGACAAAGGTTTATCGCGACCCGGTTTTCCACGGAGGCGTGTCGGCTCTGTCGGCGCATGCGGGCGACGCATGAGGCACATTCTCTGCAGCTCGGCCGTGCCTTGGGGGGAGAAAGGCGCACTGCCATGTTGCATTGGGCTGCGGTCTTTTTCGTCGTTGCGCTCGTGGCCGCCATTTTGGGATTTGGCGGGTTGGCATCGGGGGCCGCGGGGATCGCGAAAATCGTATTCGTTGCGTTCCTCGCGCTGTCGATTCTCTCGGTCTTGATGGGCCGCAAGCGCGTTGTTTAGCCCGCGGAGCATCGGCCGGTTGGTGCAAATGCTGACGCCCCGCTCGGGACGTTTTTGCACCCGTGTGGCAACCGTGCGCGCAGAACATGTGCGCGCGCAACAGGGGAACCAATCGGCGGGAGCTCCATTTTGACGCCATACCTCACTTCGTCAGAAAGATGCACGGGCCGTCGCTGGCAAGGGGGATGCATTCAATTGTAAGGCAAAGGTCTACAAGGGCAGTAACCTGACCCACTTTCGAGCAGTACCGTGACCGAATCGAGAGGCACAGCGGCAAGGGGGAGGGGGGACGCGCGCCCGGACATCGTTACAGAGCTCATTGGACGACATGCCATCATGGAAAATACAGGGTCAGTCAGCGGGATCGTCCCCGCCGTAGGAACGACGGTGGAGGAACCGCCGCCCCGTTTGGAGCCTTCGGCCGCACCCGAATCGGGGCCGCGCGGCGGCAGCGCCGGTGCGATGGGCGATGAACCGATCCCGCGCATTCCCCTCGATCGAAGTGAAGCGATGCTGGAGCTCTCCGGCCATCGCGTGCGCCTGACCAACCTGCAGAAGATCTTCTTTCCTCCGGGGCGCATCACGAAAGGAGCGCTGCTCCAATACTATTTGGATATCGCACCGGTTTTGCTCCCGCACACGGAGCAAAGAGCCATGGTGATGAAGCGATATCCCAATGGCATGAGCGGCAAGTTCTTTTTCATGAAGCGAGCGCCGGCGCCTCGTCCCAAATGGATCCGAACCTGTCCGATCGAGCACACTGGGGCGGGCGTGCTCGAGTGCCCCATCGTGGGCGATCTGGCGTCGCTGGCGTGGATGATCAACCTGGGTTGCATCGACCTCAATCCGTGGTACGCGCGTGAAGGCGACATCGAGAGGCCGGATTACTTCCACTTCGAGCTCGATCCCGGTGAGGCCACCTTCGAGCGCACGTGCGAGGTCGCGCTCGTTCTGCACGAGACGCTCTCGTCGATGGGCATGCCCAACTACGTGAAGACCAGCGGCTACAAAGGGCTGCACGTCTTCGTGCCCATCGTGCGCGGTCCGCTCCAGCAAGAGGTGTGGGCCTTCGCCCGCGATCTCGCCCGCGAGCTGGCGGAGCGGCACCCCAAGAGCATCACGGCGGAGTCCCGTGCGGCCAAGAGGCCACCGGGGCGCGTGCTCATCGACTACGAACAAAACGTGTACGGACGGACCCTCGCCTCCGTGTACTCCGTGCGCCCCACGCCGCGCGCCACCGTCTCCACGCCCGTGACATGGGCCGAGGTGGCGGACGGCATCTCCATGGAGGCCTTTCGCCTGGAGAACGTCCCGTCGCGCGTGCGCAAGCTGGGCGATCTCTGGGCGCCGCTCGCGCCATCGGCCGGGGAGAGGTTCGATCTCGCGCAGACCTTGCCGCCGCAGTACGTGCCGGCGCACTCCATGCCGGTGCCGAAGGGCGATGCGCCCAGCGACGAGGAAGGCCCGGGCCCTACGGCGTTTCCGCCGGAGGACCTTTCGTATCGGCGAGCAGCGTTCTGACCTGCTCGGTCAAGGTGTCGGGCGAGCAAGGTTTGACGAGCAGCGCATCGAAGCCCGGGTTGTCGTCGCCGTCCACGTCCGCGTGGCCGGTGAGGGCGACGATGGGGATGCGGCGCGTGCGCTCGTCTTGGCGGAGCCGGCGAATGGCCTCCCAGCCGTCGAGCACGGGGAGCGACAGATCCATCACCACCAGATCGGGGATCTCGTGGAACGCCTTGTCGAGCCCTTGCTGCCCGTCTTCCGCTTCCTCGACCCGATAGCCCGCGGCCGTGAGCGCATGCACATAGATGTACCGGCTATCTTCGTAGTCATCGACGAGGAGCACGAGGGGGGAGATATCAGCCTTCGTCACGGTGCAAGTGTTACAGCAGCGAACGCTCCCTAGCTAGTCCGATCCCGCGGAAGCGGGAGCGAGGCGAAGCACGAAGGCGCATGATAAAGCATCACTGGGGCTGGTCGGGGACGCCATTCGACCGCAGAATCCAGGCGATGGATGCGCTCACCGCGGCACGGGCGCAGATGGAAGTTTCACTCGGCTTCCATATGATTTTCGCGGCGCTGGGCATTGCGCTCCCGGGCTTCATGTGCGTGGCCGAGGCACTCTATCTACGGACCGGCTGTCCCCATTATCTCGCGCTCGCGAAGCGATGGTCGAAGGCAACATCGCTTCTCTTTGCGATCGGCGCCGTGTCCGGCACGGCGCTGTCGTTCGAGCTGGGGCTTTTGTGGCCCCGCTTCATGGAGTTCTCGGGCGGAATCATCGGCTCGGCTTTTGCGCTCGAGGGCTACGCGTTCTTCGTCGAGGCCATCTTCATCGGGCTCTACCTATACGGGTGGGACCGCATTTCACCCCGCGCGCACTGGTTCTCCGGCCT
This sequence comes from Sorangiineae bacterium MSr11954, assembly GCA_037157815.1. NCBI lineage: Bacteria > Pseudomonadati > Myxococcota > Myxococcia > Myxococcales > Pendulisporaceae > Pendulispora > Pendulispora albinea. The sequence goes on from CP089984.1 coordinate 898,805, forward strand.
GGCCGTCGTGCTCAGCGGGACCGCCTCCGGCGTGCTGGTCATGGCCGCCAACGCCTGGATGCAAGCTCCGCGCGGCTTCGACCTGGTCGATGGTCGCCCGATGAACATCGATCCATGGGGCCCGTTCAAGAGCCCCGAGTGGATTCCGATGTCGATTCACATGACCCTCGCGGCCTACGCGGCGGTCGCCTTTGCCGTCGCCGGCGTTTACGCGCTCGGGATGTTGAAAGGGCGCCGCGATCCCGAGCACACCTCGGCGCTGCACGTGGCGATGGTCATCGGGGCCATCACGGCGCTGCTCCAGGTGCCGAGCGGGGACATCGCCGCGCGGGTGAGCGCCGCCCATCAACCGGCGAAGCTGGCGGCCATGGAGGCCCACTACGAGACGCGCCGCGAGGCGCCGCTCGTGCTCGGCGGCATCCCCGACGACGCATCGGAGACGGTGCGCTACGGGGTCGAGATCCCTTACGGCTTGAGTCTTCTGGTGGGCCACGATCCGCAGACCGAGGTCCCGGGGCTCGATCGGGTCCCGCGCGATCAGCGTCCGCCCACCGCCATCGTGCACCTGGCGTTCGATCTCATGGTGGGCTCCGGCATGGCGCTCCTGGCGGTGAGCGCCATCTATTGGCTCGTGCGCTGGCGCGGCCGGCGCACGCAGAGCGCTGCGCCGGCCGAGCCCGTGGGGCGGGCGGCGCCGCGATGGCTCTTGGTGGCGTTGGTCGCCGCCAGCCCGCTCGGGTTTCTCGCCATCGAGGCCGGCTGGGTGGTGAGCGAAGTGGGGCGCCAGCCGTGGGTGATTTACGGCGTGATGCGCACGCGTGAAGCGGTGACCCCCGCGCCAGGGGTGGCGCTCACCTTCTTCCTCTTCGTGATCCTCTATGCGGCCCTCGGCGCGACCTTGGTCTTCTTCCTACGGCGCATGGCCCGGCGCACGGCGCTCGCTGCGTCGCCGGGCGCCGCGCCTCCGCGCGCGGGCGCGAACGAGACGAACGAGATGAAGGAGGCGCCGCATGGTGCGTGAGGTCGCGCTGGCGGGGGTGGCCCTTGCCGCGGTGGTCGCGTACGGCGTGCTCGGGGGCGCGGACTTCGGGGGCGGAGTTTGGGACATCCTGGCGCGCGGGCCGCGCAAGCAGGATGAGCGCAACGCGATCGCGCACACGATGGGGCCGGTCTGGGAAGCGAACCACGTGTGGCTCATCTTCGTGATCGTCATTCTTTTTACGGCGTTCCCTCGGGCCTATGCGGAGCTCAGCATCGGGCTCTTTCTGCCGTTTCACCTGGTGCTCATCGGCATCTCGCTGCGCGGCGGCGCGTTCGTGTTTCGCGCGCACGGCGGCTATGTGGACGCGCCGGGGCAAGCGCGGGCCTGGGGCGTGGTCTTCGGCGGCGCGAGCGTCATCACGCCGGTGCTCCTGGGCATGTCGCTCGGGGCCGTTTCGTCGGGCCTCCGCGTGGTGGGGCCGCTCCCGCTCGCGATGGGCGCTCTGGCGCTCGCCATCTGTGCGTACCTCGCCGCGGTGTATCTGACCCTCGAGACCGACGAAAACCAGGGAGACCTGCGCGCCGCCTTTCGCCGCAAGGCGCTATATGCGGGCACGGTGGTGGTGGCGCTCTCCGGCATCGTCTTGCCGCTGACGTACTTCGAAGCGCCGCACCTCTGGGCGGGGCTGACGTCGGCCACGGGCGCGCCGGTCGTGGGCGCAGGCGTGCTCGCGGCATGGACCTCGGGCGGCGCGCTGGTGCTCCGCAAATTCCGGCTGGCGCGGCTGGCCGCGGCCGCCCAAGTGGCGTTTCTGGTCGCCGGCTGGGGGCTCGCGCAGTACCCGTACTTGATCTATCCGAGCCTCACCCTGTTCGACGCGGCCGCGCCCCCGGCGACCCTCGATTTCGTGCTCTACACCTTGCCGTTCGGGCTCCTGTTGGTGCTCCCTTCGCTCATCTGGCTGTTCCGCGTCTTCTCACGCGCGCGCCCCTTCTCGCCTTGAACCGCGCGCTCCCGCGCCCCGCGCTGCGCGACCGTGCGGCCATCAGACCCGCGGGCTCGTTTCACCGCCGCGGGTGAAGCTCGCGGCGAGCGCCAGCGGAGCCCACAAGGGAAAGAGGAGCGGGGTGCAGCGGGCGATCATCACCAGCGCGCGGATGCCGGTGGCGCGGGAGCCGTCGCGGCGCACGATCACGATGGCGTGCCCTCGTCGCAGGTGGTCGGGGGCCCAGCTTCGCACCTCGAAGCGGGCGAACCAGTCCAACCAAACGACGGCGCGGGCGAGCCATTTTCCGCGCGGGCGCGAGGGGTCGAAGAAGAGCTTGCGGGTGCGAAGGTCCGGGGTGACGAAGAAGGCATAGGTGGTGAGGGTCAGCCAGGTGAAGAGCTCCACCCGGCTGGTGACCTCGATGGTGAGGTGAAACATGGTGCCCCACCACAGCGCAAAAATGCGCGCGCGCCGGCTGAAGAGGGCCACGGCGAGAAACAGCTCGGTCGAGATGGCCAGCTTGGCGAGGATGCTCGTCACCAGCAGCTGCGAGAACGCATCGACGATGCTCGCGGGCACGCCGCGCGCGAGGGCCTCGTGGCCGTAGCGCACGAAGCGGTCCAGGATGACGCGGCCGGCCCGCCAATCGGGATCGAACAGCTTGGAGGTGGCCGACGCCACGTAAATCAGCGCGACCTGAATTTGCGCCACCCGCACCGCCCAGCGGGGACCGTGGCGATCGCCGAAGCTCGGGCTGATGGCGAGCGCGCGATCGCACGGCGTGAGGGCGAGCAGAAAAGCAAAGCAGACGAGCGCGTAGCGGTTGTGATGGTAGCCAAGGCGGTCGCAGAGCAACGTGTAGAGCCCGAGCAGCGCGCTCGCCAAAAGCGCAAGGCGCGCGCGGTGGCCGAGGATCACCAGCGCCGCGAGCATCACGCGAAGCGCGACGATGGCCACGTACACGGATCGCGAGGGGACCCACGCTTCGGGGATGAACGGCAGATGAAAAACGTCGCCGAAGTAGCCTTGCTCGAGCAACGTACGCGCCGACGCGGTCGCTTGGAGGAGGAGCATGCCGCCCATGGCGATGCGCACCACGCCGAGGACGTGCGTGTCGCCGACCTCGCGCTCGATGCGGCGCAGCCAGGTCATCGCGGCACGTCCCGGGGGGCGCCGGCGGGGAGCTGCTCGGGTCGGGGGGCGCTCTTCAGCGCGACATGGGCCGGCTCGCGACCGTTCTTGCGCACGTCGATCTCGAGGCCGAGCTGCCGCGTCTCGGCGTCCTGCGAAATGTGCGCGGCCACGTCGTCGAGCGCCGCTTGAAAGCGCGCGAGCTGCGCTTGGGCGCCATACGAAGCGTGGATGGTCGCGCCAAAATATCCGAGCGCGGGCTCGCGGATCCGGTCGCGCCAATCGAAGCGGTGCAGCACCCCGGATGCATCGCGCGCGGTCCAGGTGGTGCCATCGACCGCGACCTTCACCGTGCCATGGCCCGAGGGCGCCTCCACGTAGCGAACGAGCTGCGCGTTCAAGGTCGAGGACTCGCTGAACATGCGAAACCCGAAGGCGTGATCCGGCCGGCCGCCCGCGGTGGCGATGAGCGCCACCTGGGTGCAGACATAAAGCACCGCACATGCGGTTCGCAGGCCGTTCACGAGCCGTAACCTACCGGAGGTTTGCCGCGTGCGGCGGCCGACTTTCCACGTCGAGGCGGGCGCTCGGCGCCATGCCGCCCGCGCGTCGCTCGGCGCCACGCCGCCGCGCGTCGCCTTCGAAATTCGCCGTGCGAGGCGGCCGAGTTTCGCCGCGTGAGGCGGCCGAGTTTCGCCGTGCGAGGCGGCCGAGTTTCGCCGTGTGCGTCGGCCGACATGCGACCCGGAGGTCGTCGCCGGCGGGCTCGATGGGCTCTGTTCGAAAAACTCGCGCTTTGGCCCGGAGCGTGCCAGGCTCTCAAGGAATCACCGTGCGTCGCTCGTCCCTGGCCCTCGCTGCCCTGCTGATTTTCGCTTGCGGGAACCGAGGCCCCTATGCGGCCGATCGAGCCCCCGCGGCCATCGCCGCGCGCTCGGGGGCGAACGCGCCCGCCGCACCGCCTACCGATTCGAGCGCGGCCGAGTCCGACGCGGACGAGGCGAAGACGAGCGCGACCATGCTCTCGGCGCAGGTCGAGGTTCCCGCGTTCCGCCCCGCCCTGGAGCACCCGGAGGCGCTTCGTCACGTCTTCGAATCCTTGGCGCGTCTCGAGGACGGAAGCGCGCGCGAGGACGTGGTCATCGCCCAGCTCGGCGACTCGCACACCGCAGCGGACATTGGCACCTCCGCAGTGCGCCACGCGCTCCAGGCACGATTTGGCGATGGCGGGCGCGGATTCGTGGCGCTGGGCCGCCCCTGGGCCACGTACATCCAAGAAGGCGTTCGCGGCGGCATGACCCGCGAGTTCGTCGGCGAGCGCGGGAAGTACTCCTTCGGGCAGTTCCTTGGCGATGGCCGTTATGGTCTCGCTGGGTTCGCCATTCAAAACACGCGAAAGCGCGGGCGCGCATGGAGCGACCTCAGCTCGCCCGCCTCGCGCATCGAGGTGGCCTACCTGGAGCAGCCCGGCGGAGGCTCCTTCGAGGTCTTCATCGACGGCGTCAAAAAGGGTCGCATCGGCACGCGCGCCACCACCGCCCGCTCGGCCTTTCGCACCTTCGACGTGGGAGAGGGCCCGCACCACGTGGAGGCGCGCGTCAAAGGCGACGGCGCCGTCCGCATCTTTGGCTTGGGGCTCGAACGGAGCAAAGCCGGGGTCGTTCTCGATGCCCTGGGCATCAACGGCGCGCGCGCCACCACCGTGCTGCAGTGGCAAGAGCCCCACATGGCCGAGCAACTGCGCCATCGCCCGCCCGACTTGATCCTGCTCGCCTACGGCACCAACGAATCGTGCGACGACACGCCGCTCGCCATCTACGAGCGCCAGCTGCACGACGTCCTCTCCCGGATCTCCCGGGCGGTGCCGTCGGCCTCGTGCCTGCTCCTCGGCCCGCCGGATCGCGCGATCGAAACGCCGCAAGGTTGGGTGACCTCCCCGCGCCTGGTCGACATCACCGAAGTGCAACGCGCGGTGGCCAAAGCCGCGGGGTGCGCCTTTTACAGCCAGCTCGATGCCATGGGCGGCCCCGGCACCGTCGCCACCTGGGTCGAAGAGCCGCAGCCCCGCGCCCGCCGCGATCACGTTCATCTCACACGCGAGGGCTATGTCCAGCTAGGCCAAGCGTTCGCCAGCGACATCCTTCGCGCCTATACCGCGTTTCGCGGCGACACGAACCTCGTCTCCACGCGCTGACGGTCTTCGAGCCGGCGCGATGCGTGGAATCGCCCAAGAGGAACCGCGAGGGCGCAAGGGCCGCTAGGAGGAGCAACAGAGGCAGATCTGGATGAAAAATCATCCTCATCCCTCCCTTTGCGCTCCTCGCGCCCTGGCGGTTGATTCGTCTCTCGGATTCAACGCGAGGACGCTAGGACCGCGAGGGTAGAAGAGGGATTTTAGCCTTCTTCCTTCGTTTGCGCCCTCGCGTCCCCGCGGTTCCATCTTTCTCCGCTCTCGAGCCGCACGTCCGCGCGGCATCGTTGGAAGAGCTGCGCAGGATGCCAAAAATTGCGATGTCTCTTTTTCATATTCGAATGAATGGCGTCGCTTATTCGTTAAATATGAAATATCGACTTGACGTCCTCGGTGCGGGCGCTAGGAGGCAGGAGCTAGAAGACAGGCACTACAAATCAGGAGCTGCAGCCGGGCACTGGAGGGAGTCATGCTGCGTATGTTCATTTCGTGCAATGCACTGGTCCTTGGCGCGTTCATTGTCATTTCGTGCAGTCATGGCGATAGTCCGAAATCGCCCTCGGACGACGACCGAGGCGGTGGCGCAGCCGATTGGGTGCGCGCCCCGTCGGGGACCGAAGAAGGCGTCATCGACGACGAATCGAACAAGCGCACCTTTGCGCTTTTCGTAGGAACGAACTTCAGGAACGCGGAGCTCTCCGTTTTTTCGTTCGATTCCGGTTCCATCGTGGGCCGCCGGCCGCTGGAGGATCAGGACTCCGTGGCCTGGGCCGACAGGGGCTTTGGCTGGGTCCTCGAGCGGGGCATCGGCAAAGCGCTCGCGCTCGACCGCAAGGAGCCATGGACGGTCTCGAAAACGATTGATTTGAACGACACGCCCGACGCGGCACGATTGGCGTCCAATCCACACGCGATCGTGGTGACCACCGGCACGAAGGCTTATGTCGCGCGTTATGGGGTGAACTCGATCAAGATCTTCAACGCGAGCTCGGGAGCGTTGGGGGGGACCATCGATTTGTCGGAGTTTCAGGATCCGCGGGATCCCGACGGACGCTCCGAAGTCCAAGACGCGGTGTACGATCCCGCGACCAAGCGAGCCTATTTCTTACTGGAACGAATCCACGTTACCCCGCCTTTCCCCCCACCGGACTATCTCTTTCCATGCTTGGCGTGGCCGCCCCAGGTCGTCGCCGTCGATGCCACGAACGACCATGTCATCGACCTGAACGGTCCCGCGCCGGGGCGCGCGATCGATTTGCTCGGCGACAATCCCGACTCCATCACCTTGGACGCCGAGACGGGACGACTCATCGTCGCCGACATCGGCTGCTATGTGCCCCAGGACGGCGGCGCCAACGTCCGGCGCGGGCGCGGCGTGGAGGCCATTGCGCTCGGCACGGGGACACCGAGCTGGCTGCTTCACGCGACCGGAATCCAGCGCTTCAATGGGCTCGTTTGGGTCGACCCGAGTCGCGCCTTCCTGAGTTATGGCAACGATTGGTTTGCGTGGAACCCCACGCAGCCGGTCCTGGGCCCGGTGCTCCCCAATTTCCCACGCGCCCCCTTTTATGATGGTGAAAATCACATCATCGGGCTCTCCGTCGTGACCAACGATGCCAGCGCGCCGAATACCTCCTTTTCGGCGGTCTCCTGGAACCTGGCCAACGCGCACGTCACCACGCTCGCCACCCATGTGTTTCAAAGTGTGGTCCCGCATCCGCTCTACGGGATTAGCTCGGCCTACCTTCACAAATCCAGGTCGGGTGTCTCGCGGATCCCGACGTTTCGAAACGTTACGTATTAGCGTCGCCAGGTAGCGTCAATTGCGATTCTTTTCGCGCGCCGAGTAGGCGGTGTAGCCGGCCATCAACGCTTTGAACATCAGATTGCCGACCATCTCGCCGCCTGCCGGCGTGGGGTGGGTGAGATCCCAGCTGCCGAGCTGCGGATTGGCATGCACCCAGCGCCCCATGGCGCCCGAGCCGCCCATGGCCTCGTACGTGTTGAAGAACGCCACTTGATGCTCCAGCGCCGTTTTGCGCTGCAGATCCACCAGCTGCACGATGATTTTGCGCGTGCGAAACCCGCCGCTCTCCGTCTTTTCGGCGCGATCGAGCGGCGAGGCGACCATGACCGACGCCCCCGGCGCCCCGGTCTTCACCTTGTCGATGAGCGCGCCCAGCTTTTGAACGTACGCGTCGACTTGGATCCCGCCGTCCTCGCTCTCGTTGGTCCCATACTGCAAAATGATCAGCGCCGGCTTGCGCAGCGCCATTTGATCGGCCCAGTGCGCCCCGTCCATTTGATCCCAGAGCCGCGCCCGCGCGCCATTGGCGCCCAGCGCATCGTAGACCACCCCGGGCTCGTCGCGCTCCAGCGCCACCCCGAACACGCGCGCATCGCCGTTGCCGCGGGTGCGCAAGGTGAGGGTCGCGGCGCCGTCGGGCACCTGCTTCGTGTAGACGCGCGACGCCTTGCTCGCGCCGCGCGTGGAGAATGTCTCCGTCTCCGAGCCCGCCACCGCGAGATCGATATCGCCGCCGCCCGGCTGCTCCAGGTAGTACACATCGAAGCGTGAGACCTTGCGGCCGTAGTCGCCTTTCGCCGGCGTGCCGAAGGTGGCGGTCGCCGCCCCCGCGGTGTGAAACGACACACCGCCCAGGCCGTAGATGTGATCGCCGCTGAATGGACCCGTGATGCGGCTGATGTTCCACCCCTCCGACGCCGCGTGAACCACGTCGTTGTGGAAGTACCACTCCCAGGGATTGGCCGTCAGAACGAACCCGTGACCCGCGTCGCCGAAGCGATCCTGAAAGCGCCGGCGCATGGTCCCCGAAATGAGGTCGCTGGTGATGACCGAGTCGCCGTAGTGGAGCACGCGCGTGATGGCCGCGCTGCCGCCGGGCCGCTCCTTGCGCTCCGTGCGCGCGAGCTGCGCGTAGAACGCATCGAGCGCGCGGCCCGTGGGATCCTCTACCGCGATCGACCCCGCGAGCTTCGCCAACGCCGCCGGATCGGGCACCGGCGCCTCGGTTTTTTCCGAAGGGAGCGCGTTGGTCACCGTCCCTTGATTCTCGGTCGCCCGCAAGGTGGTCTCGCCTACCGTGTTGGCGGGCGCCGGCGCATTCGCGGCTTTCTCGTCCGGTGCACCGTTCTCGGCGGTTGTCACCTCCGGTGGCGGCGGCTCCCACGGCAGCGCGGCCACCCGCAGGCTCCGCAATTTGGGCGAGAGGTAGGGGATGGCGAGCACGAGGGCCATAACGGCCAGCGCGCGCGCGGTCTTTCCCCCCAAAGGTGGCAAATGCGACGGGCGCGAAGGCGAGGATGAGGGCGGCGGGGTCGGTGCGGGCTCGTGCGGCACTCCCGCGAGATAGCGAAAACCGAGCCATCTTGCTACCGTGCGGCGCGTTTTTCCCCGATGCTCTTCAACAGCGCGCTGTACGGATTCTTTCTCGTCGGGACTTTCCTCGTTTTTTGGGCTCTCCACGCCCGGAGGTTCTGGCGCTCCCTGTTTCTGGTCCTCGCCAGCTACGCCTTCTATTTCTTCGGGACGTACGACACCGCGCTCGAGCAGGAGACCCCGCTCGGCCCCATCGCCTGGAGCGTTCTCTGTCTGGGCATCATCTTCGTGGGCAGCACCCTCGACTATGCCATCGGCCGCGCCCTCGGCCGAACGGAGAACCCGCGCACGCGCAAGGCGCTGCTGCTCGTCTCCATCGTTTATTACATCGGCGTCCTCGCGCTGTTCAAATACTTCAACTTTGCAGTCGATTCGTTCGTCGCGCTCTTTGCAACCTTCGGCGTGCGCCTCCAGCCGGTGCATCTGCGGCTCGTCCTGCCGTTTGGCATCTCGTTCTTCACCTTCGAGACGATGAGCTACACGATTGACGTGTACCGGCGCGAGATCGAGCCGGCGAAGCGTTACCTCGATTACCTGCTCTTCGTCTGCTTCTTCCCGCACTTGGTGGCCGGGCCCATCGTGCGCCCGCACCAGATGCTCCCGCAGCTCGCCGCGCCGCCGGTCGCCGATTCGACCCTGCAGGCGCGCGGCCTTTTCCGGATCGCCATGGGGCTCGCCAAAAAAGTCGCCATCGGCGATTTGCTGGCCGTCAACTTGGTCGGCCGGGTGTTCGACAACCCCGAGCGCTACTCGTCGCTCGAGGTCCTCGTCGCCGTGTACGCGTACGCGGTGCAGATCTACGCCGACTTTTCGGGCTACAGCGACGTGGCCATCGGCAGCGCCGCGCTCTTCGGCTACGAGCTCCCGGAAAACTTCAACGCCCCCTACACCGCCAAGAGCCTGCAGGACTTCTGGCACCGCTGGCACATCTCCCTCAGCACCTGGCTCCGCGACTACCTGTACATCCCGCTGGGCGGCTCCAAAGATGGCCCGTACCGCACCTACCGCAATTTGATGATCACGATGCTCCTCGGCGGCCTCTGGCACGGCGCCTCGTGGAACTTCGTCATCTGGGGAGGGCTGCACGGGGTGGCATTGGCGGTCACCCGCATGTGGCAACGCGCCCGCAACGGCGTGTCCGCCTGGTTCCTGCCGCGCCCCCTCGCGGTCCTGCTGACCTTTCATTACGTGTGCTTTGCATGGATTTTTTTCCGTGCGCCCAGCTTTGCCCATGCGCGCGCCATGCTGGGGCGCATCGCCCAAGGCACCTTTGGGACCGACAACCTGGCGCCCAAGGTGCTCGTGGTCCTGGTGCTCGCACTGGCGCTGCAGTTCGTGCCATCCCGCGCCACCGCGTTCGTTCGTGACCGATTCGTGTTGACCCCCGCCTGGCTCCAAGGAGTACTTCTGGCCGTGGCCGCCTACGGCCTTCACCTGGCCGCCGGCAGCAAAGCCGAACCCTTCGTGTACGGACAATTCTGAGGTCGATCGTGGGCGTTCACCGACTCTTTGCGATGCTCGATCTTCTCAGCGCGCTCCTGCTCGCGCTGGGCGTCTTCGTCGGGCTCCCGGATCGTTGGCTTTACGTGGACCTCCCCGCGCTCCTCCTCATCGTGCTCTTTGGTGTCTCGGGGGTCGGCCTCGGGCTGCGCACCCGGTGGGCCTCGAAGTGGGCGCGCGTGACCGGGGCGGTGGCGCTCGCGTTCGGGCTGCTGGTGGTGGCCCTTTTGGCGGTCGCCGTAAGCTACCTGACGGGCATCTACGGGCCTGTCGGACAGGGCGGGGCGCTCATCGGGGTGCTCGTTCTTGCGCTGGTGCTCCCTTACTTGGTGGCGCTCCCACTGGCGCACTTGGTGTGGCTGCGCGAGAACGAGACGTGATGCGGGGCCGGCTCGCGCGCGTCCTGCTCGCGTATGCCGTGGGGCTCGCGATCGTATGCGCCGCGATCGTTCGGCTGCTCGCGCTGCAGCCACCGGAGCCTCGCGTGGTGGTGCTGGCGGGCGTGTGGCGCGGCGGGCAGCTCGTCGCGCGTGTTCCCGTGAGCGCCGTGGGCGAGCGGAGCGCGGAGCTCGATCGGGCCATCGCGTCGGCCAGCGCCGCGCCGGCGTCCGGCGAAGAGGCGCCGTCATCGGGCGAGGCGCGCGCGGCCGACGTCGTCTACGAGACCATTTCCGGCGAGTCGCGCATCGCCACGCAGCCGGCGTGGCTGTTCGGCATTTCCTTGGTCCCCGGCCGCGATGGCGTGGTCGCCCGCCTCGAAGGACGAACGGCGTATGTCACCCCCGACGAGCTCTTGGCGCGTCAGGGCTACGACAAGGGCACGAACCTCGAGTCCATCGGCCTCTCCATCGGCGCCGACGTTCCCCTCATCGTGGCGCTCTTGGCGGAGCGCCTCCAGGTGCCCGCGCGCGACGTCACCGAGCGCGCCTCCATTCGCCGCATTCGTGTCGAGCGTACCGTGCCCGACCGCGCGCCCGGCCCGCGCATCACCGCCGAGACCATGACCCACGCCATGGTGCGCGAGGCCGCGCTCGACGCCGCGCACTACTTGGCGCGCGGCATGAACGAGGAAGGCCGCTTTCGCTATTTGGTCAACGCACCCGACAACCGCTCCCTCGCCGGCTACGACTGGCCGCGGCACGCGGGCGCCACGTATTTTCTCGCCCAAGCGGCCGCCTTGTCGCAAGACGCCGACTTGCGCTACGCGACCTTGCGCGCGGCCTCCCTGCTTCGCGACCGCGGCATGGTGACCTGCGGCGAGCATCGATGCGTCGCGCAAGACCCCGTGGCGGAGATTGGCTCCAGCGCGCTGGCGACCGTGGCCTTCGTCGAAATCGTCCGCTCGGGAATCGACGCCTCGTATCGGCCCATCGCCATGGACCTTGCGCGCTTTTTGCGCAGCCAGCAGCGCCCGGACGGTGAGTTCATGCACCAGTACGATCGCGCCGCGCGCCGGCCCATCGATGTGCAGTTCGTTTATTTCACGGGGGAGGCCGCCCTTGCCCTGACGCGGGCGCACCGCATCAGCGACGACCCCGAGGATCGCGATGCGGCGCAGCGCGCGCTCGCGCACGTGGTGGGGCCCGCCTGGAACTTTTTCGGCAATCGCTATTACTTCGGCGAAGAACATTGGACGTGCCAGGTCATGGCCGATCTGGCGGCCGACGGCGCGCCCAACCCCGACGCGCTCGACTTTTGTCTGCGCTGGCAGCGTTTTGGCCGGCGTCTTCAGCATCGCGAGGGCGACTCCGCGCAAGACACCGATGGCTCGCTGGGCATGGACCCCGTCGTCACCCCACGCGTCACGCCGGTCGCATCCCGGTGCGAGGCGGCCGTGGCCACGCTCGATGCGGTCACCCGCGCAGGCATCCCCGAGGCCGAGCGGCGCGCGCTCGATCTTCAGACGCGCCGCGCGATGGCCTTCGTGCTGCGCCATCAATTTCGTCCTGGCCCCACGCATCTCTTTGCCGATCCGGAGGCCGTTCATGGGGCCATCCCCGGGAGCCCGGTCGACTTCCAGCTTCGCATCGACTACGCGCAGCACGCGGGCAGCGCCATGATTCGCTGGCTCGAGGTGGCCGGGCCGCCTTGACCGAAACGGACCCCGATGAAATCGCATCGCCCGCACCCGACCTTATGACGCGCGATTTCGTGACGGTTTCGTTGCGCGAGTGAGCGCAAAAAGACACCGCGAGCGATGGCTATCGCTTCTGGCTTTGAACGGGCACCGCTTGTGGCTTTAAAAAGATTCACATCCCCCCACAAAAGCGCAAGACGGGGTTGGTCATCGCCGGAGCAGGTATTAAGGTAAAGATGTAGAGTCCCGGAATCACTGGGCCTCTCCATGAGGGCGATGACGAAAGGCGACCGCGAAGGGCGTCGGCACCAGGCGAAAAGTGGCGGATCGGTCCGCGCGCTGGTGCCAGTTCCCGGGAATCCCCTGGAGTGCCAAGACAGGCAAGATTGGCAAGTTTGCCAAGTTCGCCAGGTTGACGCGGTCGAATCGTCGTCGAGCAGAAGTGGCCTTTTGGGGAAGATCGCGAGGGTAGCGCGGGGCTTTGGGGGCCATTCCCGCGCTCCCCGTGAGAAGGCCATGCCAATGCTCCGTTCGGCATCGAGTTTGCGAGAACTCGAGCGCAGGGCGGTTCGTGTCACGGAAACCGATCCTCAAGGGATCCTCAACCCGCGCGAACATCGTTCGCACGGTCACCCAGGTGAATGGATGAAAGTCCCCACCATCAGCACGCTCGACACATTGACCCTCGACGAAGCGCGCGCGTATCTCGACGCCGCAAAAGGGGACGAGCTCGAAGCAGCCGTTGCCGTTGCAACGGACCGCAACAAGCTCGATGGCTCAGCGAGTATTTCGCCCGATGAGGCAGAAGTGCACCATGCCTTCTTCCTTCTCCGGCGAGCGCGCGGATTGGAAGCCCCCAGCTTCGACACGATGCGGGTCTCTTTGAGAAAGCGACTGGTGGAAGCCGCGTAGTCACTCGGCATTCATCCGAGGCAGCGCGCGAGGGTGCGTATCCCCGACCGTATTTCGGCCGGGGTGGCCGCGCAGTAACTCATCACGAGGCCGGGCTTCGCGGTGGGTACCGCCGGCGCGGTGCGGCCGTCACCCTCGTGAAGCGCGCGACGATCGCGCGGCTCGTAAGGCTCGCGATCGTCGCGGCCCAAAAAGTAGCGGGAGAGGGGCGGCATATCGAGCCCTCGTGTGCTGGCGCGCTGGCTCACGACGGCATCGTCGGTGCCTTGCGGGAGCCAGCCAACGCAGTGCATCCCCGTCTCGGTGCGCGCGATCGACACGGCTCCGGCGAGCTCCCGCGCGACGCTGTCGACCAAGGCATCGCGCCGCTCTTCGCAGAAGGTCCGCGTGCTCCGGATGTGCGCCGCGAAATGGCCCTCGGTCATGAAGTCGGCCATGGTGGCTTGGGTCAAGGCGGCTACGGGGCCGTCGCTCAGGCTGCGGGCGATGACCAGCGCGTCGATGATGTCCACCGGCGCAACCAGGTACGCGAGGCGCAGGGACGGGAACATCACCTTGTTGAAGGTGCCCGCATAGAGCACGTGGTCGTGCGCGTCGGTCCCTTTGATGGCGGCGAGCGGCTGCCCCGAGAAGCGAAACTCGCTGTCGTAGTCGTCCTCGAAGATCCACGCGCCGGCGGCGGCCGCCCAAGCGAGCAGCTCGGTGCGGCGTTCGAGGCTCATGGTGATGCCGAGCGGGTACTGGTACGAGGGCGTCACGTACGCGAGCCGCGCGTCGGGCGCGCGCGCGATGCCCTCGGAGACGGAGAGCCCGCGCGCGTCGACCGGCACCGGAACCAACCGCGCGCCCGCCGCCGCAAACGCGCTGCGCGCCCCGAGGTAGCCCGGATCTTCGAGCCACACGCGATCGCCTGGATCGAGCAGCACGCGCGCAGAGAGATCGAGCACGTGTTGCGTGCTGGTGGCGATGAGCACGTTCTCGTAGGTGCAGCGTACGCCGCGGCTGCTGCCCACGTAATCGGCCACCGCCTCGCGCAGGGCGCGCAAGCCGGCAGGCTCGATGGCGGCCGAAAGCGCCGCGCTCGAGCGTCGCGCCCGCGCGCCGAGGAGCCGGTTCCAGACGGCGAAGGGGAACGCGTCCAGGTTCGAGACGCAGGGCGCGAAGGTGCGCGCGGAGGTCGCCGCGGTCGCGCGGCCGTAGGCCACGAGGTGGTGGCCGCGCTGGGAGAGCTTGGGCGCGGCGGTCGGCGTGCGGGCGCCGGCTGGCGCAGGCGCAGGGCGCGGTGCGCTCTCGCGCTCCAAGCCGGTCTCCGAGACGAAGGTCCCGCTCCCCACGCGGCGAACGAGGAGCCCCTCGGCGTCGAGCTGGGCAAAGGCGGCCTCCACCGTGGTCCGCGACACGCCGAGATCGCTCGCCAAGGTGCGGGTGGATGGCAGCCGTGCGCCGCCCTGCAAGGTTCCCTGCGCGATGGCCGTGCGCAGCGCATCGGCGATGCGGCGGTGGATGGCCGGATCGTCCCCCAAGGTTCGCACGATGGTGACGAGGGGAGACGTCTGCCTTCGCGCCACACTCACTTCCTTCCGCGACCGTGCATCGCGGCGCGAGTTTAGCGCATGCGTGCCAGAATGGCGCGGGCGAAGCGGGCGGCGGCCGCGCGATCGCCGTCCAAGTAGAGGCAGGGTTCGATGAGCTCCAGCTCCATCACGTGAAACCGCTCGCGGACGACGACGCCATCCACGCGCGCGTAGAGGCAGCGCTCGCCCAGCGATTCCATGGCGGCGCGCGCTCGCTCCAAGAGGTGCGCCGGGGGCTCGGTGCGCGTGTGCACGGCGCCGAATTGAGGCTGGGTGCGAAAGTCTTCGGGGTGCGTGCGTTTGATGAGCGCATGGGAAAACGTGCCGTCGAAGAAGACGAACGACCATTCGCCCGCGTCGACGATCTCGTCGATGAAGGGCTGTACGAGCACGTCGCACTCGGCCAACAGCCGTTGAAAGGCGTCCTCGTGGTGCGCCGTGCCTGGCGCGCTCGCCGCCTCGGCGATCGAGGTGCGGAAGGTTCGAAATGAGCCGGCGGATACCGCCGGTTTCACCACGGCGCGCGTCCACCCTCGGCGGCGGAGCACCTCTTCGAGCGAGGTGCGCTGGCCGCGCTCGAGGCGCTCGGTGGGGATGATGGCGATGTCGCGCGCGGCGAGCTCCAGCAGATAACGTTTGTCGAGGTTCCAGCGCACGGTGGGGACCGGATTCCAGACGCGGACCTCGGCCGCCTCCATCCGATTCAGCCAGTCGAGAAACTCTGGAAGCCGCTCGAAGTAGTCCCACGTCGAACGGAGCACGACGGCGTCGAAGTCGCTCCACACGACGTTCGGATCGCTCCAGACCGCGGCCACCACGGTGGCGTCCAGCTCCCCCAGCACCGCGGCCGCGACCGCATCGTCGTCGGCGATGGCCGGCCACTTCGCGCACGTCACGAACGCGATCCGCGCCCCGCTCATGGCCGTCGCTCGAAGCGGCCCGTGTTGCCCGCGTGGTGCCAGCGGGAATAGTCGTCGAAGCTCACGTCCTTCGGCAGCGCGCCCTCGACGGGATACCCTTCGCGCAGCCAAGCATCGAGGCCACCGATCATCTCTTTGACTTGGATGCCCAGACCGCTCAACCTCGCCGCGGCGCGGGTGGACCCGTTGCACGAGATGCTCCAGCAGTACACGACGACGAGCTTGCCCCTCAGGGCGGCGGCCGATGTCTCGGTGATCGAACGGCCGGGGAGGTTGAGCGAGCCCGGGATGTGCATGTCCTCGAACGCGGCGGCGCTGCGCACGTCGACGACGGCGAGGCCGGGGGTCTCACGCGTGACGTCGAGGTGGACGTCGGCCGGATCCGTTTCGAAGGCCAGCTTGCCGAGAAAATGACGGTGCGCCTCCTCGGCGGGCGCGGGGGGGATCTCGAAGAGAAAGGAAAAGCGCGGCTTCTTTTGGGCTTCCGTTTCGGACATGCGCCTTCTTTGCAGTCTCGGCGCCCCGTTCACCAGAACCAATTACGCCACCCGAGGTGGACCACTCGCGCAAACCCGGCACCGAGCCGCGTCCGGCCGATCCCGCGCCCCCGCTCCTATCGCGCCGCGCCCGCATCCAGCGCGCCATTTGGCGCGCGCATTTGCTCGGTCTCGCTCGCCACCTTATCGCGGTAGGCCAGAAACCCGACCACGCCAATCATCACGGCAACGCCAAGCACCAGCCCGGCGAGCAGGGCGGTTCGGGGCGACATGGATCGCGGCTCGTCGAGCTCGGCCAGCGCAGCGAGCGCTTCGGGGGTCGCCGGTTTGAGTGCATATTGCACGTTTTCGTCCGACGACGTGCTGGTCGCATGGACGCCGCACACGCGGTCGAGCGCCTGGGAGAGCTCGGCGGCGGTCTGAAACCGCCGCTGCGGATCGCGCGCACAGGCGCGCGCGAACCACCCATCGAACCCCGGTGGAACGTTGGGGTTGACCTCCGACGGCACGGGCATGGGCGCCGCGCACACCTTGAGCACGATATCGCCGAGCACATCGCCCTCGAAGGGGATGCGCGCCGTGAGCGCCGCGAAGGTGCTCGCGCCCAGCGACCACAAGTCGGTGAGGGCCCCGGGCGAGCCGCCCGAGGTGAGCTGCTCCGGGCTCATGAAGTTCGGTGTGCCGATGACCGCCCCTTCTTGCGTGGGTCCGCCCATGGGGAGCGGCGCGCGATCGCTGCGAATGGGCTCTTGGAAAATCTTGGCAATTCCGAAATCGACCAATTTGACGGTGTACGGATATTCGCCGTGGGCCGAGGCTTCGCCGTTCGTCGCCAAAAAAATATTGTCTGGCTTGAGATCGCGATGAACGATTCCGACGGCGTGTGCACGCTCCAGCGCGCGCGCCGCGTGCCGAATGATGTGCGCCGCCTCGCGCGGCGAGAGCGCGCCCTTGCGAATGATCAGCTCGGAGAGCGATTCTCCCTCGAGATACTCCATGACGATGTAGGGAAGCCCCTCCGCCGTCACTCCATAGTCGTAGATATGGACCGCGTTCTGGCTCTGGAGTTTCGCGGCCGCGCGCGCTTCGATCTCGAACCGACGCCGTGAATCCACGTGGGCGGCGTGCTCTTCGCGGATGAATTTGATCGCCACCCGGGTGCCGAGGGTGCGATGCGTGCCGAGCCACACGGTTCCCATCCCGCCGGAGCCGATGAAGCGTAAAACGACATATTTTCCGCCGACGAGCATCCCCTCGAAGCGGGGAATGTCGTTGGGAAGGTCTTGCGTCATGTCTCTCGCAGCAAACGAACGTCGTGATGAATCCTAAGCCCCAATCGTAGCCAAGGAGCGCCCGCTTCTCCAAGACGCATCGTGATCGCGGGCTGGCTATTTGCTCAGGGCTGTTTACGGCGCTTTTTCGGCCAAGGTCGGCGCGTTGCGAGCTGCAGGGGGCGCAGGCACGCCAAGCAGATCGGCCAAGGTGTGCGCGAAGGCACCGAACGGCACGGGTGCCGTCTGCACCGCCCCGGCCGGAACGCGCTTGGGCGCGCGCACCAGCAGCGGCACCGTGCGATCGTACAGGTTGGTGGTTCCATGGCTGGAGCCGAATCCCGGTGTGTACAGCGGATCGAAGAAGCTGCCCGGGCGGGTCGCGATGAAATAATCGCCGGCGTCGTCCGAGATGGAGTTGGCGATGAGCTCATCGTCCCCGCCCTTGCCCGCGGCCGCGATCCCTTCGGCTTTGCCGCGCACCGAGAGCACCCCGGGGTGCGCAAGCAGGGTCTTCCGAATCACCTCGGAGAGCTTGGCCGCGCGCGCCTTCTCGGCGGCCGCCGTGGATGCGATCAGCGCGCGCCCCTTGTCCGTGAGGACCACGTAAGGGTCGGCGACCCCCAGGATCCATCCGCCTTCGCCCAGCGCCTTTTGCGCGGCCGCGCCGAGCTCGCGCGCCAGATCGTCGGACAGGAGCCGCTCGCCGCCTTTGCACGGGCGCTCCCAAGGGTCGGGGCCGGCGCCCGCGCGGCACCATGGGCGCGCTTCGGCCTTGAGCTCCGGCAAAGGCGCGGTGCCATGGTCGGCGGCCAGGACCACCGCATAGCCGTCGGGGCCAAATCGCGTATCGAGCTCTTTGAAAAATTGCGCGAGGGCGCCGTCCAGCCTTCGCAGCTCGTCCCACGCCTCCCACGAGTCGGGGCCGAATACGTGGCCCACGTAGTCGGGTGTCGAAAACGAAACGGCCAATAGCGTATCGCGGCCTCGCGCGTTCTCGGCGTCGAGCGCGGTCAGCCCCAGGCGGATGAGCGCCTGGTCGGTCTGGGGCGAGAGGCGAATGCCCATGGCGGGCGGCTTCGCTTGCGAAGGATCGTGCGGAAAGACGGCGCCGAACCCCGGCGGGTTTCCCTCGCCGGGTTGCGCGTCGGGGGAGGCCGCGTGCGCGCGGATCCACTCCGCGTCGAGGGGCTCCCAGCGGCTGGCGCGGATGGCGCTCATGGCCTCGCGCGAGGTCCACTTTTTGGCCCACTCCGGGAACGTCTCCGCGAACGCGCTCGACGTGACCATGCGATCCGAGCCCGCGTCGTACCACAACGACGCGGTGGGGCGTCGCCCGCCGCCAAAGATGGCGCCGCGATCCTTGAGCGAGACGCTCACGATGAGCGCATCGGGTCTCGCCGCGCGAAACGCGTCGGCCACCGTGTCGACCTTGAGGCGGGCGCTGGATGACGAGGGCGACTTGCCCGGCCCGTCCCCCGCGACGATGCGTGAGCTCGCATCGGTGAGGATGCTGATGCGCGCGCCGGAAGCATCGGCCGTCTCGTTGGAGAAAATGCCCGATTCACGCGGGGTCGCGCCGGTGTAGAGCGCCGAGTGCCCGGGCGCCGTGTCGGTGACCGCGTGCGCATAACGAAGCTGTTTGACCCATGTGCCCTCGCGCCGGAGGCGCGCAAAGCCTCCGCTCTCGGGCAAGAGCGGCAAGCGCTCGCTCGCGATCCACGCCGCGAATTGATCGACCACGATGCTCACCACCACGCGCCGCGCGCTCGCCGGCGCGGACGGTGTCGCCCCGGCGTCGTTTGGCGTGGCGGCCCGCACTTCGGTATCGGCGGGCGGCCGATTCGCTGCACCGCCGCCGCATCCGCAGGTAAAGGCGAGCGCCGCCGGTGTCAGAAACTGCGCGAGGGTGAAGGTCCAACGTGAAGGGCGGCCCATCTTTGCGTGCGAATCATCGCACGCGGCGTCGTCTTCGAAGTAACAATCCCGCGGCGGCCAGCGCGGCGAGGGCGCCCGTTCGCGACGAAAAAGGTGGCAATGTGGGAGACGTCGTGCATCCGCGCGTCACGGAGATGCGACCCAGCGGTGCGAACCCGCTGCTGACTTGGCCGCTGGTGGTGTCCGCCCACTCGGCGTTTTCGTCGTCGCAGCTGGTGGCGCAGGAGCGCTCGCGGCACGCGGCCAAGGCGACGCGCTTGGTGTTGGCGGCGCACGCCTCCCCCTGATCTTGCTTCTGGAGGCAGTCGTAACACGTTCCATCGGCCGCGCAGTCCGCGAGCTCCGCGCAGCAGGCGGACTCGGTGCACGTTCCGCAGCCGTTCCCGGCGGCCGGCGCCACCCCGCACTTGGGGGTGCCCGCGCAGTGCGAGGAGCCTTGGCACACGCCGGTGCAAGCGGTGCGGCACGCGCACTGCTGCACGGCGTTGAAGGGGCCGACCCCCAGCGGATATTTCTGCTGGCACGCGGCGCGGCAAAGGTCGTCGGCGCAGTTGGTCACGCAGCGCGCGAAGTTGCCGCAGCTCGCGTCGGCCAGGCACGACTGCTCCATCCTTCGGCAGACCCCGCTGCCGGACGAGGCGGCCAGATCGCAAAGCTCGCACGACGCCGGCGGCGAGGCCTCGGCCAGCGCGCTCTCGACCCAGTCATGCGCGGGCGCGGCCGAGATGCGCCCGCTCACCCCGTTGCCATCGCAATTGCCGGTCACGTACGAGTGAACCCCCGCGATGTACTCGGTTCCATCCACGACCGTCAGGGCGGGTCCGCCGCTGTCGCCGTTGCAAATGCCGCCGCTCGCGATGGGGTAGGTGAGCTTGGTGGCATCGGCATCGGACAAGGCTCGGTCGATCTTCTGGCGCGTGGTGTTGTCGCTCGAGGCCGGCGGCGCCGCCGTTCGGCCGAAGCCGACCAAGGTCACCACCGAGTCGGGGCCGAGCTTGTCTTGCTCGGGCGAAAGGATCGGCATGGTTGGCGTGGACTCGTCGGCGCCCGCGAAGCGCAGGAACGCGAAGTCGTACGACGAGGTGATCCCCCCGTCGTAGAGCGGGTGCTTCTGCCAATCGACGACCTTGTAGCGGAGCGTGGCGCGCGCGCGAAAGTCGTCCCCCACGTAAACGTATTTTGGGGTGAGCGCCACGCAGTGCCCCGCCGTGAGCACCAGGCCGATCTTCCTCACGGGGTCGACCTGCACGATGGTCCCCGTGCAGAGGAGGGCCTTTTTTCCCTCCTCGCTGTAGATGCTGACCACGGCGTCGCGCGTGGTGTCCCTCACACCGTTGATGATGGGCGAGGCCGTCTGCCCGGCCCCCGGCTCGAGCTCGGTGCGCGCGTCATCCCTCTCGGACGACGAGCAAGCTGCCGCACCCATGACCAGGGTGGCCATAGCCAGGGTGGTGAACAGCGGACTTAACGTTAGCCAACGCCCCCGCACGATGAAATCCTAAGTGGCTGAGGCCATACTGCAATGGCCGGGTCCGTAAGAAAATGCACATTCACGATTTGGCCCATCGAATTGCGACCCTCCTACGATGCACGGACCCGCTATCCCGCTTCGCCCTGCTCGCTCCCACACCGTCCAAACAGCGGGCTCGGGCTCAAAAATATTGATTGAGCCCCGTTTGCAGCAGCCACGTCGATTCCGGCTCATGCAACCACGCGGAATCCACCCGAAGCACGAGGCTCGTCAGGAACGTGGGTATCAAACGGGCACCAACGCCCGTGCTGAGCGCATAGGTCCAACCGCCCGGGTGACCCCGCTCATCCATGCTGCGAAAGGTTGCGCCATCCGCAAAGAGGACGCCTTGCAGGGCCCAGCGCTCCGCAAACCGCCACGCCTGGCGTAGCTCGACATTGGCCACGCCTTGCACCGTGTTGCGGTAGTACGCATCCTCCAGCCCGCGCACGCCGGCCACGCTCCCTACGAGCGCGCTCCAATTGGGATTGCCCGACGTAAAGACGTCGCCCACCCCTTGAAACATGATGACCGTGGTGTCCGAGAGCGCGATCCCTTGCAGATAACGAAGCCGCATTTTGTGCCGCGCTTGCGCGGGGCCGATCAGCGCGCCCGGGTACGCGGTCAAGGTGATCCGATAGCCGCTCGCGGCCAGATCGCGAAACGTGAACTTGTCCCACGCGGCCTCCAGCCATTGGCCGATATACACACCGTCGGAGGGCGCCGCCGGGCCTTCGATATCGAAATAGCTCTCGTGGTAAACGGAGACGCCAATCTGGAATCGGAGCGACGATCCATATCCGAACGGGAGATTGAACCCGCCGTAGCCTCCGGCGCGGCGCCGCATCCACCCGGTGTCCGATTGATCGAAGCGGAGGCTGGACGTGAAATAATTGGCGCCGATGAACGGCGACATCCGATGCGGATCGTAGGCGTGCTCGAAGTACCAGAGCTCCACGTTGGGGGCGCGCTCGGAGTAACTGCCATATCCACCCAAATCGGCGGCGCGCCCGAAGGTATTGTATTGGTCGGCGCCGAGCATGAGGTACGTGTCGGCCAGGGTGCGGCCGGTCGAAAAATCGATGGACGGGGTGAGCGTGAACTTCTTGCGAACGCGAACGGCGAGCACGCCATTCGCGAGATCGACGGAGACGTGATCGAAGATGCCCAGGTTGTTCAAGCGCCTTTGGTACTCGGCGAGCTCCTCGTCGGTGTAGTCCGCGGGGGCGCGGCGGGGCAGCAAGTCGAGGAGCACGTCGCTGGAAACGCCCTCGCCACCTTGCAGCTCCACGCGCACGACATGCCGCAAGGGCGCGGCGGCCGCCGGCGAGGTACCGGTGAGGAGAGCCGCCAACAGCAAGGAAAACGCGCGTCGCGGGGGGGCTTGGGCCGGCTCCATGTGTCGGGCGTGAAACTTTAAAAGTCGGTTCGCAGGTTGTCGTTGAAGCTGCTTCGAGAATGGTTCACGGTTTCGGCATGCTAACGGACCGAACAAGGGTGGTGCGCACGAAAATGGTGGAAAAATACATAGGCGCCATCCTCGGGCTGATGCTGCTGGGCGGCGCCCTCGGCTGTGCGGCCGATCGCGCCGCGACCTGCGGGGACGAGGGGTGCGGTCCGGCCGATCGCGCCTTCCCGAGCGGGGAGGAAGCGCCGCTCGAGACCCGCGCGGCGGCCACGCGGATCCGCATCATGGCGGCGAACCTCACCAGCGGGAACGCCCAGTCGTACACGCCGGGCGAGGGGATCCGCATCCTCGAAGGGCTCAAGCCCGATGTCGCGATGCTTCAGGAGTTCAACTACGGCTCCAACTCGGCGGCGGACCTCCGAAGCTTCGTCGATACGGCCTTCGGCACCTCGTTCACGTACTTTCGCGAGGGCGGCGGCAAGCAGATCCCCAATGGCATCGTGAGCCGCTACCCCATTCGCGCCTCGGGCACGTGGGAAGATCCGCAGTCGAGCAACCGTGAATTCGCGTGGGCGCGGCTCGATATTCCGGGGACCCCGGATCTGTGGGCCATCAGCGTTCACCTCTTGACGTCGAGCGCGGCGACGCGGGCCACCGAAGCCTCGGCGCTGGTGTCGTTCATCAATCAGAACGTTCCGTCCAGCGACTACGTGGCCCTCGCCGGCGACTTCAACACGAGCAGCCGTACGGAGGAGTGCATCACCAAGCTGGGCGCGGTGTTCGTGACGGCGGGCCCGTATCCGCAGGATGCTTCGGGCAACGGCAACACCAACGCGAACCGGAACAAGCCGTACGACTGGGTGCTGGCCAACGGCAAATTGAACGCGCTCGGGACCCCCGTTCAAGTGGGCAGCGCGTCGTTCGGCGGCGGGTTGGTGTTCGACTCGCGCGTCTTTACGCCGCTCGCGGCCGTCTCGCCCGTGCAAGCGGGGGATAGCGCCGCCGTCAACATGCAGCATATGGGCGTGGTGCGCGACTTTCGACTTCCGTAACGGAGCTTCGGGGCCAATCGAGGATGGTCAGGGGCCCGCGTCGCGGTCTTTGCAGCCGGCGCCGGTGCCGGTGGGGCGGAGGTTGGTGAAGCCTCCGCTGGTGGCGTCGAGGTGGCACGACATGCAGATGTACGGGGCGGCCGCGGTCACCGTGCCGCCGCCGTTGGTCGCGAAGGAGCTGCGATCGGTGAGCTGCCCGTCGGCGGTGTAGACGGCGAAGTCGAGCTGTCCGTCGTCGCGCAGCTTGGTGAAGATCACCTCGGTCTCGCGGATGCCGCCGTCGCCGACCAACGTCTCCGAAACGAAGACGCCCTTGTCGGAGTTTTTGTAAATGCGGCGCGGGCCATTTTTCGGCTTGGCGCACGCCATCGTTTCGACGCGCCAGGTGCGGTAGTCGCCATAGCGCTCCCGCAGCTGGTCGAGGGAGGCGGGCAGCGGGCGGCTGCAGGCGTAATGATAATAGAGTCCGCGCCGCAAAAAGGGGACGCTGAGCCCTCCGTCGCGACCGCGCGCCGCCGCCGCCAAGAACGCGCGCCCCATGTTCTCGTTCTCGGTCGCCTGCGCGCGGTCGTGCGAAAGAACCGAAGGCTCGCTCGCCGGCTCCTGGAACATGTAGTGCACGACCCCGCGAATCAACTTGGACTGCCCGCTGTAGTCGACGGGATCGGGGACCCCTGCCGCGTCGGTCGCCTCGAGCTCCTGCGCGTAGCCCGGTTCGGCCTCCGTGAGATTGGGCGGCAGCGCGGGCCCCGGGAGCTCCGTTCCACATGCGATGGGCGGCTTCCATGCGGCGGCGTCCTGCTCGGGCCGCGCGTCGCGCGCGCCTGCATCGGAAATGGGGGCCGGATCGGGGCCGCCCGCGTCGGAGTCCGGTGGCGTGGGGGAATGGGTCAGGGTGCTCTCTCCGCTGCATGCGATGAACGCGGACAGGGCAAAGGGGATCGCCGAGAGTGCGCCGGCCCACGAGGCTGCGCGAGGGGAGAAGCGTCGCATGGGGTCCTTGGGACAAAGTGAAAACGATTT
The DNA here is from genome assembly GCA_037157815.1 of Sorangiineae bacterium MSr11954. Taxonomy (NCBI): domain Bacteria; kingdom Pseudomonadati; phylum Myxococcota; class Myxococcia; order Myxococcales; family Pendulisporaceae; genus Pendulispora; species Pendulispora albinea. Next base: position 923,179 of record CP089984.1, read on the forward strand.
TCACTTGCATCACTTCCCCGGTGCGCGTCAAGGCAAAAGCGCGCAGGCGGCGCGGGTCGTTTCTGCGCCACGAGGCGCGCTCGCGCCGCGGCGAGGCACAATCCTTCCTTCACAAGTCCTTGTCGGCCAGCCCCAAGAGCTCACGCAACGCGCGCGCGCGGCTCTCCAGCGAGTCCAGATGCACGAACTCCTCGCTGGTGTGCATCTTTCCACCCCGGGCGCCCAAGCCATCGAGGACGATCGCATTCGGGGCGCTGAAGTAGTTCAGATCCGCGGCGCCATTGGATTTATCGGCCCGCACCTCCGCATGCTCGATGGCCTTCACGATTTGCAAATAACGCTCGATCCATTTCCGTGAGGAGCCAGGGCCGGCTCGAACCCGAGGACCATCGCACTATCGCGCGCGAACCGGCGAAAGTCGTCCAAGAACCCCGCCGATCCCGTCTCTTCGCTGGGGGAGGAGACGAAGCGAATGGATAAGCGCGGCTTGGTCTTCGCGAGGAACCTCTCCAAGCCGAGGAGCGCCACGACGGTTCCACCCTTGGCGTCGATGACACCGGGGCCGCGCGCCACCTTGGAGTCGCCGGAGATTTCGAACTTCCCGGGGCTCTCGAAGACCGTATCCGCGTGGGTGACCAATGTCACGAAGCGCGCATCCGTCCCCCGCAGGGTCGCGACGAGGAGCTTGCCCGAGGCTCGCTCGCCCCGAGGATTGGCGATCCATTGAATCGTGAAGCCAAGCTTTCTCAAGTCGTTCGCGACCCGCTCCTGAACCGCATCGACCCCCGCGATGTTCGCGGTCCCCGACGGAATTCGAACCAAGTCCTCGAGCCGCGCGACCGCCGGCGGCATCGACCACGCGGGCTGACAGGCAACGAGCGCCACCGAGGCGAGCAGCAGGCCGCTGAGCCCGAGCTGGTGATTCGTCATTTCAGCGACTCATCGAATAAGGAGCGCTCGCCGGCGCGATGGCCCACTCGCGATTGGGGTGCGGCCCCATGACGAAGTGCAGGGTTCCACCCTTCATGATGTCCTCGTGCCGCAAATACGATTTATCGTACTTCTGATCGTTCAAGGTGACCGACTGCACATAGATGTTCGTGTCGGAGACGTTGTCGGCCAGCACCGTGAAGGTCTTGCCGCCGGCCAGGTTCAGGGTGGCGCGCGGGAAGGTCGGCGTGCCGATCACGTACTCGAGGGTGCCGGGGCACACGGGGTAGAACCCGAGCGCGCTGAAAATGTACCAGGCCGACATTTGGCCGCAGTCTTCGTTGCCGCTGATCCCCTCCGGCGTATCGTCGAAGAGCGTGGTCATGATTTGATGGATGCGCTCCTGCGTGCGCCAGGGCTGACCCGCGTAGGAATAGAGGTACGCAATGTGCTGGCTCGGCTCGTTGCCGTGGGCATATTGGCCGATCAGGCCGGAGATGTCCTCCACCTGCTTGAACTTCTCGTCGCTGACCTTCATGGTGAAGAGCTGGTCGAGCCGCTCCAAAAAGCGTTCGCGGCCGCCCATCAGCTCGATGAGCCCCTGCACGTCGTGGGGGACGAAGAACGAATATTGGAGCGCGTTCCCCTCCGTGTAGTCGCTGCCGTATTGGGCATAGACCGGATCGAAGGGCTCGCGGAAGCGCCCGTCGCTCTTCTTGGCGCGCATGAAGCCGGTGGACGTATCGAAGACATGGCGGAAATATGCCGCGCGTTTCCCGAACTCCTGCCCGTCCTCCGTGCGCCCCAGGCCCTTGGCCATGGCCGCGATGGTCCAATCGTCGTACGCGTACTCCAACGTCTTGGAGGCGCCCTCTTTCTCGCGATCGATGGGCACATAGCCGTACTTCATGTAGTCGCCCAGGCCCCCGTAGGCGGCGTAGCTGGCGCTGCTCTTCATGGCCTCGAACGCCGCCTGCGGATCGAAGCTTCGAATGCCCTTCAAATACGCGTCGGCGATGACGGGGACGGCGTGATAGCCGATCATGCACCATGTCTCGTTCGACCCGAAGGACCATATCGGGAGGATGTGGTGCACGCTCTGCTCGCGGTGGGCGAGCATCGAGCGGATCATGTCGCCGTCGCGCTCGGGCTGCAGGATGGTGAACAACGGGTGCAGCGCGCGGAACGTGTCCCATAACGAAAAGATATGATAATTCGTGAATCCATCCACTTTATGAATGGATTGATCGAGGCCGCGGTAACGGCCGTCCACGTCCATGTAGGTCACGGGGGCGAGCATGGTGTGGTAGAGCGAGGTGTAGAAGATGTTCTTCTTCTTCTCCTCGCCGTCGACGTCCACCTTGGCGAGCTCGCGGGACCAGCTCTCGCGCGCGGCGCGGCGGACGGCGTCGAAGTTCCAATCGGGGATCTCGGCGCGCAAATTCGCGAGCGCCCCGTCGATTCCGACGGAGGAGATGGCGACCTTGAGCTGGATGGTCTCCCCCGCCGCCGTGTCGAAGTCGAAATAGGCTTTGAGCTTCTTGCCCGAGGCCTCCGGATAATTCTGCAAAAGCTTTCCGGATTTGCCGAATCCTTTGTACTCCTCGTCGGCCCCGCTTTCGATGCCATAGCCCTTGAACGGCTTGGAGAACTCGATGGCGAAATAGAGCCCGCGGTTCTTCGCCCAGCCGCGCGTCTGCCGGAATCCGGTGACCACGGTGGGGCTCTCCACGCGCAGCTGCGAGAGGAGGACCTTCCCGTCGTAATTGTAAATGCTGCTCACCAGATCCAGAACGATGTGCGACTGCTCGCTCTGGGGGAACGTGTAGCGGTGCATGCCGACCCGGTTGGTGGCCGTGAGCTCGACCTTGACTTGCGGGTCTTTGAGCAGCACCGCGTAGTAGCCGGGGCTCGCGCTCTCGTCCTCGTGCGAGAAGCGGGAGCGGTATCCGCTGTCGGGATCGTCGGGGGTTCCCGGCTCGAGCTGCAGAGGGCCCACGGTGGGCATGAGCAGCACGTCGCCCAGATCGGAGTGGCCGGTTCCGCTGAAGTGCGTATGGGAGAAGCCCAAGATGGTTTTATCGCTGTAACGGTATCCGGCCGCCCAGCGGAAGCTCTCTTTGAAATAGCGAACGTCGGTCTCGGGGCTCAATTGCACCATGCCGAAGGGCACGGTGGCGCCCGGGTACGTGTGCCCCTCGCCGCCGGTGCCGATGAACGGTTTGACGAAGGAATCGAGACCCCGCCCCTCGCGCATCTCGGGGTGCTCGCCCGGGGCCGCGGGGGCTTTGGGCGAGCCTTGCGCCGTGGTCTCGCCGGGCGCTGCGCCGTTCTTTCGGGCGTGGAGCTGCACGTAGAGAAAGGCGCCGCCCACGAGGAGGGCTCCGGAGATGATCCAAAATCGAGGGTTCTTCGGCATCGGCAGGGCGCCACGATAGCAGCGGAGCGGCCTCGGGCGCGCGTTCCTCGTGCTATGCGCGCGCGAGGCGGATGCAGGCCTCCTTCGTCGGGTCGTCGAACGGGAAGTAGCTCTCGATGACGATCTCATCGAGGAGCACGTTTTGAGGGGCGTTGAAGATGGTGACGGTGGTGAGGAAGGCCAGCTCCAGGTCCTGGTAGCGAACGCGGAAGATCAAGGTCGGCTCGCTGGAGGTGGAGAGATCGGGCTGCCGCCACTCCTTGGGTACCTCGGGCAGCGCGAGGAGCGATTGCAGCAACGTGGCCAGGCCCGCGTCGTTGGGGCGGTTCAAGAGCTCGCGGTGGAGGCGGGAGAGGAGCTCGCGCGCGACGCGCTCCCAGTCCACCACCAGGTCGCGGACGGCCGGGTCGAACAAGAGGCGCATCATGTTTACGCTCGTGGGGAGCTGCTTCATGACGTGCAGGAACATGCGCGCCGCGCTTTGGTTCGTGTGGAGCACGTCGTAGTGGCGGTTGAGGACGATCAGCGGATACGGCTCCTGCTGCGCGCACATGCGCTCGAGGGCGTGGGCGAGCGGGGGAGGGAGGCCGCCGTCGAAGGCCGGCTCGTCGAAGGCGTGCTCGAACCCGGCGGCGCGAAGCATGGCGTTGCGGTCGCGCAGTGAGAGGTCGAAGGTCTCGCCCAGACGAAGGACCATCTCGCGGCTCGGCTGCGCGCGTCCCGTTTCGAGGAAGCTGATGTGGCGCGCGGAGACGTTGGCCGCGAGGGCCAGATCGAGCTGGCTCCAGCCGTGGCGGGATCGCCAATGTCGGAGCACCGCGGAAAAGAGGCCCGCTTCGGATCGCATGATCCCTACGGTAGCGTGCCCGCGAAGCGCGGTCGCTTACCTCGGTGGGTAATTGCTCGCGGGACGCGGCAGGGGCACCTTCGAGCCAACGTTTGCACGAGGTGAAATATGACGAGCGATCCCAGCGAGGTCCGCGCGGCGCTGCGGCGGGAGCCTCACGACTTCATCGATATCGGGCATAGCCGAATCGCCCATTGGCGCTTCGGGCGCGGGCCGGATCTGGTCTTCGTCCACGGATGGCCCTTGCACGCGGGCACCTATCGCGACGTGGCGGCGGCGCTCGCGCGCTCGTACACGTGCCATCTGTTCGATCTGCCGGGTATCGGGCGCTCGCAGTCGGAGCCCGACGCGCCCGTGGGCTTGGTGGAATACGGCGAGGCCGTGCGCGCGGTGGTCGATGCGCTCGGGCTCGAGCGCTTTGCGTACGTGTCCCACGACAGCGGCGGCGTGGCGGCGCGCCTCGCGGCCGCGGGCGATCCGCGGGTGACGGGGCTCGTGCTCGGCAACACGGAGATCCCGGGGCATCGCTCGTGGCTGGTCGAGGCGTATGCCATGTCCGCCAACTTGCCCGGGGCCGCGGCCGTCTTTCAGGCGCTCTTGGGCGCGCGCCTCTTCCGGCGCTCGGCGCTCGGGTTCGGGGGCTGCTTCACCGATGCGCGCCGCAGCTTGGAGGGGGAGTTCACGGAGCTCTTCATCGCGCCCATGCTCGGGTCGAGCGAGGTGATGGCCGCGCAGCTGCGCCTGGCGCAGCGGCTCGACTTCAGCGTGATCGATCGGCTCGGCGAGGTGCATGCGCGCATCGACGCGCCGGCCTTGCTCGTGTGGGGGACGGACGATCCGTTCTTTCCGCTGGCGAAGGCCAAGCGCACCTTGGGGCAGTTCGCGGGCGGCGCGGAGCTCCGCGAGATCCGCGGGGCGAAGCTGTTCTGCCACGAGGATCACGCGGAGGAGTTCGTGTCTTATGCCGAGCCGTTTCTTGCGCGCTGCTTCGATTCGAGCCGGGCTAGGCTGCGCGAGCCGCACGGCTCTCATGAGTCGGACGTCTCACGCGCGTCGGACGGCTCACACGAGGCCAAGCTCCGCGATCGCGCGGCGGGCGAGCTCGCGCCAGCGGGCGCCCGTCCAGTCGAAGGGTAAGCTCTCGTAGTGGAGCGGGCCCGCATGCGGCGGGCGGGAGAAGTCGTAGCGCGGGGCGCATCGGAGGGGCTCGGCGTCGGTGCCGAAAGGGCGGAGGATCTCGACTTGCGTCGTAAAGGCGTCGAGCATGCGGCGCTTGCGGGCGCGGGCGCCGTCGTCGAGCTCTCCGCCTCGCGCCTCCGTGCAGCGCACGGGGGGTGCGGGCCCGCGCAAGGGCGCGTCCGTGCGGAAGGTGGCCGTGATGAGCGAACCTTCACGCGTGTGGTACGAGCTCATCTCCGCCAGGGTGGGGGCCGCCTTTTGCGCGGCGAGCAAGGCGGCGGCGCCGTGCACGGCGAGGGCGGTCGCATCGTGGTCCGGGTGGCCGCCCTCGTACGGATGCGTGATGACCACATTCGCGCCCAGCGTCGTGATCTGCTCGGCGAGGGCGCGGGCGATGGCGGGCATCGCCAGGGAAGCTTCTTGATCCGCGATGCCCATTGACGGCAAGAGGACCCCATCGGGCTCCACCCCGCCCGCGCGTAGCGCGTTCTCGAGCTCGACCCGGCGAATGGCCGAGGCCTCCTCCCGCGAGCGGTGCTGCAAGGCGAAGCGCAGCTTCGGATCGTGCGGCGCTCCATCGGTGACATGGAGCACATGGGCGCGCCAGCCGGCCGCGATCAGGCTGCCGAGGGTGGCGCCCAGGCCGATGGTCTCGTCGTCGGGATGCGCTGCGACCAGCAAGATACGGCCCGGGCGCTCTGCGTGGAGCGCGGCCATCGCACAGGGGTGGGGGACGGAATTCATACGTCCGACCAGTGTAGCTCAATGTCGGTCCGATGGCTTGGATCGACGGATCGAAGCTTCTTCGATGGACGAAGCGTTGGAGTATGCGTGTTGCTTGTGCGATCAAATGCTTATTGCAATTAAATTGCATGTAAATTAGCGATGCAATTTGCGGAACAGGTCCGCGAGTCTCGAAGGAGCTTTCGTAATGAATCTGCTGAGAGTCGTAGGTGCGGTCGGCCCCTTTGCCCTGGTGGCCCTGGCGAGCTGCTCGTCGGGGTCGGGCGGGGCCGGTCTGGAAGGGACGGCATCGAAACGGCAAGCGCTCGACGACGACGCGGGGCAGTGCGTCGTGGACGACGGGGTCGTCGAGCATTCGTGCCATCACGCGAGCGATGGCCCGTTCGCCAGCACGACGGCCCAGGTCTATCCGGGCAACGTTTTCAACGACGTCAATGCCCCGCACACGTCCCACACGGTGACCTTGCCGGGTACCGCGGGGCAGTACCACGGTGCGGTCCTTTATCAGCCGGCGGTGAGCGGTAAATTCGGCTTCTTCACGGCGCCGAACGTCCCCGTCGCCATCTTCGACTCCGCGGGCAACGCGGTGGCGAAGGACAACGAGGCCGACGTCCCCGCGACGGCGTGCGCGCTTCTCAATCATGTCACCGTCTTCTCGTTGCTCGAGACGGAGACGTACCGGCTCGTCTTCGGTCCCGCGGTCGATGCCTCGGTGCGCGTGATCGTCGAGTCGTTGGGCGCGGGAGGGTGCCACTCGTGCGAGGGCGCCGATCTCGAGGCGTCGGTGACCCACTCACCCTACTCGCGCACCGACGGCAAGAGCCAGCTGGAGCACCCGATCCCGTTCGACGTGCCGTCCGAGATCCCGGTGATCTCGGGCAACGCCGGCAACCACTGGGCGCGGCTCTCGTTCGCCAAAGCGGGCGCCAGGGCGGTTCGCTGCTATTACCGCGGCGGCGCGGACGTGTGCTTCCCGAGCACGCCGGAGCAAATCGAGAAGGGGAAGCGCTACGTCTTCGAATATTGCGACAACGGTCTCTCGGCCGGGGCCCGCGCCGAGGCCGATCGCTTCGAGCTGCGCGTCACCAAGAGCGGCGATCGCACGGCGAAGACCACGGCGGATCTCGAGATCGAGGACGCGACCTGCCACGGTCACGGCCACGAAGGAGCGGCAAAGTGACGCGCGCGCGGGCGCTCGGGGGCATGGTGTTCGCGTTCGGTGCGTTCGTCGTCGGCGTGGCGGGGTGCAGCGCCGCGGGCGATCCCGCGCCGGGTGACGGCTTGCGCGCCGAGATCTCCGGGGAGCCGGGGGTCGGCGCGCAGACCTTGCCCCAGGGATGCACGGCCCTGGGGGACGGGATCAACGACCACTCGTGCCAGCACGGCGCGCTGGGACCCTTCGCCAACGTGACGGCTTCGGCCAGCCCGACCTTCCCGGGGGCGACCCCGAAGTTCGACGCCGTTCACACCTATTATACGGTGACCTTCGAGGACGCCAGCGCGCCCTGCGTGGGCACGGCCAAGTTCACGCCGTCCACCACCGACGATTACGCCATCTATGTCAGGCCCGGCGCGACGATCACCGTGAAGGACAAAACGGGGCAGACCGTGTCCTCGCAGCTCGACGGAGCGCTCTCGTGCGCGTACCTGACGAACTACGGCGTGTTCGCGCTGTCCACCTCGGGGGCGCCGTACACGATCACCTTGGAGTCGGCACAGGCCAGCTCGGTCAATGTGCTCCTCGAGGAGATCTCTCCGCAGAGGCGCCGCTGGTACAAGGACCAAGACGGCGACACGTTCGGCGCGCCCACGCCGTCGGTGCTCACCGCGTGCGTGCCGCCCGCCGGGTACACGGTGAACCGCGGCGGCGACTGCAACGACGGCAACGCCGCCATCAACCCCGCCGCCACCGAGACACCCGGCGATGGGATCGACAGCAATTGCAACGGTAGCGACGACACCTGAATCGGTGACCTGAGGAGCCAAGAACCATGAAACGCGCGCCCCTTCTGATCTTCGCGGCACCTATCGCGCTCGCCTCGCTCGCCGCATTGGCCGCGCTCGCGGTCTTCGGCGTAGGACGCGGGAGTACGCATGCGTCTGCGCACACCACGCTCGCCGATTCGGCCCACCCTTCGAGCCCGTCCGCAGCAGGGGAAGAAGGCGAAGCGGCGGTGCACGAGGCGGAAGGGGCGCGCGGCTCCGAGCCACCCGCGCAGGCGGAGGCCCCGAACGTGGCCGACGACGAATCGGCGGGCGAGCTCCGCGCGCTCGAACGGGAGCCCGAGCCTGCGAAGAGCAAGCTGGAGGTGGCGCGCGAGCTGCGTTTGCCCGTCATCCAAGCCATCCGCGGCGATTTTGCGTCGCCCGAGGCCCGCCACGACGCGATGCTCGATGCGCTGCGGCGCTCCGGCGAGAGCCGCGAGCCCTGGACGTCGGTGGCGCGCGACGTCTACGGCAAATGGAACGAGGCGCTGCCCGCCGATCCCGCGCGCCGGGTCGATTGGCGCAGCGTGCAATGCTACCGCGCGGGGTGCGAAGTGCGGATGTCCTTCGCCGACCGCAAAAGCTACGAGTCCGCGGCCGCCGCGTTTCGCTCGATTCGCGAGGACGCGGCGCCGCACGGCGGAAGGGTGCAAACGCCGCCGGTCGTGGAGGCCGACGGCACCGTGTCCGCCGCCTGGATCCTCCTTCGCCCCGACTCGACGGAGTCCTGATGAACCGACGATTCTCCATCTTCGCCGCGACGCTGCTGACCGCTTTCGCCCTATCGAATCCGGCGTTCGCCGACGAGGCGCCCGCCAATTGCCAGACGGTCGGCCCCTCGGCCACGGCGCATACGTGCCTGCACGGCGCCCATGGGCCCTTCGCCAAGGTGGCGGCGAACGTCTATCCCGGCGCCACCTTCGCGGAGGTGAGCACGCCGCACACGTATTACACCATCGATTTACCGGGCAACCCCGGCAGCAATACGGGCGCCGTTCTCTACCAGCCGCCGGCCACTGGCCCGTTCGCCGTATATACGAACGAAAAATACCCGCTTCGTATTTTGGATTCGGCCGACAACGAGCTCCCGCTGCGCTTCGAGCACGCGGTGAGCAGCTGCTCGGTCCCCGATTCGCTCACCTGGGTGCGCGTATATACCCGTTTGGACGAGAACGAGACGTACCGGCTCGTGATCGGGCCATACGCCAAAAGGTCCGTGGCCGCGGCGGTGGAGTATCTGCCGTCGTTCTCCGATAAGCTCTACGTCGATGCCGATGGCGACGGCCTTGGCGTCGAAACGTCGGTGCTCGCCTCGTGGTGCGGCTCCGCGCCGGGTTATTCGACGCGATTCGGCGACTGCCGCGACGACGATCCCACCGTGGGCCTCTGCCCGCCCGACGGCGGCACCGGCGCACCCGACGCTTCGGCACCCGACGCCTCCGCGCCCGGCGACGCCGGAGCGCCTACGGACGCATCGTCGCCGGATGGATCGTCACGGGATGCATCGTCGCCAGACGCATCGTCGCCGGACGCATCGACCCCCGGCGACGCCGCGATGCCCGACTCATCGCCGCCGCGCGACTCGGGCTCCACCAACCCCAAACCCGACGCGGCGGGCCCCGATCCCGATCCCCGCGCCGGCGCTTCATCGTCCTCCGACGGAGGCTGCAGCATCGGCCCCGATTCGGGGCTCGACGCGAGCTCCTGGGGCGGCGCGCTCGCGCTGTTCGTCGGATGCGCCGCCATGCTTCGCGCCCCCCGCCGCCGATCGCCGCGCCGCCTCCCACCTCGCTCCCGCCCCGACTAGGCCGCCGCGGCGACCTCGTCGCGTTTGTATGCAGAATACACGTGTTCCAGACGCGCCGCCTCGTCCGCCATTTTTCCGCGCAAGGCGAGGCCGAGCATCTTGACATCGCCCCGCAACGACCAGAGCGGATACGTGAAGGTCGCGGGGCGATTCTTCTCGATGAAAAAGTGCGCCACCCACGCCGGCCCGTAGCCGACGATCGGCGTCGCCACCAGCCACAGCGGATTCAAGGTAAGCGCCGCGGCGGCGATCGTGCCGATGGCCATGCTGGTCCCCGCATAGTGAAGCGCGCGACAGAGCGGATCGCGGTGCTCTCCGACGTAATAAGGCCAGAAGTCCTCGAACGATTGAAACCGCGCTGCGTCCGTCGCCATGGGTCACCTCTCCGGTAAGGGCGCCATTATGGCCCTGCCCACGGGCGAGCGCCACGCCGGCGCGGGAACGCGCCGATCACACCTCGACGAGGACGTGCGGCGCTCCGAAGTCGCGCATGTAGCTGGAGTGGGTGATCAGCCCGAGCCCTTCCCGAAAGACGTGAAGGAGGCACACCGGCGGCTCGTCGACGAGCGCGAGGCGGCCCGGCTCGCGGAGATCGAGCTCCAGCTGGTGCGAGGTGCTCGGGCACGTCATGGCCACCGTGCCGGCGACCCTGCGAACGATGGGACGGTGCAGGTGCCCGCAGAGAACGCGTTCGACCTGAGGGTGCCGCGCCACCACCTCGGTAAAGCCCTCGATGCCCTCGAGCCCCATGGTGTCGATGTAGGAAATGCCGCTGCGGAACGGGGGATGGTGCTGCATCACCACGGTCGCGCGCTGCGGCTCCTCACCGAGACGCGCATCGAGCCACGCGAGCCGCTCGGCGCAGAGCAAACCGCCGGGGGCGCCCGGCACATGGGTGTCGAGCGCGATCAGCCGCAGCTCCCCCAGATCGACCGTGTACTGAAGGAAGCCCTCCGCCGGGAGATACCCGCGCCCCCCAAAGGCGGCGCGCAGGTTCTCGCGATGGTCGTGGTTGCCCGGCACCACGTAGAACGGCATCGTGAGCTCGGCCAGCAGCGCGACGAGGCGCGCGTACTCCTCGGTGCTCCCTTCGTCCACCAAGTCGCCTGTACAGAGCACCACGTCGGGCCGTGGAGCGAGGCGGTTGATGTGCTCCACCGCGCGGCGCAGATGTTCCGAGGTGCGATATTCCGTATCAATCGACGAACCGAGTTTGCCGACGTGAAAATCGCTGATCTGCGCGAGGAGCATCCCTCCACGATATCACGGCCGGACGAAGCTGCCGTGAAAGCCGAGTGGGCGCGGGGTCGAAAAGGGATGCGCGCGAGCGGTTCGCGGGAGCGCACCTGCACGACCAAGCGGAGGAATTTTCACGCGATCCCGCCGCAAGAAGCGCCGTCGCCCTGGATGGCGCGCCGCGGGGCCGATGACGAGTGCCGACTCGAATTGGACATCGCGCCGCGCCATGGTTGTTGGGCCACGCCGGAGCGTACACGCGTCGAAATGCGTGCGTCGCGTGCCAATCGGGCCGCGCCACGCACGCGTGCGATCGCGAAGGAGCCGGCCGGGGCGGCGGGGCGTGCTTCGCCTCGCGCAGGGTTGGCGGTGATCCCGGCGCTCGTCGAGACGGGACGCCTACGGCAGATCGGGCGCGTGCTGCAGCGCGTGCTCGGCTTCCATGGTGTAGCGGCGGGATTCGGCTTCGTCGGGCGAGAGTCCGAGCTCGCCGCGTTGGTAGGCCATGGCGAGGGCTTGGAGCGCGGCCGGGTGATCCAGCTCGGCGGCGCGCTGGTACAGGTCGAGGGCCTTCTTCGGGTCGGCCGCGACGCCTTCGCCGTTGCGGTATGCGTTGGCGAGGAGGAGCATGGCGTGCGCCGATCCGGCGTCTGCGGCTTTTTCGAACCAGCGGATGGCCTCTTCGGGATCCCGCTTCGTGCCCTCGCCGCTCTTGCTCATGACCCCCATGTAGTACGCGGCGTTGGCGTTTCCGGTCTCCGCGGCGCGCGCGAACCAGTCGTGCGCGCGGGCGGGGTCCTTCGGGAGGGTCGGCACGCCCTGGAGGTACGCCTTTCCGAGCGTGAGCTCGGCGATGACATTGCCATCGTTCGCCGCCTTGGTCAGCGTTTCGATGGCCTCGTGCACCTCGCGCGCCTCGGTGCGCGTTTGAAGGTACACGAACGAGGGCAGCGGGGGCGCCTGCGGCTCCTCGCGTGCGCTCGATGGGCGCGGCTGCTCCTCATTCTCGTGGGACTCGCGGGACTCCTGCGGCGCTTCCTCCGCGGTTTGCGCTCCGAAGTCCGAGGTCCAGATCGCTGCCGCTCCCGCCGCCATCGCCACGAGCGACAAGGCGGCGAGGAGCGCAATGCTTGTTTTAGGGGTTATTGAGATCCACGCCATATAGCGAGAGGCCCTTACCCGAGCCATCATCCTCCGCAAGAACCGTAACATTGTTGATCCCAGCGGCCTGTGCAAGGGCGATTTTGCCACGCGCGGAGTGCAGAAGCACCTTCCCTGCCGTTACCACCTTGGTGAATTTCCAGCTGCGCGCCGAGCCATTGGCCACGCGGGTGAGGTTCTTCTTTTTCTTGATGTATTCGATCAGCACATCGCGGTTCGTGTCTGGTGACGCGAAGATGGTCTTCGAGCCGTCCAGACCCGGGAAGTTACCACCGCCGGTGGCGCGGTAGTTGTTGGTGGCCACGATGTACTCCTTCGCGGGATCGACCGGTGTTCCCTTGTAGGTGAGGTTCTTGATGCGGCCCTTTTTCGGCTCCTGGGTTACGTCGATCTCGTACGCGACGTCCGGCGAGGAGAACGCGTCGAAGTTGTAGCCGGGCTGCGAGTTGTTGATCAGCTCCTGATCGGCCGTGCTCGTGAGGCTGATGGTCTTGAAGCGGGTGGCGGCGACCTCGAGCCAGTCTTGAATGGTCTTGCCGGTGACCTTCACCGCGTACACCGTGTTGGGGTACAGGTACAGATCGGCCGCGTTGTTGATGGCCAGCTTGCCCGAGTGCACGTCGGTGTAATCGTTGCCGCCTTGGAAGCCGCTCTTGAACGGTGCGCTCACCGAGAGCACGGGCAAGGACGCGTATTGCGGCAGGTTCGCCTTGACGTAATCCGACACGTACTCGGTCTGCGCTTCATTGACGACCTGGATGGCCGTCACATCGCCGACCTCTGCGAAGTACGTGGACATATCGAAGTCCGAATCGCCAATGGGCGTCTTGACGTACGTGATGGTCGCCTGGTGCTCGCTTTCGACCGATGTCGCGATGCTCGAATCCGCATCGATGAACACCTTGGTCTTGTCGGCCACCCCGGTGCACGCGGTCGCGAACGCGCACACGGCGCCCGTGCGCCACTTGCCGTCTGCGTCGCACGCGACCGCCTTGCCGCCCATGCACGTGGTGGCAATCGGGCGCGCCTCGACCACGGCCTCGGCCTTGGTCGCGCTCCAGTGCTTGCCGTCGAACGCGAGCGGCAGCCGGATGACGCCCAGGTGCTGGCCCCAGAAGTTCGCCATGACCGAGGGCACGCCATGGACCAGGCCCTTGTCCTTGTCCACGTTCGGCACGTTGAAGCCGGGGGTGGTCGAGGCCTTGTCGGGGAAGACCTGGTGCGAGTGGCCCATGAGCATCGCGTCGATGCCAGGCACCTGCGCCAAGTAGTACGCCTGGCTCTCGAGATCGGCCGAGTACGGGACGGGGGTCGGCGCGGGCGGCGTCTTCGATGTGTCGGTGTACGCGCTGATGCCGCCGTGGATGATCGCCACCACGATGTCCGCGCCCTTGGAGCGAAGGTCCTGCACGATGGGCGGCGCGACTTCCTGCACGCCCTTCGTGTAGACTTTGCCTTCGAGCCAGCGCTTGTCCCAATTGAGGATGTGCGGTGGCGTGAAGGCGAGGAAGCCCACCTTGAGCTTCGTCTGCACGGGCTTTCCATCCGGATCGGTGGCCGTGATGGTCTTCTCGACGATGGCGCTCGGCGGGAAAATCGGCTGGTTCGTCTTGGTGCTGAACACGTTGGAGAGCACCACCGGAAACGCGGGGCCCGCGCACGAGGCGTTGCCCGAGGTAGTGACCCCCTCTACGTCGAACGGCGTATGCGTGACCTGCGAGAGGTAGCCGAGGCCGTAGTTGAACTCGTGGTTTCCAACGCCGCCGACGTCGAAGGCGAGGTTGTTCATCGCCTTGTGTTGGGCGAGGGGCTGATTGCACGGAATGGGGGTGACGACGGCCTGGTGGTCGGCGAGGACCGTCCCTTGAATGGTGTCGCCGTTGTCGACCAGGATCGAGTCGGGGAACTCTTTGCGCGCCTGCTTGATGAGCGTCGCGGTGCGCTCGAGGCCGATGCTCTTGTCCTCGGCCAGCTTGAAATAATCGTAGCTCCGCACGTTCGTGTGCAAGTCCGTCGTCTCGAGCACGGCGAAGGTGGCCTTCGAGCCCGGCTTGATGGCCGATCCGCCGTCGACTGGGGGACCCGCATCGACGGGGGCGGGGCGGCCCGCATCGACGGGGGCGGGGGAGCCTCCATCGAAGGGATTGGCGACCAACGTGGAGTCGTCGGAGCAACCGACGGACTGGAGCACAATGGCACTGGAAAGAACGGCCAGAATAGAAACCCAACGCAAACGCATGTGACGACCTCTTTGGTCGCACAGTTATCAGCTTATTGTGACGAGGTGATGAATTTGGCGTCCTATCGGATGGTTTTTAGAAACGCCTCGATGGGCTTCTCGTTTCGTTCGCGTTGGGCGATGCAAAGCACTTGTCTTTCCAGTGCGTTGGCCAGGATTTGAGGCCCGCCCTCGATGGTCTTCGCGCGATCGGTGAAGAAGCGGACGGCCTCGTCGTGGTGCTCCTTGTCGCAGTAGGTTGCGGCGGCCCGCAACAGGAGATTGCCATCGCGGCGACCGGTGCGCGTCGCGATGGTGTCGAAGTTTTTCGTAAGGAACTCGTAGGCTTGATCGCGGCTCTCGCGCTCGGCCAGGGCGGCGGTCACGATGCCTTGTCCGTCGCGCATCTCGATTTCGTTCGATAGGAGAAGATCGAACGTCTCTTTCATGAGCGCGGAATCCCTGAAATTCCCGAGCGCCGTAAAGATCATGGCCCGCTCGCTCCGGTCATGGCTGGCCCGCGCGGCCTGGCGAAGGCGGTTCCAGAGATCGCGGTCTTTGCTCTTGGCGGCCAAGATCAGCGCCGTCTCCAGCACATCGGGCTCCAGCGCTTTGCGGTCCGAGAGCCATTTGACGACCAGCTCGTAGGCCTTTTTACGCACCGCAGGATCCTCGCCGAGGTCCCCGACCATGCGGAGCACGTTTGCGCGCAAAACCCGGGTGTCATTGTCCTCGCCCGGCTTCGATGTCCAGCCAAGGGCCTTGGCCTTCTCGCCATACAAGGAGCGAATGTATTTTGCATACGAGGGCACGAGCTCGGGCCGCAAAACATCCTTTCGAGCTTGCTCGACGATTTCGAAGGTCGTTTCAATCAGGTGCCGATCGGCGCCTTTGAGCATGGCTGGAACGAAGGCGAGGGCCTCGGCGATGCCAAGGGTGCCATTGTGCGTCAGCGCGGCTGCGTCGGAGACCAGGGCAATCTTTTCCAAGGGGTCCAGATTGGGCCATGCCGTTTTGAGCAGCTTGGAGAGCGCGGCCGCATTGACGTTCGAGCGGTAATAGCCCGCGCCCCCTTCGTTTGGCAGCACCCAATCGGGGCAGCTCGGCTCCGCGTCCAGGGTGATGGCGCTGCGGGAGGTGCGCAAAAGGGTGCACTCGCGCGTTACTCCTTTTTTGGTCCCGTATTTGACGCAGACGGGGATCTGCCAGCTTTGATCGGGGCTCGCCTCGGATCCGGTGGGGATGAACCTCTGCTGGGCGACCAGGAGCTGCGGTGCCGCGTCTTTGGTGCAGATGGGGTCGGCGGCGACGAGGGGAACGCCGGGTTGGTCGATGAACGTTTTGAAGGCCGGACCGATGTCTTGCCCCGTCTCGGCCTGGAGCGCCGCGAGGAAGTCGTCCGTGGTGGCGTTCTTCCACGCGTGCTCCTTCATGTAGCGGCGAACGGCGCTTTGGAACTTCTCCGGTCCGAGGAAGTTCTCGAACATGCGGATGACTTGCGCGCCCTTGAGGTACGTGATGTCGGCGCTGAAGGTGTTGGCGATGTCGTGGTCCGAGGTGATGGGCACCCGAATGGGCTGGGCGGTGGCCAGAGCATCGGTCCCCATGGCGCGCCCGCGCAGCCGGAGGCGGCCCTGGTCCGTGTTCCACGAGGGATCGATGGCGCGGGTGACCTTGACGTCGATCCAGGTGGTGAAGGCTTCGTTGAGCCAGAGATCGTCCCACCACGTCATGGTGACGTAGTCGCCGAACCAGTAGTGCCCCAGCTCGTGCCCGCCGATGTGCGCGTAGAACTGCTTGCGCGCCGGCGTCTCTTCATCGGGGCGAATCAAGGTGATGGGCTGCCCCAAGGCCACCAGGCCCGGGTGCTCCATGGTGCCCGCATAGCGCGGCACCACCGCCACATCGAGCTTGCCGTACGGATACGGCATGCCGAAATAATCTTCGAGGACGCCGACCAGCTTGGTGGTGACCTCCGTCGCGTAGCGCGTTTCCCCGCCGCGGCCTTTGGGCACCACGAAGCGTAGCGGCGTTCCATGATGGCCCGCGGTGCCCGCGTCGAGCACATCGAAGGGGCCCACGACCAAGGCGACCAGGTAGCTCGGGAGCGGCTTGCTCTCCTCGAAGACCACCGTCTTCATGCCGTTCGGGCCCGGCGTCTCCGATTCGACCTTGGCGTTGGCGAGCGCCACGTGCTCCTTCTTGACGTGCAGCGCGATCTTCCACGGCACCTTGTACGCGGGCTCGTCGAAGCAGGGGAACGCGCGGCGCGCGTCGATGGGCTCGAAGACGCTGTAGAGGTACCAATCGTCGTTCCCGCGCCCCTCGCTCACACGATAAAGGCCCGCTTGGCGATCTTTGTCGACGTGTCCCTCGTACGCGACGTCGAGCCGCGCGGCGCCGGGGCCGATGGGGCGATCGAACGCGAACCCCACGAAGTCGTCGCCGCCGGGGAGGACGCGCGCCGCCGACTTTTTACCGCCGAAGGTGACGTGGGCCTCGCGGATCCGCAAGGCGCGCGCGTTCAGCCAGATGACGGTGGTCGGCTGCTGGACGGTGAGATCGATCCCAACCGCCCCGGCGAAGTCGTCCTTCGAGGGATCGAGCGTGAGATCGAGATCGTAGCGCACCGGCCGGGCGTTCTCGGGCAGGCGCAAGGTGGGCTGCGGGGGGGCGATGGCCTTGGCCTGCGTCTCTTGAACGGGGGCCGGTGGCTTCTGCCCGCCGCATGCGCCCACGCCGCACGCGGCGAGCGCGGAGAACGCCAGGAGCGCAAAGGAAGCACGAGGAGCACGAAGAGCGCGAGGAGCGGCTCCGCGCCCGATGGTCCGAAGAGGTCGAGGGGTCATGGGCCTGAGACTCGGAACTAGCTTGCGGGGCATGGGGTTGCACGCCTAATCGGCATAACCGGGATTGGAGCGATCCAGCTTTCGCAAGAGCCCCGGCCAGGCGAGGGATCCGCCCAGGCCGCGGGTGACCTGCTGCGCGGCTTGCTGCACGCCGTCGAGGATTGGCTTTGCGACCGGAACGAGCTCGCGGCTGCCGGCGAGCGCGCGCACTTGGATCATGCACGCCGCCTCGAAGACGTACAAAAAGAGGAACGCATCGGCGACCGTCGGGCCCACCGTGAGCAGGCCGTGGTTGCGCAGCATGAGGAAGTTCTTCTGCCCGAGATCCCGGACGAGCCTCGGCTTTTCGTCGTCGCGCAAGGCGATGCCCTCGTAATCATGATACGCGAGCGAGGCGAGGACGATGGTCGCCTGCTGCGAGATGGGGAGCACCCCTTCTTTTTGCGCGGAGACGGCCACGCCGTTGATGGAGTGCGCGTGCAGCACACAGCGCGCATCCTCGCGCGCGGCGTGCACACAGCTGTGGATGGTGAAGCCGGCGGGGTTGATGGAATACGGCGAGTCCATCACCTTGTTGCCGTCGAGGTCCACCTTCACCAAGGACGAGGCAGTGATCTCGTCGAACATCATCCCGTACGGGTTGATGAGAAAGTGGTGCTCGGGGCCAGGCACCCGAGCCGTCAAATGGGTGAACACCAGATCGTCCCATCCGTAGAGCGCCACCAGGCGATATGCCGCTGCCAGATCGACGCGCTGCTGCCACTCTTCGGGTGAAACGTTGCTTTTGACGGATTGTGTCGGGGCCATGGCTCCGATTGGAACACGATCCGGCCGAGGGTGGACTGTGAACTCAGCGTCACACGATGACAAAAACACGACGAAATGGGCCTCTCTTGCGCAGGACTGCCTCTTGCTTAAGCTGTGGGACAAGTCCCATGAACCCCTTTTCCCGCCTTGGATTCGTCGCGCCTTTTGCTCTTCTGGCCGGCTCGTTCGTGACCGGCTGCGCCGAGGAGGCCTACGTTCAACCGGTGCAGCCCACCGTTCATGGCCGGGCCAGCTTGATGGCGATTCCGCCGCGCGAGCCCGCGCCGATGAGCGAGCCCGGCGCACCTGTCGATGTGGCGGCTCTGGCAGCCCCTCTCGCGGCGGCACCGGCTCCCGTCGCGCCCGCAGCGCCCGCGCCCGCAGCACCCGCGCCTTCGACGGATGCGAGCCCCAGGCCGACGAGCCAGGTCGGCCCGCTTCCGGCGCTGCCGTCGCAGGCGCCGCGGTATTTGCCCCCGCCGCAGCCGGCGCCGCGCGTGGTGTATCGGACCGTGCCTTCGTACGTCTATTACAATGATTATCCGCCGCCTTATTATTATTACCGGCCCCGCAGCAGCTTCTATACGGGGTTTGCCATCGGCACGGGCGTGGGCATCGGATTCGGCTTTCACCGCCATCACCACCATCATTGGCACTGGTAACGAATCATTCGCTCGGGGGCGCGCTCGCGGCGGGCGCGCGGCTCGCCTCTTCGGCGCGCGCCAGGAGCTCGCGGTGCCGGCTCGGGGCCCTCACCGCCAAATAGCGTAGCGCCTTCTCGCGGATCAGCGGGCGCACGCGAAAGTACGTGGCGGAGGGATCGCGGATCGAGGACTCCTTCTCGAACCAGCTCTGGATTCGTTCGACCTCCTCCTCGGGGAAGAGCGTTCGAAGCGTATCCTCGTCGACGCGATCGAGGTAGCACACCCGGTAGAACCAGTCGCGCTCGCGCGATGACATCCAGCGCGTCGTGCGGTCGAGGAAACGCTGGAGGAACGTGACGGAGTCGCTCCCGTGCTCGCGTTCTTCTTCGACCGCCAAGGTGAGAAGGTAAGGGTATCCCTGGGTGGACTCGTAGAGCGCCTTCCAGCGCGCCTCCGGGATGCCCGCCGCCGAAAGAAACGCCAGCGCGCTCGCCTCGTCGAAGGGGGCCAAGCGTATCTGCTCGCGCAGATGGCGCCTGCAGTGCTGCGCCCAGCCGGGGTGGGTCGTCTCGAGATCGTCGCGGCCCAGCACGACCAGGACGGTTCGAAAGGGCGCCCCCGCCAGCTGCTGCACGAACGCGCCGGTGAGGAAGTCCTCGAGGACCCCTTGAATGGCCTCGTAGTCGTCGAGCACGAGCAGGAGCCGGGAGAGATCGGGGATGGGCGCGTGCATGAAGCGCGCGAGATCCCTCCGCTCGTACCGGACCAAGGCCGCGCAAAGATCCGCGCGCAGCTCGGCGGCGGTGAGGCCATGAATGTCGCGCTTCAACCGGTTCGCGCGGGTCGCGCCCGTGAGATCGCGAAGGGGCCCGGGGAGCGCGGTGGACTCGCGCAGCGGACCGAGCTGGCTCAAGAGGTTCCACGCGAGATCGAGCGCGCCCTCGACCTGCGAATCGCGCAACCACGATACGTCGAGCGCGTGCTTCGTCAGCGGCGCCACCGTGTTGAGGGCGCGGCCCGTATCGAGCAGGCTCTTGGCGATGCGCTGCACCGACTCGGGTGCGCCTCGTTTTTGGATCTCCGACACGACCTTCGCGACCAACTTGCGGTGCTTGGTGGCGATGTTGCGAAGGTGGGGGAAGTAGTCTTTGTCGGGATTGGCCGGCGCCGGAAGCGAACGGGGAAAGAGGCCCTCGAGGGTGCCGAAGAAGTCCCCGCGCGTCTCGGGGTTCTCGGCGCTCGCCCGGAGGGTCAAGTACCCGAGGCGCGTGGGGTCCACGGTCTCGAGGACATGCCCCAGAAGGTACGTCTTGCCCACGCCCCCCGGCCCGCTCACGGCGACGATGGAAAGGCCGCCCGGTGCGTTCTCGATCGCGTCGGTCAACCGCGAGACCTCGGAGCCACGATGGATATCGGCGCTCATACGGTCACGTGCCGCGCCGGGGGACGGGGGGCTTCGCGGCGCGCTCGAACGCGGCGCGGGCGTTCTGGACGTTTGGACGGTGGCGTTGCGCCCACATGGCGAGCTCGGTCACGGGCTCGAGCAAGGTTCGTCCGAGGGGGGTGAGCTCGTAGTCGACGCGCGGCGGGACCGTTGGATAGACGGTGCGCTTCACGAGCCCGTCCTGCTCGAGGCCGCGCAAGGTGAGGGTCAGCATGCGCTGCGAGATGCCCCCGATCGATCGTTTCAGGTCGTTGAAGCGCTTCGCGCCGTCCGCCAGGATGACGATCACCAGCACGCTCCACTTGTCGCCGACCCGATTCAGGATCTCGCGCGTGGCGGGGCAGTCTGCGTCGAAGCCTTTCGTCATCCTTCCGTTGCCCAGTAACTTCAATGTGCCTCCTTGTCGGCCGTCGCCAGGTACGCAACATAGCGTTAGTTACGTGCCGTAACGAGGCATACGAAAGTAACCGTCGAAACCCCGAGGAATCCGATGATCAACGCGACAGCTCCGATCGCTGGCGGCGCGAAGCCGTCCCATTCTCTTCACCTCGGCCTGTGGGTCGTCCAGGCGCTGGTGTCGCTGATCTTCACCGGCACCGGCCTGTGGAAGCTCTTCACCCCCATCCCCCAGCTGGCGGCGGCCATCCCCTGGGCCGGGCAAGTTCCCGAGGCCTTTCTGTACGCCATCGGCGTCATCGATCTGTGCGGCGGTGTCGGGATCCTGTTGCCCGCGCTCACCCGCATCAAGCCCGGCTTGACCGCGCTCGCGGCCTTGGGCTGCGCCGCTCTTCAGATTTGCGCCATCGTCTTTCACATCGCGCGCGGCGAAGTCGCACGAACACCGTTCAATGTCGTGCTGGTGGGGCTGGCGCTCTTCGTCTACTGGGGCCGTCGCTTCCGCGCGCCGATCGCGCCGCGCGTCTGAAGCGCTCGGGTGAGCCTTCGAATCAAAGACTCCATTGGGAACATCGAGCATTTTCAAAATGTTGCGAATGTTTTCGAAATATTTCATTTAAAGAGCGTATGGACTTGCGCAGTACTGCGTGAACGCACACGTTGAATGCGTTGTCTCGTCCATATTGAACTTTTGATTGTTTGGCTTCCTTGACCTTTGCGAATCGATAGGAGCTTGCTCATGAAGTCCGGCTCGTATTTGGCGCTCCTGGGCGTACTTGGGACAATGGTCGCGTGCGGCAACGACGTGCGGCATCTGGATGACGAGGGCGGCGAGGCGGGGTACCAGGAGAGCCTCCGCACGACCCGCACGATCCACCCGATCCTGGCGGAGCCGATTGTGGTTGCGGGGCCCGAGCATCAGCTCGACCAGCCTGCCGCATTGGCCGTTACCTCGACATCGGTTTTCTGGACCGAGAGCACACGGGTGCGATCATGCCCCTTACCCACGGGTTGCGCGGGCGAACCGGCGCTTCTCCTCGAGAAGCACGAACGTTTGCATCATATTGCGGCCACGGAAGACAGCATCTATTTCACCGGCTGCCACTCCTTTGTTTGCGACGATCGCCATCACGTTCTGCGCTGTCCGGTATCAGGCTGCTCGCTGGGCCCAATCCGTATGGACTCTACGAGCGATGCGTTCGATCACTTCATCCTTGGGAAGACCCACGCCTACTGGATCTACGGGGATCGTTTGGTCGGTTGCGCCTTTCCCGAGTGCGGGCGGAGGCGGGAACAATGGCCGTCCAGGGTGTTTGGCGGTGAGCCCCAAGCGGTGACCACCGACGGCGATACCGTATATGTCCAGCTCTTCCGAAACGATCTGCGAACGTGTGTCGAGGCGGATGGGTGCAGCGAACCAAATATACTGCCGAACACCTCGTCCGTCCGATGGCCATTTCGCGTTCACGCAGGGGTCGCGTATTGGCTCGATGCCGGGCCCCACGGCCCTGGGTCACGCCCCGAGCTGCGCAAGTGCGGGCTCGAAGACTGCGGGGCGGGTGCCACCGTTGCCTTCGACGATGGCAGCTCGGAGGTCGAAGTCGATCCCACCGGGGTTTATTGGCTCAACTCGAACGATGGAACCGTGCGCCATTGCCCATTGGGAGGCTGTCCGCAGTCGGGGCCGGTCGTGCTCGCATCGAGGAGGGTGCGCGCGAGGGCGCTGACCCTCGGGAACGGGTTCGTCTACTGGATCGAAGGCAACACCATCGTCAAACTCGCCAAGCCGAGCGACTGATACGACAACATCGCCCGGCGCGCGCGGCGGCACGAGCTGTCACGTGCGCCGATGGCGTTCCTCGCGGAACATGCGCATCGCAAAGCGCCCCGCGGGATGGTCGCGGTGCTCACGAACGAACGACTGGGCCTCGGGGGGGAACCGTTTGGGCGCCGGGAGCTTGGCACCATAAACGTCGCACCCGGGGAGGATCGCCGGCGCGAACAGGGCCGCGAAGGCGAGATCGGCTGCGCTGAAGCGATCGCCGAGAAGGAAGGGCCGCCCATCGGCGAGGCGCAGGGCGACGTCGTCGGCGATGCGGCGCACCCTCTCCAAGGAGCGGCGGTAGGCGGCTTCGTCGATGCGCAGCTGCGTCCGCACCATGGTCGCCACGATGGGGTAGAGCCTGCGAAACAAGAGCGCCTGCTGGCGCGACACGTTCGTGTCGGCGAGCTCGAACAGGAGACGAGGCTCCTTCAGGGCGTGCCAATACACGATAAGCCGGCTATGCGGTCCGAGCTCGTCCCCGAAATAGGCATCGAGGCGTTGGGCCTCGGGATCCTCGAAGAGACGTGGCTCCACATGCCGCACGATCTCGGAGCTGTCCGTGAGCAGCACGCCGTCGCCAATCAGGATGGGGGTCGAGAATCGGGTCGAGGCGCGATCGTGGAGGCCCTTTCCCCTCCCCACGAGGGCGCGCATCGCCGCGGGGAAGTGGAACGTCGGCATGTACCGCTCCTCATCGTAGGCAACGCCGTTTCGATCGAGAACCCAGCGCGCCTTCTCACAGTAGTGCGAGAACGGAATGGTGATGAGGCGAGTCATGGCGTGCAGGTTATCGGATTCGAGGCGACGTCGAAGGATCGACCGTAGGCCTAGGTACGCACATCGGGCGGGTGTGCGATCGGCGCGGAGCGCTGGAGAAGAGGGGGCTCCGGTGGCGGTGGTCGCTGTGTCGGTTGGCGCGGGATGCATCGTCGAGCCCTCTCCGGACGATTCGCGGAAAAAAGGCGCTCGGCGATCGAATGCTCGGACGGGCTCGTCGTCGAACCTGCTCGTGTGGGAGGCGGTCTCCCGCGGTCCATGGAGGATCCCGATGAGAACCATTCGCGCTATTCGCTTCCTCATGCTGTCGAACCTCGTTCTTGCCAGTTGCTCCGACGGCTCGGGAGCTCGCAGCGATTCCACGGTCGCATCCAGCCGCTCGAAGGCGCTCTCCGCGCACGCGGCCGACGAAACGGAGCTCGCCGTGCTCGCGGGCGGCATCGGCGGTCGCGGCAATGCCGATGGTACGGGCGCGGAGGCGCGTTTTTACGAGCCGGTGGGCATGGCGTTCGATGGGGCCGGAAATGTGTATGTCGCCGACGACGCGAACAATGTCGTTCGCAAGATCGTTTTGGCCACGGGTGAGGTCTCCACCATCGCCGGCTCCTCGTGGGATCCGCCCGGTTCCGCCGATGGCGTCGGACAGGCGGCGCGCCTCGACGGGCCGCGTGGCGTCGCGGCCGACGGCGCCGGCAATCTCTATGTGAGCGATGGCCACAACAGCACCATTCGCAAGATCGTCCTGGCCACCGGCGAGGTCTCCACCTTTGCGGGCGCGGCACGCGAGCCTGGATACGCCGACGGTATCGGGCGAGCCGCGCGCTTTCACGGAGTCGATGGGCTCGCGATCGACACGTCCGGCAACCTCTATGTATCCGAGATGCTCAACCACACGATCCGCAAAATCGTCCTGGCCACCGCCGAGGTTTCTACGTTTGCAGGCTCCGCGGGCAACCATGGCTCGGCGGATGGCGTTGGATCCGCGGCGCGCTTTTATGGGGCCGATGGGCTCGCGATCGACACGTCCGGCAACCTCTATGTCGCAGATTCGTACAACGACACCATTCGCAAGATTGTCATCGCCACCCGAAAGGTGACGACCTTGGCGGGAGCTGCGGGCAAATCGGGCCGGACCAACGGCATCGGCTCCGCGGCGCGCTTCAGCGAGCCGTCCGGGCTCGCGATCGATCCGAGCGGCCGACTCTTCGTGACGGAGCACTGGAACGGGCAAGTGCGCTCGATCGACCTCGGCACCGCCCGAGTTTCGACGTTCGCCGGCAGCGGGGACGATGCGGTCGTCGATGGCACGGGCCGCGGCGCCTCGTTTGGATGGCCACACGGCATCGTCGCCGACGGTTCGGGCCATCTCTATGTCACGGAGAACCGACACCACGCCGTGCGCACGATCTCCGTGGCCAGCGCCGAGGTGACCACGTTCGCGGGCCGTCCGACGACCGAGGGGCACGCCGATGGAGTGGGGCCTGCGGCGCGCTTTTTCGAGAGCAATGCCATGGTCGCCGATGGCGCGGGCAACGTTTACATCGCCGATACGATGAACGAAGTGATCCGCAAAATGGTGCTCGCCACCGGCGAGGTCACCACCATCGCGGGCAGCCCGAAGCGAACCGGCGCCGCCGACGGTACGGGCGCGAATGCGCGCTTCTACTCTCCCGAAGGCATTGCCCTGGACGGCGGCAATTTGTATGTTGCCGATGCGTTCAACAATACAATCCGCAAAATCGATCTCGCGACCAACGCCGTGGTCACCATCGCCGGCTCGCCCGACTACGGCGGATCGGTCGATGGCATCGGATTGCAAGCGCGTTTCGCGCATCCGCACGCCATCGTCAACGATGGCTCCGGTCATCTCTATGTGACCGATTCCTTCGGCGATACGGTGCGCGCGATCGACATCGCCACCGTCCAAGTCACGACCTTGGCAGGTACCGCTGGTCAATACGGCAGCCAGGACGGCATCGGGCCCCAGGCGCGGTTCAACTGGATCAACGGGCTCGCGGCCGACTTGGCGGGTCATCTCTATGTGTCCGATCGCGAGAATCACACCATCCGCAAGATCGATATCGCCACCGCCGCCGTCTCCACCCTCGCCGGCTCGCCGGGCGAGCACGAGCTCGTCGATGGTGTGGGCGGCGCTGCGCGCTTTCGCCGCCCCGCCGAGCTCACGATCGACGCATCCGGGCGCCTCTTCGTCGCCGACGAGGAGAACAGCGCCATCCGCGCGATCGACCCTGCCACCGCCAGCGTCTCCACATTGGCGGGCCAACGCGGTGCGCGAAAGGTCCGGCTCGGGACCCTGCCCACCACCTTGAATCATCCGCGCGCCCTCCTCGCCCTCGGCGACGGTCAGCTCCTCTTCACGGACGAAAATGCCATCCTGACCGTGCGAACGAAGACCGCCCCCTGAGCGTCATCGCGTTCGCGCGGACGACGGCTCGGCTCGAGGCCATCGCGTTCGCGCGGACGACGGCTCGGCTCGAGGTCATCGCGTTCGCGCGGACGACGGCTCGGCTCGAGGTCATCGCGCCCGAGCGATCGACCCCTCGCGCGTCATCGCGCCGGAGCGAGCGATCGGCGCTGCCGGCCAGGCATCATTCGTCCGTTCGTTCGCGATATTGAAGTAAGTGCTGCCAAATACCCATCACACGCTGGTGAAGCGCGTTGCGGCCGAAGCGCTTCACTTGCCAAAGGAGCAGCGGGGCGCCCAGGCCGGCCATGATGAGCTCGGACGTGACGGCGGTGTCTCCGGGGGAGATGTCGCCGGCGTCTTTGGCGCGCTGGATGCGCCGGACGAGCTCGCGGCGGCGCCAAACGTATGGGGGTTGGGCGAAGCGCTCCTCCGGGTGGCGGTAGGTTTCGGCTTCCACCAGCACGCGCGCGTTGTCGATGTGGAAGGCGAACAGGGCGTCGAGAAAAACGGTGAGGCGCTGGTAGGCCGAGGCGCCCTTTGGCAGATGAAAGTCGGCCAGGACGCTCTCCTGGAGCTCGCGCTCGTTCTCGTCCAAGAGCGCCATGCAAAGGGCGCTGCGGTCGCCGAAGCGGCGGAAGATCGTACCTTTCCCCACGCCCGCCGCCCGCGCCAGCTCGTCCATGCCAATCGAGTCGATGGGGCGCTTGGCGAGCAGCTTGCGCGCGGCGGCGAGAATGCGCCTGCGGTTTCGCGCCGCGTCGGCCCGCTCCACGGGCGCCTGGCGCCCTTGAATCGGTAGCGAGATCCGCCTTTCCATGCCAAGAGCATGCGGCACGGCCGTTTTCGTGTCTAGGCTTGACGAAGCGGACTACAGTCCGCATAACCGCGTAGCGAAAACGGACCTGAGTCCGGTTGAAAGAAAGAAGGATGCCACCGTGAAGATTCGAAAGATGCTCTCGTCCGCAGTTGCCTTGCTCCTGCTCGCCGCCGCCCCGGCCGTCTTCGCCGCCGATTACGAGGTCGACACGGGGCACAGCCGCGTTGGTTTCGGCGTCAAGCACATGCTGGTGTCGACCGTGCGCGGCACCTTCACCAAGTTCACGGGCGCCATCGCCATCGACGACGCGGACATCACCAAGTCCAAGGTGCACCTGGATATCGACGCGGCGTCGATCAACACCGACAACGCCAAGCGCGACGAGCACCTCAAGAGCGCCGACTTCCTCGACGTGACCAAGTTCCAGAAGATCACCTTCGACTCCACCAAGGTCGAGCGCGCGAACGCCAACACGCTGTTCGTGACCGGCAAC
The DNA here is from genome assembly GCA_037157815.1 of Sorangiineae bacterium MSr11954. NCBI lineage: Bacteria > Pseudomonadati > Myxococcota > Myxococcia > Myxococcales > Pendulisporaceae > Pendulispora > Pendulispora albinea. The sequence continues at coordinate 950,186 of CP089984.1, forward strand.
CTCACGATCAAGAACGTGATGAAGCCGGTGATCCTCACGGTGACCGGCCTCACCGCCGAGGTCAAAGATCCCTGGGGCGGCATCCGGCGCGGCGCGCAGGCGAGCACCAAGATCAACCGCAAAGAGTTCGGCATGACCTGGAACAAGGCCATCGAGAGCGGCGGCGTCGTGGTGGGTGACGACGTGGCGATCGATCTCGAGGTGGAGCTCACCAAGAAGAAGTAAAGATCCCGCGGCCCGCGCGCTCGCGCAGCAGCTCAACATCCTCCGAGCGCCACGAGCTCCTCCGCGACCGCACGAAAGGTCTCTTAGGCTGCGAACGAGGTCGGCGTGTTGTACGTGGCGCCGTTCGCCTCCTTGGCGAAGGCCGCCGCGATCTGCAGCCGGCTCGATTTGAAAGGATGCCCGGCGCCCAGGGTGGCCGCTGCGCTCATGGGGGGGCCGAACGCCGCATGGCGGGGATGGATTGCGCATATTGGCCGAGCGCATGCGCGGCGCGAAGGGCGGCGATCCGCAGATGGCCATCGCGGAGGATCTCGAGGTGCGACGCCACCTCGCGCAGCGGGAACCAGTGCAGCGGACGGCCGCGATCCCCTTGGCGGAGCACCTCCACGGCGATGAGAAACGCCACCTCGGGCGATATGCCCGCCGATGGATGATACGAGCCACCGAGCTCCCAGGTCTCGCCCAAGGTGACGTCGTATTCGCGCGCGAGCTGCTCGGCGATCCAGGCGCGCGCGCGGCCCATGGTGCCGATGCTCTTGGGGATGCGCCACGCGGGGGTCACCAGCAAATTGCTGTTGCCTAGGAAACATTGTGCGGCCGGCAGATCGTCGTCGTCGGCCGCCATGAAGATGTCCCCGTCGATGCGCGCGAGCAGGGCGCACGTGATGGTGTTGGTGCCGAGACGCTCTGGGACGACGTATTCGAGGCTCGCCTCGGTGAGGACGTCTCCGGCGGCGTCCAGCTCGGCGAAGCGCCCCGTGTGCAGCGCGAGAAACTCCGTGCTCGCCGCGCGATCGGTGCGCGCGAACATGCGGCGGCTCGGCCTCTGCGCGAGCTCGCCCAGGTGCGTGGTGCGTACGCCCTCGAGGCGGCCCGAGAGCTCGATGCTCTCGCCGATCCACGGGCCCGGTGCGCGTCCCAGCTGCGCCAGCAGATCGTAGACATTGAGCTCCAGGCGCGCGTCGGGGAGCCCGCCGACTTGGGCCGAGCGCAGCACCTGCTCCGCCTCCAGCGCGCGAACGCGCCCCGAGGTGCTGAACCCGGAGGCGCGCGAGATGTCCTCTTCCACGAAGACCGGCTCCACCTCCACCAGCACGGAGCGCACCTCTTCTTGCGTGCCGCCCGGCGAGGGATAATACGTTCCCGCCGCGCGAAAACCGCGGATGCGCGCGCCGGGGATGTTCGCGCGCTCGAAGAGCTTCTCTTCCACGGTCTGCCCGAGCGGCTTGTCCGTCTGGAGCACCTTGAGCGGCTCCGTCACGTAGTGCGGCGGCGTGCTCTCGTCGAGGGCGAGCGACTTGGCGTTCGCGCAGAGGATCGGACGGGGATAGCTCATTCGCGCCAGCACGAAGACATCGCCGCCCAATTCGAAATAAGGAACGACGTCGACCGACGTGTACGGGCGGCGAACCAGATCGTACACGGTGCCATCGCGCAAGCTGCGATAATAGTCCATGCGCAAAAAGCCCAGCGCGCTCGCCGAGCCGGTCTCGCGAAAGCGAACGCCTTCGCCCGGGCGCACCTTCTCGCCGGCGATGATGTAATTCGTCGCGGGCCACTCCAGCGGCTCGCCGCGCCCGTTCCGCGCCGAAAATTGGCCCCGAAAGCGATGGCGTACAATCCATGGATTGCGAATGGGGGTCGAGGCGAGCACGCGCAGTCCGAGCCGGGCGAACAGCTGCTCGAACTCCGCCTGCGTAAAGTACGTATACTCTTCCTTGACCTCGCTCTCCCAGTCTGTGCGGTAGTCTTTTCGCAAAACGAACTCCGTCGCCAGCCGCCAGGTCGTGCGAAAGCGGCGCCACCCGGCCGATATCGCGCCGCCCGATGGCGCGGTGCCCGACGTCGCGTCGCCCGATGCCACCGTCTCGAGCGCGAACCCCGGGCTCGCGTGGAGCGCACGAAACTCCCGCGCGAACCGCTCGAACAAGCGCGCCGTGCTGCACGAGCGCGGATCGTCCGCGCCATCGTCGCCGTCGTCGGCGCGGAGATCGAGGAGCACGGCATCGTCGCCGCCGTTCGGCGCGAGAAAATCGCGCACGACCAAGACGCCGTGGTCCTTGAGCGCGTCCGCCTGGTTCGCGAGGCAGGCCGCCGCGCGCGCGTGCTCGTAGCCGCCGAAGGTGGTCACGTGGTGAAGGACCGACGAGTCGAAGATGCCGTCCAAGGTGCGCGCCGGGAAGATCCGCGCCGCGATGTCGCCTTGCAAAAACTCCAAGTTGGGAAGCCGAAAGCGCTCGCGCGCCATCTCCACCATGGTCGGATCGAGATCGACGCCGGCCACGGCCAGCATGGGGTAGAGCGCCGCCAGGGCATGGCTCCCCGCCCCGGAGCCCATTCCCATGTCCGCCACCTTGCCCGTACAAAGAAGGTGCGCCGCGGTGAGCGCCACCTTTTGACGCATCGAGGCGTCCATTCCCTTCAAGTACCGCTCGTACGCCTCCCGATTGCCTCGACTGGGATTCATCGCCCACACTCTAATGGAGCGTCCGCCATCGCGGATCCGCCGTCCTTGACTTATAGTCGATGTGCATATATGTTCTCTGCATATATGGTGGCCAGCCCGAACAAAAGCGGAAAACGGGGGAGAACGACCCCCGAGTCACCCGAAGAGGCCGCCTTTTTGGAGCGCTACGAGGCGGCCGAGTTCGAGCGTCCGTCGGTGACGGTGGACGTGGTCCTGCTCACCGTTCGAAACGGTGAGCTCTTTACCTTGGTGGTGCCGCGCGCGGAGCACCCGCACAAAGGGCGCTGGGCCTTGCCGGGCGGCTTCGTTCGCATCCACGAGCCGCTGGAGGACGCGGCCTTTCGCGTCCTTCGCACCAAGTGCTCGCTCGAGAACGTCTATGTCGAGCAGCTCTGCACCTTCGGCGAACCCGACCGCGATCCACGGATGCGCGTCATTTCCATTGGCTACTTCGCCTTGGTCGACGCGCGGAGGTTCGATCAATCGCACGCCTCGCCGAGGCGATCGGGGCAGGGGACCATGGCGCGCGTGGTCGTGCCGTGGGAGGGCGAAGCAGGCGGCCCCGTGACCCTCGTCTCCGCCGAGACGGGGGAGCCCATGCCGCTCGCCTTCGATCACGAGGATATCTTGGGGGCCGCGGTGCGGCGCATTCGGGGCAAGCTCGATTACTCGCCCATTGGATTCCAGCTCTTGCCCGAGCGCTTTACCCTCTTGGCGCTCCAAGAGGTTCATGAAACGGTGCTCGGGCGAAAGCTCAACAAAGATTCCTTCCGCCGCCGCATGCTGGCGTCGGGAGAGCTCGCCGCCACCGGGGAAATGCAGAGCGGCGTCGATCATAGGCCGGCCGAACTTTATCGTTTTTTGAGGCGATCAGCCGTTTGAGGCGGGAGCTTGAGCCATGTCTCTTCTTCGTACCGATGGATACAAATTCAGCATGGCGGAAGCCGGTTGGCCCCTCCGCCAGGAGACATTCTATTACGCCCAGCGCAAAGGCGGCGCGGCGATTCTGCCGTTCGACGTGGAGACGGAGCTGCAAAAGCTCATGCCCATGCCGACCGACGACGACTACGCGTACCTCGCCGCCCATGAATACGAGATGGGCGCGGGGTTCAAGGCCGCGGTCTTGTTTCGCAATCAGGTGGTGGTGCGCGCGCTGCCAAAGGGGACGTGGTTCCTCCCGCGCGAGCCGGTCTTCTCCGTGACGGGGCCCTCGGCGCTGGTCTCCTGGTTGGAGCCGCTCGCGTTGCATTTGCATTACCGCATTCAATTGGCGTCGTTGGCCCTGACGGAGCCCTCGGCCCTGGCCGCCGAGGTGGGGACCGTCACCTGCGAGGAGCAGAAAGACATCGTCCTCTCCACCCTCGATTCGGTGGGGGTGCGCGCGCCCAAGGTGATGGTCGATTCGGAGGCGTACTTCGAGCGGGTGCGGGCGACGGCCGCCAACCTCGTTCGCATCGTGGGCGATCCGGCGCGCATCTTCGAGGTGGGGCTGCGCGCGGCCACCTGCGTCAAGCAGCATGAGCTTGCGCTGCAGGCGTGCAAAGCCGCGGGCATCCGCCGGACGAGCCACGTGTGGGCCGCGGCGAGGCTCGATATGATCCCGGTGGGAACGATGGGCCACGAGCACGTGCAGCGATTCGGCTCCGACGAAGCGGCCTTCCGCGCCATGCGCGATCGGCGCCCGGGGCGATCGAGCTACCTGCTCGACACCTTCGATACGATTCGCTCCGGCATCCCCGCCGCCTTTCGGCTGATGGGCGAAGAGGGCTATCAGCGGCGCGGCGACTCGATCCGCTACGACTCGGGGGACAAAGAGATGCAATACCGCTACGCGGCTCAAGAGGCGCGCAAGCGGGGCATCCGCACCGTTCAAATCCTGGAAGACGGCTTCGACGCCGCGCAGACGGAGAAATTCGAGGTGCTGCGCCGCGAGGTGGGCTGGACGCCGGAGGAGCAGTTCTACGGCTACGGCGGTTACCTCATCGCCAAGCCGAGCGGCACCAGCCTCGTTCGCGATCGGGTGGCGGCCGTCTACAAATTGAGCCAGACCGCCACCTCGCCGACCATGAAGTTCGGTGACGATTCCGGCATCGGCAAGGAGAGCATCCCCGGCAACCCGGTGGTCTTTCGGCGCCGCAGCGGCGACGGTCCGCGCGGTGTCATCGGGCAAGCTGGCGAACCCCCGCCCCAAGGATACGAGCAGCTCACGGGCGGCGACGTCGACCCTCCGCGCTCCATCGGAGCCCTCGATGCTCCCCCCTCGGGGCGCGGGGCCCTCGACGTGGCGCTCTCGGACGCGACCCAGGCGCTCGCCGCCAAGCTTCACGTGGCGCGCAAAGCGCTCGTGGCGGAGACGAGCCCATGAGCGCGCGCCCTTTGCCGCTTCCGGAGTTCTTCGATCCCGCGAACGCCGCCCGCTACCATTATGTGCCCGATGCGCAGCGGCTCTTCACCGAGGCCGCGCGATGGCGAAAAGAATACGGAATCACGCCGTCGTCGCGCGATGCGTGGAATGTGCACCTGCTCCTCATCGACGTCCAGAAGGACTTCTGCTTTCCGGAGGGCTCGCTCTATGTGGCCGGCCGCAGCGGGCGGGGTGCCATCGACGACAACCGCCGCCTGGCGGAGTTCATCTACCGCCATTTGAACGCCATCACCCATGTGACGGCCACGCTCGATACGCATTTGGCATTTCAAATCTTCTTTCCCTCGTTCTGGGTCGACGAAGACGGCGCGCCGCTCGCGGCCTTCCGCGAAATCACCACCGATGACATCGATTTAGGCCGCGCGCGACCCAACCCCGACGTGGCCGCGTGGCTGTGCAACGGCGATCGAGCTTGGCTCTTGCGCCAAGCGCGCCACTACTGCGCGGAGCTGGAGAAGGCCGGCAAGTACCGCCTCTATTTATGGCCGCCGCACTGCATTCTGGGGAGCGCGGGCCATGCTCTGGCCGGCGTCCTCGACGAGGCGCGCATGTTTCACGCGTTCGCGCGCAGCGCGCAATCGCGGATCGAGGCCAAAGGCGACAACGTGCTCACGGAGAACTATTCCGTATTTGGGGCCGAGGTCCTTTCGCGCCACGATGGTCCGCCGCTCGCGCAGCGCAACACGGCGCTGCTCGATACGCTCCTCACGGCCGACGCCGTCCTGGTGGCGGGACAAGCGGCGAGCCACTGCGTGAAGAGCTCCATCGACGATCTCTTGGACGAGATTGTTCGCGTCGACGAACGCCTCGCGCAAAAGGTGTACATCCTCGTGGACTGCATGTCCTCAGTGACCGTGCCCGACGGGCGCGGGGGCTTCGCGGCCGATTTCACGCCCGACGCCGAGCGCGCGCTCGCGCGGTTCCGCGAGGCGGGCATGCACCTGGTTCGCTCCACCGATCCGATGGCGCCTTGGGCTGCGGGTGCGCAGCGGACTGAGGCCTCTCTCCGCGGCTGAGGCGCTCGTTCGGCGATTCGCGCCCGCGGCCAGGTGAATTGCCGGCAACGGATCGAGTGCGTAGCATATCGGCCTCGTGCATGGCATCGACGAATTTCGCGCCGACGGGTGCCGAGCAAGTCTTGGCCGACCGCTTCGTTATCGAAAAGGAGGCTGGTCGCGGCGGCATGGGGATCGTCTATCGTGCGTTTGATCGGCTAACCGAGCGCACGGTCGCGATCAAATTGTTGCACGAGCGGTCACCCACCGCCATCCGTCGGTTTGCGCTCGAAGCCGATGCGCTGGGCAAGATCGATCATCCGAACATCCTGCGTTACCTGGCCCACGGTGTCGCGGACGATGGATCGCCTTATCTTGCCATCGAGTGGATCGAGGGCGAGAGCTTGCGCGCCCGGCTCGAACGCCTCGCCTCCGCCAACGAGTTTCTCGACGTCTCGGATGTCATCGAGCTGGGGCAGCGGCTGGCCGCGGCGCTGGCGGTGGCGCACGCACACCACATCGTTCATCGCGACGTCAAACCCAGCAACATTCTGCTCGTCGATGGCCACATCGGGCGGCCCAAGCTCATCGACTTCGGCATCGTGCATACGGTGTTTGCCGAGCATACGACCACGTCCGGCACCGTGCTCGGGACCGTGGGGTACATGGCCCCGGAGCAGGCGCGGAGCGAGGAGGATCTCGACGGGCGCGCCGATTTGTTTTCGCTCGGGTGCGTGCTCTTTCGAAGCCTCACCAACCGCGATGTCTTCGAGGGCTCCGATCCCGCGACGGTGCTCTCCAAGCTGCTCCTGCACACGCCCCCGCGGATCTCCGAGCTTCGCCCGGGCGTCCTGTACGGGCTCGATCAGCTGGTGGCGCGGTTGCTCTCCAAGGAGCGCACGGAGAGGCCGCAGACGGCGTCGGAGGTTCGCGATGTGCTGATTCGAATCGGCGCGAGCCTTCTGGATCCGACATTGAGCGCGCAGAGGCCCGCGCTGCTGCCGCGCAAGCTCCTTCGAGAGTCGGAGCAGGTGCGCGACTCCGAGCAGGTGCGCGACTCCGAGCAGGTGCGCGACTCCGAGCGGGTGCGCGAGGCGGGGCGCGTGCGCGAGTCGGAGCCTGGTCCGAGCACGAAGCCGGACGCGGAGGTTTCGCCGCGGTCCGTGGTGCGGCGCTCCGCGGTGCCGCTCGGTGCCGCCGTCGTGATCGCGATGCTCGTCGTCGGGATCGCGCTCGGATCGTGGCGGCCGCGCGGTTCGTCGGTTGGCACGTCGAAGGTGGCGGCGCCGGTGGGCACGGCGCTCACGGCTCTTCCACTTGCCACGTCGTGCCCTCCCTCGGTGACCGGGTTGTATCAGGGAGGGCTCAAGTCCCTGCGCGAAGGTCGGTGGGGAGGAGCGCGCCGCTACTTCGACAAGGCGGCGCAAATCGATGAATCGTGCCCGCAAGTGCAGCTCCAACGTCTCATCGTCAACACGGACGGCGTCACGCCCTTGGCCGTGCAGCGTGAGCGCTTTCGAAGCTCGATGCACGTTCGCGATGCGCTGAGCACCCGCGATCGCATGATCATGGATGCCATCGCCGTGCTCCTCGCCGAGGAGGTGCCCCGCGCCGAAGAGGCGAACCGGATCCTCGACGAGGCGGTCCGCCAGTTTCCTCTGGACGCGCAGCTCCTCGTCTACTCCGCGTACACGAAGCTGGATCACGTGCGGAGCCGGCAAGACGTGGAAGCGGCGCTGGCGAACGCGCGCAAGGCGGCGGAGGTCGATCCCGCGTACGCCGACGCGTGGCAAGCCGGGGCCGAGGCGCTGGACTATCTGGGCCGCGATGAAGACGTGCGCGTGGCGCTCGAGCAGTGCTTGAAGAACTCGCCGGCCGCCGTGGAGTGCATGGCGGACCGCGTGCTCTTCTTCGACCGATTCGGGCAATGCGAGGAGGCCACCACCGAAGCGAGGCGCTATGTGTCGTGGGAGTCGGAGGGCTACCGAGGCTATTTGCTCCTCGCGCGAAACTTGGCGGCGACGGCGGCCCCCAAGGAGACCATCGAGGAGGTGTTGCCCCGGCACTGGCAGCGTTTGGTGCCGCCGCTGCGCGAGCAGATGCGCCTGCTCGAGTCCACCAAGCTGGAAATCACCGTCGGCAATTTCGGCGATGCGTTGCGGATGGGCGAACACCTCCAAGGTGCTTTGGCGGAGGCCAACGCGCTCGGTCCGCATTGGAGGGCGGCCATGCTCTGGGTCGATACGCTCCTCGAAGTGGGCGACACCGCGCGCGCGGCGAAGGTGGCCGAGCACGCGCTTCGCCTTCGCGACGTGTGGCCGCGGGAGAGCGTGACGGCGACCGACACGGCCGAATCGGAAGCTTGGCTTTTGGCGGCGGCGTTTCAAGGGCGGCGCCTGACCGCGGACGAGTGGCGGAGGTCGACGGACCTCTGGGATCGGGCGTATCTCGACTCCCTCAACGATTTCGAGCGCTGGGTCTTTCGATGGGGGAGCGCCGTCACGTCCGCCGCCGACGCCGCCGAGGCCGTGGCGCGTGCGCCGGCGGGCGAGCTTCGCGGGCGACCGCGGTACCCCGACGACAAATGGCGCATCGGGCTGCTCGACGCCTACGCGGGGCGGATTCACTTGCTGGCCGGGGATGCGGCGCGCGCGGTGCCTTTTTTGGAAGCGGGCGCGCGTGCTTGCCAAGGTTTCGATTACCCGTTTCTGCGCGTGAGGGCCCACCTCTGGTTGGGCATGGCCAAGGAGAAGCTGGGCGACACGGCGGCTGCTTGCGGCGCGTACCGTTTCGTTCTGGATCGGTGGGGGCACGCGACGGGGGTGTCGGTCACGGCCCGGGAAGCCGAACGACGCAGCCGCGCGCTCTCCTGCAAGGCGCCGTAGCCGGTCGTTCTGCGAACGGCGCGGTCACGCGGTTCGTTTTACGAACGGCGCGTTCAAGCCGTTCGCATGGCCGACGCCGCCTCGATCCCCAGCTCGGCGATGGCGAGCTCCCGCATGCGGAATTTTTGCACTTTGCCGGTGACCGTCATGGGAAACTCGTCGACGAACTTCCAAAAGCGGGGGATTTTGTAGGTGGCAATCTTGCCGGTACAGAAGGCGGTGAGCTCCGCATCGGTGATGGTGGCACCCGGCTTTTTGCGCACCCAGGCCATGACCTCCTCACCGTATTTCAGGCTGGGCACCCCGATCACCTGCGCCTCGCTCACGGCGGGGTGCGTATGGAGGAACTCCTCGACCTCGCGCGGATAGATATTTTCGCCGCCGCGGATGATCATATCCTTGATGCGCCCGACGATGTTCACATAGCCATCGTCATCCATGGTGGCAAGATCGCCGGTGTGCATCCACCCGGTCTCGTCGATGGCGGCCGCGGTGGCGGCGGCATCGTTCCAATATCCGATCATCACGCTGTAGCCTCGGGTGCAGAGCTCTCCCCGCTCGCCGCGCGGGACCACGGCCCCCGTGTCGGGGCTCACGATTTTGATCTCGACGTGCGGGTGCACGCGGCCCACGGTCCCCACGCGTTTTTCGAGGGCATCGGTGGTGGAGCTCTGGGTCGAGACCGGCGACGTCTCCGTCATTCCGTAGCAGATGGTCACCTCGCGCATGTTCATCCGCGCGATGACCTTCTTCATGACCTCCACCGGGCACGGTGAGCCGGCCATGATGCCCGTCCGGAGGGAGCCCAAATCGAACGTGTCGAAGTCGGGCAGATCCAGCTCCCCGATGAACATGGTGGGGACCCCGTAGAGCGCCGTGCACTTTTCGGCGGTGACCGTCTCGAGCACCAGGCGCGGCTCGTACGCTTCGCCGGGGATGATCATGGCCGCGCCATGCGTGGTGCACGCCAGGTTGCCGAGCACCATGCCGAAGCAATGATAAAACGGCACCGGAATGCAGACGCGATCGGCGTCGGTGAGGCGCAGCCCTTCGCCGATGAAGAAGCCATTGTTGAGCACATTGTGGTGCGACAAAGTCGCGCCCTTCGGGAACCCTGTGGTGCCCGACGTATATTGAATGTTGATCGGATCGTCGAATTGAAGCGCCTTTTCACGCGCCTCGAGCTCCTCGGCCGGCACGTCCTGCCCCATCTCGAGCACGCGCCCCCAATCGTCATCGAGCGTCAGCGCCAGTCGCAACTCCGAACACCGCCCGCGCACCTCGTCGAGCATCCCCACGTAATCGCTCTGACGAAACCTCCGCGCGAGAAACAGCACGCTGACCTGCGACTGCGTGAGCGCATATTCGAGCTCCGCCGTCTTGTACGCGGGGTTGATGTTCACGAGCACCGCCCCCACCCGCGCCGTCGCATACTGAATGACCACCCACTCGAACCGATTGGGCGACCAAATCCCCACCCGATCGCCCGCCTTGACCCCCAGCGCCATCAGCCCGCGCGCAAACTCCGTCGTAGCATTCCAGAGCTGCCGATACGTCGCTCGATACCCCTGCGCACGCACCACCAGCGCATCCCGCCCGGGAACCCGCTCCACGGTCCGCCGTAGATTTTCGCCGATGGTCTCACCCAGGAGGGGGATGTCGCTCGCGCCATGCGCATACGATGGACGGGTCATGGGGTGAGCGTATCAGCTCTGTTCGACGAACCAACCGTCTTACATCAGGCGACGAAAACCGGGCATCGCGTCGAAACCCTGGTCGAACGACGCCACCTCGTCGATTACTCCGTCTCGTTGGAGCACCACCAGCAGCGCGTCGTTGACGTCGAGGGTTCCGCCCGGTTGCTCGATCACGTCGAGAATCTCCGCCATCCGATCCTCGGCCTCGTGCGCCACGAAGCGAATTTCGTCGCGTTCGGCGGCGTCGCGGACCTTGGCAAGGACGGCCCTCAAGTTCGGCGGCGCGGCCTTCCGCTCCCCGAGCGGCGGCATACGACGGATACCGCTTCGCTCACACATATGTCGAGCAACACGGGGGTATGACCATCGGCGCGCAATCGCGCGAGGAGCGCCGCACATTGGGCAGCCATTCCATCGTTGCCGTCGAACCAGCTGACGAGCACGTTCGCGTCGAGGGTGACGTCACCCATCGTAGAGCCGATCGCAATCTTCGATCGCATCTCCACCCAAACGGACGACTCCACGGAGCGAGTCGAGTGTGTCCCATGACGCCACCGCGCGCTGCGGCCGGCGTGCGTTTTCGGCCGCCTGGACGACGGCCTTTCGATCCTCGTCTGGAAGCGCGGCGAGCTGGCGAACCAAGGGCTCGAGCGCCGGGGGAACGCGCAGGCTGCGTCGTTTGGTGCGTGCTGCCTCCATGGGCATCAACGTAGCGCATTCTCGAGGCCCGTCGATCGGGCTTTGATGCGCGCGACCGCGACGAGCGGCTCATCCCAAAGCGGCGTCAGCGGAGCTCTGCGGATTCTCCCAGCTGCAGTGGGGCGCCGGTTTGGGCGCGGAGATCGGGGAGGGAGAGGCCGGGGACCATTTCGATGACGCGGAAGCCGGAGGGGGTGACGTCGATGACGGCGAGGTTGGTGTAGATGCGCTGGACGACGCCGAGGGCGGTGAGGGGATAAGTGCAGCGGTGGACCAGGCGGGGGGCGCCTTCTTTGGTGGTGTGCTCCATCATCACCCAAATGCGTTTGGCGCCGACGGCGAGGTCCATGGCGCCGCCCACGGCGGGGGCGGTGTCGGCTTCGGAGGTGGCCCAGTTGGCGATGTCGCCGTTTTCGGCCACCTCGTAGGCGCCGAGGACGCAGAGATCGAGGTGGCCGCCGCGGATGATGGCGAAGCTGTCGGCGTGGTGCATGTACGAGCCGCCGGTTTGCAGGGTCACGTGCTGCTTGCCGGCGTTGATGAGCCAGTCGCTGGCGGCGTGGGGGGCGGGCGCGGGGCCCATGCCCAGAATGCCATTTTCGGAGTGGATGATGACCTCGCGATCGCGGGGGACGCAATCGGCGATCGAGGTCGGCATTCCAATTCCCAAATTGACGTACCAGCCTTCGGGAATGTCGCGGGCGACGCGGGCGGCCATGTCGCGGCGGGAGAGGGGGCGGGCTCGATCCATCGATTCTCCGTTCTCATGAAAATACGGGCGCTACGAATGCTGCGGGCGATGCGGAGCGCATCATGCGGGGATGCGGCTCATGCCGAGCTCGGACGGCACCTGCACGATGCCGTGGACGTGGACGCCGGGGGTGACGATGGCCTCCGGATCGAGCGCGCCGAGCTCCACGAAATGCGTCGTTTGAACCACGGTTCGCTTGGCCGCCGTGGCCATGACCGCGTTGAAATTTCGGCCGGTCTCGCGGTACGTCAGGTTTCCCCAGCGATCGGCGCACCACGCTTCGATGAGCGCCAGATCGGCGCTGAGCGCGTACTCGAGGACGTGCGGGCGGCCATGGAGGATGCGCGTCTCCTTGCCCTGCGATAGGCGCGTGCCGTAGGCGGTTGGCGTGTAGAATGCACCGACTCCTGCGCCCGCGGCGCGGATGCGCTCGGCCAACGTCCCTTGCGGCACGATCTCGAGCTCGATTTGGCCTTTGCGATAGAGCTCCTCGAACACGACCGAGCCCGCGCTGCGCGGAAAGCTGCATACGATGCGGCGCACCCGACGGAGCTCCATCAGCCGAGCGAGCCCGGTGCGCCCGGTCCCCGCGTTGTTCGAGACCACCACGAGATCCTTGGCGCCCTGCTCGATGAGGCCTTCGATCAGCGCGTTCGGCTGCCCCACCGATCCGAAGCCGCCGATCAGGACCGTCGAGCCGTCGGCGACCCCGGCCAGGGCCTCGGCCACGGTGTTCACGCGCTTGTCGATCATGCTGTCCTTTCCTCGTCAGATCTCGAAAAAAACCGTTTCATGCTCACCTTGGAGCCGAATGTCGAAATGCCAAGAGCCGTTGCCATCGCTCTTCGCGAGCAAGGTGGACCGGCGCGCGGGCTCCAGCGATTGGAGGACCGGATCGCGCGCGTTGGCCGGGTGATCCGCGAAGTAGATGCGGGTCATGAGCGGCTTGAGCAGCCCGCGCGCATGCAGCATCACGGCGATGTGTGGAGCTTGCTCCATATCGTTTCCGTGCCCCCATGCGCGGTCGCGTTCCTTGCGCTCCTCGCGTTGCTCGCGTTCTTCATGGTGCGCGGGGTCGAGGGTGCGAATCGCAAATTGCCCGTTGGCGTCGGTGGCGCACCGGCCCCAACCCGGGAATGTGCCTCCCGCGGGCGGGCTCGTTTGCCAGATCTCCACGCAGGCGTCGGTCACCCGCGCGCCGTCGCCGTCGGTGATGGTCCCTCGCAGCTCGATGGGCCGGCCTTTTGCGCCGAAGCGGGTGAGATCGCACCACTCGAGGTCGGCGAGCCCGTGCCAGAAAGGGCCGATGGTTTGGTGGCTGGTGGCGGTGGGCATGCTTCGCGTCATCCGTTCTCGAAAGGGGTGGCCGAGAGGCCTCGGAGCACGAGGTCGAAGCGGTAGCCGAGCGCGTACTCCGGCATGGTCAGCTCGATGTCGAAGGTGGAAACGAGCCGCGCGCGCGCGTCGGGATCGGGGATGGAGTTGTAGACGGGATCGATGGCCAGCAAAGGGTCGCCCGGAAAATACATTTGCGTGATCAGCCGCGAGGCGTAGCCGGCGCCGAAGAGGGAAAAGTGGATATGGTTCGGTCGCCATGCGTTGGGGTGATTCCGCCAGGGATAGGCGCCCGGCTTGATGCTCGTGAATCGGTAGCGGCCCTCGTCGTCGGTGAAGACGCGGCCGATGCCGCGAAAATTCGGATCGAGCGGGGCGTCGTGCTGGTCGCCGCCGTGGTCGTATCGGCCGGTGGCGTTGGCCTGCCAGAGCTCGATCATGGTGCCCGGTACGGGCCGGCCATCTTCGTCGGTGACCTTGCCGGCCACCACGATGCGCTCGCCGATGGCCTCGCGACCCTCGGCGGTCTTGGCCAGGTTGGCGATGGGGGGCACCACCGCCGGTGAAAAGGAGGGACCGCTGGCCTCGGTCCACGTGGTGGGCAGCCGTACGAGCGGCTGCTTGGGGGCGCGCTTGCGCGTGCTCCCATAGGGATCGTACGCGTAGGGCGGTTGGCTCCCGGGGATGGGAGGTCGGTAGGTGCCGTGGTTCATGGAAGATACGCCTCTACGAGAAGGGGAGTCCTACGTAGTTTTCTGCGAGGGTCGCCTGCGCCGATTTGGACGATGCAATGTAATCGAGCTCGGCCAATTGAACGCGGTAATCGTAGTCGGATTGTCCGGTCACCCGATGGAGCATCGCCGTCATCCACGACGAGAAGCGCTCGGCCTTCCAGACGCGCTGGAGGCAGCGCGCCGAATATTGCTCGAGCAACGTTTCGTCGCCCGAGCGGAAGAAGGCCCCCAGCGCCTCGGCGAGCCATTGCACGTCGGCCACCGCCAAGTTCAATCCTTTGGCCCCGGTGGGGGGAACGATGTGCGCGGCGTCGCCGGCCAGAAAGAGCCGGCCAAAGCGCATGGGCTCGGCGACGAAGCCGCGCATCGGGGTGATGCCCCGCTGGAGGATGGGGCCGTCCTTCAAGGCGAAGCCGTCGCGGGTGGCGAGGCGGGTGCGGAGCTCCGACCAGATGCGATCGTCGGACCAATCGCCGAGATCTTCGTTCGGTGCACACTGCAAATACAGACGGCTCACCGTGGGCGAGCGCATGCTCAAGAGCGCGAAGCCGCGCTCGTGGTGGGCATAGACGAGCTCCGTGGAGCTCGGCGGTGCCTCCGCCAAAATGCCGAGCCAGGCGAAGGGGAACTCGCGCTCGAAGAAGTGAATGGCCGAGGGCGGGATCGAAGGGCGGCATACGCCGTGAAATCCGTCGCACCCGGCGATGAAGTCGCAGGTGAGCTCGACCTCTTCGCGCGACGCATCGCGGAAGCGGATGGTGGGACGATGCGAGGTGAGGCCCTCGACGCGGACGCCGTCGACGTCGAACCGGAGGGGGCCGCCGTAGGCGAGGCGCGCGGCGACCAGATCGCGGACGACCTCGTGCTGGCCGTAAACGAGGATGGCCTTGCCGGTGAGCTCGCGGAAGTCGATGCGGTGCGAGCGGCCCGCGAAGCGAAGAAAGATGCCGTCGTGGACCAGACCTTGGCGGCGCATGCGCTCGCCGAGGCCGGTGGCGGTGAGCAAATCGGCGGTGCCCTGTTCGAGGACGCCGGCGCGCAGCCGGTTCTCGACGTAGTCGCGCGAGCGCGCCTCGAGCACCACCGACTCGATTCCGCGAAGGTGCAGCAAGTGGGCGAGCAGGAGGCCGGCCGGCCCCGCGCCCACGATGCCCACCTGCGTGCTCACCCGTGTGACGGTCTTCGTATGTGCCATGTGCTCTACAATGGCCGATTCAAATCGGACGCGCAGGTGCTTTGTCGCGAATCGTCATCCATTGCCATTGCGTGAACTCGTCCCAGTTGGCGGGCCCGCCGATGCTCGTTCCATTTCCCGATACGCCCACGCCGCCGAAGGGGTTGATGACCTCGTCGTCGATGGTTTGATTGTTGATATGCAATAGCCCCGTGCGCAGCTGCCGCCCCAGCGCGGTGGCGCGCCCCACGGAGCTCGAAAGAATGGCGCCCGAGAGCCCATATTCGGTCTGGTTGGCCAAGGCCACCGCCTCGCGATCGTCGTCGAAGGCGGTCACCGGGGCGACGGGGCCGAAGATTTCCTCCTCGAAGGCGCGCATGCCCGGCTTGACCTGGCTCAAGACGGTGGGGCGGAAGAAGAGTTTTTGGTACGTTCCCCCCGTCTCCAGCCGCGCGCCCGCGTCGATGCTATCGCGCACGATGGATACGATGTGATCGCGCTGCCCTTGATTGATGAGCGGGCCGATGACGACGTTCTCGTCGGTCGATGGATCGCCGGTGGGCAAGCCCGCCGCCTTCTCCGCCAGCTTGGCCACGAACTCTTTTTCGAGCTTGCGGTGCACCAAAATCCGGCTCGACGCCATGCAGATTTGCCCTTGGTGCAAATAGGCACCCCAGGCTGCATTCGACACCGCCAGATCGAGATCGGCGTCAT
Source organism: Sorangiineae bacterium MSr11954 (assembly GCA_037157815.1). Lineage (NCBI taxonomy): Bacteria > Pseudomonadati > Myxococcota > Myxococcia > Myxococcales > Pendulisporaceae > Pendulispora > Pendulispora albinea. The sequence continues at coordinate 966,287 of CP089984.1, forward strand.
CGAGCACGATGAGCGAATTTTTGCCCCCGAGCTCCAGCGACACTTTCTTGAGATTCCGCCCCGCGAGCTCGCCGACCTTGCGTCCCGCCGTGGAGGAGCCCGTGAACTGAATCATCCCCACCTGCGGATGGGCGCAGAGCGCCGCGCCGGCATCCGCCGCGCCGGGCAACATATGGAGAACGCCCTCGGGGAGCCCCGCCTCCTGGAAGATGCGCGCGATGACCACACCTCCGCAGACGGCCGTGCGCGGATCGGGTTTGAGCACCACGGCATTGCCCACCGCCAGCGCGGGGGCGACCGCACGAAGGGCCAGATAGAGCGGGAAGTTGAAGGGCGCAATGACGCCCACCACACCGATGGGGCGCCTTCGCGCGATGCTGACGCAATCGGGTTGGCTGGGGAGCACGATCCCTTGCGGCTGCGATGGCATCGCCGACGCTTCATGGAGCGCTTTGAGCGCGAGCCCCACCTCGAAGGCCGCTTTTCCGCGCGTCCCTCCGCTCTCACGCATGATCCACGAGCTGATCTCGGCCGTGTGCTCCTGCATCAGCTGCGACGCACGGCGAAAGATCGCGGCGCGCTCCTCGTACGGTAGGTCGGCCCACGCCGATTGAGCTTCCCGTGCGAGGCCGACCGCGCGCCCGATGTCGCCGGGACTTGCGAGGCCGATGCGGCCCACCACCTGCAGTGTCGCCGGCTCCACCACGTCGGTCGACGTCTCCAGCTCGCGCCATCCGGAGGAAAAAACGCGCCCGCGCCATGTGGCTTGGGGAAGAAGCTCGCCGCTCGAACCATCGACTCGCCCCGCTCTCATGGCTTGCGTGCTCATGGTGCTCCTCCTTTTTCCGCATTTTTGGGATTTGTTCGGTAAACGAACATTTGTTCGGACAACACGCACTAGCTAGAACCGGTCTCTCTTGGGCGTCAAGCGGCGTTGGACATGCCATTGGCGATTACGCGTTGCGCTGCGCGCGATTGTCGGCTGGCCGCCCGCAGCTTGTCAGGCCTTGGAGCAACGCCTATCACGATCCGATGAAGAGCCAGATTTTCATGGATAAGTCGCTCGCGCAGCGGCTCGAGCGGACCGAGGGGGCCATCAACGCATCGATGGTGGGCACGCGCGCCAAGCTCGAGCCGGCCTCGGGCGCGGCATGGACCGAGGTCGCGGGGACCTACGCGATGTTCGATGGTGCTGGCTCACCGATGACGCAGTCGTTTGGCTTGGGCATGCAGGTCGAGGCCACGGACGAGGTGCTCGAAGAGCTGGAGACCTTCTTCCGCGCGCGCGGCGCAGCCGCCCACCACGAGACGAGCCCTCTTGCGGGCGTGGGGCTCTTCGCCAAGCTCGTGGCGCGGGGGTATCGACCGCTCGAGCTCAGCACCGTTCTCGTGCAGCCGCTCGACGAGGTGTTCGTTGAACAGGGTGCGCCGGCCGGTGCGGCCGCGCCCCGCGTGCGCCTCGTTCGCGAGGGGGATCGCGCGCGCTGGATCGAGACCATGGTTCGAGGCTGGGCGCAGCTGCCCGCGTATGCCGCGGCCATTCGCGGGATGGCGACCGTATCGTTCGCGAACTCCGATATGCTGAAGTTCATCGCCGAGGGCCCTGGCGGCGAGCCGATGGCCACCGGCGGTCTCGCGCTCCACGGCGAGGTGGCGCTCCTCGCCGGCGCGAGCACCATCCCCGAGCATCGCAGCCGCGGCGCCCAAGCGGTGCTCCTCGCCGCGCGTCTGGCGTATGCGCGCGCCCGCGGGTGCGACGTCGCCATGATGGTGACCGAGCCCGGAAGTACGTCGCAGCGCAACGCCGAGCGGCGCGGGTTTCGGGTGGCGTACACGCGGACGAAGTGGGCGTTGGGGTAGCGGGCCGATAGCGGGCGCCGCCGGGTGGATTCGAAAATCGATCGACGAAGCGGGGATGCGCGAAACCCCTCTTGGGGTCGTGCGTAGCCCGAGCCATGAACGATCGTGCGCGATGGGCCTTTGGCGTCGCTCTTTGCAACTTTTGCGTCGCGGGTCTCGGGATCGCGGGCTGTGGGGCGCGCGAGCCCGCGCCCGCGGATACGCGCAACGAGCTTGCGTCCTTGCCGGCGACATCCGAGCTCGATCCGCACGGGTGGAAGGTCATCACGTCGGCGATCCATCGAAACGACGGTACGATGTCGACGCTCTTCGGCAACGACATCGCCGTAAAAGCGAGCCGCGCCGGGCAAATGCCGTATCCGCCGGGGGCCGATCTTTCGTGGGTCACTTGGGCGAGCCAAGAGGACGCGCATTGGTTTGGCGCGAAGATTCCTGGCAAGGTCCAATCCGTCGAACGGGTTCGGTTCGAGACGGCGGGCGGCCAACCTTCGTATGATAAATACGAGGGCAGCCCCTGGACGAAACATGCCGTGGAGCCGGCGGCGGCCGCCGAGCGCGTGGCGTACATCGTCCGTCAGCGGGCTTCGGTGATGCCGTAGGCGTTTGCGTTGGCGATGGAGCGACGGACATTGGCGATGGGGCGAACGCGTGCGATGCTGCTGCGCATACAGGTGAGGCCTGCCGAGCTTCGGGATCTGGAGGCGCTCGCATCGCTGCGCGGGAGGCTTTGGTCCGATGTTCCGGTGGACCAGCTCCGGGACGATGCCTCTGCGATCCTCATTGGAGAGCCGCGAAGCACGCTGCCGGTCGTTCTCTTCGTGGCCGCGAGCGAAGCCGACGACGGCGTGCCCATCGCCTTCGTGGAGGTCGGGTTACGCTCCCACGCCGATGGCTGCGATCCAAGGCGGCCCGTGGGCTTCATCGAGGCATGGTACGTAGCCCCGTAACCGTACGGCGAACGGCCTGAACGGGGTTCCGTTCGATCCGCGATGGTCTAAGGGTCGAAGAACGTCGAGGGTGATGCGATCGCGTGTGGTTTCCAGCGATCGGGCAGGAGGTTCGAGAGATTGTCGTCGGCGGTCTTGTCGATGCGTTCGAGGACGTCCGCGATGTACTCAACGGGATTGATGGCAACGCGTGTGCACGAGACGACCAGTGAGTAGAGCAGAGCGAGTTCCTTACCGGCGTCCTCGCTGTGGACAAATAGAAAATTTTTCCGGCCAAGAGCGACGAGCCTAAGGGCATTTTCTGCCAAGTTATTGTCCAGGCGGATGCGCGGATCGCGGAGAAAACGGCCGAGCGGGCGCAGGTTGCGCCATACATAGTGCGCGGCACGACCGAGCAACGTCTTCGGTCCGTGTGCACGACGAAGTTCGCGAGAAAGCAGAAGTAATCGGACAAATAGAGGCCGTGCATAGGTGCGCCGCAGCGCGAGATGCTCGGCCGTGCCAAGGAACGCGCGATGCTCTGCCTCGTGCTCGACACCGTACATTCCGGCGATGAGGTCGAGTGCTTCCTTCGCTTCGGGCACCTCCCCGGCCTCGAAAAATTTCCGACGAACGTGAGCGAGACAGCCACATCGCTGACGGAGTCCTCGCTTCTCGAGCGGGTCATATCCACGATAATCGTCGCACAGAAATGCGCCAGGCGAATCACCGAGGACCTCGAGTGGAGCATCGCCACCACGCGTGAGCTCAAAGCGATATCCCGTGAGGCGCTTGCCAACAAAGGCCCAGATAAACGCCTTCGAGGTTTGCTTCGTCAGCGTAAACGACGTCTCGTCGACATGGACGAGGAAGTCCTTCTTGATGACGTCGAAGAGCGGGGCTCGGAGGGGCTCGAGCTTTTGCGCCGCACGCCGGAACAAGTCATTCATCGTGCTTCGTGCGATGGGCATACCGAGCCGCGCGAACGACTGCTCGAGACGATAAAGCGGCGTGACGACAAGGCACTTCGAGACGACGAGGTGCGCAACGAAGCTCGAATCGTACCGCGTCTTGTCCGACCAACGCTCCGGCGGCGGCGCGGTAATGACGCATCCACCGCATCGACACGCGACGACCTCGCGCGTGTGCACAACACGTCGGAAGTAGCCCGGGACGTACGAGTAAACCTCGGATGGCTTGCCGGTGCCGACGCTGCGAAAATTCGTGCCGCCGCAAAGATGACACTTCTTCAGCGTCTCGGGCACGGGCTCCGTCTTCTCTTCTGTGACGATGTGTTCCGCGCGAAGCAAAGCCTGCTCCGTGCGGCGCTCGGCGATCTCCGCTGGCGTCCTCGGTGGCCGCGCGATCTTGGGCATCTTGCCCATCTTCTCGGTACGCCTGGCGAAGGCGCGTTTGAGCACCTCGAGCTCGGCCTGCATGATATCCATTCGAGCTTGCGCCCGCGCACCCTCCTGTTCGAGGTACTGCGCGTACTCGCGCCAAGCGCAGGAACCGTGTTCGTCGTTGTCGGGAGGAGGGACCAATAAACAGCTTTGATCATGCACTCCGCCGAATGTCGATCCCCTTTTTCGCTTCGGCGGTCGTCTTCGCGGGTTTCCACATCGGTGTGCGTCGAACGAGACGAAGATCGACACCATCGAGCAGCATGGTGAGCGACGTCGCGTCGAGGTCGATGCATGAGGCCCCTTCAGGGATCCGCGGCAGCGTGAAGCGCCCAGATTCGAGCCTTTTGTAATAGACAACGAAGCCGCCCGCGCTGAAGAAGAGGATCTTCACGCGATCCATGCGGCGACCAAGAAACACGAAGAGGGTGCCACTGTACGGGTCGGCCTTCCACAAAGACTGCACGAGCGTCACGAGGCCATCGTGTCCGCGCCGAAGGTCGACGGGCGCACTCGCGAGGACGATCTCGATGCCGGGCCCGAGACTCAACACGCGCGCGCCGCGGCGGCCACCAGCGCCGCAAGATGCTCGGCCGTAATCGCTCCACGCATCGTGATGCGTGCCGGTCCGGCTTCGACGACAAGCTCGATATCGCGCTCCACCGTCGCAGGTCGTGTCACGACGACGGGCAGCAGGCGCGTGGGGCCTGCTGTGCGCGCGCGCCGCTCAAGCTCGGATCGCCACCAGATCAACGTCCGCTCCCTGACGCTGTGTCGGCGGGCGATCCCCGCCGCGTCGCCGCTTTGCGCCAGCTCCTTGATCCGCTCAGCCCACCAGTTCGCATCATGTCTCGCCATGCGCGCAATGAACATCAAACGCGACCGCCCCGCACGGCGTCTTTGCCCGTACGGTTACGTAGCCCCGGAGCATCGGCACGGCGGCATCGGGCGCGCGCTGATCGCTCGCGCCGAAGCTTGGGCGAGGGAGCAAGGGTGCACCGAGCTCGCGTCCGATACGTGGGCCGACAACCACGATGCGCAGCGCGCGCACGCCGCGCTCGGGTTCGAGCTCGTGGATCGCTGCGTGACCTACCGCAAGTCGCTCGGCGAATGATCCGTGGCGCCCGGGGGGCACGGTATGGTGGCGAGCGCCGGGGCGTCGCCTCTCAGCCGCCGAGCTCCCGTTGGACGGCGCGTGAGCGGGATTCCTCCGGCAGGATATCGCGCACGCGGAGCGAGAGGGGATCGTCTCGCCCATCGAGCAGGCTGGCGAGCCAGGCTCCAAGGACGGGTGCAAGCTTCGCTGCAAGCTGGATCAGCTGGATCCCAATTTCGACATAATCGACTAAGGACTCCTCACGTTCGGACATGGCACATTCCTCCGAATCCCTCTGATAGCGAAAGCGCGTCGATGACAACCGCGGGGATCGCGACACCTGCACTTCTGAGCGCAAGGGTAAGCTGTCGAAGCGCGATGACGGCGTCGTTGGCCGAGCAAGATGCTTTGCCACGTTGCCCGGTCTCCCACGCGTCTACCGCAGCTTCGGCGGTGAGGAGAGCGGGGCGCGCCGTGTCGTAAGCATCTGCGCAGGTCTTGGCGAGCTGCGCGTCGCGTCGCTCGCGCGCCGTCGTGGCGCACAGTTCGTCCGCGACGGAGACCGCCCGCGCAACGGTGAGAATCGCGGCACGCGCGGTCTGGCGATCCGGCGAGCTCGCGTCTCGAGCCGGCGCGCACGAAACGCACGTCGCCGTTACGAAGACGGCGACCGCCGCATTCGCACTTACGCGCCCAATTGCTCTCGCAAGGGATTCGTTCATGGTGTTACCTTGCCCACGATTCGGGGTCGCCGGCTCGCCGTCCATTCGGTTCGTTCACGTTGCCGTCCTTTCGTTGCTCGAAAGCGCGCAAATGGCTTCGCCATACTCCGATCCATACGAACTCCGTTGGATGAACCAAAGCGCATTTCAATTTTCAGAAGCTGGTCAGGGCAGGCGTTGCCTTACGGCGTGCCCACACTTGAAACACGATATTCTGCTGTGGATGACCCCGGCGATTGGCGCCGACTCCGGAGACCGCGAGGCTGAGCATTTCACCTCCCATCGCGCATGCTTTGGGCCGCACGATCTCGCGTATCTTTTCGGACATCGCATCCGTGCCCTCATCTGCACCAATCATGACGACCCCGATGCCCTCGTATTCGCCTCCTGCACCGAACTTGCCTCCCTGCTGGGTGTCCGTGTCCGAGATCGACGCGAACTGCAAGGTGCAATTTTCAGGTTTCGGAGGGCGCGGCGCCCCGATACGAGCTTCTCCGACGGCGGGACCACAAGCCAGTTGGAAAACGGCACTTATCGCCATCGTGATCGAACCGCTGAAGGACGAGAGTCTCATTTGATTTGTCTTTCTTTGCGAGTGTCGGTGGGTTGGCGCCTGGAGTTGGTGCGCGTGCGGCACATATTGCTGGTCACGAAGTCGAGGTCCGCCTCCTTCCAAGTAAATCGTTGACCTAAATGTTTTTTAAATAAGTCGCAGTTTGCGTTATAGACATCATCTATTGATGATGTCTATAACGTTGCGTAGCGCATTTAACACAGCGTTGGCTTGCGCAAGCATCAGAGAATCGTCGAGTCGACTTGCAAGATCGTGATTGGATAATAACACGTCGCTTGCGACGTCCACTACAGTCGCACGTGCCATCGAATCCGCCGCAGGGCCTGGTCCCCAAATCGTGGCCAGAAACGAGATCGTCTGTGATAAAAACGGTGAAAGGGGGGAATTGACGGAGGCTTGCATGCGCAATCTGATTGCTGCGTGGAGAAAATTTCTCGACGTCTCCAAGAATGGTTTTGCGAGCGCCGTTGGCTCGGCCCCTTTCTCTGAAACGAACGGATAGCTGGGAAATGGTTCGCCACTAAAAAGGCTTAGCTGCAGGTTGAATGCTTGGGGCGTGTAGAACTCATCGTCCGATAGGGACGCCATGGATTCCAACGTCTGTACCAAGAAAGAGCTGTCGATGCCGACAAATGCTCCCGCGTCCGAAGCAAACGGTATGACGAGACTGGTAACGGCGTCTCGAAATACATTCTTCACCGTTTCTGGTAGAAACGGTACCGCGCGCCGTGCGGTAACGATGAGGCATAATCCTCGCAGGCCGCCAATCATATCCTGCGAATCCATCACTCGGCTCATTTGAGTCCTAACCAAGCCTTGAGAGCTTCCATCTGAGGTAGTGTTTCAATGGCTGCGTTGAGTGCGTCAACTTGCTCGAAGGTGCGAGCGACCCACTCGTATTGGACTTGCCTGCGGACGCCAGGGAGCGGGGATGCCTGCATCATCATCTCGGCAATACTGCGAGGTACTTGAGTACGCGTAACATACCCACCTACACCCCCATATTGCGTGGCGGCCCGTACGATATCTGTTGTAAAATATATACCGGGTTCTGGTGTTCCTGCTCTTTTAAGGGCCGCCGCCACTTCGAGGCTAAACTTTCCACCCTCCAATGGTACCTGATGGCCATGATAGAGGGTGACCATTTCCTCCGCCGCAGCTGCGACCGGTTCCGATAGTTGCTGCCCAGCAGCAGGAATCTTCGGCCCAAGGCGTCCGCCTCCTCCAATCCCACCGGCGCCTACACCGATAATCGGCAGCGAGCGCGCGAACCTTTCTATGTTCGCTGACAGGTGCGCGCTCAGATAGCTGAGCGCTCCCGGCGCCTCCAACGCTATTCCGTGCAAGCGCCCCAATGGCATCAGGTCCTGTGCGGCCTGATACTCCATTTGGAACCGACTGTTTTTCAGCTCTTCGTCGATCGTCCCCAAGATTTCGAAGGGTGTATTCTCAGCAGCCGCCAGAGTGTTTCGCCACGGCAGGAATATATCGTTCAGCAGAAAATTAAGTGCTCGTGAGCCGGTGTCGCGACTTCGCATCAGCGGAATCGGCGAATATTTTGTCTCGTACACCCCCTCCGGTGGGCTCGCCGAACCCTGCGTGTTAGGACCGCGCGAGTTCGGGCGCGCAGCCTCGGATGGCGATGCTTTGGTCTCTGCTGGCCGTGGGGCCGCTGTCGGTTGTGCGGAGGTCTCTCCGGACGAGGAGCTCTCTTGATAACTGGCCTCGTGTTCCGAAGGGATACTTTTTTGCTCCTTCTCCTCCAGCACGGTCACCGGGACCGACTGGTTTCCGTCGGGGTCAGCGCGCCCGATGGGATTGTTGCGCACGTACGCAAATAGGTTGTCGCCATCGCTAAATTTTCGATCGACGCTCGTCCACCTTCCAAGCCACGCCGCGTAGTAGCGCGCTCCATGATCGTAGAGCCCAGTCTCCTCGTCCCGCTCCTTTCCAGTGTAGCGATATCGCTTCGCGCTCACCCCGAGCGCCCCGTCGGCAGAGTGAAACGACGTCGTCCCGAACGGGTGATACTCCTCGTACGAAATGATCCCGCCCGTCTCGGTAACCTCTACGCACGCCGAATCGAGCTGGTTCCCAAGCTGGTATCGCATGCGCGAAACTGGATTCGCGACCGGTGCCGCGTTCGCAACGGTCTCCGTCTCCACCATCGCCACGCGGCGTCGGTCGTCCATCACATGCAGCGTCTGCCGCTCTGTTTCGACGCTTTCCCCGACGCTTCGCCGGAAGATCTCGTACCCGCCGAGATAGATCCGCTCGTCCCGCAGCGTCGCTGTCTTTTCCCAAACCTTGCGCACCCGCTGGCCGCTCGAATCGTAGACGAAGTACGTTTTACCGCCTCCCCCGAGCTCGGCGCTCTGCAACCGATCCGCGTAGTCCCAGCCGATGCGCGCCAAGTGCGGCATTTTGGTCATGTTGCCGCGGGCGTCGTGCTCGTAGATTCCCGAGTAAGGGCCCGCGTGGGGGTCGCCTGGAAGGGATGTCCTGAGCAGCTTGTTGCTCTCCCCCGCATACTGGTATCGGCGCGTCCATCCGGCCGTGCCGGACGAACCCGCTGCGTGCACCATCTCGAGAATATTACCGACTTCGTCGTACTCGTATTGCTCGCTGTACCTCCGCATCGCCTGTGTATCGTTCGGGTGCGGGACCGATGAAATCGGCCCATCCAGCTCGCTCGGCATCGCCTGGCCCGGGTGCTCCCGGCCCTCCGCCGTAGCGAGCCGATAGATCGCCTCGTATGTGTACTTGCCGCCTCCTGCTACCGGAGGCGCTCCGCTGAAGTAGAGTGACGCATCCGCGTCGTCGTCGAGCTGCGTGATATTTCCGACCGGATCGTAGGTGAGCGAGAAGTCCTGCAATCTCGCGCCGCCACTCCCGCGCGTCGTTTTTTGCTTGGTGAGCCGAAAAGTTTGCGGATCGTAGGTGTAATCCGTCCGAAAATCACGATTCGAATAAACAATCGATGTTCGTTGACCCTTTGCATTGTACGCCACGTCCGCGACGAACGGCGTCGCGGTAGACGCGCCTCGAACTCGAACGTCGACCCGCTCGAGCAAATTCGCCTCGTTGTACTTCGGCTTGACGACGCTCCCATCTGGCGCCGTCGCAGACGTGGCGCGATTGAGCGCATCGAATGTCGTTTCGGTGCGAAAATCTTCGGCGTTCAGCAGCGTTGCGGCCGCCGCTTCGATGGCGGCGACATCCGTCAGCGTCGCGATTGCGCTCCAGTCGGCCGTCGTCCTGTACGCGAGAGCCAGCCTCCGTCGCTGCTCGGTGGTGTTCCCCTTGAAGTCCCGCTGCAAGGTAGCAACGACACCGGCGCTGTCGTATTGGCGAACGATGGCGCCACGTGCATTGCGCGGCTTGCTGTCAGGCAGCGCTTCGCCGTAAACGGTCCGCTCGGCCAAGAACTCCGCCTCGGCGCCGACTCGAACATAGACGTGCGTAGGACGCCGTACGCCATCGAAAGCCGTTCGCAAGGTCACGTTTCGGCTATTCCAAGCTCGAATCGCCGTGCCTTCGATGTTGAACAGGGCAACACTCTCACCCGACTCTGCGCCCACGGTCCGAATCGCTTGGCCCCGCAAATCGTAGCTCTGGGTCAACGCCACGTTTCCGCGCGCGTCGGTGAGCTTCAGCACGTTGCCTTCGATGTCGAGGGCTGTCCGCGTGTCGTAAATTCCCTTTGGGCCATTGTCGGCCCGTGTCAGAAATGCCCGCCCAAGGGTATCCTGATGCACCACGGTCGGCGTGTTCGCATGCGCTGCCGTTAGCTCCGCGGCGCGCCGCTCCGGATTCCCCGCAGGAAGAGCAACTCGACTCCGATACCACGCGCTGTCGAGAACCGTGTCGTTGGCGTCCCAGCTCGCCTGGTGCCACGAATCGAACTCCACCTTCGAATGGGTTCCATTCGGAAAGTCCGTTCGAATGAGCCGGCCAAGGGCGTCGTACCGAAATATCGACGTCACGCCGGAGACGGCTAGATCGCTCTCCGCGTCGTAGCCCCCCGTCGGCGCAAAATACGGCTCGTACTGCTTGATCGGATTGCCCTTGTTGTCGAAGACCGTCCGCCCATTGCCCACCCATCGCGGCGCGCCGCTCGCCTCGGGCTCGGCCTGCACCTTGCGCAGCACCTCGCGACCGTGCCCCGCCGTGTAGCTGTAGCTCTCCTGCCAGCGGGGGTTCGCGGCGCCGTGCTCCTCGCGGGCATAGCCGTGCGAATAGACCGGGCCGATACCCTTCTTCCACGCCATGAGGTCGTACTCGAACCTCGTCGTCGGGTCCTCGAGCGTATCCCCTTCGCCCGCCCCCTCTTTGCCCATGAGGGCCGTCTTGATCACCATCCCGAGCGCATCGAACGCGACGGCCGCGCGGTTGTCGTTCGGGTCGCTCACGCGCCAGGGCTGGAGCACGCGGTAGTCGTTCGCCAGCAAGGTGACCAAATCGAGAGCGGGTGTCGTCAGCGAGCTATTCGCGCGGATTGGAAGCAGTGAATACGCGTCGTAGGTGACCGATGACGTATTGCCGAAGGGCTCGGTCGCCTTCGTGACCAGATAGAAATGCTCCGCATCGTAGGTCGGGACTGCGGAAGGAGCCCAATGGTCGCCCGCGACCGCGAAGTAGCCTCCTTCCACCACGAGCACGTCGCTCGTCACCCTCGCGCCGTAGGTCGACGTCACGAGTCCGGCCGTCAGCGTGAGACCCTGGGAGCGATGCACGAGCGCGCGCGATTCCACGCCCCCAAACGGCAACGGTCCGGCAAGATCGTCCTTGTAATAGATGGCTCGTTGCTTCTTCAAAAGGCGCTTCTGAAACGCCGTTGGCGTCGGCGTCGCCTCGTACGGGATCTCCGCAGCATTCGCCACCGCGCTGGCGACGGCATTGAACGACAGGAGTTGGTCGCCCGCCGGAACGTCCAAGCCCGTCAATTCGTAGCTTGCAGCCTCCAGCGGCACGCCGATGCGGTACCAGTCCGTCTCCGTATCTTTGTGCGCGACCCGATTCGTTGCGACGGTCGCAAGGAGCCTCGTCTGCTCGGGATACGCTGAGCTTACGGAGCTGCGTCTCGGATAGCCCACGGCCGCCGCCGTGAGCACGGTCCCGTAATCGTCGACCTCCAGAGTCAATGCGTGCTGTACCCGCGGATCGAGCGGATTTCTCTCGTAATGGTAGTCGACGACCTCGCGCGCGTGCGCCAAGAACACGCCGTGCTTCGCCCCATCCGCCGGCTGGAGCCTCCGCACCTGATACGATCGCTCCGAAATCGTATACGGATTTCTCTGCTTCGCACCCCCGTCGAGCGCATACACCTCTTGCCGCAGGACACTGCCGCGAAGGGCCCGCGCGGCCTCCCGTTCTTCGACGGCATCGCGCGCGATGAAGCCTTCGAAGGCTGTTCGCGGAAGCACGGTCGCTGCGCCATCTCCGGCCCAGTACTCCTTCTGGAAGTGTGCCGCGATGTCCGCGTGCTCTTTCCACGCTCCCGTGTGGAACCAAGTCTTGGTGTGAATCGGCGGAAGGTGAGACTCCGTATCGATCTCGTTTCGCCCCGATAAGAACAATCCCGGGCCACCCTCCGTACCGTACGACTCGGCGTCGAATTGTTCTACGAGCCCGAAGCCGCGAAATTCTCGCTCCGGTCCATCATAGAATCCGTGTCGGTACCTGTAACGCGTTACCAGGCGTGTGTTGGTTACGGCCTCGTAGGTCTCGACCCTCTCGATGACGTGCACGGGAAACGCCAGCCGCGTCGCCCACTCGACTCCGTTGGCCTTGTCCTCCAGGTAGAACTTGGTCGACGTCGCGTACGCCACCTTCCTCTGTAAGCCCATGTTGTTGCGGCTGGCGATCATGACGTGGGGCTTCTTGCTCCCGAGAAGGTCGATGTACCGCAGTCGCGTCGGCGCGTCGCTCGGCGCGCTCGAGAACCAAACCAGCGTGCCGGTCCCCGTGCCGAGAAAATCGTTGACGGTGATGCTCGCCAGATCGTGCGTGGGAAGATATTGGAGCAGCGGGCGCGCGGCGCTCCATTGGTTTCCTGCTTGATTGAACCAGAGCGTGACGCCGTTCTTCCCCAGATACGCGATATCCGTGGTGCCCGTGCCGTCGACGTCGAACAGGCGGAGCCTTCGAGGCTCGAACGCACCGGGCTTGTCGAACGTCGGCGCGCGGGCCATCGTCACCTTCGCGCCGAACCGGCCATAGCCCAAGTTTGGCCAATAGCTGACTTCACCGTTTCGGATGCGTACGATGTCGCTCAAGCCATCGCCGCTCATGTCCGCGACGACGATGGCCTGCTCGGCATCTGCGAAGACGACCGCGGGAGCCTTGCGCTCGTCGCGGGCCAGCGGGATCACGACCGCGGCGCCGAAGCCGTCCTTTCCCAGCGACGGGTACCACACCAGCCGATCGCCCTCGGTGCGAAGAATGTCGGCAAAGCCATCTCCGTTCAAATCGAGGAACTGTACGTTCCGGTCGTTGGAATCGATGTTCGGCAACGACTTGAACGGTACGAACGAATGCCAGCGATCGTCCGCACCACGCACGGAATACCCTTTGACGGCGCCCGAGAAGTCGACGAGCTCGAGCCGGCCGTCGCTCTCGAGGTCGAGGAGTTGCTGCCCGCCGCGCGCGAGCGCGCTCGTCGTCGGCTGCGTCGTGAGCTTTCGAGGCCGTGTGAGCTTTGCCCCTCCAAGATTGCGGCGATAGAAGAGCGCGCCCCCCTCGTCGCTCAAGAGACCCGCGATCCCTTCACCGTCTAGGTCGACCCAACGATGCGTCCGCCCGTCGATGATCCCGGGGAGCGACCGACGCGTATCCGGGTCCGCCAGTTCCACACGGTCGTGGAGCTCGGGTTGCTGGTAGTCGAGCTCCAGCGGTGGCATCGAGGCTACCTCGTACGCACTTTCCTTTTTCAAATAGCCACTCTGCGTTACGCTGCGCAGATATGTGACGGTCGGCCCTTCGTCGTACGCGAAGTCCGTCGACCGCACGAGCACGGGATCTGGACCGAGCTCCTCGAAGCGGTGGAACATGAGCACCCGCCGACAAAGTCGATAGGTACGTACCTCGAAGCTCGCCCGGTATGTCGAGAACGGATCCTTCCGATACGGCCATGGCGTCGTTTCGGCGGGCGTGGGGGCGACCGCATCGTGGTCGCCATAGTCGAGGACGATCTCGAAGAGCCATGTGTTGGCGATGATCTTCGACAGTGGAAGATAGCTCCCCAACGTGGGGGTTCGATTTCCGTAGTGAACCCGCTTCAAGTAGCGCTGCGGGGATGCAGGCCCCGCAACGCGGTGCTGCTCGAACGGCTCGGGCGGTACGTTGGCGCGATCTTCCTGCTTGTATTCATAATATACGACATTGCCGCGATCGTCGTATGTGGCCTCGAGGAGCCACTCGAACACCTGGGTCGGATGGTCCGGATGCGCAATTCGCGCTTGCGACGAGCCTCCGTAAAGGCTCGTCACATTGTCCTTGGATACCGTGATCCAATGGACCTCGCCGGTTGTCGGGTTGGTCCACCGCTCGATGCGCGCGAATAGCCCTTCCACCCGCGGGCGATACCGCGCGACCTCCATCCCGTCGCGCGTAAAGACCTGTCGGCTCCACGAGCCGCCCGCGTCCTCCACCAGGAACGGAACCAAATCCTCGGCGCCCGAGAGGAGGAACGTGTCGGACTCGCTCCGGTCGGCATAGAGGGGTAACCCCTTGTCCGTCTTTCGCCGAATCGATGGCACGGAGAGTGACCACCCGATGCCAAACGGCCCATTTCCTCCACCCGAGTCGTACGAGAGGCCGATGCTCGGCTGCATACCGTTCCGACCCGGCGATATCGCAATCGGCACGGACATCGTCGCCGTACCCGTGGCCGCCGCCGCCGCGAATTTTTCTCCGATCCCGCGAAGCGCGCCGCCGCCCTTTGGCAACGACGGGATCGGGGGTGCCGGCACCGAGACGATGTCCTTTCCTCTAGGCTCCGCGCCGGCGGTGCCACCGCTTCTCGCGTCGTGCGGCGAGGTCGTCTCCGCGCGCGGCTCGGCCCCTTTCTTTTCCTCGTCCCTCATCGCAACGACCCCGATGTCGGATGCGCGTAGTTGACGATCACGAAGAGATCCGTCGCGAGCGCGAGGCGTGGAATATCCGCCGGCGCGCAGGTGATGGTCCACGGACCGAGTGGCACCGGCGACGAATAGGTCACCGATCCCGTCGGTTGTCCTTGCAAAACCGTACCGGTCGACTTCAGCTCGACATCGCTCGTCGGGGCGTCTTTTGGTGTGACCTTCAGTGTCAGCTTCGTCCACCCGGTGACGTCATCCACGAGAAGCACGAAGTCGAGCCCCGTGATTTCAGCGTCCGCGCCGGCTTGAAAGGGGAGATGATCGGGGTCGAGGGCCAAGGTCAGGGCCGGAGTCGATCCGCTTCCGCTCACGAACCGGGTCCACGGATCCGAGAATGCACTCTTGACGGAGAACCCGATGAGCGGTCCATGACGTGACGAGGAGTCCGCAGGCGTCTTGTTGAGCGCCTCCTTCAGCCCCGCGTTGACCTGCGTGCGAAAGGCCATTCCTCCCTCCCGCGCGGTGTACTTCATGTGGAGCACGACCTCGGAGATCGTCCGATAGTCGAACAGCGGCACGGTGTTGGGTAGCTCGAGCCGAAAGTGGCTCACGGCGCCGGCGCCCTCGAATGGCAGGTAGCGCTCGTCGTGCAGGTTGTTCTCGAAAAGACCGCCATCCTCTCGTGCCGTGCTGGTCACCACGGACTGTACCGCCAGATTACTGGTTACCAGCGCGCCGCTCTCGAGCGATGGGCGCGTGCGCACTTGGCTGGATAGAAGCGTCAAGGTGCACCGAACCGGCACGTACGGACCGCTCGTACCCGCGATGGTGAGCGCGACGTGCTTGATGCGCCGTAGGTAGTGTCCGGGGCTATCGACGTCGAAGAGGGCCTCGGGGATGTTCACCAAGCACGAGCCGGTTTCGCGGAGCATTTGAAGCGCATACGGATCGAGCATGGTGAGCGCGATATCACGCTGTAGCTCGTATTCACGCTTGTCCTTGTCGAGGTACGCCGCCTGCATTCGTTTCAGGTCCAGCCCGAGCTTCTCTCCGGCGAGGAGGCCCTTTCGCAAACTGTCCCAATAGCCAAATGTGATGAAGGACGACGTCGTGTCGGCGAGCTCGAACGCCCACGCACGTTCCGCGCGCTTGCACATCTCGTAGGCGAGCTTGTAACTCTGGAAGTAGACGGCGGAGATTTGTCCAATCATCCAATCGTACAGCTCTTGGTTCGTATATTTGTCGCGCATGAAGTCGCGCGTGTCGATGGAGTTCTGGACTTGGACATCGTGCACCGAGAGCTCTTGCTCGGCCATGGCAATACGGATCTGAGCGCCTGCAATCTGCTTGTCGAATTGCTCGATTTCCTTTTGGGCGAGGTTCTTCTGGTGCTCCCAGTCGTCCTTTCGCCGGTGGTACGAGCCGAGCGTTCCCGAGATGTTCGCGACCGAATCGACGGCGATGGCGCCCGTCTCCAGCGCGGACGCGAGGTTCGCGAGCACGCTCGCCGACTTGGTCCCGCCGAGGCTCGTCAGCGCGACCGGGCTGCTGAAACCGCCCGCGCCGCCTGCGGTGAAGTCGGGCACGGCCGCTGCGCCGCCGGAGAGCAAGCGCATGACACCCGCGGCCAATCGCAATCCTCCCGCGACGCCTACGCCGATGATGTGCGCCGTTTCCCACTCATTGATGAACGAACGGCTGCCGTAGTATTCGAACCGTATTCGTGCGCCGTCGCGTGATTTTTCGAGCCCCTCGAGTGCCCTCTTTGCATCCTCGACGGCCAGCTGCTTCGTCACCCGAATCGCCGAAAGAAGCTGGATCTCCTGCCCTGCGCGCAAGCTCGCGAGCTCTTCGGCATCGCGCTTCTCCAGCGCCGACAGCAGCGCCGCGCCGAGGGCCTTGACCTCGGCCACGAAGTCGCTCGCGTGGGCGGCGACCACGGTGTACCTCCGTAGGGGCAGCGGTGCCGATACATCGGAGAGCACGCTCCCGATATCGATGCCCGCCGCCGCTGCTTTTACCAAGAGCCCGGGATCGATGGGCGGCTCGAACAAAGGAAGCGATTGCGCAATTCCCTCGATGTCGAGGCAATGCCGGATCTTGAAGAGCCGGTCCTCCACCGTATCCCAATAGCGAAGCAACTTGTCGTTGGGTGGAACGCAGAAATACAGGCTGGGACCGTGAAGGAGGATCTCCCCTCCGAGGTCGGAGGGAGTCGACCCGGCAGGCGAAGGTGGAAGCGCCACCTCGAGGTTCGAGAAGTCGTCGAGCATGGACGCGACGTCGTCGTAGGTCTTGTCCGTGACGCTCTGGGCGGGCAGTCGTTGCGGGCGCCGTCCGAGGATTCGTAGGGCGACGAGATAGAGCTCGGTGGCCTCCTGGATCGACTCGATGGTATTTCGTGCGAACAGCTGATCACCCCAGGCGATGAGCATGTCGAGGTACTTCATGACCACCGTCTTCTGGTAGGCAACCTGGCGCAGCCGGGCGATGCGGTGCGGTGAGAAGGGGTGCCTTCGCCAATCGAAGATTTGGTCGTCGAGTCTCTGGCGCGCGGCCACACGGGCAGGGTCGTCGCCCTTGTAACTCAAGAGCTGCAGCAGCTGCTGAATGGGACCGCGCTCGTCGTGTTCGCCCGAGGCGAGCTCGTAGAAGGGTTTGAGCTTCCAGAATCGCTGAGGGGCGAGCTCCTCGCCCCAGGGGTACTCCTTCGGCTCCGTCGGGTTGAAGATATAGTGGAACCACTTGCGCGCCTCCTCGAAACGCTGCTCCGTGGTCAGCTTGTTCGCGATCAAGAGCGGAATGTGAAAGAAGAGCTCCCAATTGTATTGGCTATAAGTACCTTGGTATTCGAAGTCGAACTCTTCGACGGGCAACGGTGTTCTTACGTACCAGCTTGGATGGTAAGTGTTGTTGAAGATGGAGGTGTCGCGCAGCTGCTGCCGGCGCAGCGATGCTCCAGCGGTCCCCGCTTTCGGGTCCAGGAGCCCTTCAATCCCGTCCCGCCCAACCTGCAGGAGCATGTCTCGCACGAAAGGATGATAGAACGGCGTGAACGTGAAGAGCGCATCCGCTCGGCTGGAGGCCGTCGCGGTGGCGGAGGTATAGAGGCTCGCGTTGTACGGCCTTTGCTGGGAGCCCGGCGCGGAGAGATCGACGTCCCGGCCTGCCACGGCGCTCCAGAGCCGGCCCGTGCTCGAGGTGCTATCGACCGGTGGCGGTGCCGTCGCCAACGCCGAGGGTGGAAATGGCGCCGCGCGTGGCACCGAAGCAATGCCGAGGGACTTCAGGCTCGGCGGCGGCGGTGGTTTCGGCGGGTTCACTGGGTCCGACGTTACGAAGAAGCAGCGCTCACGGTCCTGGACGAACATGGGCTCCGTCGTCCAACTAAAGGACAAATCGATATTTCGCGGATCGCCTGCAGGGCTGCGGAGGCGGAGCCCTGGAGCGCGCACCACATCCATCGAAGTCGGTGTCGTGTCCAGAACCCAAGCATCGATTCGGCTCGGGCCATCGTCGTAGCTCGAGAAGATGCGCCCCCTGTAGGGGATCGGGAGCGCGAGCCCTCGGTATTTCGTGCGAAGCCACTGGTAATAGGCCTGGGTGCGCGAAATGGGGGTCCTGTTCTCCTCGATCGGAACGGCGGAATAGAACTCCGGATATGCAATGCCGCGACTGCCTGCGAGCCGGAAGTGTTGACCCCACGTGTACGTTTTGGGCTCGAACCTCGGGACACGAGGTGCGTTCGGCTCGGGCCATGGGTCCCAACCGCTGGAGATCACCTCGTAGCCGGTAAAGACGAACACGTCGGATGCGACGACGTCGACGATGAGCTCGTCGGTCTTCTTGTCGATCGACGTTCGCAGAGCGAGCCTTTCGCTCGCGAGCTGGAGTCGCTCCTCGGCCGAGGCCCGAACGTTTCGATTGTACGGATCGACCTCGAACTCCGGGCGGTCGAGCACGCCCGGATCGTTGAACTGCGCAGGCAAAGCGCCGTTCGACTGTTGTACCTTGGTCCACGTCCCCCGGTGGCGTGTACTCCAACGTAGACGCACGTCGAGCCGCGGCTTCGCGGGCTCGCCCGAAGTCGCGCCCACCGCCGCTCCGACGATTGCACCAATCGACCCCGAGCCCGCGGGTCGCGTTGAAGACGAATTTTGCGCCGATGCTTGCGTGACGACGGCCCAAATCAGGTAGGGACGACGATTGGAGATGGCGAGTTGGACATGGTCGCTTTGGATATCGAGGTCGATTTTCTCCCACGCCGTCCAATAGCGCCGGCCGACCCATGTCCGGTAATAGTACGTGCGCGGAATCGACTTCGTGCGGGCCACCACGTGATACGTCAGCGTGTTCGTCGATTCGTAATCGCCGGTCATCGCGATCACTTCGAGGTGAGCAATCTCATCGAGCCCCTGCAGGTACGCGAGCACGGCGTCTTCTGCCGCCTCCGACGTGAGGTCCTGTTTCGCCAGATCCGCCTCGAGCGCCTTGAAGAGCGGCGTCTTGTCGTCGCGGAGCTGCGGCTCGATCCAATTCTCGGGGTGGATGAAGATCCGGCGATTCGCCTCCCAGACCCGATAATTCTTCATCCATCCCCACTGGCTCGCGTCATCGGTGGAGAAGACGAGGGAGGGGGTCGCGAGCGCTTCGAGGTTCAGGAGAATGCGCTGCACGAACATCTGGACGGACCCCAGTGCGTGCTTGATGCGCGATGTTTGCGCGCACCCGCTCATGAGCACGTCCGTCAAGAGATGATCCGAAAGCGCATTGGCATCGGTAGGACCGGACGGATCGTGATGCACGACATAGCTGACGAGCGCATCGCGCTGGCGCTCGCGCAATCCGTTGCGCACCGGCTTGGCCGCATCGGGCCAGGCTTCCGGCGCAAAAGTTCCACGTACGGCTTGCTTGATGGCGTTGGCCTGCGCCCGCGAGGCGGTCGGACCATCGGTGGCCGTGTCACTCGGGCCCCCGAGGACGTCCCTCCACGGCCAGACGATGGAAGCCGAAATCCCCAACCGCTGCGTGATCGCCAGCGACCGTTTCAGTCGTCGCAGGGCACGCTCGTCCGTGAAGTTGGCGGGATAGGTCAATTGGTACACATCGGCGAAGTAGGTCAGATCGCTCGAATCGAGCCCCGTACGGGCGACGACCTCGGCCAGAAATTTCGCGCGCGACCATCCGTCCGCGCCCGTCGCCGCACGTTCGAACAGGTCGAAGAGGCGCCTTCCCGCAAAGTCATTTCGAAGGTCCGCTGCGTCGATGAGTCGTCGCCATGGGTCGAACCGCCCGCTCGCGCCGGTGGGCGGCTCGAGCGGCAAGGCGTCGAGCGACAAGGGCGCGTGCGTCATCAACCACGGCAGGTCATCGACGGTGACCTTCAGTCGCGTGGTTACGGCGGTGATCTTCTGGAGCAAGCGATACGTCGCAAAGTGCGCTCCTGCGGAGCTGGGCGAGAGCGGGCCCGCGACGGCATCGAGCGCAACGAACAAAGAGAGCGAAGTCGCGGCCGTGGGTGCTCCCGCGGAGGTTCGCGCGTGCGCATATTGCCACAGAAGGGCCCTCATGATCGAATTCGTCGATCCGAGCGCCGACGCGAGCCGCTCGGTCACGGCGGCTTGCTTGCCCGCAAACACCTGCGCGAACGGCAATACGTAGGCGAAGCGGTTCGCCGCGATGGTCAGCTTGCCGTCTCCGGTGAGCTTCGCCTTGGCGTCGGCCGCGTCCATGAAAGGGCCGAAGTTGGCGTCGATGAAGGCGTTCTGCTCGGGAATCGTTTCTGTCGCGGTGCCCGCGACGATGGCAAAGGCCCGCTCGGCATGGCTCGCGGGGCTTGCTGCAAACACGGCTGCGAGGTACTGCTTCGTCAAGGTACCGTCGGGGTCCTCGGGGGCGGGAGGTGTCTTGGCGATCTTGATCAGCACGTCGCGAAGCCCTCCGAGGACGAGGGCGATGGCGTCGTCGTTGGGCCGATGGGTTGCCGGCGTCGTATCGCGATCGTTGAGGATGTAATTCAGCTCCTCGGGCGAGAATCGGTACGCTTTCGCGCGGTCGAGGTCGTCCCACAACCGCAGTGCATGATCCGGCGTGCTCGCTGCGAATGGAGTTCTCCCCGTGAGCTTCAGGAGCACGAGGAGGGTCGACACGGAAATTTTGAGGGCTCGCGCGAGGGTGACGTAGCGATACAGCGTCGAAATGTTCGCGAGCGTAAGCTGATTCGTTAGCCCTTCGTGATTGGCGATCGCGGTCAACGAGGCGACGTCGCTCGAGAGACCGGCCGCCAGATCGGTGTAATAGCCTGTCAGGTTCTTGCTCTCATCGGCCAACGTTTTCCGGTCGGCGCTCAGCTTGAAGACGTTTTCGGCCGCCTTGGCGGACGTCGTCCGGCTTTGAAACATCGTTTCGAACGGAGACAGCTTGGTGACCGAATCCGGATGGGTGTCGATGATGGCACCCGCGCGCCAGGTGAGGACCGCGTCCAGATCGGCTTTCGACCTCGCTACAATCCGTTGAGCGTAGGATAGCTGCTGGAGCAAGGCATCGTCGATGCTCCCGGAGCCCATGGTCGCGATTGCCCGATCCAGGCGGTGCGGGGACCACCCAAGAGCACGACGCAGCCGCTCGAAGCGGTGAATTCGGTCGAAGAACGACGCGGAGGACGCCGTGATTCCGGCGAGGGTCGCCTTGTTCACATCGCATGATCCGGATGGAAACGCGATGTTGACGGCCTGGCCGGCGCTCACATACGAGGTCGCGAGGAGAGCTGGAAGCTCGTCGAAGGAGAGCCCGGACGCGGCAAGAAATGCAGGTACGGGCACGAGCTTGGGTATCCACTCCGAGGGTTGACCCGTCTGCCCCCAATAATCGCCCAGCTGGAGCGATTCGATGCTCGCGCCCGTGGCGGTGATGATCGCCCGCTGGTATGTCGTCAACCCGAGGATCTCGAGGGCCACCGAGAGATCCGTGATCGGATCCTCCACGAGCGCGCTGCGCAGCTCCGCGCGGCTCACGTTGAGAATACCCAGGTACGCACGCGACTCGTCTACCCAATGATGGTAGGGAAGCGCCCAGGGATACACGGCCTGGAGCAGCTGATCATAAGCTTCGCTCCGCAGGTGCTCCGGGTGGACGGCAAGATCGCCCGCCGACCACGTCGTCTGGTACGCGGGCACCGATCCCGGCGCCGGCGGCGCAACGCGCAGCTCGAGCAGCTCGTTGACCAGGTCGATCTGGGGAAGCACCGTGTTGGTGTTGGCGCACGACAGCCGAATCTTCGTGATATCGGGGAGCCGCTGCTTGAGGACATCGAGAGCTTTGGGGGATCCCGAGATAGGGCGCTTGGTGAGGAAGCTCAGAATGTCCGTCAGGTAGGCGCTCGGTCCGAAGATCGACTGGCACTGCTCGCATGCACAATAGTCGAGGCTGCCGAAGAGCGCATTCCAGTCCGGGATCGATTCGGGCGGCGTGCTGCCTCCAAGCACGGGAATCGCCCCGTCGACACCCGGGAACTGGAACGCGGCCCCGTACTGGGAGGCAAGGGTCAGCGCCAGGATATGCCTTTGCGCCGCATTGTCGTAAATCTTGGCGGCCGCGGTCTCGCCGAGGGTACTGGCCACTTCCTCGATGAACGGCTCTTTTCCATAGCGGTAGACGCTGCCGGCCGAATGGAATCCCTTGTTCCATAAGGTCTGGACGGAAGAATACGTCGCATCGGACGAGGCAACGCCCACGAGACGGGCCATTCGCTCGACCTGGGCCCTGCCGTTGGGGTTGTCTTTGAACGCGTTCGGATTGGCCCGGGCATAGGCGTGAACCGATGTCGTCGTAAAATCGAAGGCCGCATTCGCATCGAAAAACTTGGTCAGCGGCGCCGTATTCGGGATGGGGTTCGCGGTCAGCCCTGCGGCGATGGCCGGCGCGGGGTAGGCTTGCGTGGCGAGCGAATGGAGCGTTTCGGCATACGTCGATTCGGGGTTGTTGCCGACGATTTCCAGCGGAGCCCCCACTCGGGTCGACGTCGAACCGGGGAGCGTCACCGTCGACTGGATGTGGTCGAGCCAGTCCGAGATGGATAGCTTCGCGAGCGCGCTCGGGGCCGTAACCCCGGAGCTCAAGAGGGCCTGCACCAGCGGCGGGTGATTGAGGGTGAGGACACCCAGGTGCAGGGCCAGACGCGCGGCGGGAAGCTTGGCGACGAGCTCCGGCTTGCTCTTGATGGGGGGTAACTGGGCCGCGAACTGCCAAAAATGGTCCGGTGTACCGAGGTGGCCGAGATACGTGTCCAAAAGTACGGTCCGCTCGTCCGCCGTCAGCCCGGCGATCGCCAAGATGACCGAGAGGCGCGTCGACTGGTTCGATGTCTTGTCGGTGAGGGATGCCCCCACACGCAACGCGTCGAGCGCGTCGAGCTGCGCGGTCGCCAGCGCGGCGAACGACGACGGGAGCACGTTGTCATCGAGAGCCGCTTTCAGGGCCGCGTTGTTGTCGGTCCGTGGGAGCGCGAGCGCCGATGAAAGAGAGACGGTCCGCTCGTGGCGTCCGAGCGCGTAGAACAACTCTGGAAGGAGCGGCGGGCCCCCGAGAGATGCCGCGCGCGCCGCCTCGACGAAGAGGCGGACCAACGCGGGATCCAGTCGGTACTTGGCCGCCACCGCGCCGACGTCTTGGGGCGTGAGATCTTTGCGGGCAATGGCCCCGCGAGCTTCGTCCACAGGTCCAGCGATCCGGACGAACTCCGATGGGCCAACATGGCTCACATTACCGACGACGAGGTCGACATGGACCACGGGACCGGCGTCCGTGATGAGCTCGGAGTGAGCGATTTCCTGATTGGTGTCATCGTACGCACGCAAAAGGAGATCGAGCTTCTTGTCGCCGTACTCCGCAATGAGCGTATAATAGCCATTGTCACCCGTCGCCGCCGAGGTTCCGACGAGCGTTTCGGCGCGCATTTGCAGCGCAAATGCTTTAACGATGACCTTCGATTGCGGTACGGCGTCTCTCGTGCGCACGAATCCCGTCACCTGCGTACGAACCTCGCCCGTCAACACACGAATCTGGACGGGGTTGTCCAGCTGCGATGGGGTCCACGTCACCGACCCCGACGTGTCGGCCAACTTCTTCGTGCGATCGCTGCTGTAGACGACGAAATGGACGCTCTTCGCCGAGGTTACGAGATCCGCCTCGCTCAGCTCTGCGCGAAAATCACCCTTGTCGTCCGTGACGGCGACCGCTCGCGGCGCGGCCCAGGTGGCGCCGTCCTCCCAGAGCTCCACGTTGAGCCCCGCGATCCCGCGCAACGCGTCGTCGGACGTACCTCCGACCACTTTGCCACGGACAACGTACCGAGCGCAGCATCCTCCGCGATAGATCACGGGCAGCGGGGTTACCGGGATGGTGACACCACATTCGCCGACGTCTTCTTTCCAATGGATGACGTCTTTCGTATCGCGGAGAAGGACACCGTCTTGGTAGATGCGGAAGTAGAAGATGGCGCCCTTCTTGAGGTCGTCCCGGTCGATGATGACCGAAATTGCCCCAGCGTAGTTGGTGACGGCAAGTCCTCGAGGTGTCGTCCAGTCTGCCCCCGCCTCCCAGATTTCCACATCCAAATCGGGAATACCCTGAGACGTACCGGTTTTTACGACGACCGCGGTGACTCGAAAGCACGGATCTTCGGATGTTACGGGTGCATCGGTTGCATTCACGTGGATCTCCTCCATGCATTAAGGTGCAGACGGGCCGGCCATCACTCGCGCCGCGTCGGCAATGCGTACTCAATACGTTAAAATGACTATCGTGCAAATGAAATGTAGGGGGACGCCCGATTCGCTTCGCGACGTTGGCTCGGGCTTCGAGTGCTTAACCGAGGTAATGTCGAAGCGATTCCCAATCGCTACGTCGCGAACGATATTCGCGCGTAACCGGAGCAACGTGGGGGCGATTTTTCAATCGCTACGTCGCGAACGACATTCGAACGTGAGGCTCGATTTCGAGTGGTCGTTCGAACCCAAAGGTGGTGAACCCGACACCCACCTGAATCGCGCATTGTGTTGCGCTGTGGATGGTGTTGACCGTTTCATGTTGCGAAACTTCGTGAGGCTCGGGTCGATGCATTTGTACGCATCTCACGGATGCCGTTTGGCATCGGGAGCTGCATTGCGAACGTAACGACGCCTACACACTTCGCTGCGCGAACCGATCGCGGTACGCGCTGGGGCTCGTGCCCAAGAGGCGCAAGAAGCTGCGCCGCATCGTCTCCTCGGAGCCAAAGCCGCAGCGGTCGGCGACGCGCTTGACCGGCTGCATCGCTTCGAGCATTTGCCGCGCGGCCTCCACCCGCATTTGTTCGACGGCGCGCGCGGGGGTGATGCCCGCCGCTTCGCGGTAGCGGCGGACGAAGTTGCGCGCGCTCATACCTGCTTCGCGCGCCAGGGCGGTCACGGAGAGATCGGCGTCCAGGTGCTCGGCGATCCAGCCGTGCAGGCGCTCGAAGCGCGCGTCGTCCTGTTGGCGGGTGAGCGCCGTGCTGAATTGCGCCTGGTCGCCTGGCCGCTTGAGAAAGACCACGAGCTGCCGCGCCACCGCGAGCGCCATGGCGTGCCCGAGATCGGCTTCGAGCAGCGCCAGCGCCAAGTCGATGCCGGCCGTGATACCTGCCGACGTCCAAAATTTGCCGTCTTCGATGAAGATGGGATTCGGATCCAGCCGCACGGCCGGAAAACGACGCGCAAACTCGTCGCAGCGCTTCCAGTGGGTCACCACCCGGCGGCCATCGAGGAGCCCGGCGGTGGCGAGCAAGAACGCACCGCTGCACACGGACGCCACGCGGCGCGCGGAGTCCGCGCGGCGCTTTACCCAGTCGATGAGCGGGCGGTCGTCGCAAATGGGGTAAACACCAAAGCCGCCCGCGACGATGAGCGTATCGAGCGCGGTGGCCGGCGAGGGCAAGGGGAGGGTCGCGAGCCCGAGACCCGCCGAGGTCGTGACATGCTCTCCCTGCGCGACCACGAATGGCTCGTAAGGCGCCGCGTTCCCTGCCGCACGCGCGAGATCGTTCGCCGAGGCAAAGACCTGCAGCGGCCCCGCGATATCGAGGAGCTGCACGTTGGGAAAGGCGAGCAGCTCGATCCGGCGCGGCGGCGTTGGCGTAAATCGAGGGATCATTGGCGTTTCCAACTCAGGGTGGCGCATGCGATCACGAGGGTCAAACCTTCGACCCCGACCGGGAGATGGACGCCATGGCATTCCAGATTGGTTTTCTCGTTTTTCCCAAGTTGCAACAGCTGGATCTGACGGGACCGTACGAGCTCTTCGCGGAGGCGAAGTCATGCAACGTGCACCTCCTCTGGAAGAACCTGGACCGCGTTCGCTCCAGCACCGGCTTGGAGTTCACCCCGACCATGACCTTCGCGGACTGTCCCGCGCTCGATCTTTTGTGCCTCCCGGGCGGCGCTGGGGTCAACGCGCTCATGCAGGACGACGAGGTGCTCGACTTCGTCCGCGCCCGCGCAGCGAGCACGCGCTACGTGGCGTCCGTGTGCACGGGGGCGCTCGTTCTGGGGGCGGCGGGCATTTTGAAGGGCCGGCGCGCCACCACGCATTGGGCGTCGCACCATTTTCTGGAGCCGCTGGGCGCGATCCCGGTGCGCGCGCGCGTCGTTCGAGACGGCCACGTCTTCACCGGCGGCGGGGTCACCGCGGGGATCGATCTCGGCCTGACCGTGCTGGCCGAGCTCGCGGGGCGGCTCGAGGCCGAGACCGTGCAGCTCAATCTCGAGTATGCCCCCGAGCCGCCCTTCTCGGCCGGCAACCCGGATACCGCGCCGCAGGGTGCGGTGGACGCGGTGAACGCGCGGCTCGCCGCCGCCTTGCAAGCGCGTGCGTCCATCGTCGCCGAGCTGACCCGAGCAGGAGCGCGCCACCCGTCCTCGTCCTAGGACGAGCCGGATCAGGAGAGAACGGCCCGAACGCCGTCGGCTGCTTTCTTCAACACGGGCAAGAATTTTCGCTTCATCGCATCGAGGCCGACGCGGTTGGCCTGCGCGCTGACATTGATGGCCGCGTGCACCCGGCCGTGATGATCGATCAAAGGGACGGCGATCGAGCGCAGCCCCTCCTCGAGCTCCTGATCGACCACGCAGTAGCCGCGCTCGCGAACTTCGTCGAGAATCGCGCGAAGCTTGGCCTTGCTGGTGACCGTGTGGCGCGTGAGCGGTGTGAGCTCGGCGCGGGCGAGGCGCTCTTCGCGCTCGGGCGGGGGGAGAAATGCGAGCAGCACGCGCCCCATCGAGGTGGAGGCGGCCGGGAGCCGCGCCCCCACGCCGAGGTCGACGCTCATGATGCGGCGGGTGGCAACACGTGCAATGTACACGATGTCTTCCCCCTCCAGCACCGAGGCGCTGCACGACTCCTCCAGGGTTTCGCTCACCGTGCGCAGGTAGGGCGTGACGATGTCGGGCAGCCGCAAGGAGCGCAGGTAGGCGAAGCCGAGCTCCAGCACGCGCGCGGTGAGCGCAAAGCGCTTGCCGTCGAAGCTCGCGTACCCCAGCTCGGTCAAGGTGTGAAGAAACCGCCGCGCCGCGGCGCGGGTGAGATCGGCCCGCTCGGCGACCTCCGAGAGGGTCATCGAGGCGTGCGTCGCGTCGAACGCGCGAATGACTCGAAATCCTCGGTCGAGTGACTCCACGAACTCGGCGCTCTTCCTTCCCGTCACGGCGCCATGCTCCGACAGCAGGCGCGATCGGTAAAGCCCGAAATGCGACGCCGCCCGCCTTGACGGATGTGTTAGCGCTAATATATTAGGGCTCATACAATGGTCCATGGCTTGGGAACGAAGCTGCGCCGGCTGGTGAGCCTGCTCGACGGGGACGTGGAGCGCATCTACGAGCACGCGGGCGTTGCCTTTCGAGCGCGCTACTACCCCGTGTATCAGGCGCTGGAGGCGGAGGGCTCGTGCACCATCCGCGCGCTGGCCGTGCGCTCGGGGCTCACCCACTCGGCGCTCAGCCAAACCATCTCCGAGATGCTCGGCGCGGGTCTGGTGGTGGTCGTCCGAGGCGAAGATGCGCGGGAGCGCAAGGTCCATCTGAGCGCCAAGGGGCAACGGGTGATGGCGGTGCTCCAGCCCTATTGGGACGCCATCTCCGCCGCCGCGCTTTCACTGGACCAAGAGCTGGAGGTATCGCTGTCGCGGGCGCTCGATGGCGCGGCGGAGGCGCTCGAGCGGCGCTCCTTCTACGAGCGGGTCTCGGCGGAGCTCGGGGCCGCCGGCGAGCGCGCGACCCGTGTGCGTACACGGACACCAAAAAAGGCGAAGTAAGAACGAATGAAGGCGAAGATTCTTCTTTTGGGGTTCTTGTCCTCGTGCATGGCCACACCATCGCCCTCGGCGACGGCGGCCAAAGCCAAGCCGGCGCGGGAGGACGCCGCGAGCATCGTAAATGCTGCGGCCTCCGAGATCGAAAAGGGCTACGTGTTCGCCGACAAAGGTCGCGCGCTGGCCGAGCACCTTCGCGCGCGGCTGCGGGAAGGGCGCTACGCGAAGGCCGAGCGCACCGAGCTGGCGCGGAGGCTCACGGAGGACATGCGCGGTTTCAGCCACGATGGGCACCTCTGGGTCGAGTACCACGCCGAGGCGCTCCCCGAGGACGACGCGCGCGCCAAGCTCGAAATGGAAAAGCGCGACAACGACCGGTACTACGGCGAGCGCGTGCACTATGGCTTCGCGAAGGTGGAGCACCTCCCCGACAACATCGGCCTGCTCGATCTGCGGGTCTTCGCCCCGCTCGATCTGGGGCCGGAGGTGGCGCGCGCCGCCACCGCGGCGATGACCCTCCTGGCGACGAGCGACGCGCTGGTCATCGATCTGCGCCAGAACGGCGGCGGGGGCGATATGGTGAACTACTTGGCCTCGTATTTGTTCGACGATGGGCCCAAGCCCATGAGCGGTACTTACACGCGGGCCGACGACAAGGTCACTCCCGGTTTTACGGCCGCGAACGTTCCAGGACCGAAGCTCGGCGGCCGCAAACCGGTATATGTTCTCATTTCGAAGAAGACGTTCTCGGCGGCCGAAGCCTTTGCGTACGATCTGCAGGCGCTCAAACGCGTGGTCGTGATCGGTGAGCCGAGCGGGGGCGGCGCGCACCCCAACGACGATCGCAAATTGAGCCCGCACTTCGTTCTTTCGCTGTCCACCGGGCGCTCGATCAATCCCATTACGAATGCGGATTGGGAAGGGACGGGGGTGACCCCCGATGTTCGCGTCCCTGCCGAGGGCGCGCTCGACAAAGCGTTGGAGCTCGCGCGGGCGGCGATGGCGCGGAACAAGGCGCGCGCCGATTGAGCGCTATTCGCGGTTCACGTCGCGGCTTCTACGCGGGCTGTCCCACCTTCTTCTTGGTCAATGAAATAATGTCGTTCAGCGTTTGGATGTGGCGTATTTCGTCTTGGTCGATATGGATGCCGAACTCCGACTCGAGTTGGGAGATGAGCTGAACGGCCAATATCGAATTCATGCCCTCATACTGGATGAGATTTGCGTTCGGGTCGATTTCTTCGGGAGAGCGATTGACTGCGCTGGCAAATTTGCTCGTAATTATCCGTTCGACATCCATGAGCGATTTCCTCCATTGTACGGCGCCCGTTTCGATGGCGCGGCTACCGTAACATGCACGGCTCGGTTACGTCGATGTTCGTGCCAGGGTCGCGCGCAATTCATGTCGTTGACGCAAACGCACATACCGGTCAGGACCGAGTCGTCCTCGTTGTCGTTTTGCATACGCAAAAATCACGCTATCGAGCGTGAACACTCCACGCACCCCCAAAGCGCCGCAGCACGCGGTACACGGGGTAGCTCGACGCCAGAATCAAGAGCGAGTGAACGCTGTTGCGCGTATCGTCGGAGACGGCGCCCGCGAGGAAGACGACAGAGACGAGGAGCGCCAGGCCGGTGGTGAAAGGGTGGCCCCATGCGCGGTAGGGGCGGGGGGCGTCGGGTTCGCGGCGGCGGAGCACGAAGATGGTGACGAAGGCCATCACGTAGTTGGAGACGAAGAAGAAGGCCATCAGCGCGGTCACCTTTTGGAACGAGCCGGTGAGGATGAAGAGCACCGCGATGCCCGTGCTCGACAGGAGCCCCATCGTCGGGGTTCCGCCCGCGTTGATCTCGGAAATGGACGCGGGCAAGAGCCCGTCGCGGCTCATGGCCACCGGGATGCGGCTGGTCATGAGCTGAAATGCGGTGATGGCGCTGATCATGCTGACGATGGCCACCACCCGCACGAGATCGCCGCCGTGCTCCCCGAAGATGCGCGCGGCGGCCGTGCCCACGGCGACGGTCTCGCCCGCGATGCCCGACAGTGAGAGCACGTGAACCAGCGCCAGGTTCACCAAAAGATAAAGCGCGATGATGGAGACGGCGCCGCCGATCATCGAGCGGGGGACGTCGCGGCCGGGCTCGCGGACCTCTTCGCCGAAGTAGATGATGCCGTACCACCCGTCGTACGTGTAGATCACCGCTTGCAGCGCCAGCACCACGGCGGTGGCCAACGGGATCGTGCTGGCGCCCGTCGCGCGCGGCGCAGGCGAGGTGTCGGGGGCGGCGCCCGGGGTGAGCGCGAAGAAGGCGACCAGGAGGACGAGGAAGAGGAGCGCCTTGGCCGCGCTCGACGCGTTTTGAAGGGCCGCGCCCCAGCGGATGCCGCGCGCTTGCAGGAGGGCGATGCCGGAGGCGGTGGCCACGGCGATGGCGACATGGTGGCCCCGAAGGGCCGGGAATAGCTCGCCCGCGCACTCGCCCACCACGATGGATGCGCCCGAGATGGTGCCGGCTTGCGCGAACCAATCCGTCCAGCCGAAGACGAAGGCCGGAAAGTCGCCGAACGCGCGGCGCGCGAAGACGTAATAGCCGCCCGAGCGCGGCATCATGGCGCCCAGCTCGGAGACGGTCAGCGCCCCGAGGAGCGCGTACGCGCCGCCGGCGAGCCACACGGCCAGAAAGATCGCGGCGTTTGGCAGCTGCGCCGCGATCTCACCCGGGGTGCGCAGAATGCCTGCGCCCACGGTGTTGCCGATGGTCACCGCCAGACCGAAGCCGACCCCCAGCACCCGGAGCAAGGTGCCGCGCGGTCGTTTGCCCCCTTGGCCTATCGTTCCCATCCCCTGCGAGCAGATTACACCTTCCTCTCCGTAGGTGGAATTGGCTCCTCGGAGCGAAGTGCATCCTCGCGCAGCGCGTCGCGCACATGGTCCCATTCGTCGGCGCCAAAGCGCGAAAAGGTTTGCCGCACCGTGGTGTCGCCCAGCGAGGGATGGCGGCCGTGCTCTTTCATGGCCTCGAGCGCGCGATCGCAGGCGGCGACCGCCGCCCCGATGAGCATCAACGGCAAGATGGCCAGCCGGTAGCCCGCGGACTCCACCTCCGAAAAGGGCATATCGGGCGTTTTGCCGCCCCACACCATGTTTAGCATACAGGGACCGCGCACCAATCGCGGAATGGCTCGGATCTCCTCCACCGTCTCCGGCGCCTCCACGAACGCCATGTCGGCGCCGGCCGCGAGGGCGGCGTTGGCGCGGTGGATGGCCTGCTCGAACCCCAGGACCGCGCGCGCGTCCGTCCGGGCGATGAGCATGAAATGCGGATCGGAGCGCGCGGCCACGGCGGCGCGGATTTTGGCCACGAAGTCGTCCATGCTCACGAGAACTTTGTCGTCGAGGTGTCCGCACTTTTTGGGAAAGGCCTGGTCCTCCAGATGAATGGCGGCCACCCCGCGCCGCTCGAACTCGCGCACCGTGCGCACGGTGTTGAGCTCATTGCCGTAGCCGGTGTCGGCGTCGGCGATGACGGGCAGGTCGACGCTCGCCGCGATGCGCCCCGCGTTCTCGGCCATCTCGGTGAGGGTGAGCAGGCCATAATCGGGATAACCGAGCGCGGCCGCCGTTCCGGCGCCCGTCATGTAAACAGCGGCTGCGCCCGCGTGCTGCACGGCGCGGGCGGTGATGCAGTCGTAGGCCCCGGGGGCGACGATCAGCCTGGGTTCCCCTGGTTGTTCGCGTAATTTTTCCCGCAGGCTTCGAGGGCCCGTCTTTTCGTTCATGCGCCGATTGTACGCGATTCCGGCCTCGGAGCTCCCCTGGGCTCAAAGCTCCCAACCGCGCTCATAGAGGTTTCCGTGCGCCTTGTCGAGGGCGGCACGCACCACCGGGGAGTGCTGGTAGACGTCGACGAACTCCCGCAGCCGCTCGTCGTTCCGGCTCTGGGGGCGGATCACGAATTGAATGACGTACTCCTTGTGATCCAATCCATCGAACAAGAGCGCCGATTGGGGGTCGAAGGTCTTCGCCAGGCGAATGTACGCGGGATAACCCTGGACCAAATCGGCGTCGTCGTAGGCGCGTACGAGCTGCACGGCCTCGACCTCCAGGATGGTGAGGTGCTTGGGATTGTTGGTGACGTCCTTCAAGGTCGCCTTGTAGCTCACGCCCGGCTTGAGCTCAAGCAGCCCGGCCTTGGCCAACAGCTGCAATCCGCGCCCCTCGTTCACCGGATCGTTGGCGATGGCCACCCGCGCGCCGTCGGGGAGCTCCGCGAAGCTTTTGTGCTTCTTCGAATAGAGCCCCACGTTGTTGAGGATCCCCGACGCATAGGGGACGAGATCGAATTTGCCCTCCCGTTTGGCGTTCTCCAGGAAGGGGACATGCTGGAAGTAATTGACGTCGATATCGCCGTTGGCCAGGCTGATATTGGGCGTGCTCCAATCGCTGAACTCGATCAGCTCCACCGAAATGCCGCGCTTGGCCGCCTCCTGCACGGCCGCCTCCAGCGGAGGAACGAAGGCGCCGGTGGTGCCGAGGCGGAGCGGTTTGGCATGGTCGGTGACGGTCGCCGCGTGGAAGGCGCGGTTCAATCCGAAGGCGAGGAACAAAGTGATGGCGACGACGGCGATGGCGGCGGGCCATGTGAGCCGCGAGGGCGCGAGGGCGGATTTGGACATGGAGAGCTCCTTGGGTCAGCGAAGCGTGGATTCGGGCGGTGCACGACAGGCGGCGCCGGTATGGTTCGGCGGCAGCCTGTCGCCGGCCTCGAAGAGCTTCCGGCGCAAGGTCCCAGGTGCATATTCCGTTTTGTAGACGCCGCGGCTCTGCAGCTCGGGCACCACCAAGTCGATGAAGTCCTCGTGGCTCTCGGGGGTGACCGTGCGCGTCAAGTTGAAGCCGTCGAGCCCCGTCTCGTCGATCCAGCTCTCCATCGCGTCGGCGACCTGCAAGGGCGAGCCCACGATCGTGAAATAGCGGCCGCCCAGGGCGTGCTGGGCTCGTAGCTTGCGCACGGTCCAATCGGTGTTCTTCACGGTGAGGTTGTTCACCGCCGATTGGATGGCGTTGGTCTTTACGTATCGAATGGGCTCGTCCAAATCGTATCGAGCGAAATCGATCCCGGTGGAGCTCGCGAAGTGGGCCACCCCCGCCTCGGCGCTCGCGTAACGCAAATACTCGGCTTGTTTGTCTCGGGCCTCGGCCTCGGTCTTCGCCGCGATGACCGTGAGGCCCATGAACACCTTGACGTCGAACGGATCGCGCCCCGCGCGGGCGGCGCTCTCGCGCACCTTGGCCACCTGTTCGCGCGTGGCGGCTTTGTTTTGCCCGCTGATGAAGACGCACTCGGCGTGGCGGCCGGCGAAGGCGAGGCCGCGATCGGAGGATCCGGCCTGAAAGAGCACGGGCGTGCGCTGCGGCGAGGGCTCGCACAGGTGGTAGCCCTCCACCTCGAAGAACCTCCCGGCGTGCCGGATCTTATGCACCTTGTCCGGCTGCGCATAAACGCGCCGCGCGCGGTCGGCGAGCACCGCGCCGTCCTCCCAGCTCTCCTCCCAGAGCCGGTAGAGCACCTCGAGGTACTCGTCGGCTTGGTCGTAGCGCAGATCGTGCTCCGGCTGCGCGCGCAAGCCCATCGCCTTGGCCGCGCTCTCCAGGTAGCCGGTGACGATGTTCCACGCGATCCGCCCGCGCGTCAGGTGATCCAAGGTCGACATGCGGCGCGCGAACAGGTACGGGGGCTCGTAGGTGAGGTTCGCGGTGAGGCCGAAGCCGAGGTGCTGGGTGACGTGGGCCATGGCCGAGACCAAGAGCAATGGATCGCCCACCGGCAGCTGAATGGACTCCTGGAGGGTGAGATCGACGCCGTTGCCGTAAACGTCGTACACGCCCACGATGTCGGCGATGAACAGCCCGTCGAAGAGCCCGCGCTCCAGCGACCGGGCCAGATTGGTCCAATAATCGAGCGACGTATAATCGGTGGAGCGGTCGCGCGGGTGCGTCCAGAGGCCGTGGTTGATGTGGCCGACGCAGTTCATGTCGAAGGCGTTGATGCGTATTTGCTTTTTGGGCATCGTAGGCCTCAAAGGGTCCCGCGTCGCGGCGGCAGCTCGTCGTTCAAATAGTAATTTCCCACCGCGTAGTATTTCCAGCGCACGGGATCGTGCAACGTGTGGGTGCGCGCGTCGCGCCAATAGCGATCCAAGCCTTGCTCGGCGAGGGTGGCGCGCGCCCCGCCCAGCTCGATCAACTGGGTGCCGGCTGCGAGCGCTACCTCGGTGCTCAGTGCGCGTGCCTCGGCCACCGCGATGGACGCTTCGGCCACCGTCTTCACGGTGGGCTCGGCGCGCGCGACGTCGAGGATCTCGCCCGCGCGCTCCAGCAGTGCTTCGGCGGCGTGCACGCGGATGGCGAGGCGGCCCAAGGCGTGGATGGTCAGCGGATCCTCGCTGGCGTGCTCCACGCCCGAGTCGATCCAGGGTCGGGCGCGGGTGCGCACGAACGCCAGCGCGGCCTCGTAGGCGCCGCGGGCGATGCCGGTGTCGATGGCGGCGTGGAGGATCTGCGCGAACGGCCCCGCGGCGGTCGGGCGATCGAAGGCGGATTGGAACGCGATCACGTCCTCGGCGTGCACGTACACATCGTCGAGGATGACGCTGCCGCTCCCCGTGGTGCGCTGCCCGAAGCCGGTCCAGTCGTCGACCACGGTGAGCCCTTCGGCGTCGCGCGCGACGAAGGCGAGCTGCTGCACGCCCTCTTCGTCCACCACCAAGGTGGGGATGCGCTGGGCGAAGATGGCGCCCGTCGCATAGAACTTGCGGCCGCGCACGCGGTACCCGTCGCCGTCGCGCACGAGGCGCGTGGTGCGCACGTCGGCCGTCTTCGTCCCGATTTCGGCCAGCGCGTTGCCGAAGCGCTCCCCCTCGAGGACCCGCTCGAACAAGCGGCGCTTCTGCGATTCGCGCCCGACCACGCGCACCAGCTCCACGGCGTAATAATGATTCTGCGGGATTTGCCCCAGCGAACCATCGGCGCTGGCCACGGTGCTCACGACCTTGGCGAGGGTGACGCTCGACACATCGGCCCCGCCGTATTCCCGCGGGACCGTGATCGCCCACAGGCCGGAGCGCGAGAACTGGTCCAGCTCCGCCCGGGGCGCGCGCGCCTCGCGATCGCGCTCGGCTGCGCCGCGGGCAAATTGCAAAGACAATTCGGTTGCGATTTCGAGGGCCTGCGCGTCGCTTTGGATTCGCCGGGCCCGGTCCTGTTCCGTTGGTTGCGATCGAGGTTCGCTCACGGGGTGGTCCTCTCGGGGCATGTCGGTCAAATCCAGGCGTGGCGCGCGGGCAAGGTGCCATTGAGGTAGTAGTCGCCGACCGCGTAGCACTTCCAGCGCACGGGATCGTGCACCGTGTGGGTGCGCGCGTTGCGCCAGTGGCGATCGAGGTTGAACTCGGCGAGGGTGGCGCGCGAGCCGGCGAGCTCGAACAATTTTTCGCTCGCCGAGAGGGCGACCTCGGTGGTCAGCACCTTGGCCTCTGCCACCGCGATGGATGCGCGCGCCACGGTCTCGGCGTCGACGGCCGCGGCGGCCTCCGCGCCCTCGGCATCGACGGTCTTGGCGGCCGCGGCGCCGAGCGTATCCAATGTTCGCGCGGCTTTGACGAGCAGCGCCTCGGCGGCGTGCAGCTCCACCTCGAGCTTTCCGACCTCGGCGATGGTGAACGGCTCACGGCTCGCCGCCTCGACCCCCGCGTCGATCCAGGGGCGCGTGCGCTCGCGGACGAAGGCGATGGTGTCTGCGATGGCGCCGCGGGCGATGCCGAGGTCGATGGCCGCTTGGATCAACTGCGAGATGGGGCCGTGCAGGCTGGGCTTTTGCGCCAGAACGCCGCTGGGGATGACGTCGTCCGCGCCGACGCGCACGTTCTCGAGCTGCACGGTGCCGCTGGCGGTGGTTCGCTGGCCGAAGCCGGACCAATCGTCGACGATGCGAAGTCCAGGGGTGCCGCGGCGGACGAAGGCCATGACATTTCGGCCTTCGTCGTCCACCGCTTTGACGCTGACCCAATGTGCGAAGAGCGCGCCGGTGGAGTAAAACTTCTCCCCGTTCAAACGGAACGCATCGCCGTCGCGGGTGAGGCGCGCCTTCGTCTCCAAGGTGTTCTTGCTGCTGCGCTCGGGCCCCGCGTTGCCGATCCTCCATCCGTCGAGGATGTTGGCGAAGATGCGCCGCTTCTGCGCTTCGCTCCCCGCGTCCTGAACGACGGCGAGGACGCCGAACTGGTTTTGCGGGATTTGCCCGAGCGAGGGGTCCGCGGCCGAGACGATGGCAAACACTTCGGCCACGGTGACCCAGGAGAGCCCCGGCCCTCCGTAGGCGCGCGGGATGCTCATGCCGCCTAGGCCGCGGGTCGTGAATAGCTCGAGCTCGGCCCAAGGGAGCACCCGCTCGCGGTCGCGCCGGGCGGCCTCGCGCTCGGCGAAGCGCGCCAGCTCGCGGGCGGCTTCGATGGCCTCGAGGTCACCCGTGAGAAGGCGCGCCGCTGCGACCGGCGGTGCAACATCGGGCGATGCTGGATCGGAATTCGTCATGGAAACCTCCCTGCTCCGAGCTTACGTCGGGGGGAGGCTCATGGAGACGGCTCCATGAAGATGCATCCCACATCGACGTGCTAACGACAGCGACGAGCTTCCATTGCGATCACGGTTAGGCTCGATTTTACGATAAGTCAACAGCCAAGGCCCGGCGGTGGTTTCTCTGTGGCGGAATACGCATGCGTTCGCGCGCGCCGTGCTGGGAGAGCGCGTACGTGCGCAGCGCGGAAGAGGGGAGTACGTGCGGCGTGGAAGAGCGCGTACGTGCGGCGTGGAAGAGGGAGTAAGTGCGGCGTGGAAGAGGGAGTACGTGCGGCGTGGAAGAGGGCGTCAGGGGGCGGGCTTCGGGTGGCTCGTGGAGTCGAGCGGGACGCGCGGGGTTCGGTCGTCGAGCGCGATGCTGCGGATGACCACATGGCCGCCCTCCGCGCGAAAGAGCCATTCGTTGAGCCCGGAGTCGTAGGCGTTCGGTGGCACGGGTAGCTCGATGGGGAGCGCATCGGCGCCGGCCGGAATGTCGATGCGGCCGATGGGCGTTCGCGACGCGAAGCCCGATCCATGCTCCATGTGGAGCACCGCCCCGCGCTCGGCCGTGACCACGAGCTGCGCGTGGGTCACAAAT
This sequence comes from Sorangiineae bacterium MSr11954, assembly GCA_037157815.1. Lineage (NCBI taxonomy): Bacteria > Pseudomonadati > Myxococcota > Myxococcia > Myxococcales > Pendulisporaceae > Pendulispora > Pendulispora albinea. The sequence goes on from CP089984.1 coordinate 1,003,489, forward strand.
GGCCATACACCGGTGAAGACCACCCGCGAAACGTCCTCGGAGACCTCGAGCCCCAGGCCGGCTTTGGCGCCCGGCGCCACGCGCGACGCCGAAGGTTGGCCGAGATCGAGGTTCGTGTTCTCGAACTCCAGGGTGCGGTAATTGCGATAGTAGCGCGGGGTGATGGCCTCCCGGTACGCATCCGTCGGAAGGTGATAGCGCGCCGCGAAGTACCATTCGGCGGGAAGGAGCGCGATATCGACGCCGAATGCATCGAGCAGCGACCACAGAGGGCGCAGCGGTGAAATCGCGCCATAGAGCTCGCGTTGCGTGAGCTGGCGGTCCCCGCGAATCGTCGTCGAGGCGATGATGTTGTTGACCAGAGCCAAGACCACCACCAGCGCCGCAGCCCGCCCCGTCCAGCGCCACCGCGTGCCCAGCCACGCGCCGAGCGGCTCGAGCGCGAGCGACGCAAAGACGATCACGAAGGGCACGAGCGGCAAAAGCCTTCGGGCGCCGAGGCTCCAATTGCCAAACCAATCGAGCGGCGTCGACGAGATGAACACCTCGGCGGCGGCCGCCGCCAAACAGCCCGCCGAAAAGAGGCGAATATCGCCGCGGCGCAAGGCCAGCGCCAGCCCGAAGACGGACAGCCACGCGGCCGGCATCCAGAAGAAGAAGCCGCCTTGCACGCCAAAGAGCAAAAGCCATGGGTGCGCATGTGCAAAATGCACATAATGCGGGCCCTGCGGAAGGGCGAAATACGTCCCATACAAATATTCGTAAAGTACGAATGTCAGCCCGATCCCGAGCGCGCTGCCGGCGAGCGCGCCCGAGAGCTCCTTCCAAAAGGGTCTTCGGCGAAGGGCGGAGGTCGCGCACGCGGCCGCCGGGAGGGCGGCGTACAGAGCGGCCGGCAGACGGTGGAGCGGCGTCAGGGTGAGGAGGAGCGCGAGCCACCATGCATCCCGCGGGCGCGGGCCCGAGAGGCTGATTCGAAGCGACACGTAGGTCAATGCGGCCGTCAACGCGGTCAAGTAGACATGCGAATAGTGCGGAGCGCTGGTGGAATACGGGAAGATGGGCGAGGAGAACGCAAAGAGCAACGCGCTGAACGCCGCCGTGGGGGCGCGCGTGAGCAGCGCCGCCGCGCGGTACGAGAACCATACGGCGAGCGCGCCGGCGAGGGGGCCCATCAGCAACGTGAGCGCCGTCAGCCATCCCCCGCACGAGGAGCGCGCGGCCACGTCCGCCGAGGTGAGCAAGGTGGCGAGGATGCGAAATACGAACAGAGGGGCGGTCCATGCCGCGGCCGGCCCGATATAGAAGGGATTGTCGAGGTGCCCGGTTCCGCGATCGTTCCCGACCTCGAACGGATCGCCGCAGAGCGCGTAGTCGTTCGTGAAATCGAAATCGCCATCGAACGCCAAGGAGCGGGCGAAGATCCACGAGTAGTAGCCGTCTCCGCTGGGGTGAAAGCCCGATCCATCGATGAAGAAGACGGCCACGTACGCCAGCAGCGGGAGCAGGAACGTGACCTTCGACAAGGCGCTTTCGCGGGAGACCATGCGGCGGGCGCGAGGGTAATGAGCGCTTCCAGCCGCGTCAATCGCGGGCGAACGCGCGGCGCCGCACGCGCGCATGCCGCGGGCATCGGGTGCGCCGGGCGCGCGCCGTTCTCTTCTGGCCGCGCCGCCGGGAGCATGTAGAGTGACGGCGTGAATCACGATACCGCACTCGAATATTTGAACAGGATCGGCACGCCGCTGCCGAGCGCGCCAACATCGGAGGTCCTGCGCGAGCTACAAGTGCGGCACCTGCGGACGGTGCCGTTCGAGAACCTCAGCATCCATCTCGACGAGCCCATCGACTTGAACGAGACGGCGCTGATGGACAAGATCGTGCGGCGCCGGCGAGGCGGCTTTTGTTACGAGCTCAATGGACTGTTCGCGGGGCTGCTCCACGCGCTCGGCTTTCGCGTCACCCTGCTGGCCGGCAAGGTATTCGCCACGGACGGGAAGCTCGGCCCGCCCTTCGATCACCTCGCGCTGGCGGTCGACCTCGAGGAGCGCTGGTTGGTCGACGTTGGCTTTGGCAGGTTCAGCACCTACCCCCTCCGTCTCGATGCGACCGAGCCTCAGGCCGATCCAAGCGGAGAGTTCCGCGTGGTCCCGACCCCCGAGGGCGATCGCGATGTGCACTGCGATGGCACACCCCAGTACCGCTTGGAACTGCGCGCGCGCGCGCTCACCGACTTTCTGCCGACGTGCTGGTGGCAGCAAACCTCTCCGCTCTCGCACTTCACGCGCAGCCTGACCTGCTCCTTGGCGACCGCGAATGGGCGCGTCACCCTCAGCGGGAACCGGCTGATCACCACCGCCAACCGCGAGCGCACCGAAACGCTCCTCGGCGATGACGCCGCCATCCACGACGCCTACCGAACCCTGTTCGGCTTCGAGTTGAGCCGCTTGCCCACCGTGCGTCGTTAGTTGCCGGTAGCCGTCGTTGGCCGCCGTTCGCGTACGCGAGCGCGCGTTGGCTGCCGTTCGCTGCGCGGCTGACCCGCTCCTTTCCCTACGTCACCTCCGGAGCGGAGCGATCGCCACTCGCCGCCACTCTGGCGGCGAGAGGCGAAACGCAAACGTGAAACGCAAAACGCGGACGGCGAACGACCTTACTCGTCGCGGTGGACGATGGCGGGTGAGAACGCCGGAACGCACGTGGCGATGTATTCGGCGCCGACGTCGGACAGCGTGCTGTAGCGCACCCACTCGCCGGCTTTGGCGATGACGGCCTGGCCTGCCTGCACATCGATCACGCCATTGCGCCCTTCGACGCGGAGCGTTCCTGCGAGTACGACGGTGTACTCGTCGAACTCCGGTGTTTGCCCTGGCTCGAGCCAGCCCGGTGGGCTCTTCATGTGTGCGACGCTGACGGCCGAGGTGCCCGAGTTTACGCGCCCTACGTATTCTTCGATGATTTTAGGTTTATTCCCGGCGGCTTCCACACGCGTCGGGGCAGAAATCAATTTAGGCATGCCATCATCATAGGGCGGCCATGGCCGAGTCCCAAGGCGCGACTCCCAAGCGCGACATGACGCTGTCGCGCAGGGGCTTTGTGGCGTACGAATAAGGCGTGAAAACCATCGAATCGGGAACCATCCACCGAGACGCCATCGAAAACCTTCGCGCCGAAAGGATCGATTGGCGCTTCAAAGGCGTTCCGTCCGCGCTCTTCGGCACGCGCATCGCCGATGCTGCGGCCGCCGGCCTGGATTTGTTCGCCGATGGCTTCGTCGCCCCCTTGGTCGTCTTGGACGAGGACTCGCTCGACCACAACTTGCGCACCATGGCGAGTTGGTGCGCGCGTCACGGCATCGCGCTCGCGCCCCATGGCAAAACGACCATGGCGCCGCAATTGTTCGCACGGCAGCTCGATCACGGTGCCTGGGGCATCACGGCCGCGAACATCAGCCAATTGCGCGTGTACCGCGCGTTTGGCGTGGGCCGCGTGATGCTGGCCAACCAGCTCGTGGACACCGCTGCGCTGCATTGGCTCGCCGCGGAGTTGGATCGCGATCCGGCTTTTTCATTCTCCTGTTTCGTCGACTCCCTGGCCGGCGTCGCGCGCATGAACGAAGCCTTGTCCGCGCGCCCCTCCGCGCGCCCCGTGGATGTCTTGGTCGAGCTCGGCCGCGCCGGCGGTCGCAGCGGTGCACGCGGCCTCGAGGCGGCCCTGGAGCTCGCGGACGCGGTGAAGCAGAGCCCGAGGCTCCGTCTCGTGGGGGCGGCCGGGTACGAAGCGGCCGTCGTGCGCGGGCTCGACGAGCTACCCATCATCGATTCGTATTTGGGTGATCTTCGGCAGCTGGTGGTGCGCATGGCGGAGAGAGGCCATTTCAGGCACCTGGGCAAGGAGCGCATCTTGGTGACGGCGGGCGGGAGCTCGTATTTCGATCAGGTGGCCGCCGCCTTTACGGAAGCGTGGCCCGCGGGCCTCGACGTGCTGGGCGTGCTCCGCAGCGGTTGCTATTTGACCCACGACGATGGTGTCTACCGCCGCTCGTCACCATTCAGCCGCGCGCACCGCCTCGAGGGCGGCGAGCCGTTCCGCGTGGCGCTGCACGCGTGGGGGCAGGTGAGCTCTCACCCCGAGCCCGGCCTGGCCTTGCTCACCATGGGCCGTCGCGACGTTCCATTCGATCAAGATCTCCCGGAGCCGCAGCTCCGTCGCTCGCCGGATGGGTCGACGGTGCCGCTCTCCGCGTCGCGGGTCACGCAATTGAACGATCAGCACGCCTTTCTGGCGTTGAACGACGGCGAGCGGGTCGAGGTGGGCGATTGGGTGCGCTTCGGGCTCTCGCACCCGTGCACCACCTTCGACAAATGGCCGCTCATTCCGGTCATCAAAGGAACGCGCGTGGTCGATCTGGTGCGCACATTCTTTTGACGGATTTCCGTCCCCGGAAAGCAACGACGTCGGTTCGGGCATTCCCGGGACGGAGCTCCTGATGACATCGGCGTAGAACGTCCTCGAATGCTCGTGGATGTCGAAGGTGACATTCGATTTTCATGGCGCCGGCTCGCACCGCGCGCGAGAGCGCTCGCGAAGAGGTGAGCTTGCATCGGCATAGATCCGCTCACACGTTCTTCGATGATCCGTGTTCGCGTTCTTCTGATACTGAAGAGGCATGGATATCGTCTTCCGCGGTGCGCGCGTGGCCGACGGTAGCGGGGAACCCTCGTTTTTGGCCGACGTCGCGGTCGAGGGCGGGCGCATCTCCGCGATCGAGCGGCAGGGCGGTCTCTCCGCCCGCAGGGTCGTCGATGCGGCGGGGTTGGTGCTCGCACCCGGCTTCATCGATATGCACTCCCACTCGGATTTGCAGCTGCTCGCCAATCCGGATCATGTGGCGAAGGTCTCGCAAGGCGTCACCTGCGAGGTCATCGGCCAAGATGGGCTCTCGTACGCGCCCGTGAACGATACCGTGCTCGATGCGCTGCGCACCCAGCTGGCCGGTTGGAACGACGATCCTCCCGGCTTCGCTTGGAATTGGCGCTCGGTCGGCGAGTACTTGGACCGGCTCGACCGCGGCGTCGCGGTGAACGCCGTCTACTTGGTGCCGCAAGGGACCGTGCGGATGCTGTGCCTCGGCTGGGAAGATCGCCCGGCCACCGCCTCCGAGCTCGATGCCATGCGCTCCACGGTGGACGAGGCCATGAAGCAAGGTGCGGCCGGCCTGTCCTCCGGGTTGACCTACACCCCCGGCATGTACGCCGGCACCGACGAATTGATTGCACTATGCAAGGTCGTCGCCGCGCGCGGTGGCTTTTATAGCCCGCACCATCGAAGCTATGGCAAAGGCGCCGTGGAGGCCTACGCCGAGATGGTCCACATCTCGCGCCGCTCGGGGTGTGCGCTGCACTTGGCGCATGCGACCATGAATTTCCCCGTGAACGCGGGGCGCGCGGGCGAGCTCCTCGCGCTCTTGGACGAGGCCATGGCCGACGGCGTGGATCTCACCTTGGACACCTATCCTTATCTCGCCGGCGCCACGTATCTGTCGGCGTTGCTCCCCAGCTGGTCGACCGAGGGCGGCTTGGAGGCTACCCTCGCGCGCCTCGCGGATCCCGAGCAGCGCGAACGGATCCGGCGCGAGCTCGAGGACACGGGCTCCGATGGATGCCACGGCGTCCCGGTCGATTGGCGCACCATCGAGATCAACGGCGTGCGCCATCCGCGCAACGCGCACCTCGTTGGCCATAGCGTGGCCGACGCCGCCTCCAAAGCGGGCCGCCCCCCCGCCGAGTTGTACTTCGATGTGCTGCGCGACGAGCGGCTCGGCACATCGTGTTTGATGCACGTCGGCCACGAGGATAACGTGCGCACCATCATGCGCCACCCCGCGCACACGGGTGGAAGCGACGGACTCTTGGTCGGCAATCGCCCGCATCCGCGCGCCTGGGGCACATTCCCACGTTATCTGGCGCACTACGTGCGCGAGCTCGGGGTGCTCGGCTTGGAGGAGTGCGTGGCGCACCTCACCGGCAGGCCCGCGCGCCGTTTGCGGCTTCGGGACCGAGGCCTGGTGCGCACCGGCTACGCGGCCGATCTGGTCCTCTTCGATCCCGACCGCGTCGCCGATACCGCCACCTACGACGAGCCCCGCCAGCGCGCCTCGGGCATCTCGTACGTGCTCGTGAATGGCGTGCCCGTGATCGACGACGGGCGCCTCACCGGTGCGCTCCCGGGCCGATCCCTCCGCCACGTTGGCTGATCGTTCGTCGTTTTAGCTCGTCCCCGCTCGTCTCCAGTTCATTCGGTCGAAACCGTCGAATCCGTCCAACCTACGCCATGTCGAAGCAAGAGGAGCTGCGCCGTGAATGGATCGCACGCATTGCATTGGTTGCAGCACGAGACCGGCGGGCTGCTGGTGCTCTCGGGGGTCGGCATCGCCGCGCTGCTCTTGCTCATCATTCGCTACAAGGTGGAGCCGTTCATCGCGCTGCTCATCGCCGGGCTCCTGGTGGCGCTGGGCGCCGGGCTCTCGGTGGAGCAAATCGTCGGCTCGGCGCAAAAGACCTCGGGATCGCTCATTGAAAGTGGCTTTGGCGGCATCCTCGGCCACGTCGCGCTGATCATCGGGCTGGGCACCTTGCTCGGCGGCATCCTCGAAACGTCGGGCGGCGCCGAGGTGCTCACGCAAAAGCTCCTGCGCACGTTCGGCCCCGAGCGCGCGCCCATCGCGATGGGTCTCTCCGGGTTGATCTTCGGGATACCGGTGTTCTTCGATATTGGCATCTTCGTGCTGGCGCCGCTCGTCTATGTGGCCGCCCGCAAAGGTGGCCGATCCATCGTGCTCTATGCGATGCCGCTCTTGGCCGGCTTGTCCATCACGCACGCATTCCTCCCGCCGCACCCCGGGCCGGTGGCGGTGGCGGGGCTGCTCCATGTCGAGCTGGGATGGCTCATCGTGATGGGCCTCGCCTGCGGTCTGCCGGCATGGGCGGTGGCGGGCATCGTCTATTCATCGTGGATTGGAAAGCGCATTGACTTGCCCGTGCCGGAGGAGATGCTCGCCAACGCCAAGGCCCGCGCCGAGGAGAAAAACGGGACGACCCTGGAGCCGCCGTCGCTCGCGCTGGTCGCGTTGATCATCGGTATTCCGCTGGCGCTCATCCTCTGCGGCACCTTTGGGAGCGTCCTGCTGGCCAAAGGCGGGACGACGTACGGCGTGGTGACCTTTCTCGGCACCCCCGCGGTGGCGCTCACGGTGGCCGTGTTGACCGCGTCCTGGCTGCTCGGCTTTCGCCGCGGCATGTCCCACGACGATCTCTCGAAGCTGGCGTCCACCTCGTTGCGGCCGGTCGGGATGCTCTTGCTGGTGGTCGGCGGAGGCGGGTTCTTCGGCGCGGTGCTCTCGGCCACCGGGGTCGGCAAGGCGCTGGCCTCGACCTTGATGTCGGCGGGGCTCCCCGTGATCGCGCTCGTTTACGTCATCAGTTGCGCGATGCGCATCGCGCAAGGATCGGCCACCGTGGCCATCGTGACCACGGGCGGCATCATCGCGCCGCTGCTGCCGGATCTGCATTATTCGCAGCCGCGGCTCGCGTTGATCGCCATGTCGATCGCGTCCGGCTCGATCATCGCGTCCCACGTCAACGACGGGGGCTTTTGGATCATCTCGCGCTATTTTGGAATCCCCGTCAAGGAGACCTTGGCCACCTGGACCGTGGTGGAGACCATCTTGTCGGTGGTCGGGTTCCTCATGGCGGTGTTGCTGAGCCTCTTCGTGTGACCTCGCGCGCGAAACGCGAGTAGCGCAGGGGCGGGGTGCCGTGCCACGCTTTGCGCGGTCCACGTTTCACGCGAAGCTCCACGCGAGAGGTCACCGATGGCGGAAACACGACTCCATACGTGCATGCTCTGCGAGGCCGTCTGCGGCGTCGCCGTGACGGTCGATTCGGGCGCGCGCGTCCTTTCCATCCGCGGCGACGATCGCGACCCATTCAGCCGCGGCCATATCTGCCCCAAAGCCGCCGCGCTGGGCGATGTCTCGAGCGATCCGGATCGCATCCGCGGGCCCATGCGGCGGGTGGGCGATCGCTGGGAGGCCATCTCGTGGGACGCGGCGCTCGAGGAGGCGGGCACCCGCCTCGCGGCCGTGCAAAAGCAGTATGGGCGCAGCGCCCTCGGCGTTTACATCGGTAACCCCAATGCGCATAGTTATTCGGCCGCTCTCGCCTCCGTCTTCTTTGGAAAGCTGCTGGGGACGCGCTCCAAATTCTCGGCCACCTCGGTCGACCAACTGCCACAGATGTTGGCCGCGCTCGAAATGCTCGGGCACCAGCTGCTCTTTCCCATCCCCGACGTCGATCGCACCGATCATCTGTTGATGCTCGGCGCCAACCCGCTGGCGTCCAATGGCAGCTTGATGACCGCGCCCGGTATCAAAAAGCGGCTCGAGGCGCTTCGCGCGCGCGGCGGCCGGCTGGTGGTGATCGATCCACGCCGCACCGAAACGGCGCAGATGGCCGACGCGCATCATTTCATTCGGCCCGGGGGCGACGCCTTTTTGCTCCTGGGTATGCTGCACACGATTTTCGAGGAGTCGCTCGATCGACCCTCGCGCCAGGTGCATCCCGCCACGGGTTGGGACGAGCTTCGCCGGATTGCGCGCGCCTTTCCGCCGGAGCGGGTGGCCGGGCGAACGGGCATGGCGGCGGAGGGCATTCGCGCGCTCGCCCGCGCCTTTGCCGAGGCCGATCGCGCCGTATGCTACGGCCGGGTCGGGGTGTGCACGCAGGAGTTCGGCGCGTTGGCCTCCTGGCTGGTCAACGCGTTGAACGTGGTCACCGGCAATTTGGATCGCGCGGGCGGCTCGATGTTCACGAGCCCCGCCGTGGATCTCGTGGGCCTCGCGACCAAGCTCGGGCAGCGCGGCCACTTCGGCGTGTGGAAGAGCCGCGTGCGCGGCCTGCCGGAGTTTGGCGGCGAGCTCCCGGCCGCCGTCCTGGCCGAGGAAATGGAGACCCCGGGCAAGGGTCAAATCCGCGCGCTGGTCACCGTCGCGGGCAACCCCGTTCTCTCGACGCCAAACGGCGGCCGGCTCGATGGGGCGCTCGCCAAGCTCGATTACATGGTGTCGGTCGATATCTATCGAAACGAGACCACCCGCCATGCGCATTTGATTTTACCGACGTCGTTCGGCCTGGAGCGCGATCACTACGATCTCGCGCTCTACGCGCTGGCCGTGCGCAACGCCGCACGCTATGTGGAGCCCGCGCTCCCCGCGCCGCCCGGGGTGCGCTCGGATTGGGACGTGCTCTTCGATCTGGGCCTCGCCGTGCGCAGACATGGGGGCGGCAAGCCGGGTCGCGCGCTCACCTTGGCGGCGCGCGGGATCGGCGCGCTGGGGCCCAAGCGCATGCTCGACGCGCTCTTGCGCATAGGGCCTTATCGCCTCTCGTTGAACGCGCTGCGCGAGTCGCCGCATGGCACCGATTTGGGGCCGCTCGAGCCGCGCCTCGGGCACTTCTTGGGCGAGAGCCCGGTGAAGCTCGCACCGCCGCTCTTCGTCGGTGACATTCCCCGGCTCGAATCGGCGCTCGCCTCGCGCGGGGCGGCGGCGGAGCTGGTGCTCATCGGCCGGCGGCATCTTCGCAGCAACAATTCGTGGATGCACAACAGCTTGCGGCTCGTCAAAGGCAAGGACGGCTGCACCCTGTACATGCACCCCGACGACGCCGAGGCGCGCGGTCTCGCCAACGGCGACCGGGTGATCGTCGGCTCACCGCGCGCCCGGCTGGAGACCACCGTGGAGGTGACCGATGCGATCGCGCCCGGGGTGGTGAGCTTGCCGCATGGCTGGGGGCACGACCGCCTCGGCACCGCCCTTCGGATCGCGCGCGCTCACGCGGGGGTGAGCATCAACGATCTGACCGACGAGGCCAAGGTGGATACGCTCTCGGGCACGGCGAGCTTCAGCGGCGTTCCCATCACGGTGGAGCGCGCCGCCGAGCGCGCGCCTGCCGTGTCCCCGGCTCGGATTCGGGCTTGGGAATGACGCTCGTCCTCCGGTGGGGATGCGGTGGCGGGGCGTGACCTGCGGCGCGTATCTTCACTTCGGCAAAGCTCAAAGCTTCAACTTCATGCCCTCGTGGCTGCTCTCGAACCCCAGCCCCGCATAAAAACGATGCGCATCGGTGCGGCGCTTGTCGGTCGTCAGTTGCACGAGGCGGCACCCGCGCTCGCGCGCTCGATCGATGGCCCACTCCATCATCCGTTTGCCGAGCCCGCGGCCTCGAAGATCGCGGTGCACGCGCACCGCTTCGACCTGGGCGCGCTCGCTGCCCCGCCGGCTCAGGGAGGGGATGTACGTCAATTGCAAAGTACCCACGATGGTGCCGTGTTGCTCCGCGACCAGCAGGAAATTGCGCGGATCGAGGTCGATGGCTTCGAAGGCGCGAACGTAATCGGAGATCGCGTCACCCGGCGCGTGCTCGGCCAGCTCGGCGTCGCGCTGTACGGCGATCGTATCGTCGGCCAAGAGCGCGACGATGGCGGGGACGTCCTCGCGTCGCGCACGACGAAATGCAACGGTGGGGTCGGGGGCGCTCATGGTGCGCACGTTATAGGGCGGTGAACGCGGCAGCGTCCACTCCTGGTTGGACCTGGCGCCGCCCGCGCCCCGCCGTATTTGCCCGCATCGCTTGAATTTTGGAGCGGGCCGGCCAATACGAAATGGATGGATGGTTCGGTGCGCTACTCGGGGTGGTCGGTCACGGTGCCGGTGTTGGCGTCTTTGCCCGCTGCTGCGTACATCGGGGTCTATTGCGCGCAGTTTCCGCCCCTCGATCCCTCGTTCGCAAACGGGGTGGGGGTCATCCTTTTCGTGGTGCTCACGTTGCCGGTGGCGCGCTTGGCGCTCCGAGCCCGGCGTGGACCGCAGCCGGGAGAAGAGCTTTCGCCGGGGCGCGCCTTCAAGAGCGCGTTGCCTTTGTTCCTGGTGATCTTCGGGTTTCCGGTTTGGAACACGCTCACCAATTTGCGGCCCGTGCGCGAATGGTCGATCAGTTCGATCGTTGGCGCGACCTGCGCCATGGCGCTGGCTTACGCATGGCCCATCTTTACGGCGGCCCGCGCCATCGTCACCCGCGCCGTGTCGGCCCTGGACGACTCGCTGCTGGCTTCGACGGTGGCGCTCTCCGCGACCGCGCTCTTCGTGCGCTTCTCGTCCGAGTCGCAGCACTATCACGTCTCGTCGCTCCCCCTCGGCGCGGCCGTGCAGGTGCTTGCGCTCGCGTGCGGAGCCGTGGCGCTCGCGGTATCGCTTCGGCGATGGCGATGGGCGGCCGCCGTGTTTCGTTCGGCGGGGGAGGGGTGGAGGGTCGTCGATTTCCAATCGACCGTACACGCGACCGTCCCCCCGCTGGACGTGGCCGAGGACGCATCGATGGGGGATGGCGTCGTCGTTCGACGTCTCGCGAGCTCCGAGGCGCCGTACCGGTCCCACGAACACGTGCATCCCGTTGCTCGTACGTGGCGTGACACAGCGCGTGCGCTCCGCCCCATGGTGCGCCGGTGCGTGAAGGCCGCCGTCGCCTTCGGCGCGATCGCCATCGCGACCCCGCTCATCGTCAGCCGCGTGCCGGCCGTCGTACACCGCGCCGAGGAAGACACGCAGTACGTCGCCCCCTCGGGCCGCCTCGGTTTTCCGTCGCAATGCCGCAACCGCGAGCCCGTCTACTTCGTTCCTCTGGGGGACCAGTACGCTCTCGACGTGCCCGGGCTCGCGCGACGTTACACCGAAGCCTATGGCGTGCCGTTCCTGGTCGGGAGAGGGCGCGAGCTCCCGCGCGCCGCCTACGACGAAAAACGCAAACAATGGGCAGCCGAGGTGATCCTCGACGATCTGAAGCGCCATTCGACGGAGATCGCCCCGGAAAATGCGTTCATCGTCGGATTGACGAGCCACGACCTCTTTCTCTCCGAGGAAGACTGGCGCTTCGTATTCGGCGCGCGCGACCCGCCGAATCGGGCCGTCGTCTCCACGGCGCGCTTGGGGCTCGGCACCCCCGCTGGATTCAGCTGGGCCGCGGTGGCCGATTACCGGCTTCGAAAGATGGTCACACGCAATCTTGGTTTTCTTTATTGCGATCTGGAGTCCTCCGCCAATCCGGCGAGTATTCTCTTCCACCGCAACGTGAGCGTGTTCGATCTCGACAGGATGGATGAATCCATCTGGTAGACGCCCCCTGCCGTAGGGCGGTTGGTCCGAGTCGAGAGGAGAGCCGGCAAAGCTTGGACGGCGCGAAACACGTGAGCCTCGCAAAATAATGCGCTAGCGAGCTCCTCGTCGCTCCTTTCGGGACTCGCTGGCCCCGTTCGGTGCTTTATCCATGGAGGAAAGCACGAACGTGGATCTTTCGGTCATCGAAGAAAAATTGCGTGAGACGGTTCAGGGGGTGGTCCTGACCGATCCGCGGCTCGTGCGGCGCATCATCAAGGCGCATCGGGATATCTCCGGCCTCGTTTTTTCGATCCCGCACGCGCACGGTTATGCCCTCGCGCGCGACGCGCTCCTGGCCCTGGTCGACCCGGCCGAGCTCGCGGCGAGCGGCGCCCGCGTCGAGCTCCTACCCGAGCACGTCATCCTCCTTCCGCGCCCTCAGCCGCGCGAGGTCGCCAAAAAGACACCGCTCGAGGTGCTGACCCGCCTCCTTCGCGGTGCATTTCATGCGCAGGTGCACTTGTGCATCGAGGAGCGCATCGCGCGCGGCCAGCTCACCGAGGCCGCCGTTCGCGAGCGCATCGATCGCATCGGGCAGACCGAGTTCGACGAGATCCGCGCCATCCTCCGGCACGACGATCTGCTCCTTCCGCCCTACGGCGACGGCGAAGCTTACGCCGAGTTCGCGGCCCTCTACCTCGAGCTCCGCCAGTTTGCCCCCTCGCTGGTGCCGGTGACCTTCCCCGGTCTGTCGTCCCTCGACCACGTCGACGAGGTGCTCGCGGCCGACGTCGAGGTGCGCGCGCTCGCCGCGCCGCCACCCCAGCTCACCGCTCCCCCCAAGATGCAGCCCCCAGCCCGGGCGCCATCTCCCTTTCGCGCCAAGCTGCTCCTGCGCGCCGCCGACGGCGCACGCGCACGCGGAAATGTCGCGCAAGCCGTGCTGCGGGCCGCGCGCGCGGCGAGGTCCGAGGATACGGAGCTCCGCGCCAAGGCCGAAGCCGCCGTGCGCGCCGACATCGAATCGCTCACCGACCGCCTCCACGTCGCGTTGCGCGGTCGAACCGATCCGCACGCGCCGCCGCGCGAGAAACGCATCGCTACGTTGACCGAGCTCGCCTATCGGGCCACCTCGCGCCGGGGCCTCCGCCGGCACCCTTCGGCGCGCCTGCTCTACGATCTCGAGCGCGCGGTCCGCGAGAGCGAAGAGGAGCTCTCGGTGGTGGACATGGTGACGTGGGCGCTCTCGCGCGGCGAACGCCCCCTCGTTCGTCCGCTCCCCGCCACGCGCGAAGTGCGCATCGCACGCCAGATGCGCGTGGCCGCCGAGGGGTTATGGGACGTCGAGGCGGCGTCCAGCGAGCCAAAACGGCTCGCGCGCTTGCTCCGCTGGGCATCGGCGCGCGCCGATGAAAACGTCTCGGCGGCGCTGCAGCCGAAGATCCTCGAGGTGCTGACCGCCGTCGGGCTGGTGCCGACCAACGCCCCGGAGCGAATTGCACAATACAAATTGGTCGAAGAGCTCCTCGATCAGGCGGTGGCCCGAGGCTTCATCCACCTCGCGCACCTCCGCGACGCCCTCTCGAAGAACCATCTCAAGCTCGACGATCTCGGGAGCCCGCGCGAGCTCTACGAGGGCGATCCGCTCTTGCGCGCCGACGCGTTGCTCGCCGTGGCGCTCGATGGCGTCTACCGGCGCGGGGAGATCTATTTGCGATTCTTGCAAAAGGTCAGCTCCCTGGCCTTCGGCACGCGCGCGGGGCGCATGGTCACCTTGTATGCGATCTTGCCCTTTGGAGGCGCCTTCGTTCTGCTCGAGGGCCTCGGCCATTTGGTGGCCCCTCTGCTGCGCGCGTTCGGCCTCGGCCCCGTGCAAATCTTGGGGCCGGGCTCCTTTCTGGCCACGGCGGTGGTGCTCTTCGGCCTGATCCACAGCGCCATCGTTCGCCGGGTGGCCGAGCGCGCGCTGCGGATCGTGGGGCGCGTTCTGGCCATCGTCTTTTTCCGCATCCCGCGCTGGTTCTTGACCCTCCCCGCCGTCTCGCGTTTTTTGCGGAGCCGCGCCGTGCGCGTGGCCATCCGCCGCGTCCTCGCGCCGCTGTCGCTCACGGCCTTGGTCGTGTACCTCACCCCGCTCGCCTCCGCGCCACGTTGGCTGTCGATCGCGGGATCGCTCGGTATCTTCGCGCTGGCCAGCTGGGCCTCCGGCTCCCGCGCGGCGCTGCTCGTGGAAGATTTGGTCCTCGATTGGCTCGGGCCCACCTGGCGCACCTTGAGCGGGCAGCTCTTGCCCGGTCTATTTCGAATGATCGCGGGCCTCTTTCGGTTCTTGCTCGACGCGCTGGAGCGCGCCATCAACCGCGTGGATCAAATGCTTCGCCTCCGGCGCGACGCCGGGCGGCCCGCCGTTCTCTTCAAGGCCGGCGCCGGGCTCGTATGGTTCTTCGTGGCCTATGTGGTCCGGCTCTACACCACGCTCTTGGTCGAGCCGGAGCTCAATCCGCTCAAACATTTTCCGGTGGTCACCGTCGCGCACAAATTGCTTTTGCCGGTCTCCCCCGAAATGCTGGCGGCGCTCGACGCGGCCCTCTCGCCCCTCGGCCCCTTCATCGGCGGAACCATCGCGGCCACCACCGTCTTTTTGGTGCCCAGCGTGTTTGGCTTTTTGGTGTGGGAGCTGAAGGAGAACCGCAACCTCTATCGCGCCAGTCGAAAGGAGAATTTGCACGCGGTGCGCGTCGGGCACCATGGCGAGACCATGGCGCGGCTGATGATCCCGGGCTTCCACTCGGGCACCCTGCCCAAGCTGTACGATCGGCGGCGCCGGGGGGCGCAGCGCGAAGAGACCGAGGCGGAGGCCATTCGCCGGTTTCGCGAGGGGATGGCCAATGTCGAGGAGGCGCTGGTTCGATTTACGGAGCGGGAGCTCATCGCGCTCGTTCACAAACCGGTGCGCGAGGTGGGCGCGGATCCCACGGCGCGCTGGCCGCACGGACCTCTCGAGGTCGAGAGCGTGGTCCTCGGCTCGAACCGGATCCGCATCCGGATCGCGTGCCCCTTGCTCTCGAACGACGCCTTCGAAATGGCCTTCGACGAACAATCTGGGTTCGTGGTGGCCGCCATCTCCGATCCAGGCTTCCTCCCGCGCCTCTCGCCCCACGGGCCGGCGCGCACCCTCCTCGAGAACGCGCTCGCCGGCTTTTATCATTTTGCGGGCGTCGATCTGGTGCGCGAGCAAATTCGGGCGGCGCTCGGCCCCACGCACTACGATATCGCCGACGAGGGGCTCGTGATCTGGCCCGAGGAGACGGGCTATCGCTCGGAGGTCATTTATCCGCTGCGCGGCGCGCATGGCGGGGCGCTGCTCATGCCCTATGTGCGCGGGGTCCGGCTCGCCGAGCCGCCTCGCCCCATCGACGCCAACCGGATCCTCTTTCGCAGGCAAAGCATCGCCTGGGCCGATTGGGTCGAAGCGTGGAACGCGGCCGAGCGCACCGCCGGGCCTTTGCCGCGGCTCGTGACGGGGCCCTCGATCTTGCCGTGATCCTCAAAAATAGAAATAAGAGCTGAAGAACGCCTCCATCGAGAGCGGCTGCTTGGCCGCCTGGACGCCCACGGCCACGTTCTTTCCGAGCTCGGTGCGCACGCTCGCGCGAAGGTCGTACGTGCTCGAGAGATCCTGGCCCGGCAAATACGAAACGCTGCCCGTGAGCAGCGCCAAGGTGCGGCCCGGCAGCCGAAGTCGCAGCCCGCCATAAGGACCGGCGCCGATGCGCACGAAGCTCCCCCCCACGCCATCGAACCCCGCGGAGAACGCGATATAAGCGTCCGCCATGGCGAAGAGCGCCGCGCGCCCATCGCGGGTGGCGAGGGTCAAACCAAGGCCGCCCTCGATCCCGTGCGCAAAACAATCGGGGCACCCGCGATCGTGGAGCCGCGTCCCGAAGGCCACCGCCCGCCAGGACGGCCTCTTTTCGAAGCTCGTGAGCGGGGTGAGCGACATCACCTCGGCGAACGTCAGATGATCGAGCGTGAGCACGCGCCGGGCGAGATCGAGCCGCACCTGCGCGTCGAGGATCTCGAGCTGCACCAGCTCCGGGGTGCCGTCCGCGGGATCGGCCAGATCGTGCATGGCCAGCCGATACCCGAAGGTCGCGAATCCCGTCCCATATTGCGTGGTGGCGCCGGTGCCCAAGGTGACCCGCATCGAGCCATGTCCGCGGTCCGGCGCTTTGTCGGCCGTCGCCGGGGACGTGCGCCGGCTTCGAAGGGATGGATGGTAGTCCACCCCGCGCACCAGACCTGGCGAATCGGTGAGCGCGCGGATCGTATCCCCGGGCAAGACGACGACATTCAACTTGGACAGGAGATCGAACCGCGGCGAGGCGGCCTCCAGGGCGGCCAGGACGTGGTAGGAGCAATTCTCCGTCAGATACAAATATTGAATGCGAATCTCCGAGAGCTCCCAGAGGTGCAGCACCAAGAGCCGTATCTCGCTGGGCTCGAGCGCCAATTTGTACTCCCAGAGATCGCGCGACTCGTCCTCCGTATAGCGAGCCGCCACCGCGTCGTAGGGCTCGAAGGTGAAGTAGGCGGGGAAGAGACCGCCCAGGCCCTTGAACGCATAGAGGAGGGGGTTGCCGGTATCGGTCTTGGCCATGTAGCTCACCCCCGTGCCGCCCGAGCCACCGGGGCCGTTCGAGGTCCGCCGGTCGATCCGCATGAAGGTATGTCCAAACGCCGAAGCCGGATTGCTCAAATAATTGGCCGCGTACACGATGGATACGGAGGCCGCGTCGAGCTTCTCCTGAAAGCTGGTGAGCTTCGGGCAGCGCACCCGCGGCAAGCTCCCGCGCGGCACCAGCTGCTCCTCCACCCACGCCCGGCGCGCGGCGAAACGGCAGAGCGCATGCGCGTCCTCGGCCCCGGCCACCACGGGCGCGAAGAACGCGTGCAATGTCGCCTCGAGCTCGGCTTGCGGGTTGGCCCGGCCCCTGGGCGAGAGGAAGAACGCATCGTCATCGACTTGGCTCACCCAGAGCCCATCGATGTGCTGGCGGTAGAGAAGGAGGCGGAGCCATGGGTCCGAGTAGGCCAACCCGAGCTGCCGCTCTTTGACGATGGCGGCCCGCTCCTCGGCGGAGACCGCGGTCGCGGGCTCCGCGCGTGCCGTGAATGCACCAAAAAGAATACCGACTACGATGATTGTCCCCGAGAGGGCGCGCTCGAAAAAATATGCCGCCGTTCTCAACGGAAAAAGAAGAACGATGTAGGTTCATGCGGGGGACGCCGCCGCGTCGGTCGCACCCGATGCTCCGACCGCGTGGTGCTCGCCCGCGGCGTGGAAGGCTCCTCCGCCATCTCGCCCGCTGCGTCGGTCGCGTTCACCGCGTTCGCCGCCTCGCCCTCGCCCTCACGATGCTGCCGTGCGACCCTCATGGAAAGCGGGGTGACATGGACCGAGCTTCGCACGAGGGCCGCCCCCGAGCCCACGAGCGCGCGGGCCGCTGGCGCGCTCGACGCCGACGATCCGCCCAAGAACGCTCCCGCGAACGCCAGCGCGCACACCGAGACGACGATGGCCGCCGGGCGGCTGCGTTTACGAACCAGCTCCACGATCCGCGACCGTCTTGGGCCGCTTGCTCCGCGCGGCTCCGCGCTCTCGCGCTCGTTGGCGGCGCCCGCGGACCTGCCTGCGCGAGCCGCGCGGGCGAGCGCGTCGGCCATGGCCTTGGCGGACGCGAATCGCCGCGCGGGATCGGGCTGGAACACCGCGCGGAACCACGCGTCGATGGCCGGCGGCAGCTCGGGCACCAACTGGCTCGGCCGTGCATGCTGCCCGCTGCGGACCGCGAGGTAGACGGCGGTTGGCGTCATGCCCTCGAAGGGAACGCGGCCGACCAGCGCCTCGTAGGCCAGCACACCGAGCGCCCATAGATCGCATCGGTGGTCGACTTCCTTGGGTTTGACGAACTGCTCCGGGCTCATGAAGAAAGGTGTTCCGACGATTTCACCCGCCTGCGTGGTGCGGGTCGAAAGATCCTTCTCGTCTCGGGCGACGCCGAAGTCGAGGACCTTCACGACCTTATCGGGTCCGTGGAGGAAAACATTCCCGGGTTTGATGTCCCGGTGAACGATTCCTTGCTGGTGCGCCCGCTCGAGCACGTCGGCGATGGTTTGCACGATGGAAACGGTTTCATCCAAGGGGAGCCGCCCGCGCGTCGAAATCGCGTGCTCCAGCTCCTCGCCCTCGAGGTACTCCATGATAATGTAAGGCACCCCACCGGCGCGCGCCGAAATGCCGTAATCGAGAATCTGAATCACGTTCGGGTGGTGCAAGCGCGCCGTGACCCGCGCCTCCCGGGCGAAGCGCTCGAGCGCGGCGGACGGTTTGCAGAGCGTGGAACCGGATATCAACTTCGCGGCCACCGGAACGTCCAGCCCCATGTGCCGCGCGAGCCAAATGCTCCCCATGCCGCCTTGCGCGACGCGGCGAACCAGCTTCACGTTGTGGGTGAGCATCGCGCCTTCAAGGGGTTCGGTCGGAAGCTCGCCCATCATGCGCTGCGTGTGTGCAATGGGCGTACCTTCGCGTGGACCGCCGAAAAGCCGAGCGAAATGCCGACCTGCCGGACGCGCAAAAATGCCACGCCCACCCCCGGTCGTGTTCGTTTGCTACAGTTGGTGGCGCGCGCGGCGAGGGCGCGAGCGCATCCGCTCCGCCTTACCGCCGCGTCGCTGCGTGGCCGCGTCGTCTTCGAGCCTCGACCCCGACGCGGCTCTCCGTCGAAGGGAGCTCCGTCGAACGATCTCGGTCGAAGGGATCTCCGTCGAGGGACCCCGTCGAGGCACCTCCGCCTCGCGCTCCGCCGATAGATGAATTGCGCGCATGTCCTCGACGGCGCTTCGACCTTCCGAGAACTACCCGCTTCGACCTGCGCATTTGCGGGTTGCGACGTGCGCATTCGAATCGACGAGTCGATCTCGAAAGAAGGACGAGCCGCAAAAGGCGCCACCCTCGTCATCGATGGACACCGCGCCGGTGAGCGCGCCGCGTGGGTGATGCGTCCAGGTGGTATTGTCTGCGCCCCTCGTTGCTCATCGGCGCGCACCGCGTGTGACAGCCTCGAACGATTGAGCTTCCAAAGTGGTCTTGAAGCGGTCTTATTGCGTGACGCGTTGCGACAGGGTTTCTACAATCGGCCTTTCATTGGTATTTCGCCGGGGTGGCACGAAATGGGAGCTCGCGCGAACGCGCATTGCGCGTCATCGCGGCGGTCGGACAAAAGAACGCGCGCGGTGATTTAATAACAGACACGATTATAAACTATGCTAGACAGCGGGTGCCGTCACTCCGAATGCAGGTTTGCAGTGGGTGGGTGCGATGTGGGCATCCGATGTACTGCGAATACTCTTGCGGACCCTGGTCGCATCCTGGTCGCAGTCGTATTTTGGTCGCATTTGGGCCGCAACCGAAACGAGAGTCTGACGTAGCCAAAACCGTAGGAATTCATAGCTCGGGCTGGGGCTTTACCCGGTCCCTTGGCCTTCGCCCGACGAGCCTCTTCGCCGCGCAACTCGCGTGAAAAAGGGTCGGGGTCGGGTGAATTGTACGTGTTGTATACGCAATTAATTCTAAACGCGGTCGAAATTAAAGTTGGGGAGGTTGTCCAATGAAACGAATTGGAGTTGGCGCAGCGGTTCTCAGCATGATGGCCGGCTTCGTCGGGTGCAGTACTCCGTCCGATGAGTCCCACGAATCCACGGCAGCACTGGGCGATGGGGTCGAGGCGGCGATGGCCGTCGGGCACGCGCCCTCCTCGGTCCTCGTCTTTTTGAAGGGCTCCGCCGATCTCGCGCCGAGCGAGGCCTTCGCCACCAAAGCGGAACGCACGGCCTCCGTGCATACGCGGCTCGTGGACCACGCCAAAAGCGCGCAAAAGCCGCTCCTCGAGTGGCTCCATCGGCAGGGCGCGGACGTAAAGCCCTTCCACATCGTCAATGCCGTTTTGGTGACCGACGCGAGCCCTGCGCTTTTGCAGAAGCTCGCGGCGCGAGCCGATGTCGCACGTCTCATGCTCGACCGGCCGATTCGGCGCGAGCTCGTGCAGGAGTCCGAGTCGCTGGTCGATCGCGACGGCGCGGAGCCGGGGGCCATCGCTACCGTCGGGCCGAACATCACCGCCACCGGCGCGCCGCGCGTTTGGAGCGAGCTGCGCGCGAACGGCACCGGCGTGGTGATCGGAAGCTCGGATACGGGTGTCAGCTGGACGCACCCGACGCTCAAAACGCATTACCGCGGCTGGAATGGCACCACGGCGGACCACTCCTACAGCTGGCACGACGCCGTTCACAAGGGCTCGAGCACCGGCAACACCTGCGGATACGACACCACCGCCCCCTGCGACGACCAAGGCCACGGCACGCACACCGTCGGAACGATGGTGGGCGACGATGGCGCGGGCAATCAAATTGGAATGGCGCCCGGCGCCAAATGGATCGGCTGCCGCAACATGGATGCGAACGTCGGAAAGCCCTCGACCTACATCGAGTGCACCGAGTGGTTCATGGCGCCGTATCCGCAAGGCCAGCCCGACAAGGCCGATCCTTCGAAGGCGGCGGACATCATCAACAACTCGTGGGGGTGCCCGGCGAGCGAAGGTTGCCAGGGCAGCGAGCTGCAACAGGTCCTCAAGTCGGTTCGCGCGGCCGGCATCGTCTTCGTGGCCGCCGCGGGCAACTCGGGCTCGGGCTGCGGATCCATCGTGGATCAACCGGCGACCATCAGCGCCGAGACCTTGTCCGTCGGCGCGGTCGATCATCGAAACGGCACCATCGCCTCCTTCTCCAGCCGCGGTCCCTCGAAGCTCGACCAACGCCTGGGCCCCGATGTCTCGGCCCCCGGCGTCTCCGTCCGCTCCGCCTACCCCGGCAATGGCTATTCGAGCATGAGCGGGACCTCCATGGCCTCTCCCCACGTGGTCGGCGAGATTGCCCTCGTCATCTCCGCCGTGCCCACCTTGCGCGGCAAAGTCGACGAGCTCACGAAGCTGGTCACCAGCACCGCCACCCCCAAAACGTCCACCCAGACGTGCGGAGGGGTGAGCGGCTCCACCATCCCCAACAACACGTACGGCGCCGGCAACATCGACGCGTACAAAGCGGTGAACACCGCCAAAAAGACATTCGAATCCACGACGTCGACGGAGACGGCCTCGAGCGAAGGAGTATGGCAATGAAACCCAACCGAAGCAGCAAGACAGCCGGCGTTGCCGGACTCGGGATCCTCCTCGCCTCGGCCACGGCGTGCAGCTCGGCGTCGGACTCGGGGACCTTCGCGGCCGAAGGCGCTTCGAGCGCGTCGCAGGCCGTCGGCGCCGAGCGGGGCATCGCCATGGCCCCCACGGACGAAGCGCCCTTTCCGAGCGGCGGCCCCGTCGACTTCCGCGGCGGCGAGAAGGCGCACGTATCGGATTATCCGTTCATCATCGCGGGCCTGCGCGAAGGCGGAACCCGCCCGCAAGGGCAGACATGTACGGGCTCCATCGTGGGGCCGCGCAAGATCCTGACCGCCGCGCACTGCAAGGACGCGGCAGGCGACAAGAGCTACCTCTACGGGCTCGATGATTTGAACCAATCCGGCGGCTTCCGCACCAAAGTGGTCGACTACAAAAAGCACCCCAAGTACGTCAACTTCGACCAAGGTTACGACGTGGCCATGGTGACGGTGGCCGACGATATCCCCGTTCCGCCGGGGTTCGTCTACCCCAAGGTCGCCACCTCCGCCGCCGAGCACCAAGATCTGAACAAGCCGGGCAAACAGGGATTCGGGCTTGGATACGGGATGAAGGACGAGAACGATAAGACCCGCGACGTCACCCTCGAGAAGGCCTATCTGCCCATCGTGGAGCCGGACAACTGCAACGGGGTGGGCGCAGGGTTCAAAGTGGCCACCATGATTTGCACCGGCTACAGCGACGGCCACATCAGCATCCTCAAGGGTGACAGCGGTGGTCCCTTCATCGTGGACAACGTGATTGTCGGCGTGGCCTCCTGGAGCCGGAGCGATTTCTTCTGGTACAGCGTTTACGGCCGCCTCAACAACGATATGGGCGATTGGGTGAAGGCGCAAATCAACAACGAGCCGGATCCCCTGACGGCGTCGTTCACCGTCACCTGCTCCAACTTCGGCGCGCCCTGCGCGTTCGACGGCAAGAGCTCGACGGGCGGCGCCACGTCGTACGCGTGGGACTACGGTGATGGGCAAAAGGGATCGGGCGTCACCAGCACCCACAAATACACGGTGACCCGGGTGACGACCTTCAACCCGAAGCTCACCGTCTCCGACGGCGCCGGTCACTCGGATACCGCGACCCGCCAAGTGACATGCTACCCGGGCGGCGGCTCGCCCCTTTGCTTCGCCCAGTAGCTTCGCGCCGCGTCTCGGGTGGCGCCGGGCGGCTTCGTCCGATACCATCGAGCCCGAGCGAAGCGAGATGAGAACCCCGAGCACCACGGCGAGCGCGTCCAGCTTGGTCGCGAACCACCTGCTCCACGCCTTCGCCTGGTGCGCCTTGCGCGTGCATCCGCCCGTACGCGCCAAAGCGCTCGTCGACAAAGTCGCGCGATGGATGCGCCCCATCGACGATCGCGACGAGGCCGCGCGCCTTTTGGCCGTGGTCGACGGCCACGGTACCTGTTTGAGCCGCGCGCTCACCGTGGCCGCCCGCACCCCCCGAGCCGAGGTCGTCATTGCGGTGCGCGGCCTCGCGCCTCGTCTGTCGGCGCATGCATGGGTCGAGCTCGATGGAAGGTCGCTTCGCGAGGAAGACGTCGCCGGGCAGGAGATTGGCCGGCTCGCGTCATCGCGCTAAGGGACGGGCGGCATCGGCTCGTGCCCTGCAATTCATGGCGTAAGTACATCCATTCACCAAATGCGAGCGCGGCCCATCGTCCGGGGATAAAGTGGTCGCGTGGCCGACACCTTCCAATGGCTGGACGGAAGCATCCAAACGACGCTCGATTTCCGGAGCTATCGCCTCTCCGCGATCAAGAAAGCCGCATACCGCTTTGCCGATCGCTGCACCGTCATCCTCGGCGCGCCCGCGGAGAACGGCGTGGACGTCACCATCGCCTTCAAACCGGGTATGTCGGAGCCTTTGGCCCGCGAGGTTCTGCGACAGCTCTTTCAAGAGCTCCTCGATCAAGAGCTGCGCGAGGCGATCGCGGAGGAGATCGCGCCCGTGCGCACGCTCATCCTGGCCCACGCGTTCTCCAAAACGAACCTCGTTCGCCACGATTGACGGCCATGGGCCCTCGATTTCATGGACGCGAGCACTTTGCACCGAAGGGCGGCGGCGGGAGCTACCGGCTGCTCCCGTTTCGCTTTGGACAGCTCGACCTACGCCGCTATGTCGTCATGAACGACGTGGGGGAGCACGTCGTCCTCGCGCGCGAGGAGCTCGTTGCCTTTGCCCGCCACCAGCTCTCGCCCGCATCGGAGGTCTACCGCGCGCTCAAGGTGCGCCATTTTCTGTTCGACGCCGACTCGGAGTGCGCGCTCGATCTCCTCGCCTTGAAATACCGAACGCGCGCGGACCGCATCGCCGACTTCACCGGCTTGCATATCTTCGTCGTCACCCTGCGGTGCGACCACTCGTGCCATTATTGCCAAGTCTCGCGCCAGACCGAGGACAAGTCGGCCTTCGACATGAGCCGCGAGCACGCCGAACGGGCCCTCGCGCTCACGTTTCGCAGCCCCGCGCGGAGCATCAAGATCGAATTCCAAGGCGGCGAGCCGCTCCTTCATTTCGACCTGGTTCGGTTCATCGTCGAGCGCGCGACGGCGCTCAACGAAGAGCACCGTCGCGATCTGCAGTTCGTCATCGCCTCGAACCTGGCCCGGATCACCGACGACATGCTGGCGTTCTGCAAACAGTACGGTATTCACTTCTCGACCTCGCTCGACGGCCCCGAAGCGCAGCACGATGCGCATCGACCGCTTCGCGGCGGCAAGAGCCATGCGCGGGTCCTCGAGGGCATCCGGCGCGTTCGCGCGGCGCTCGGCCACGATGCGGTGAGCGCGCTGATGACGACGACCCCTTCGAGCTTGGGACAGGTCGAAGCGATCGTCGACGAGTACGTCCGGCAAGGCTTTCGCAGCATTTTCCTGCGGAGCTTGAGCCCCTATGGTTTTGCCGTTCGCACGAGCCTGGTGCGCAAATACGGCGTCGACGATTGGCTCGACTTCTACCGGCGAGGGCTCGCCTACATCCTCGAGCTGAATCGGCGCGGGTGCGCGTTTCAGGAAGAATATACGACCATTCTTCTGCAAAAGCTCTTCTCCGCCCAGGGCTCCTCGTACGTGGATCTCCAGTCGCCCGCCGGGATCGGCATCGGCGGTATCGTCTACAATTACGATGGCGCCGTGTACGCATCGGACGAAGGCCGCATGCTCGCCGAAATGGGCGATGGCACGTTCGAGCTCGGCCATCTGGGCTCCGATACGTACGAGGCCATGCTCACCAATGACGCCTTCGTGGGGATCCTTCAGGACACCTTGCTCGAGAGCAGCCCCATGTGCAGCGACTGCCCATTTCTCGCCTGCTGCGGGGCCGATCCCGTTTTTCACCAGGTGACATCTGGCGATCCCGTGGGGCACAAAGCGTTCAGCGCGTTCTGCGCCAAGCAGATGGGGGTGATGCGCCATCTCATCACGTTGCTGGAGGATGACCCCGAGGCAAGGCGCATCCTCATGGGGTGGGTGTAACCATGCTCCTCGAGCTCTCCGGGCGCCATCTTCAATCGTTGTCCGTCCCCTCGGAGGGCCCGTTCATTGGACGGATCTGCGAGGATCCGCACGCGCCCGAGGCGGCGCGCGATCGCGAGATCCTGTTGCTCCGCGAAGCTTCGGATACCTTGCCGGAGGGCTTTCGCGCCTATTTGCTTGGCGGCGCAGGCAGCTACGAGGGCGGCGGCAGCAACAGGCGCGGCGGCGGTGCGTCCGCAGGGGGGGCGCCGCGCGACATGTATCGGCTCGGCGCAGCCATGCGCTACCTTGCCCATGGCGATGTAGTGCGCATCGATCCCCGGCGGGGCGCCATTGCTGCGTTGTATCGACGGAGCTCGCCGTCCAATTCTCTCCTGGTGACCGAGCGCTGCGACAATTACTGCGTCATGTGCTCGCAGCCGCCCAAAACGCACGACGATGCGTGGCTGCTCGACGAGCTCCGCGCGGTCGTCCCGCTGATGGCGCCCGAGACCAAGGAGCTCGGGATCACGGGCGGCGAGCCGGCGCTGCTGGGGGATGGATTGATCGAGCTCGTGCGCCTGCTCGAGCAGCACCTGCCGCGCACCGCGGTGCACATCCTCTCGAACGGCCGCCGGTTCTCGGACCTGGCGTTCGCGCGAAGCCTCGGGCGCGTGGGGCACCCCGATCTCATGGTGGGCATTCCCATCTACTCCGATTTACCGGAGGAGCACGATTACGTCGTTCAGGCGCGCGGCGCCTTTTCGCAGACCCTTCGAGGGATCCTGAACTTGAAACGTTGTCGCGTGAGCGTCGAAATCCGCTTCGTCGTTCACGCCGAGACGTACCGAAGGCTCCCGGAGCTCGCGCACTTTCTGACCCGGAACCTGCTCTTCGCCGATCATGTGGCCATCATGGGCCTCGAGCTCACCGGGTTCGCGCGCGCCAACCTCGATACCCTCTGGGTCGATCCGCTCGACTACCGCGAGCAGCTGGGCGAGGCCGTCCACCATCTGCACCGTGCGGGGATGAATGTATCCATCTACAATCTCCCACTTTGCGTGCTGGACACCTCACTTCACGGCTTCGCGCGAAAAAGTATTTCCGACTGGAAGCACACCTACTTCGATGTTTGCGACACATGCTCCGCAAAAACCGCGTGCGGCGGCTTCTTCGCCTCGTCCTCCTTGCGAAGGAGCCGCGGCATTCGCCCGATTTCGTTGCCCTGATTCGCCCACTCGCGACGTCGCGAATTTTGGCGATGTTCAGATGACGTCATTGGACCCTTGGAAGACCCCGTTGGTCATTTCAAAACACGATCAAGCGGATTGACGGGTTCGAGCCCATCGTCTCATCCTACGAGTCTCGTGTCCGTACGACGGATCCTCGTCCCTTTGAGCGCGGCACTGATCGCCGCCCTGTCGAGCGCCGGTGCATCGGGTTTGCTCGTGCCCGATGCGGCGGCCCAGGTGGCCCGGCGCCCGGAGGACGAAGACGACGACGGCGATCCACTTCTCCTTACGCTCCCGCAGACCCACGCCACGGGCATGATGCTGGCACATCGATCGCACAGCTCGCATCGGTCGCACTCGTCCCATCGAAGTCACTATTCTGGTAGCGGCGGAGGCGGGCGCGGTGGTGGCGGCGGCCGGTATGTGCCGGCACCGGAGCCGGATTCGGATTTGGATTCCGACTCGGACTCGCACGCGAAGCCCGCGCCCGCGCCCAGCCCACCGCCGGCGCCTCGTTCCAAGCCAGCCTCCGTCTCGTTCCTTGCGTTTCCGGGAGGACGCATCTCGGTCGATGGCACGGCGGCCGGCACCGATGCCACGGGCACGCTCACCTTGAACGCAGGCCCCCACACCATTCGCGTCGAAAATCGTTTTGTCGGGAACCATACCACCACGGTCGTCCTCACCGAGGGGCAGACCGGCGTCGTGAACATCGATTGGTGAGGCGGCATGCGCTCCACGCGAGATTCGGGCTCCTCGGCGGTTTTGTGCGATCGATGCAGCGCGCGCCTGCCGGCAAATGCGGCTGTGTGCTCCTTTTGCCGAGCATCGCTCGCGCGCCCCTCGGCCGTGCCGCCGACCGCCCGAAGCATTCACGATGCGGCGGCCGCGTGGGCGCGGGGCGTCTTCGGGGCACCGTGGCAGCTCGATCGGCTCATCACCGCGGTCGACGTTCGCGACCAAATCTTCGAGCGCCTGGCCACCGAGATCGTACGGCGCGTCGTTCGCGAGGTGCGCGCGCCATCGAACGAGCGGCGCGCTTCCTATCCGCGCTTGGATCCGCGCAGCGTGGACCCGTACGGCGTCTCCGTCGCGGAGCTCCGCGCGGCGAGCGAATACATTGCATCCTGCAACCAATGCACGGGGGCGGGGAGGGGACCGTGCAACCGATGCGCAGGCAGCAAGCGCGCGCCTTGTTCGAGCTGCGAGGGGAGCGGCAAGGAGGTCAAGCACTACGAGCGAAGCAGCCGCGTCATCAACTGCAAGGCGTGCCGCGGCCGCGGGGACGTTCGCTGCGGGAGCTGCGACAACCGCGGCCAAGCGAGCTGCAATGTTTGCCTTGGTAGTGGATACCAGCACGCGTGGCTCACGTACGAGCAGCAGTCGCGGTGGTCGGTGCGCATCGAGCCCAATATCTCCGAGCTCGCGATGTATCCGCAGCTCATGGAGCATCGTCTGCTCACCGTGGGCGACTTGGCCTCGTTTCGCGTCCTCGCGGAAGACGCGGCGAACGGACCGGTTCACCGCCAGGGGCTCTCGCGAACGTCCCTCGCGGAGACGGGCGGGCTCGCGCCGGAGGAGCGGGTCCATCGGCAGCAGTACATCCAGTTCGCCGCCGTGCACCGTGAGGTGCGTTTCAGCATGTCCGGCACGACGGGGACCCTCGTCCTGTCGGGGACCGATCTCGCGCCGGGTCGCGGGAGCACGGCGCTCGGTCCCATTCGCGCGCGCCTGTATGCATGGGCGGCCATGGGCGTGGCGCTGGCCATGGCGACCGGGGTGCTCATGGGCGCGCTGCGCGGCTCCGGGCCTTACTTCGAGGCGATCCGCTCATGGATCACGGCGTTGTGGCTGCTCTCCCTAGCGTTGGCCATCCCCGTCCTGGGCGCGGTGCTCCGTTCGTTCCAGCCGGGGCTGCGCTTTCGGGGGCTTCGGCCCTTCGAGAAGGTGCTCGGCGTCGCGGCGGCCGGCGCGTTCGGGGTGTTTCTGCTGGTGGGCGTCATCGCGCAACCGCGCAAAGGTGAAGTCGACCGCGCGCTCTCCGCGGGAGACGTCGCGCGCGCACGCCTCGTGGTCGATGCGCTGAAGGCGGCGCATCCCTTTGCGAACGACGACGACGTGGGTGAAGCCGAAGACGCCGTCTTGCTCGCCGAGGCCAAGAGCGCGACGGGCGATGCACGATGGGAGATGCTCGACCAAGTCTCCAAGCGGGGAGGATCCCGCGCGGCCGATGCCGCTGGGTCGGCGCGGACCGAGCGTCTGGCCGAGGCTCGCCGTTTGATCGCGGAGGGCACGCCGGCGCCGGCCATCGCGGCGATGGAGCGCTGGTTCCCGTCGCTCGAGAAGACCGATCCGGAGATCGCCGAGGCGCTCGCCGCGGCCCACGATCACCTGGGGGAGCTCTGCAAGGACGATGTATGCCGCCTGCAGGCGACCCGTCGTGCAAACGAAGTCGCTGCCACCCCCGCTCGGGCGGAGCGCGCCCGAGCGGCGCGGGATGCGCTCTTCGCGTCCTTCGCGCCCTCCGAGATCGCCGGCGAGAGCAAGCTGGCGCGATTGCAGCGGCTCCGTGAAATCGCCGCCGGCGCCGCGCGCACGCCCGCGCTGGCTCCGGGCGACGAAGCGCTCGTCCGCCGGGCGAAAGAAGCCGAAACCTGGGCCCTATCGGAGCGGGCCAAGGTGCCCGTCCTCGGCGCCGATCGAGCGATCGCCGAGGAGCTCTTCGCCGCGCCGGCGACCACCGACGGTAACCGCGTCTGGATCGCCCGCGAGGAGACCATCATTTACCTCGCGCTCGACGCGACGAAGACGTGCCGCGGCCTCTATGTCGTGGGCGCGAGGGCGCATTCCACGCATCGCGCCGTATCGTCCGCGGAGCGCATCCTGTCGCAGGCCACGGGGCGCGCTTCGGTCATGAAAGGACCGCCACCGGGGGGCGGCTCGGCCTCGCGGTGGTACGAATCGTCGACCCCGGTGGTCGCCCGCTGGAGATCCGGCGAGTTGATCGAGCTGCGCATTGGCGACGCGGCGCCCTAGCGGCGAAACGGTCCATCGCGTTCATCGTGCGTGTATCATGCATACGACGGCTACGGCGCCCGGTCGAACGTCGCTCGAACGATGCGATCGAGACCTCCAGGGCGCAGGAACGTAGCGGCGGCGCCCGTCATTTACCATCCGACGAAGGTCATGGTCGTGGTCATGCCGGCGTCATGGCCATCCTCGGGCGCCCTCTTCGGCCGAGCGCTCGGCGCTTCGCAGATTCTTTTCCGAACCGCACCGAAGTCGTCACCGGGAGCCGGCACCGTTCGCATCGCGTCGCCTGAGCCATTCATTTCCGTGGGAACTGCAGGAGCTGCGGGCGCTCTGGGCTTATGGCACTGGGAGAAGACCATGATGCGATTTCGTCGGACGGCCATTGGACTGTTGGCTCTTTCGTTCCTCGTGGCCGCATGCGCGGCCGATGACGGAAAAATGGGTGCGCCGGGCGCCCCTGGGAAAGATGGCGCCCCTGGCAAAGACGGCGCGCCAGGGAAAGACGGTGCGCCCGGGAAAGACGGCGCCCCCGGAAAGGACGGCGCGAAGGCCAAGGTCGATAAATGGGGCGTCTCGGAGAGCGATCCGCCGGGGCTGGTGGGGCGCGCCGTGCTCCCCGCCGCGACCTTTGCGCCTGGCCCGCCGTCGGGCGAAATCACGGGCGGATTTTGGGCCTCGCAGCCCGTGCAAGGCTTCTCGTCCTTGGTCGATCTGGGCGACGGCTCGTTTTACTCGCTCGTCGACAATGGGTTTGGCGCGATTGAAAACTCCGCCGACGCGCTGCTGCGCATCTATCGGGTTCGCCCTTCGTTCAAGACCAGCAGCGGCGGCAGCGGCGGGGTCGACGTGCTCAGCTACCTCGAGCTCCGCGATCCGGACAAGAAGGTGAAGTTCACCATCGTGAACCAATTCACGCAGACGCGCCTGCTGACCGGCGCCGACTTCGATCTGGAGTCGCTCCGGGTGGCCGCCGACGGCACCCTCTGGATCGGCGACGAGTTCGGGCCGTTCTTGCTCCACTTCGACTCGTCCGGCAAGCTGCTCGATCCGCCGTACCCGCTCCCGGATCCGCAGACCCCGGGACAGTTCGTGCGCTCGCCGCAAAACCCCTGGTTGGAAGAGGCCTCCGCCATTCGCGTGATGAACGCCGCCAAGGCGCATGGCCGCGCGCACGGCGTGAAGAAGACGCCCGTGTTCTCCCCGTGGCACGTGCACGTGGTCGACGCGGATCCCTCCGGCAACCGCGGCTTCAACACCCAGCGCGACAACTTTGCGAACCCCAACAAGCCGGGCCCCAACGGCGACACCGGCCTGGTGGCCGCCAACGATGAAATCGTGCGCCTCACCAAGAGCCCCGGCTCGTTCCCCAGCATCCAAGCCGCCGGCTACCCGGTGGTGGCGTGGACGGTGAACGATGCGGCGCGCATGAAGGAGCTGCTCGAGCTGGGCGTGAACGGCATCATCTCCGATCGCCCCGACGTCCTCTATGCCACCATCGCCGCGTACGACGCCAACAAAGACGGCAAGCCCGGCGACTACCTCGACCCGAACGGCCTCATCGATCCCGCGAAGGTCGACGCCCAAGCGCACCGCGGCGGGCGCGATCTCCGGCCGGAGAACACCATCCCCGCCTACGAGGCGGGCCTCGACAACTTGGTCACCACCTTGGAGATGGATTGCGGCCTCACCGCGGACAACGTCCCCGTGATGTACCATGACCGCGACTTCCGAGGCGCCCTGCCCGGCGAGCCGAAGAAGTCCCGCCGCAAGAGCGGCGGCGCGCTGCCCGTCCACATCGAGGACGTCACCTTCGCCGACATCCAAGGCGCCGACCCCATCCTCAACGACGGCGTCATCCGCGGCGGGGTTCAGTCGAACGATCCGGCGCTCTCGCCGGTGTCGCGCGCGTATTGGGCCACGAAGAGATCTCCGGACGACGGGATCTACGTCATGCCCAGCTTGGAGCAGGTGTTCGACTTCGTGGACTTCTATGTCGCGTACTACAAGACCGGCGCGGGCAAATCGGACCCGAACGCCGCCAAGCGCTGGAAGAACGCGGCGCGCGTGCGCTTCAACGTCGAGACGAAGCTCGATCCGCGCCAGCCCGACACCACCAAGGGGCCCGGCGAGTTCGTGAGCGCCATTGGCAACTTGATTGCTCATCGCGGGCTCGAGGATCGCGCCGATATCCAGAGCTTCGATTTTCGCACCTTGCTCCAGGTGCAAGAGCGCTTTCCGTACATTCGCACCGTGTACTTGTTCGGCGACTTCTCGATTTGCCCCACCGGCCTCGACGCGGGCGGGAAATCGTACTGCGACGACGGCACCAACTTTCAGCCCCTCGACATCAACGCCCCCGTCACCGAGGCCCTCGAGGACACGAACAATACGCCTTGGATGGCCGGCATGTATTGGCCTTACCGCCGCACCACCCTCGATTACGCGGTTCGCGCGCAGACCAGCGGCGGCTTCGAAGGGCTCGCCATCTCGCCCGACGGCAAGAAGATTTATCCATTGCTGGAGAAGACGCTCACCGGCGATCCCGCGGGCCAGCTGCTCATCCATGAGTTCGATACGGTGGCCCGTCGCTACACCGGAACGCGGTTTACGTATCCGCAGTCTGCGCGCGGCGAAGCCATTGGTGAATTCATCTTGTTCGGCGACAAGAAGGGGATCGTCATCGAGCGCGACAACACGCAAGGCGATATCAAAGGCTGGAAACGGCTCTTCCAGGTCGAGCTGCCCGCTGGAACCACCGGGGCGGTCACCAAGACGGAGCTCCTCGACTTGAATGCTATTCCCGATACCTTGCTGCTCTCGTCGGGAACCGGCCTCGCAGGTGATGTGGGCTTGGGCAATCCTTTCGCGTTCCCCTTCCAGACCATCGAGAGCGTCCTCGTGCTGGGTCCGCGCCTCTTGGCCGTGACCAACGACAACAACTACCCGGGCAGCATCGGACGCCACAAAGGTTTGGGCCTGCCCGACGACAATGAGTTCATTCTGATCAAGCTCGAGCGCAATCTGTATTGATGATGGCGCGCTCGCAGCGCCTCATTGGATCGACGGCGCCTCCTCGTATCGAGGTCATCGGAGCACCCTGGTGCGCCTTTTGCTCCACGGTACGCAGGAGGTTCTCATGACGAATTCATTCGGCGCGCGGCCTTATGCCATCATCGAAGCCCCCTCGATCTTAGGCTTGAGGCCCTCGGGGGTGGAGACATTGCCCGAGCGTCTTTTGTCGCATGGTCTCGCGGAGCGAATCCACGCGCGGCGGGCAGCTCGGCTCGATACCCCGCCCTTCGAATCGGTGCGCGATCCCGAGACGCACACCCTGAACGCTCGAGCCATCGCGGACTGGAGCCCCCGGCTCGCTGATGCCGTCGAAAAGGTGATCGAGGCTGGCGAGTTTCCGGTGGTGCTTGGCGGGGATTGCTCCATCGTGCTCGGATCGACCTTGGCGCTCAAGCGACGAGGTCGTTTTGGGCTTTTGTTCATCGATGGCCACGCGGACTTTTATCAACCCGAGGCGAGCCCCACGGGGGAAGCCGCGGATATGGATTTGGCATTCGCCACCGGATATGGACCCGAGCTCCTGACGGATCTCGAAGGGCGAGGGCCCTTGGTGCGCGATGAAGACGTCGTCGCCTTCGGGTTCCGCGATGCCGAAGATCAAGTGCGCTACGGCAGCCAGCCGCTCCCGGCCGTCCTTCGCGCATTCCCGCTCGAAACCGTGCGCCAGCTCGGGATCGAAGGCGCCGCGCGAGCGGCTGTCAATCACGTCGCGCGCAAGGAGCTCGACGGCTTCTTCGTTCATATCGACGCCGACTGTTTGAATGACGCCATCATGCCGGCCGTCGAATATCGGATGCCGGATGGGCTCGCGTGGGACGAGCTGAAAACGGTGCTCGAAGTGGCCCTGGCGAGCGGCCGTTGCGTGGGGTTGGAGATCGCGATTTACAATCCGACGTTGGATGGTGACGGCTCCGCGGGCCGCGGTCTCGCGAATGTGCTCGTCGAGGCGCTGAATGCGTAAAATGGCGCCGGAGAACCCTACGCGTGATGGTGAAGCTCGTGCGTCGTGCGCGTCGCGGGAACGGATATCGGGAACGCAACCGCGATCCGAGCCCCGCCGAGAGGGCTGCATTCGACGTGCACCGAGCCGCCATGGAGCTCGACGATGCGCTGCACCATGGAGAGCCCTAGGCCCGCACCCCCGGCATCGCGGCTGCGACCTTCTTCGAGGCGGGTAAAGCGCTCGAAGACGCGGGTGCGGTGCGCCTCGGGAATGCCTGCGCCATCGTCATCGACCGTGAGGCGGATGGTGCGCCTTCCCGCGGAGGTGGCGATGGCGACGCGCGTTTTGCCATGCCGGACGGCGTTCTCGATCAAATTGCGCACCACGCACGCGAGCTGCGGCCGATCGCCTACGAGGCGCACGGCCTGCACGCGCTGCACGTCCACCGGCAAACGCCATGGCCGGGCCGCGTGCTCGAGCACGAGATCGTCGAGGTCGACCTCGCCCTGCGCCACGGTGGTGGTCTCGTCGAGGCGCGCCAGCAGCAGCAGCGAGGCGACGAGCTTCTCCAGGCGAGCGTCTTCCTCGAGCACGTCGCGCGCGACGGCGGGCCAGCGCGAAGGATCGGGGTGCAAGAGGGCGACCTCGAGCTGCGTGCGGATGCTCGCCACGGGGCTGCGCAGCTCGTGCGATGCATCGGAGACGAACTCCCGCTGCCGCCGCGCCGCTTGCTCGAGGCGGTCGAGCATCGAGTTCATGGTCTGCGCGAGCTCGGCGATCTCGTCGCCGGAGGCCGGCACGTGCAGGCGCTCGTGGAGCGTGCTGCCGTGGATGGATGCGACCCGCTGGGTCATCGCGCGCACCGGCGAGAGCGCGCGGCCCGTCACCCACCACGCGCCCAGCGCAATGGCCGCCACCAGCGCGGGGATCGCCGCCCACAGCACCCGCCGCAGCGCATCGACGCTCTGGCGAATGTCGTCGAGCGGGCTGGCCGCCACCAGCATCAAGCGCCCTTCGCGCGGCGAAATGGTGGGCAGCCGCGTCACGCTCCAGTCCACGTCGGCCGCGCCCGGGGGGAGTGTGGGGGGCGTCGGCGATGGAGGGAGCGCCGGGTGCGCGGGGAGGGCACGGAGCGGCGGGATGGCGTAGAGCACCTGCGGCGCCGATGGATCGCTCTCGGGCCTGCGCACCTCGAACGTCACGTTGGGCGAGCCCGGGGGAGCCAGGAGCGCATCGAGCGGCACGCCGCGCTCGACCTGCGCGCGCAGCGCTCGAAGGTGCATGGCATGCTGCTCCTCGATGGAGTGCATCACGGTGTGCTCCACCGCGCGCACCAAGAGCAGCGCGCCCATCACCAGGGCGATGCCGAAGAGGGCCGTGACCGCGAATGTCACGCGAACGCGAACGCCCGCCGCGCGCAGCACCTTCACGATCCGTCCCCCGCGCGCCCGCCCGCGCCGTCGGCCACCAAGCGGTAGCCCACGCCCCGCACCGTGCGCAGGGTTTGGCGACCAAAGGGCTCGTCGACCTTTCGCCGCACATAGCGCACATAGACCTCGACCAAGTTGGGATCGCCGCCAAACTCTTCGCCCCACACGTCGGCGAGGAGCTGCTGCTTGGTGATCACCTCACCCGAGCGGCGCATGAGCGACTCGACGAGCGCAAACTCGCGCGGCGTGAGCGCGATCGGCTGCTCGCCGCGGCACACTTCGCGTGTGGCTGGATCCAGGGTCAAGTCGCCCACCGACAGCTTGGCGGGGCGCGCGACCGAGCCTCGACGGATGAGCGCGCGCAGCCGCGCCACCAGCACCACATAGGAGAACGGCTTGGACAAGAAATCGTCGGCGCCCGTGTCGAGCGCCTCGGCCTCGTCGTACTCGCCGTCTTTGGCGGTGAGCATCAGAATGGGGGTCCAGATCTGCTCGGCGCGCAAGGTCTCGCAGATCTCGTAGCCGTTCATCCCGGGCAGCAGCAAATCGAGCACGATGGCGGCAAACGTTCCCTCGCGCGCGCGCTCGAGCCCGTCCGAGCCATCGCGCGCGACGTCCACCGAGAATCCCTCCGCGCGAAGCCCGGCCGCCAGCGCATCGGCGAGGCGCACTTCGTCTTCGACAATGAGTATGCGCATGACGAGCACCCATCTTGCCAGCGTCGACCTTAGAGCAAGCTGAGAACACTCTCAGGGGCGCTCAGCTTCCCATAAGCATCGACGATCTACGGTGACCCCTCGAAAGGAGAATCACCCATGAACCTTCGTATGGTCTCGTTTGCCTCGTTCACCTTGATCCTCGCGAGCGCCGCGCTCGCGGGCTGCTCCCAGGGTAGCTCGCCTTCTCCCGAAACGGCGGAGTCCTCGTCCCAGGGGCTGACCACCCCCGACGCCGACACCTCCGTACGCCCGCCCCAACTGGATCCGGAGACGCGGGCCAAGCTCCACGCGAAGATCCTCGATCATGCGCGTTGCATGCGCGAGCACGGCGTCGACTGGCCCGATCCCCCGGAGCCCAAGCCTGGACTGCCCACGTTCTTCACCCGCGCGGATACGGCCTCCGCTCCCCCGGGTGCCCCCGGCGCCCCTGCGACTCCTGCGACTCCTGCGATTCCTCCGATTCCTGCCATGCCCGTGATCCCTGGGGCTCCTGCGCCCGACGGTGCGGGCGCGCGTCCCGAAGCGGTGCTCTTTCGCGCGTCGGGGGATGCGGGCATCCATATCGCGCTCCGGCTCTCGGATCCGCGGCTGCCCGACGGCGGCACATCGACGGAGGCGGCCGCGTTCGAAGCTTGCGCCAGCAAGTTCGCCGGCACCTTTCAGGTCACGAGGACCATCGAAGCCGACTAGCGCTGTGTCGTGACGCGCGCGCGCTTGGTCCCGCGTCCGCGGGAGACGACGACGCCGGCGAGGCACAAAAGGCCGCCGGCGAAGGCGAGCGCGCGCGGAACCTCGCCGAGCACTGCCCAGGACATCACCACCACCAACGCCGGGACGATGTACGTCGTCGCACCCAAGCGCCCGGCGGTGGTGCGTGCGAGCGCATAAGCCCAGGTGGTGAACGCGACCGCCGTTGGAAAGATCCCGAGGTAAATCATGTTGCAGGTGGCCGAGAGGGGCGCGCGTCCGATTTGGGATAGCAACGAGCCGGCGAAGGGGAGACAACATATCGCGCCGACCATGCACCCGAAGGTGGTGACCTGCAGCGCGGAGGCGTGCCGCAGCGCCGGCTTTTGACAGATGACTCCCGCCGCATAGGACACGGCCGCGAAGACGCACAAGAGCACGCCGAAGATCGAGGATCGGCCGTGGTCGGACATGGAAATGCCCACGACGATCGCGCCCGCGAACGACACGGCCATTCCCGCGAGCAAGCGGCGCGGGAACCCTTCGCGGAGCAACCATCCGCCGAGGAGCGCGATCCCGACGGGGCCGGTGTTGACGATCATGGCCGCCGTCCCAGCGTCCACCTCGTGCTCCGCCGCATTGAGGGCGAGCATGTACAATCCAAACCACAAAATGCCGGAGCCCGCGATGCCCGGCCACGCCGCGCGCGGGGGCCATCCCTCGCCGCGCACCACGCACAGCGCACCGAGCGCCGCCGCCCCTACGAGCAAGCGCCCGAGCGCGAGCGCGCCCGGAGCAAAGTGCGCTCCCGCGCTGCGAATGGCGACGAAGGACGATGCCCAGAGCAGCACGGTCACCGCCACCGCCGCCAGGGCCTTTCCGTTCATCCGATCTTCGGCGGCCACCATGAAATTCACGTCATTGCTCTGCACGGTCATCGAAATACCCCTCTCGAAAGTACGCAACCGAGAGCATGCCGCCACACCGCGCCCACAACACTCCGTTCTTTGCTTCCAAATCAACGAGCCCCGCCCCTCCGAAACCGGCCGCTACGCAACCTTTCGGAAATCCCGCCGCTACGCAGCCTTGGAATCCGCCGCTACGCAGCTTTTTCGGAAATCCGCCGCTACGCAGCCTTGGAATCAGCCGCTGCGCAGCTTTTTCGGAAATCCGCCGCTACGCAGCCTTGGAATCAGCCGCTGCGCAGCTTTTTCGGAAATCCGCCGCTACGCAGCCCTTGGAATCCGCCGCTACGCAGCCCTTGGAATCCGCCGCTACGCAGCCTTGGAATCAGCCGCTACGCGGCTGGAGCACCGTAAACCAGCAGATATCCCCAGTATCGGGCGAATCGGCCCGCGCTTTCAATTCGCGCGCGATGCGATCGAGGACGGCAGCCGCATCGCCCGGCCAAGGCTCGAAGGGGGTCTCGTCGCTCGAGGTGAGCTCGCCCGCCCGGACCCCCGCGGCCAACAGGTCTGCCACCAAGCGGAGCATCAGCTCGTTTTCGGCATCTTGCGTCCAACGCCCGCGCAACAATTTGGCCGCGGCTCCCGCGATGGGGCCAAATCCCAGCCAATCTTGCCCGGCGTAGGCCTTCAGGTAATCGAGCTCCTCGCGGTAGGCGGCATCCATCAGGGGGTCTTTTCGGCGTGCAATCGTTTGAAGTTGCCGAGGCCGTTTACGTTGTTGAAGTCAATCGTGGGATCGTCCATGCCCCCGGAGCTGCTGAACGAACGATACGTGACCGTGGACTTGGGGTCGGTCGAAATCGTCCATGTTTCGATGGTCCCCTTGGGTGTGGTCGTCACCTTGGGCGGACCGAGATCCCGCGTGAGGTTGGCGCGAACGTCTTGAATCGTCTCCTTCGGCACCAGGCGCACGCCGGTGGAGTCCTCTTTTCCGATGAGGCTCCCGTCCGGGTTGGTGACCGAGTCCTTGATCCGGTTTTCTTTGTCGGCCTGGGTCGTCGCCGGAGTGGTCGGCGGCACGGGGCCCGTTTGGGGCGGGTTCCCTTCCTCGCACCCGGGCGGGTTGTGCACCCACACCGCGCTGCGACCGACGAAATACGTATGATCGACGCCAACTTCGAAGTTGTAAACCGCAGCTTCCTGCGCCACGGACACGACCTTGGTCACGCGAACTTCGCGCCCCGCGCGATCGATCAGCGTTTCCCCCGGCGCCAGATCGCCCGCCGCGGTCCAAGCCCGAATCTGTGTAAAGTACAAATGCTCCGGCGTCGAACGCACCACCTCGTGCTCGCCGTCGACATTCGCGAGGTGCACGTCCACGAGCGCCGGCGCAGGCCGCACGTACGTGGTCAGAACGGGGCGCACCGTGACGGCGTCGTCGAGCTCCCCGCGCGCGAACACGAGATCGCCGGGCGCGAGGCTCTCGATCGGCCGATCGCCCGAGGGCGTGGCCACCGGGGTTCCTGCCACGAAGCAGCTGCCCGGCGCGCTGCACACCCCGCCGGGACACGCCGAGCCCGGATCGTTCGGCGTTCCGTTGCCGTTGGTTCCTCCCGAACCGGGGACCTCGCTCCCGCTGCTGCCGGTCCCGCCGCCACCGCCCATGAGGACGGCGGTGGCGTTCTTCGCCGTGAGCGCGTTGTTGCCTCCAAGGGTGCGGTAGCCCACCGCCACCGCGATTAAAATCGCACCCAGGAGAAGCGCGTACTCGACCGCCGAGACGCCGCGCCGATCCCGAAAGAGACGCATCCAGACGGGCGCGAGCGCCCGCTGCAAGCGATTCGAAGCATGCAAGCTCATGCCGTCAGTTTACCAATTGGCAATCAGAGAATCGAGCCGTTCGAGCGCCCACGCGCACCCGCTGTTGGCGGGAATCCGAGATACCGCCCGACCGTCAAGGCTCTTCTTGATCCAGATCCGCGAGGAGCCGATAATAAGCAATCCGCTCGGGGTCGGCGGTAATCCCATACGCCTCGAGGAGCGGCTCCTCCCACCCCGGTCCGTAGTTCCATTGCGTGCTCCAGGTGGCAATCGCCAGATCGGCCCAGCGATCGGCCACCCCCAGCGCGCCGAGATCGACGTGGCCGGTGAAGCGACCATCCTCGGCCAGCAAGGTGTTGGGCGCGCACGTGTCACCGTGGCACACGACGAGCCGATCGATCGGTGGCGCAACGGCCAGCCGCTTCAACGCTTCGTCGACGGAGAGCGAACGATGGCTCGGGTGCCATCGCGAAGGATCGATCTTCCCGGCGGCCGCGGCCCGGCAAATCGCATCGTATCGAGCTTCGCGCGACCATGAAAAAGGACACGTGTCGACGGGTAGCGCATCGTGCAGCCTTCGAAGTCCCTCGCCGATGGCCACGACGGCCTTTGCAGGGTTCGCCGTCCATCGCTCCGAGACGGCGCTCTCCCCTTCGAGGGGCGCCGTGACCATCCATGTACCGCTGGCATCGGCTCCTTGATCGAGCACCCTCGGAACCACCGTAAACGCTGCCGCCCAGCGCAGACGCGCGATCTCGCGCGCGAGGTCGATGCCGGCGGTCGCCGGTGACCACTTGACGAAGACGCGATCGGCCAAGGTCCCGACCTCGTACGTGAGCCCGCCCAACTCGTTTCGCCAAACGCAGCGCAGCGGTCGCCCCGCGGCCAGCGCCAGGACGCGTGCAGGAATGGGCTCGTTCGAGGGGGGCGGTCCGGCAGTCATGCGACCACTCTTGCACACGTTTCGCTCTGGTCCAAATCGTGCTCTCCCGATTGGACATCCGTAGTCATTGCAATTGAATTTTTACGGATCGAACCCTGGGTTCGATCCCGTGAGGCGAACATGTCGATGACGGAGCGCACGAAATCGCTTTTCTTGGGGTTCGTTTCAGCCGCGACTGCCCTTTTTACGTTCCGAGGCTGCGCCGTCGAACCTTCGAGCGTCGGGGCGAGCGCCCATGCCGATCGAGGCGGGAGCACCGCCGGCTCGTTGGGCGTATCCACGGTTCCATTCCCAGGCCCGTTTTCCAGCTGGATCGATGTGAAGCGCGATGGCGGCGCCCGAGGAGACGGTACGACGGACGACACGGCGGCCGTGCAAAACGCATTGAACCGCGCGGGCCACGAAGACGGCAAACCCTCGGTCGTCTATTTCCCCGCCGGAACATACCGCATCACATCGACCCTCCAATTGAAATACCAGGCCATCGCCGTCCTGGGGGACGATCCGAACACCACGATCCTTCGTTGGGATGGCCCCGCCGATCGCGATATGCTCCTCGCCAACGGGGTGGCGCGTTCGCGCTTTGGTCGCATTCGCTTCGATGGGGCCGCGAGGGCCGGCGGAGGGCTTCATTTTTCTTGGGACGCCGTAGGGCCGGGGAGCGCCGCCACCATGGCCGTGGACATGTTCGATCTGGCGTTCGTGAACATTCAAAAATGCATCATCGGAGGATCGCTCCCGCCTGGTGAAATGGACTCGGACATCGGCATTTTTCGAACGCGCTTCGAAAAGTGCTCGGTCGCAGGCTTGAGCACCGAGTCGCCGAACGCGGTCGACTATTGGGTGCGCGACAGCCTGTTCGTCGACAACGCCCGCGGGCTGACCAACGAGTTCGGCGACGGCCAGGGCGGCTCGTTCAATGTGCACGGCAGCGTCTTTCGCAACTCCACGATCGCCGACGTGACCGTCACCCACTATCCCGTCTTCCTCGGCGTGCGCGATAGCACGTCGATCGGCTCGAACCGGTTCGTATCCATCCAGCCCGATTACATGGCCTATGCCGTCACCTTGCAGAACAATACCGTCTTGAACACGGTCAACCCCGTCGCCATCGACGCCAACTACCAGGGCGATCTGATCCTCCTCGACAACCGCATTCGAAGCCGGAGGGGCGCGAGCGGACCCGCCGTGCTCTTGAACGCGGGCGGAAATACGGCGGACCTTCTCTCGGTCGGCAACACGTACACGGTCTCCAACGCCGAATCCGTCTCCGGTGGCGCGACGCGAATCCGCCGCCTCGATGACCGCGTGGTTCCTTACGATGCCATCGACGGCACCATCCCCCCCTTGCCGCCGCTGCCACCCCGTTCGAACGGCGATGTCATCGAGGTGCCTGCCGGCGCATCTTCGGACGTTCTGCAGCAAGCCATCGATCGTGCGGCCACCCGCGCGGGCACGCACCCCATCGTGCACGTGGCGCCCGGCGCGTACCATTTGACGCGCACCTTGGTCATCCCCGCGAACCTCGACGTGGTGCTCTCCGGCGATGGCACCGCCACGACCTTATGGGGAGAGGCGCTCGCGGGCGGTCCGTTGATTCGTTTGCTCGGCCCGAGCAAAGCCGTTTTGCAGGACATGAAACTCAACGCTTCCATGAGCTCGGACGGCCATGTGGTGACCAGCTCGGAGGCCATCGCCATCGATGGCGCCGATCAACCCGACGCTCGCATCTACGGCGAGCTGCTCGAGCTGGTCCACAACACCCAGGTCGATGTGCTGGCCGATCGCCTAAGTAATGCCCATATGAATTTTCAGGGCCTCTTGGTGACCCGCACCGGCCCTTATGGCGTTCAGTCCATCGGCACCGGGGAGCCAAAGACGAGCCGCATCGTCATTCGCGGCGGCACTTTCAATGCGTGGGCCAACCCCGGAGGATCGCTCTACCGCGTGACCAACCAAGGATCCATCGTGGTCGAGGATGCATGGTACGAGGGGGCGAACGGTCCCACCCTCGCGCGGCTCGACGCCT
The DNA here is from genome assembly GCA_037157815.1 of Sorangiineae bacterium MSr11954. Lineage (NCBI taxonomy): Bacteria > Pseudomonadati > Myxococcota > Myxococcia > Myxococcales > Pendulisporaceae > Pendulispora > Pendulispora albinea. The sequence continues at coordinate 1,045,265 of CP089984.1, forward strand.
CCAGCAGCGGCACCTTCACCTTGAACGGCGGCTTGGCCGCGCAGTTCTCGGGCGCCTCGGGCGGGGCCGCCGCTCCCGTTCTGGACATCAATGGCTTTAGCGGTCGTGCCACCGTGTTGGGCGCGCTCCTCGCATTTGCCGCACCGGATCCCAACCGCCATGTGACCATTGCGAACGAGAATGCGCAGACGCATGTGCTCCTATCCGGTCTGGTTGGAAAAGAAAATCGCGGCAACGCCGCCTACATCCGCCGCTTCGGTTCCGGTGGTACGGTATCCATCTTTTCCAACAAGGTGGATACGGAGTCGGACGTCGGGAACGTCGCATTACCCGACATCGGCGCCCCGACCAACGACAACGAGCTGCGTTCGATGCTCGAAGAGCTTCGCGCGACGCGCACGGAAACCATCACCGACTTGCCTGGGGGCACAACCGATGTACGTCTCTATCGGTTGATGATCCAATATGCGACCAACGGCATCCATGCCCGTCCGTGACCACCGCAATTGACGCAAACCGAAATGACGCGGAACGATGAGCTCCGATGCCGGAATCAATCGATCCTTTCGGCGCGTGCGCTTTCGACATCTTTCTAAGAACACACGTGTAAAAAAAGAGCCCGAGCGGGACCGATCACCCGCTCGGGCTCAAACGTCCGATCCATAGGGGGGAACGGCTATCGAAGAGCGTAGCCACCGCCCCATCGCGCGCAAGGGGCAACCGGGAGCGCTCGAAGAAAACGAAGTATCCGCCGCCGAAAGAAACACGCAACAACGGGGGTTCGCCGGACGAAAGCCGTATCGAACTTGCATCAACGTTGCATCGAATTTTTACCGGTGCTGTATCGATGTTGCGGCGATGTTTCGCGCGTATGCCCTTCGATGCAGCGGGCGATGGCGTAAACGGCCCGGCGGGTGCACGCTGGCGTCATCCTCCGCACCGGTGCACCTCGATCGTCACATGCGCCAGGCCCTCCGCGAGGCGTAGTTTTTCGGCATAGTCGAGCGGCGTTCGAGGCTCCGAGGCGACCACGGACGCCAGGCATGCGCGCGCCTTCGGACCAATTTCCCAAACGTGAAGGTCGACGACTTCGGTCCCCGGCACGTCTTGGAGGTGCCGGCGGATGCGCGCCGCGAGCTCCTCCGACGGTACGACATCGAGCAGCTGGCGCGCGGCGCCGCGGCAAAGGGCATAGCTCCAGCGCGAAATGACGACTCCACCCACGATCCCCATCAGCGGATCGAGGAAATACCATCCAAGATAGCGGCCCCCGACCAGGGCGAGGATGGCCAGCACGCTCGTGAACGCATCCGCGAGCACGTGAAGGTAGGCCGCACGAAGATTGTGATCGCCGTGATCGTGATGATCGTCCGCGTCGTGATGGTGATGATGGTCGTGATGGTGCCCGTCCTCGTGGTGATGGTCGTGATGGTGCCCATCCTCGTGGTGATGGTCGTGATGGTGCCCATCCTCGTGGTGAGGATGCGCGTGCCCGACGTGGAGCAGCTTCATGCTCGCGAGGTTCACGAGCAGACCGACGATGGCCACGGGCAGGGCCTCGCCGAACGCGATGGGCAAGGGGTGCACGAGCCGCGATGCAGCTTCGTACATCATCCACAGCGCCACGACGGCGAGCGCGATCGCGTTGGTGTACCCAGCCAGCGCGTGCACCTTGCCCGTACCGAAGCTGAATGCCGACTCGCGCGATCGTGTCCGCGCGAACCAATAGGCGAGCGCCGCCATACCCAGCGCCCCCGCGTGCGTCGCCATATGCCAGCCATCGGCGGTGAGCGCGAGGGAGTTCGTCACGTAACCCACGGCGAGCTCGAAGACCATCATCGCGATCGTCAGCGCCACGACCCATCGCGTTCGCGCCTCGTGGGCGCGCTCCGAGATGCCATGATCGTGATCGTGCCGCAATTTCTCGACGAGCGATGCAGAGGTGGATACCATGGGGGGTATGGTAATCCATCATGGCGCACACCACACGTGACAAGGAAAAGCTGCTCAACCGCGTTCGCCGGATCCGAGGGCAGGTCGAGGCCATCGAGCGCGCGCTGACCGAAGAGCGCGACTGCGGCGAGATCATGCATCTGCTCGCGGCCTGCCGCGGCGCCATCGGGAGCCTCACGGCCGAAGTCCTCGAGGGCCACGTGCGCTCCCACATCGTCGACCCCGACGGCGACAGCAAACGCGCGCGCGCCGCGCAGGAGTTGATCGAGGTGCTCAAGACCTACGTACGTTGATGGCGTCCCATGCTCGAGAGCGACCGGACGGTACGATCACGCGAGGGCATGAGCCGCCAGCGAATCGCAAATCCGTTCCCGCGCAGCCCACCGCAAACGCCGCGAGCATTTGCCAAGAGTCGCAAACCCGTCGCCGTCGAGAGGATCGCGCGGCAGGCGGAGGGCGCGACGTATATCGTATACGCCACTCCAAATTTCGGTGGCGGGCCCACACGCCTCAGTTGCACCGACGTTCACGCTTTGCCGAGCCGAAGCACCGCATTCGAGCGCAACGGTGAACATTGAGTCGGCCAAGCTCGCCACACGTGGCGGATGGTGTGCCAATACGAGAGGATGACCGCCACGACGGAGATCGCGCTCGAGATGCTGGTCCTCTTCGGGTTGACCTTGGCCAACGGCTTCTTCTCCGGGGCCGAGATTGCCGTGGTGTCCGTTCGAGAGACACGCCTTCGCCATTTGGCCGAGCAGGGCAGCGGGGCGGCGCGCGCCGCGCTTCGTTTGCGCGAAAAGCCCGAGCGATTCCTCGCGACCGTGCAAGTCGGGATCACGGTCATTGGAGCGAGCGCGGGCGCGTTCGGCGGCGCGGTGCTCGAGGAGCCGGTCGCCATCGCGTTGCGCAAGGTCGGGCTCGGCGCCGCCTCGAACCAATTTGCCTTTGCGCTCGTGGTCGCGCTCATCTCCGTTCTGTCGATTGTCGTGGGGGAGCTCGTTCCCAAATCGTTGGCCTTGCGCTCCTCGGAGCGGGTGGCGCTCGTGGTCAGCCGTCCCCTTTACCTTTTGTCGCGCGCGGCGCGTCCGCTGATTTGGTTTCTGACGGCCCTATCGAACCTTCTTTTGCGGCCCTTCCGCGATCAAACGACCTTCACCGAAACGCGCTTCTCGCCCGAAGAGCTCCGCCATTTGGTCGACGAGGCCGCGGCCGCGGGAACGGTGGACGAGCAGACCGGAAAGATCGCCGTGCGCGCCATCGATCTGGGCGGCCTGCGCGCCTACTCGGTGATGATTCCGCAAAACCACGTGGTCTGGCTCTCGTCGCTCGCGACCCGCGACGAAGTCGAACGAACGTTGAGGGAGCAGCCGCACGCCCGTTATCCCATCTTGGATCGCGAACAACAAGTATTGGGCTACGTCCTCGCCCACGAGCTCTATCGCCAGCTCTTGGACGGCGCGTTCCATCTGGGCGCCATCACGCGGGAGATCCCCATCTTCCCCGAGCGCGCGCGGGCCGTGGACGTGCTGCGAACCCTTCAGCAATCCCGATCGGAAATTGGGATTCTCGTCGACGAGAGCGGAGCGCCCTCGGGTCTCGTGTCCATCGAGATTTTGGCCGAAGAGCTGTTCGGCGAGATGACCGCCGAGAACGAAGCGCCCTCCATCGATATCGCCCCCAGCTCCGATGCACCTCCCGCGTCGCCGCGCGACGGACAAGGCACCCAGGCGTTTCTCGTGCGCGGGGAGACCCCGTTGCATCAAATCAACCGCGAGCTGGGGCTCGAGTTTCCCATCGAGGCCAGCGCGTCGACCTTGGGCGGGCTCGTTCTCTCGGCCTATGGCGGTTTTCCCGCGCGCGGAGCGCGTGTCACGCTTCCTGGGGGCGTGCAGGCAGAGGTGGTCGAGGCCTCACCGCGCCGTGTGCTGCTCGTGCGCATGCAGCTCCGGCGCGCGCCTCTGTCTTGACCGCGGTCGATGGTAATCACGGATGCGCTTCGAGGGAGACGTCGACGCGCCGCTCATTGAACTTCATTTGCTGTAAGTACAACATCTCTGGGATGGCAAATGTGAACAGCTGTTGCTGAATCCCGGCGCTCGCGCTCCCATCGAGCCACCCGCGCCTATCTATTTAAGGTGCGCGAATCCCTCGCTTCATAAATCCGACGCGTTGGAATCCTATCGCTTGTCTGTCGTGGACATCGCTGCTATGAGGTTCGATGCATTCTTTTTGTCGAATTAACGCCTTGATGGCTTGCCGCGTTTGACGCGGCTTGGTCTAATCGCATCTTACTGCATCACGGAACGCGAGTTGGCGGCATCGTTCATGCTGTATCGCATTGCGTAGGGCTGTTGCCGTTGCCTTGGTCGTCCTAGCGGACTTTCGTGTTTGTCCGCGGTTCGAACGAACGGCGTTGGTTAACCGTTCGGCGAGCCACGTTCGCTCAGGGCACGTCTGAACGAGCCGAGCTGCCGCACGTTCGTGTTTGGAATGTCCCCGTTGCTGTACCCGATTCGGAGTTCAACCGTCACGAATCATCATCTCGAATCACGATACAGGATTCACACGCGTCATCTGCGAAATCACGTTACACGAACTACACGAAATACACGAAATGTGGAGGCTTTATGCTGGACCAAGTCGCGTTGCCTATCGTTCAGAAGATCGACCATGTGTTGAATATGGTCACTCCGCCGATGTTCGAGAGGATGATCGGCGTCTTTCAAGACTTGTTCGGGCTCGAGATCACCACCGTGCCGGCCCATCGCAACAACATCAAGGCGATCATCAAGAACCGTTCTTTCGCGTTTACCGGCGGCCAGTCTTTTTCCTCGAAGGCCTTCGTGACCTTGCATAGCCTGGGGCATTATTACTTCATCTCCGCCGCCAATCGCTCGGGCAACGATCGCTACCGCTACATCTACGACTCCAGCGATAGGCAAGGTGCACTCCACATCTACGAAACGAAGAACCTCCACGGCAGCTCCCAGAAGCTCCGGCGCGACCGCATCGACTTCGAGTTGGGCGCGAACAACTTTGCACAGGATCTCCTACGCTACGTTGGCCTGACGGAGCTGTCCGAAATCGTGAACACCTACCAGCCCGGCGACATCAACTACATCATCGATGTAACGGGGAACGGGGTGGAGGCCATCGTGCCTACCGATCGCGATTACCTCGAGCGCTACATCTGTGCGGGGCTCACCTACGAGGAGGAGCCCAACGACGATCGGATTTACATCCCGAATCAATTCGACGTGAACGGAATCGATTGGACGTACTTGTCCAACATCGACCTCGAGATCCACTTCTTTTAACGAGCACGTCCATGAACTCGTTCAAGCTGAACCTCGTTCAAAGTGGCAGACCATCCCGTGAAGAGGCCGAGGAGGCCGTCCGCACCTTGCTCCGTTGGGCTGGGGACGATCCGTCGCGCGAGGGTTTGCGCGGCACCGCGGGTCGGGTCGTGCGTGCCTACCAGGAGTACTTTCACGGATACCAAGAAAATCCGGAGGAGATCCTCCAGAGCACCTTCGAGGACACCGACGACTACGACGAAGTCGTCATTCTAAAGGACATCGCGCTCGAGAGCCATTGCGAGCACCATCTCGCGCCCATCATCGGCAAGGCCCATGTCGCCTACTTGCCGAACAATCGCGTGGTCGGCATTTCGAAGCTGGCACGCCTCGTGGACGTCTACGCAAAGCGTCTCACCATCCAAGAAAAGATGACCGCCCAAATCGCCGACACCTTGCAGCGCGTGCTGGCCCCACGAGGTGTTGCGGTCGTCGTCACCGCCGAGCATCAATGCATGACCATGCGTGGCGTGCACAAGCGAGGTGTGACCCTCACAACCAGCCGCCTACTTGGCGTCTTCCGCGACGATCCACGAACACGCGACGAATTTTTATCTATGCTTTAGTCGTGTGTTGATCGGGTTTCGCTTGCGCACTCACGGCGCCCCGCATCGCGCTGTCGGCGTTTGCGGCGCGTTCGACGCGTTCGCGTCACGCACGGACGGGCGCTTGCCATCGCGTTCCGACCGTGTGTTCGCATCGTACAGACGGCGCTCGCACCGCGATCGGGGCGCGTTCGCATCGCGTTGTATCAGGCGCTGACGGAGCGCGCATCGCGCACGGACGGACGCTTGTTATCGCGTTCCGACCGTGTGTTCGCATCGTACAGACGGCGCTCGCATCGCGATCGGAGCGCGTTTGGATCAGGCGCTGACGGAGCGCGCATCGCGCACGGACGGGCGCTTGCCATCGCGTTCCGACCGTGTGTTCGCATCGCATAGACGGCGCTCGCACCGCGTTCGCATCATGTGTTGATCGCGCACAGACGGAGCTCGTATCGCGTTCTGACCGCGTTTGACGCGCGCTTGCGGCGCTCGCATCGCGCACTGCTGGCACTCGCATCGCGTTTGGATCGCGCACAGACGGCACTCTCGTCGCGTTCTGACAGCGTTGATGCGTACAAGCAGCGCTCGCATCGCCGTGACGGAGCTCGCACCGCGATCGGATCGCGTTCGCATGCCCGCCCGACATCGTCGGGCGCAGTACCATCTCCCGAGATGTCGCACATGTCTCTCGGGCCTCCGGCCGTTGGAGGGCTCATCGAGGATCGTGCACGCCGATTTTTCGAAGTCCATCTCGAACCCCGTGTAGAAGGCGAGGGTGCGCACGTTGCGACTTGGTTCGCTCATTGTTTCGACGTTCATCATTGGTTCGGCGGAGGTCGTCGCCGTACCGATGTCATCCGAAATGAGTCGGTCGTTGGGCCGGTCGGTGCAGGAGATTGCGTTGTTTCCGGCGGTGTACGCGATTCTCTACGCGGTGTTCGCGCCCATGCTCGGCTCCCTTTCGGACCGCTTTGGGCGCAAAGCGATGCTCGTGCCCGCGCTGCTGGGATTTGCGGCGACGATGCTCGGTGTAGCATCGTCCCGCACCTTCCAGGGGGCGCTGATCGGATGGGCCCTGGCGGGCATTTGTGCGGCGGTGATTCAGCCGAATACCCTCGCCATCGTAAATGATGTGGTACCCCTCGACAAGGCCCCGGTGGCCATGGGTCGGGTCCTGTCCGGGTTGACCGTGAGCTTCGTGGTGACCCCGGTCGTAAGCTCGTTCCTCGCGACCCGCGCGCATTGGCGAATCGCGTATGTCTTGCTCGCGGCGGTGGCTCTCACGTCGAGCATTGCCATTTTGCGGCTTCAGCTCCCGCGCGTTCCAGCCTCGCAAACCCTGTCGCCATGGGCGGGCGTGCGCGCGGCGCTTGCGATACGCGGTGTCGGGCGCCGCCTGGGGATGACCTTTCTCTGGATCGGTTCGTCGGCTGGCCTGGCCGCGATCCTCTCCGAAACGGTCCGAAGACGATTTGGATGGTCGGACGAGTCGGCGGGCATCTTCGCCGGGTTCTTTGGCCTCTGCACCGTCCTTGGAAATGCCGTCATTGGACCCTTCGTGCGCTGGTTCCAATCCCGCAAACGCATGGTACTCTCAGGCATGGTCGCAACCGCAGCGGGTAGCGCATTGGTGGGGCTGATGCCCGCCCCCTCGCTCGCCGTACCCGTGATCGGCGTCGCCATCTGGACATTGGGATATGGCGCCGGCGGTCCCGTGCACCAGAGCGTGCTCGGTCACATCGCCGGAAGCTCTCGCGGCATGGTCACCGCCCTCAATGCGAGCGCCATCAACTTGGGAATCGCCGCCGTCGCTTCGTTGACCGGCAGCTTGCTCGACCGAATCGGCGTGGAAGGCGTCTTCGGCATGGCCGTAGGTTGCATGCTGGTCGCGGTCGGCCTCGCAGCATCCATCTCCGATGAGTGACCGCGGAGGTGAGCATCGCGATCGCGCGTTGAACGACCGAATGCTCACGGTGTGCGCGCGCATCCCGAGACCGTTGCTCGAGCGAGCCATCGTCATGGGCAGCGCGGCCATCGTGCTGCGCGGCGTTCACCTGGGACGCGAGCCCGGCGATATCGATTTGTTCGTCTCCCCCGCGACCTTTTCGTCTTGGCCCGCCGAGGGGTTTTCGCATGTCGTGAAGGACGGCGTCGCCAGGATCGTCGTCGACGCGGAGCCCATCGAGCTCCTCGCCGCGTTTCCCGGTGTCGCCTTCGATGCGGTCGAAGCGCGAGCCGCCGCCGTCGATGGCTCGCACGGCGTACGGGTAGCCGCCCTCGAAGATTTGCTCACCTGGAAACGCGCGCAAAAAGAGCTTCGCGCCGATCCCGCCGATCGCAACAAGGACGCGGCCGACATTCGCGCGCTGGAGGCCCACCTTCGGTCGTCGTTCCGGATTGCTTAACGCGCCAGCAGCTCGTCGAACACCCAATCTTCGCCGGGCAGAGCCTGAACGATATCTCCAATATCCGACGCGAGCGTCCGCCCGACGGCATCCAAGTCGAGCAGCGCCGCGCCGGATGTTCGCTCCCATTCCACCCGCGTGAGCTCCTGGAACGCCCGCTGGGCGCGCTCCGCCAATCCCGACGGTGCGGCCAGATCCGCCAGCAGCGCCCATGCGATCCCTTGCGCGACGAGCGCCCCAATGGCATGCCGGCGAGCAAACGTATGTTGGCCGAGGTTCAACCCGGAGGGAGACGGCGTATCCCAGATCGCATCGCACGCGCCCTGCACCTGGCGCAAGACCTCCGCGCCACCGGGGAGCGCCGCGAGCCATGCCTTGAGCTCGCCCGCGCCGGCCTGCCACATCGAACCGAGTTGCACCTTCATGGCTTCCGTCGGTCCTTCGAAAATTCGGAACAGGCGCGCGTCGCGCAGGATCTGCGGCGCCTCGTTGGACTCCAAATACCCGCGGCCGCCCAGCCACTGGACGAGGTTATCGGCCGCGAACCAGAGATGCTCCGGGCCCAGGATCTTGCACACGAAGAAGAGCTCCGCGGGGATCGCGCGCTTTTGATCCAGCGCTTCGGTGACCACCCCGCACAATCGCTCGAGGACCTGCGCGGCGTCCAACATGGTCCGCAGCGCCCCGCAGAACACCGCGCTCTTCCCCAGCGGACCGGTCCAGATCTTTCGGCGCGACGCATAGCGCACCAGCAGCTGCGCGCAACGCTTGATGGCGCCCGTCGCGGCCAAGGTGAGCCCGAGGCGCGCCATTCGGAACGATTCCTCGGCCACCTCGAAATTGCCATCGGGGTCGCCGAGAACTTCGTGCGCCTGGACCCGAACGTCCTCGAATCGAATGGAGTTTTGAACGATGGATCGCATCCCCATCGTCATCATCTCCGGCCCCATGTGAACGCCGGCGCGATCGGTGGGGACGGTCAATCCAATGATGCCCTTCCGGCTTTGCGCGTCGTCGCGGCGCGCGAACACATTGATGATACCCGCCCACGAGCCATTGCCGACGAGGATCTTCTCGCCCGCAATCGCCCAGGATCCATCGGGCTGCGGCGTGGCCGTGCTCGAGATGGCATGGGGATTCGAACCTGCACCGCGCTCGGTGATGGCCAATCCGCCCAGCATTCGCCCGGTCGCGAGCAAAGGCAGCATTTCCGACTTGGCTTGCCCCGTTCCCCATCCGAGGATCGGGCCGACGCCCAGCTCGTTGTGAATGCCGACCAGCATGGCCAATGTCAGATCGATGGCCGCGAGCTGCTCGATCACCGAGCCGCCGAACCGCCAGCCCAACGCGATCCCCCCGAGCTCGCGCGGCACGCGCAATCCGAACAGCCCCTGCCGGCCAAAGTCGAGCACCACGTGCGGCGGCAGGCAGCGCCGCGCGTCCGCCAGGCGCGCGTTCAAACGCGTGCTCGCGTAGTCGCGCAAGAACGCGATCAGCTCGCGGGACTTCGCCTCCCGGTGCCGCTCCGTCGGATCGGACGACGTCGTATGCGCCGCCGGTTGCTCCACGTCTCGTTCGTGCCGGAGGTTTGCAACGAAGTCGTCGGTGGCAATCACGGCCCGCCTCCCTCCGCCGCGTTGTCCAAGGCCTCGACCGCCACCGATCGATGGGCCCATCGCGCCTCGCCCTCGCCACGCTCGTCCCGCGGCCCCGCCGACGCGCTCGACGACGACGCGCTCGAGGACGACGCGCTCGAGGACGACGCGCTCGAGGACGACGACGACAGCAGGGGCACCCGAGGCGACCGCCACTCGGCCACCGCTTCGAGCGTGCCCTGCACGAACATGGATCGGCAAGCTTGCCGCTGGACCTTGCCGCTGGTGGTCTTTGGCAGCTGCCCCCATCGGATGAGAACGATGGCGGTGGGTTGAAGATCGCTGACCGCGGCCACGGCGCGGCGGATGGCGCGCATCACCGCCGTGGTATCCAGTGCCTTCGCGGACTCCACCTCTTGAACGATGATCAGCCGCTCCTCGCCTTGCTCCTGGACGGCAAAGGCCGCGCCGCCGCTGGGGCGCAATATAGGATGGCTGCTCGCCACCGCCGCCTCGATGTCCTGCGGCGCATGGTTGCGGCCGCGAAGGATGATGACGTCCTTGATCCGCCCCGTGATGAACAGCTCACCGTCGATCATCGCTCCCAGATCGCCCGTGCGCAGAAATGGTCCTTCGCCGGTCGCCAGCCTGGCACCAAAGGTGGTTCGCGTCTCTTCCTCCCGATTCAAATACCCCAGGGCCACGCTCGGACCCCGAGCCCAGATCTCGCCGACGGCCCCGGATGCGACCGGCCGAAGGCTCTCAGGATCCACCACGATGCACTCGTGCTCCGGATCCGCCCGTCCGGAGCTGACCAGCAGCGCCTCCCCACGCGCATGGGCGCCGGCTCTGACGAAACGTCCTTCGGAGAGCGCGCCGCGATCGACCTTCTCGACCACCGGCGGCCGGCCCACCCGATCGAGCGTCACCGCGAGCGTGCTCTCGGCCAGGCCGTAACAAGGATAAAATGCCTCCGGCCGAAAACCATTGTCGCGAAAACGTTCGGCAAATCGCTGGAGCACGGCCGGGTTGATCGGCTCCGAGGCGTTGTACGCCAAGATCCAGGAGCGAAGATCCAGATCGCGGCTGTCCTCTTCCTTGATGCGGTTTGCGCAAAGCTCGTACGCGAAGTTCGGTCCGCCCGAGATGGTGGCCTTCGTTTGTGCGATCGCCTGCAGCCAACGAACCGGGCGTTTCAAAAAGTCCAAGGTGGCGAGGACCGTGCATGGCAGTCCCGCGAGCACGGGTTGAAGCAGCCCGCCAATCAAACCCATGTCGTGGTACGGGGGCAGCCAGGTCACCGCGCGGCTGGCGCGCGTCAGCTCGAAGCCGCGGCCGATGAACGCGGTATTGGCCAATAGATTGCCGTGGGTGAGCATCACCCCCCGCGGATCGCCCGTCGACCCGGAGGTATACTGCAGCACCGCCAAATCGTCGGGGCCCACATCCGGATTGGGCGCGGAAAGGCTCGGACCATCGTGTTCCGTTTCCGGCGAGCTGCCGATCACCCTATCGGAGACAATCCGCGGAGTGTGCGCCAGCTCCGGAATGTCGTCCCGCAGGCTATCGACGGCGGCGGCCAGGTGGGCGCTCACGGCAACGACCCCCGGCCGCGCGTCCGCAACGATCTTGCGAAGCCGTTGCAACGTTGGCCGGGGATTCAGCGGGTGCGGCGGATACGTTGGAATGGCGGGTCGGCCGGCATAGAGGCAACCGAACAACGCTTCGACGAACTCGGGACCGGTCGGCTGAATCAACAGCACCGAACCGTCGAACGGCGCCAGGGCTGCTGCGATCCTGCGCGCTCGACGGTCCAGCTCACCGTATGTCCAGCAGATATCCTCTCCATCCCGCGCACCGAGAAACGTGAACGCGACATCGCCCGGGCATTCCAATGCCCAACGATGCAGCACCTCACCGAAGCCGGCCATCCTATCCTCCGGTTCCGGTCGCCGCGTTCAGCTTTCCATGGTTCGAAATGAAGTCGATCAGCTCACCGAGATCCTTGTCGGCGAGGTATCGAAGATCGGGGAACTCCGTCTTGAACGTATCCTCGAGACGAGCCGAAAACTCGACCAGCGCCGCGGAGTCCGCGCCGAGATCGTCGATGAGGAGGATCTTCGGCGTGACGTCGTGGATCGGAACGTTGAACTGCTGCGAGACCACCGCGAAGACCATCTCTTCTATTTGGTTCTTGTCCATTCAGGTTATCCTTGGCGCTCTGTCGTGCTCACCGCGCGAGATCTCGTTTAGCGCGCTTAGCGCGTCTCCGTGGTCTGTCGGAAGGCTACGTCCATCGCCCGGGAGCGCATCCAACTGTAGAACAGCATGCCCAAGTGAATGGAATAGACGGGGACGAGCGACCATTTGATGGTCGCGATGATCGAGTGGATGAGGAACGGCGCGGCCAGCATGTTGTCGGGCGCGTGGTGGTGGCCCACCCAGTAGATTTCCAGCGATGTCTCGATCAGGTTGGTCACCGCCTCGACCAGCGGCACCATGCACGAAGCCGTGCTGCCGCCCAGCCGCCGGATGTAGAAGAAGAAGGCCGGCCCGTACGAGACCGCAAAGACCAGGTCGATCCAAATGACGCTGAAATAACGGTCGATGGACCCTGCCCCCCAGGACTCCAGGACCTTGATCCCATTCTCGGGCGTGTACGCGAACTGCAGCTGCAACTGCGGCCACGAGAGGATCGCGCGCTGGGGATTGAGCGTGGGATTTACGATGAGGATGCTGGCCAAAAACGTGACCAGAAAAAAGAAGCTCCAGAGGAGCATCAACGCCTTGCTGTCGAGAATCGATCGCTTGCTCATCCGTCAAACCCTTTCTCTCGTGAGCTCTTTGAGGGCCATCACGCCCTCGCCCTGGCCACTGGGCAACGCACCCGCCGCCATGCTTCTACCAATGATGTAATTTCTGCGCGCGCACTCATGGATGTAGCGACTCGGCGGCAGCTCGGTGGCGACCGCGGGCTCGTGCCGCTGGGCCGCTCGGGTGATGGCCGAGATGAGATCGGGCAGATCGTTCGTGAACAATGCCCTCGTAAAGAACATATGCAGCAACATATCGAAGACACTGGAGAGCGGCTTCTTGGGGTTCCACTTCCGCAAGGAGAACGTGAAGGTGCGTTTGAGCTCCGCGCGGAACTCCTTCCAGGGCACCACCGTCCAACCAAAGGCTTGTGCGAACTCGGCGCTGCTGATGTACGACGCCGGATAGGCAAACATCCGGGGCTCGGAGAGGAGCGCGTTGTCGCAGACGGATCGGGCGAGCGCGTCGGCGGAGATCACGGGAACCGGCTCCTCGGCGTCCCAGACCTTCCTCAGTTGGCTGGCATACCAAACCATGTGCCAAAACGAATAGCGCAAGCCCGGATCCTTGAACGCCGTGAGGCTGCTGCCCACGATGTGCGGCGGCAAGTAGATGGATGCCGCGAGCCCTTGCTCGCGCGCCCAGACGGCGAGGTACTTGACGATCCACTTCATGCGGCTGTACCCGCAGTGGTAGAAGCCGAATCGCAGGAAATCGCGCTTGGACCGAAAGACCTCACCGTTCATCGAGCCAATGAAGTGCAAGGTCTTGAACCGCTCGGTGGCGCAGAACTCCATCATCCGAAGGAGCGGGACGATCGCCTCGCTTCGGAAGTACGCATAAGGGTAGGTGTGGTTGGTGGCGCCCGCCGCATTGAGCACGACGTCGACCGAACCAAGGAGCTTGGTGTAGTGGGCATCGGAGAGACCGAATTGATGACCATGGGTGAAATCCCCATCGATCACCTCCAAGCGGTCACTCTTTTCGAGCGGTAGCCCATAGCCGCGCATGGACGCGGTGAGTCGAGCCTCCGGGCTCGCCGCGCGCTTCTTGCGCACGAGCGCGTAAATTTTGGCCACGTCTTTTCGTTGGAGTAGCTCGTACAGGATGTGCATGCCCACGAAGCCCGTCGCCCCCAGCAGGAGCACGGTGCGAGGCTCGTTGGCTCCAGCGCGGGTCAGATTCTTCAGGCGCGGCGCAACCGGCTCCGACGCTCGAATCTTCAACGCCTTCGGGCTGCCGAGCGCCAGCGCGAAATAATCCGACTTGCCGACGATGTCTATTCTCACCTGTTCTCTCCCTGTATGTGGCGGTCGTCTGGAGGCATATCGATGCTGGCGTCGGGCGTCGGCGACGCGCCGGTTTCGTCGCGGATGAAAGACAGGCATGCCTCGACCACGGCCGGTGCTTTCACAATCGAGTTATGACCGAGCCGCGACGTGATCATCACATTGACCTGGGGATGCGCATGGCGAAGCAGCTCGGCTTCCCCCACCGGGATCTCGTGGTCCCCCGAATCGTGGATCACGAGGGTTGGGATGGGGTGCTTGGACAGGTTGGTGACGGCGTTGAAGTCGCGCTCATAGGAATAAGGGGCATACCGTCGGTTGATGCGATCGAGGAACCGCTCCCGAACCTTGCCGGACAGCCCGATCAGCACACACGTCCGGTCGACGAGCCCGTGGTAGGTGGCGGGGCTCGCCAGGAGAATCAAGCGCTCGATGGAGACCCCGAGGTGCAGCATGTTGACGAGGCATATCGCACCATAGGAGTGGCCCACCGCAGCCGCAAAGGGACCGAACCGGTCGCTCAACTGGAGCCCGAGCTCGGTGATCTCCGTAATGTCGGTCTCCTCCCCCTCGCTCTTTCCGTGGGCGGGCATGTCGAACGTGACCACACGAAAGCCCGCCTCGATGAACCGTCTCCCCAGAACGGCAAGATGCGCGGCGGAGGCCTGCCACCCATGCACCATGAGCACGGGACGACCCGTTCCCGCGACATAGGCAACGGCTCGGCGCCCGCGCACCGTGATGGCAACCTCCTCGACCTCCGGCAGATCGGGGCCGCTTGGATGAGGCCTGCGCTTCGGACGATAGAAGATGCGATTGGCGACGTACATGGCAAGAGGCGGCGCGACGGCGGCGGCGGAGAAGCCCCATCGCAAAGCCTTGAACGATGACTGTTGGGCGATCGTACGAAAGGAACGGGCTAAATTCATGAGAGGATCCGCGTGCCATCGGGGGCGGGCACGTTCGATGAGGAGCTCGAAGAGGCCGTAGGCGTCGTCGGAGGTCGAGTTGCCGCCGCGTTCATCAAGCGGTCGGCATAACGAAACCAAAGTCGCGGGATGAGCGCGATCCAAATCGCGAGCATGTACCCGTGCGGCAAGCGGTACGGTGTAGGCTGGACTTCGAGCTCCCAATACGGTTTTCGCGGGACAGCATGGTGCTGCGCGTGGCGGGTGAGGTTGAAGAGGTACATCGAGGACCCGCGTGAGGCGCACTCCCAGCTGTGCTGCGGCTCGACCTTCGAGCCCGGCTCCCGTGTCAGCCCATAGTGCTGGATGTAGTTGACCGATTCGAGGACCGCTTTCGTGATCACCATCACGATCACGTAGCCGGTCATGCCCAGGAGACCGCACGACCAGGTGACCGCTCCAAGCAGCAAGAGGCTCGCCGCATTGCCGCGCAAAACCCGATTCTTCACCCACTTGGCGATGCCGTGCTCCTTGCGAAGACGGGTTTGCTCGAACGCATAGGCTTCCTTCCATTGGCCAACCGTGGATCGGAGCAGAAATCGATAAAATCCCTCGCCGCGCCGCGCCGTGGCAGGATCGGCGAGCGTGCCGACGGCCGAGTGGTGGCCATACAAGTGCGCCTCTTGGAATTGGGCGTCTCCGGTCATCACCAGGAGGGTACGGCTGCATGCTCTCCAGAACGTTGAGCTGCGATGCATCATTTCGTGTGCGACCACCACGTTGCTGCCGCAGTGGAAGCCGATCGCAAACCCCGCTGCCAGGGTCTCCCCGATGGTGGAGAACGGTGCCAGCGGAAAGCCCAACACCGCCCACCCAGGAAGCGGGGCGCCGCCGAGGATCATCAATCGAATTTTAAATAGATAGATGCAGAGCAGAAGCGCCGAGAGGGGAACTTGCAAGAACAAGTAGAGGTCATTCAGAGGCGCCTCCCGTTTCGTCTGAATGCGGGTCAACGGTGGGGTGAAGTTGTCGACGAGAACGTACATGTTGATCGCGAACAGCAAATAGGCCAAGGGCCAGTAGCCACCTACCCACGTGCCCGCGATGATCAGCGGAAAGAAGAAGTATGCCACGAGGCAATATCTGAGAGTGCTCAACATGAACACACCGCTCCGCTCGAACAGCGCGTACCAACTTGCATCGGGTACGTGTGGTGTCAATGAAAAATAAGTCATCCACACAGAGGACAAGAACAGCGCGTTCAGCGTCCTATCGTGACGCAAACCTTCTTCGGACCCGGTCGAATTAAGTCGTTGTTAAGACATCCATATGCGAGCGCGCCGTATTTCCCTCTTCGCGTTCTTGCGACTCTTTCGCAACACCCTTTACATTGTCGACGACGAATACTGGCCGGTCCTATCGATTTTACGATCGCCATGAAGGGCTTTGCGGGTTACGCTTGAGCCAGCGTTCTTCGCGATTTCGTGCGCGCTATTTTGGTTTTTGTGATGCGCGGTGTCGCCGAAGCATCCGCCGTTCCCTGTAACGCAATTGCGCAGTGCGAAGTTGCTTGCGGCTTCTTTCGATTTCTTCTTTTTCGCACTGCGCTTGCGTTAATTCATTTCACCATGCAGAATGCCGCCCAAATGCGCGAACGCGTCGAAATCCAGGATTTGTATGACGAGTCCTTCGTGCGCGGTGCCGAGGAGGCGAAGCGCCTCGCGGAGCGCGTAGCCCGCCAGGTTTATTTGCGCCATTTGGTGCATGATCGCCGTCCGTATCCTGCCCTCCTCGGCGAAGAGCCCGAGGCGTCGACGGGTCGCAGCGCATACCATTTCAAGAAACGGCTCCTCGACTATTTAATCGACAAGGGCGATCTCGTCGCGCGCGACGATGGCGTCCTCGAAATGTCCGCTGAGCTAGCGCAGACCCCCATCGCCGATGAAGACACGACGAAATTGAGTTGCGAGGGCTTCGTTCTCCTCGCGCACCTTCCCGACGTGGTCGAGGCGGTCCTCTCCGGGGTCGACGGCTTCGTTGCCATTGGCCAGCGGCATGGAATGGGGGCCGCGCTCGATCATTGGGTTTCGGCGATGGTGGAGATCCCCGTGCGGGTCCCTGGGATCGTCATGACGGCCCGGGCACTGACCCAGCGCCTCGAGCGCGGCCCATGTGTCGTGCTCGAAGGAGGTGCCGGCGTAGGTGCGGTGCTTCGACACGCTCTCGCGCTACCTCGTTTTCGCGAGGCCATTCCCAACATCGAACAGTACCACTTCACCGAGATCAGCCCGATTTTGCTGAGCATGGGCAGGAACTGGCTTCGCACCCACGCCCCGCCCGAGCTCATGCGCCGAATGCGTTTCGAGATCCACGATCTCGATCGCACGCCGCAACAGAACCTCCCCTATACCCAGAACGAGTCCGTCGACGTCATCATCCTCGAGTTCGTCCTGTACGATCTCATGAACCTGCACGATGTTCTCGTCACGTTCCGAAAGATGTTGAAGCCAGGGGGAATACTGATCTTCACCATGGCCTACCGCCAGCGTCCCTCGGTCTTCTTCCCGGCCGAGATCCTTCAATCCACCTTGCACAGCTACTACCGCGCCAAGCTCGATCCACCTCGACGAATCCACTATGGGTACCTGACGCTCGAAGAATGGCAACTCTCCCTGCGCGACGCAGGATTCGTGGACTACCACGTTTATCCTGAACCCGAGCGCCATCCCGAGTTGCCGCTCGGCGGCATCGTTGCCTTCAAGTAGCGCGTCAGGAGCTCGTTGGCTCGGCGAGCCGCCATGGGATGACCGAGAAGGATCGGCTTTCACGGTGCAGCCGGACGAGAAGCTCCGCGACGTGATCGCGAATGCCATCGGGCACCGGCTGATGAATTCCGACCCGTTGAAGGAGTCGTTGCAAGCAGAGAACGAGCCAGTGCCCGCCGCCAAAAGCGGGATCCATATCTTGCCGATTCCGTGCCCACGTATACGCGCACACGACGGCCGCATGGAGCACGCAGTAGCGCTCGCAGATCGCGAAGAACTCCGGCTTATCGGAAGACGAAGGACCAAACCTTGCACGGTGCTCATCGAGATCGCGGCCTTGATGCGTCACCGCCGTACGCAGCGCAGCAAAGGACGCAGCGAGCGCGCCCGCGACCGACGGCTCCAATCCCGTTTGCACGTCGCCGTCCTCGAGCTGCTCCGACAATCGCTCCACGGCAAAGAGCAGATCGCGAAAGCGCCCATAGGGCACGAGCCGATCCGGCTCGAAGGGCGGCAACGGATGACGCCATGCGAAAATGGTATCCAGGACATCGAGAATGGCGTCGCGAGCTTCCGGACTCGCCGAACGCCGAAAGGTGTTGAGCTGCGGGATCGAAAGACCCACCGTTTGGAGCAAGAGGAAGCCACCCGCGTGGAACATGGGCACGGCGCCATGATCGCGAACGATTTTCTGGAAAATACCGAACTTGTACCCCTCTCTCAAATAGGCGCGGGCTCCAAGCACCTCGCCGAGGTCATCGAGCATGGCGCCGACGGTGGCCGGGACGAAGAACTTGGTCACCGCGGACCACAGTCGCAGCTCCTCCGGCACGATGTGCAGCGCCCGCGCCGTGGCAATCACCACGCAATCGCAGGCGAGCAGATCGACGAACGCGTCCACGATGGTGGCCCTGGGCCTCGCGAGCGCGAACACCGTGGTACCATAGAGGCGCCGCTGTAAAGCAAATTCCAGCACGGCACGCAGCGCGGTATCGGCGGCCCCCAACGAAATGGCCGGCACGACCGCGCGCGTAATCTGAAATGAGCGCAAGGTGAGCTCGACCCCACCCCCCTGCGAACCAATCAAACAATCCGCCGCAAGGCGCGCCTTCGTAAACCGGATGCCGCTAAAGTCGACCCCGCGCGCCCCGTGCGTCATCAACTTGGGCAAGTGGGCATACATATCCCGATCGAGCGCCCGCTTATCGACGAGAAAGAGCGAAAACCCACGCGGCCCGCCGCGCTCGTTCGTCCGCGCAAAGATAGTTTGCACGTCGCCGACGGTCGCGTTGTTGACGAACCACTTCTCCCCGTCGAGGACGTACTCCCCCGATTCAATCGCTTGCGCCACCGTTTCGGTCGCCTGAAAATCGCTGCCGTGCTCCTTCTCGTGGTACCCCAGCGCCATCCGCCCACCCGACCGTATGTAGAGCGCCGTGCGCTGGCGTTGCGCGGTGGAACCCGCGACCCACACATGGACGGCCGCGAGGAACGTTTTGTGGTGGGCAATCGCCACCGTCAAGTCACGCCGTCCGACGGTACGGGCGATGGCGGCCAACACGTCGAAGCTCGCGAGCCGTCCGCCGTCCGTAACTGGGATATAGTAGTCATTTATCCCCGCGCGATCGAGCACGGCACATCCGTCACGAGGATATTCGTCGCGCTCGTCCAGCTCCACCGCGCGTTTGAACGAGAGCACCTGCTCGCGATCATTGGGATCGCCGAGCTGCGCTTCGAGCCGCTCGATGACGTGGTAAGCCTCGGGTATGTGCATCCTCGATCCTTCGGTGCTGGGTCGGCATGACTTGGCTTGCCGTCATCTCTCGTAACCTGGGATCGCGCGGTGCCGCAAGGCTCGTCGTCGATCGCGCGCGGCGGCGCGTACGCTCGGCTGAGCTCTCGAAGAGCTCGGATGTTTGTTCGAGCACGGCCGCCATCGATGCGCGGAGGACGAGATAGATTCGTCACGTTCACACGTATACGACGGGCATGCATCGTCGATATGCCATTGTGGTGCGCGCGCTCCTCGCGGGGTTCGTCCCGGCGCGCAAAAAGATTACGACAGCGAATCCTCCAGGTGAAGGCGCGCACGTATCGCGGTGTTCGATCGCGTGGAGAGCGAGGACGCCTCGGTATTTCAAATAGGCGCGGATGGGCGGTCGCTGACCTTCGAGGTTGCGGCCATTTACCTTGAACAGTCGTGAACGCCCACGGCGCCGTTTCATGCGCCTGGTGGCACGTGGACGATCTTCGATGCGGGAACGAAGGATGGAACGTCGTTCGGATTCGGATTCGGACGCCCGCCGCCCGCGGCGCGATGGCGATGATCTTCGTGGTGCTCACGGCGCCCATGACCTGGGCGGGGGACACTGCCTGGTGGCCAGTTTGACTGGGGCGGTCGCCCGATCGCGAGAGCGGCAACGTCTCGTTCATCGTTTGCGCGCGTCTTCGAGGGTGAGGTGCCCGAAGAGAAATCGGCGCAGCCTCTCTCGCCCGATCCGTTTTCAGCCGTCTTCCTCGGGACGGACCTTGCTCGGTCGACCTCGGGTGTCGAGGGGGGACGGCCGGTGGATACCACGCGATAAAGCTCTTCTTGCAGAAAATGGCATCGACGCGGAGGTCTTCTTCAACTTCAATCTGAATGAGAAGAAAGGTGAATTTCGAGAGAAGGACGCGGACTACGCCAACGACGTGATCGCATTTCTTTGGGTAACGGAGCTGGCGACGGGATCGGTGCGCTCCATTCCGATTGGTGAGGAGGATCTCCATGCATTTCGCAGCGGCTGTCTGCGATGGGCGAGCTCACGTTAACTCGAATAGGCGGCCCAATCGCTGCGAGGTCAACGACGCCTCCCTCGCATTCCGCGACGAAGGTTTTCTCGACGTGAGCACGATGAAGCTCTCCGCCAAAAGCCGCTCCAGCGAGCGAGGCTCGACCTTCGGTATAGCGCCCCTCCTCGGCCAGCGGTGATTCGGTGCGGTTCACGAAGGCGACGGTCGTCGCGCCCGGGCCGTCGCATTCCCGGGGCTCGAGGAAGACGTAGGCACCCTCGATGACGATAAGTCGTTTTCGTTCGCAGTCGAGAGCGGCGGCCGCGGAATCCGTGTCGGTCGCACGGTGCTCCGATGAGGCGATTCGCGCGTCCCTGGTGGTCGTCGAGCGAGCCCGGGAGCTCCGTCAACCTGCGATAGGAGCCGCGCTCGCCGCGGCGACTCCTTGCGAGCTCAGGATCCCGAGGTTCTTCTCGATCCGGGCGGTGTCGCAATAGACGCGGAACTCGATCGCTTTTCCCCATCGCAGCCGCAGGATGAAGACGCCTTGATTCGGGAGCGGCTTGCCGTTGCGATCCCGCGCCTCGTCCACCCATTCGACGGCGGCGTGCGTATTCCACGGGGGCCCCGCGACGATCAGCTTCCGAATGTCGAATCGAATCCCCGGAAAGACATTTGCCAGCCGTTCGTACCATTCCTTGATGCGAGCCGGTGATTTCCGCTCTCCGGAGAGCGCGTGCTGCCCCGCAAACCAGTGCACGGCGCTCGGACCAAATTGGCGCGTGATGAAGGCGTAGTCACCCGCGTTGAGTCGCGCGAAGACCTCCCGCAAATGGCGCCGGACGAAGAAGTGGTACATCTCCTCGACTATAGCGCCAATGTTGATGGCGTCAATATTGGGTGCCGAAGCCCCTTCACCGTGATAAACGTAGGTCGTGGGTAGATCGTCCGGAGGACCGCGGCCGCAAAGGAAACCCGCCGGCAGGTATCATCACGGCGAGCTTCGCCGCGCCCTCCTCGATGCCGCGCTCGGCATCATCGAAAAGGACGGCACCGGCGCCGTCTCGCTGAGCGCGGCCGCGCGTCGCGTCGGAGTCTCACCCCAAGCGAGCTACAACCATTTCCGTGACAAGGGCGCATTGCTCGCGGCCATTGCGGAAGAGGGGTTGCGCGCGCTCGAGGCGAGCATGCGCGCGGCCGGCGCTCCCGGTCTCGGTGAAGGCGAGCGGCTCGAGGCCATCGGAGTCGCGTACGTCACGCACGCGAGCGCCCATCCAGCACACTTTCGATTGCTCAGCGCTCCGGAGCTCGCAGACAAGACGGAGCACCCGCAGCTCTTGGCCGCTTACGAAGGTGCGTTCGGCGTGCTCCTCGCGGCCATCGAGGCGTGCCAAGCGACCGGCATCGTACGCGGAGCCGATACGCGGAAGCTCGCGGGCGCCGCATGGGCGATGGTGCACGGCGTGGCGTGGCTGCTCGTCGATGGTCAATTCGGGATCGCCGGAGCCGACGCTACGCACGTGGCGCGCGATTCGGTGCGGGTGCTGTTCAAGGGGCTGGAAGCACGCGGCCCGCGTGAATCGGCGCCCCGTCGCAAATGAGGGGCTTTCGTCGTGGCAACGTGGCTGATTCGACGATGGCCTTTGCGCGCGAGGCCCCACTGGGAGCGAGTTTCTGACGGGCGGAGGGGAGACGATGGCCGAGGATCGGCCGACTTGGGCGGGACACCGTCCGTTGCCGGTCTCGAGCCAGTGCAAGTATGCCTTGGTCTCCTTGATGGTGAGCGCGAGCCGTCCGTGACGATCCAGTTCCACGAACGCCGCGCACACGTCGGCTTCGTCTTCTGGGGATGGCTTGTACGGTCTCGCCGGAGCCTCCAGTGCCATGCGGGCAGTATGGGCCGGCTTACCTTCAGCACGACGAGACGACACCCGAGACGCTGAGGAACTTTCTCCGTCGGCTTCGGTGAAGCCCGCTGCACCGATCCCGGCTGAACCCACGGGCATTCGCGGCCTGAGCATCACTTCGTGGTTCCGAGTTCGCTTCCACCGAACCGAAACCACTTAGACTAAGTGGAGCAAAGGGGGATCGAACACCTTGGCGGAGGGCGAGGCGGAGAGTTGTCAAGTGTCTGATATTTCAAATGAAATTTCAATCGATGCGAATGTGCTGTCGCCAGCTGTCGCTCACCCGACGCCGCCGGAAGACGGCTCGCGACGCGAGACGCCAAATGGGGCGCACGTTGACCCTGTCGAAGCGGCTCTAGCGAGAGCGCTCAAAGAGGCGGCACGAGAGCGTCGATGGGACGTCGTTGCTCAGCTCGCGCGAGAGCTCGAGGCCCGAAGGTTAGCCGGTAGGGGATAAGCGCGCCTAACGAGTGCTGCCATACCAGGGTGAACGTCGATGGGACGAATTTTCCGGAACACCGTGCGCTATTCGCGCACGACGTCTTCGGCGCTGGTCACGGTCAACGCGCGCTGGAGCCAGCGCTCAAGCACGGTCGAGTCGGTACAGGCAAGAATCTTCGCTCGGACGGTGTCGCTCACCACGACGTTGCGCGTCTCAAGCACCGTGAGAACTGCCCGAGCGCCGCCCTTGGCTTCAGCCTCGGCGATCTGTCGGCGGAAGGTCTCGCTCTTGAACTTGTAACCGGTGAGATCCATCTCCGCTTCCAGTGTAGCACGGTCTTCGACTCCGAGCGCGGAGAGGATTAGGTCGAGGTAGAGGGTTCGGCGATCGTCGGCTAGGTTACCTCCGATGGTGGCGTGGGCAGCGGGGCGGTCATCCGCGACGCTCAGCGAAAGAACATCACCTTCCACGACCTACGCGCGACTGGCATCACCTGGATGGCCGTTCGAGGTGACGATCCTCTCCGCATCAAACAGAGGGCGGGCCACAAGTCCTTCAGCACGACCGAGGGCTACATCCGCGAAGCCGAGAATCTCTCCGTCGGCTTCGGCAAACCCTTCCCAAGTCTTCCGGCTGAGCTCACCGGCATTTTTGGCTTCGATAGTGGATTTATGGTCTCGAGCTCGCTTCTAAGTACTCGGAATTCCACAAATCAAGAGTGGAGCAAAGGGGGATCGAACCCCTGACCTCCGCATTGCGAACGCGGCGCTCTCCCAGCTGAGCTATTGCCCCAACGTGAACGGCGCGGACTTTACGCGGGGCGGATCAGAAGTCAAGCGCTCTTTCTTCGCCACCCCCGGTGGCCGCAGGAAACGCCCTCAGTGGTAGCCAGAAACAAGCGATTGGGCGAGCAGCCCCCAGCCGTTGATGGCGACGAAAAGGAGGAGCTTGAAGGGAAGGCTCACCTGGGTGGGGCTGAGCATCTGCATCCCCAGCGCCAACAAAACGTTGGCGACCACCAGGTCGATGACCAGGAAGGGCAGGAACAACAGGAACCCGATGGCAAACGCCTCCGTCAGCTCCGTGATCACGAACGCCGGTACCAAAACCGGCAAATCCCGGTCCGTCACGGCCGCCCGCTCGGCCTCCGGACGTGACCTCTGGGCAACCTCCACGAA
The DNA here is from genome assembly GCA_037157815.1 of Sorangiineae bacterium MSr11954. NCBI lineage: Bacteria > Pseudomonadati > Myxococcota > Myxococcia > Myxococcales > Pendulisporaceae > Pendulispora > Pendulispora albinea. The sequence continues at coordinate 1,069,197 of CP089984.1, forward strand.
GCGCGCTTTCTCCCGGTCGCTCGCATTCTTCGCCAAGAAATCGCGCATGGGCTCGCGCACCGCCTCCAGCCCCTGGCGAACCAACGTCACCGTATCCGGGGCGCCCTTGCCCCCCAGCAGCGGCCCCGCCCGTTCGAAAATCTTCTGCCCCACCGGCTCCATCGCCAGCAAGGTAAGCGCCGTCGCCAATGCCAGAATGACCGTGTTCGACGGAACCGAGGAGGCCCCGATGGCGCTTCGGACGATCTGCAGCACCGTCGAGATCTTCACGAACGCCGTGACGCTCATGAACGCGAAAGGCACGAGCGAAACCAGCGCCAGGGCAACCACCAGCGCCAGCGGCCGGCCGAGGGCATCATCCATCGCCATTCGAGCTCCGCCTCCCAAGTGCACGAGCGAGCACGTCCGAGAATGCGCGCCCTGGCGAGCCCCCGCCCGCCGCCACCGCCTCCGGAGGAAACGCCGACTCGGGCAACTCGGCCAGCTTGGTGAAGCCGCCTTCGCCCACACCGACCACGAGCACCTGTCCGCCGACCTTCACCAGATAGATGCATCGGCGGGCGTCGAGGGGAAGTTGTCCGATGAGCTGAATCGCCCCGCTCGTCTTGCCCATCCCCAGTCGCTTGGCACCGTAGAGGACGACAAACGCAATGGTGCAGACTGCCACCAATGTTACGAATGTTTCGACGATGTAGCTCGCGTAGGCGCTCAAGGTCTTGCGTCCGATCCGTTGCCAGTCGACTTCATTTCACATAAACATGTCGAGCTTTCTCGCACTCACCTGGGTGCGTGAAGGCGGGCGGCTCCCTCGCTCGAGGTGGTCCGTCCAAACCCAACCTACAATGTGACACTCATTAAGGGGAGCTCGTGGCGCTCATCGTCCAGAAGTTCGGTGGCACCTCGGTCGGATCGATCGACCGCATTCGCAATGTTGCCCGACGCGCCCTCGCGACCGCCGCGCAGGGGCACGAGGTCGTCGTTATCGTCAGCGCCATGAGCGGCGAGACGAATCGGCTGCTCAAGCTGGCCCACGAGGTCACGCAGATCCCGGACGCCCGCGAGATGGATGTCATCGCGGCGACTGGAGAGCAGGTCTCGGCCGCCCTCTGCGCGATGGCCATTCAGGCCGAAGGGGGCAAGGCCCGGTCCCTGCTGGGGCATCAGGTGAAGATCCTGACCGACGGCGCCTTCACCAAGGCCCGCATCAAGGCCATTGAGGGCTCGAAGATCTTCTCCACCGTGAAGAAGGGCGCCATCGCGGTGGTGGCCGGCTTTCAAGGCGTGGACGAGAACGGCGATATCACCACGCTCGGACGCGGCGGGTCGGATACGACCGCGGTGGCCGTCGCCGCCGCCATCGGCGCCGATGCGTGCGAGATCTTCACCGACGTCGACGGCGTGTACACGACCGACCCGAACGTGTGCCCATCGGCGCGCAAAATTTCGAAGATTTCTTACGAAGAAATGCTGGAGCTGGCCTCGCTCGGGGCCAAGGTGCTCCAAATCCGGAGCGTGGAGATTGCCATGAAATATGGCGTACCGGTCCACGTTCGAAGTTCGTTTTCCGACGCGGAGGGAACCTGGGTGACTAAAGAAGATCAATCGCTCGAAGACGTGGTGGTCACGGGTGTGGCGTACGACAAGAACGAAGCTCGCGTCGTCGTCACCGGTGTGGAAGACAAGCCCGGCATCGTGGCGGAGCTCTTCGGCGCCATCGCCGAAAAGAACGTCTCGGTGGACATGATCATCCAGAGCCCCGCTATCGCCAGTGGTCCGAATGGCGCGGGCGAAGGCCGCACGGACGTTGCATTCACCGTGCTCAAGACCGACCTCGCACGCGCCAAGCCCTTCATCGACGAAGTGGCCCGCTCGCTCGAGGCGACGTCCGTCCGGTACGACGAGGGGATCGCCAAGGTCTCCATCGTGGGCCTCGGCATGCGCTCGCACGCCGGCGTGGCCGCCAAGATGTTCCGCATCCTCGCCAAGGAGGGCATCAACATCTCGGCCATCTCCACCAGCGAGATCAAGGTCTCCTGTCTGGTGGCCGACAAATACACCGAGCTCGCCGTGCGTGCCCTGCACGACGGATTCGGTCTCTCCGATGCGGTGTAGTCGCTCCTGCTCCCATCGCTCTCAATAGAGAGCTCCCAGTAGAGCCCAGTAGAGAGGGAGAAGCGAGGGAGAGGGCGGCGCGCGGCCGCGGCACCGATTCTATGTTTCTTGCATGGAATCGGGTGCCGGCGGCAGCGAGCGTCGGAACTCGCCGGGGGTGGTGCGGCGCCATTTCATGAAGGCGCGCTCGAAGCCGCTTCGGTCCGCGTAGCCGAGGCGCAGCGCGATGGCCTTGATGGTCCACTTCGGATCCCGCAGGTACGACTCCGCGAGATCCCGGCGCACCTCCTCCAGCTCACCTTGAAACGAGGTGTGCGCACCTTGGAGCCTTCGCTGCAGGGTGCGCGGGCTCAGGCGAAGGCGCTGCGCCAGCACGCGAAGGGTCGGCGGGGTCTCCTCGCGCAGGCAGAGACGAATCTGCTCTTGCAGCCCCGGAATGCGCTCGGCGCGCGAGGACTCGGGGGGAAGGAGTGAGCTCGCGTAGCTGTCGAGCCACGGCAGGAGCCGCTCGTCGCTGGTGTTGATGGGGAGCGAGGCCACCTTGGGATCGAGCACGAGCTGGTTGCGGCCCACGTCGAACACGAGGTTCGAGGTGCCGAAGAACTGCTCGAGCTCCGACACGTCGGGCGGGGCAGGGTGCGCGAACTCGGCGCGCAGGGCTGGAACGGGGGTTTGCGAGGTATCGCGAACGAAGCGCAGAAAGCACGCCATCGCGAACTCGTTGGCGTGCCGGCCGAGGCCGTGCGGCTCTCCCGGGATGCGATGCACCAGGGCGAGCTCATCTTCAGTTTGGCGAAGCTCGAGACGGCTTTCGGTGACCAACGGCATGTACCGCACCACGCGGAGCAGCGCCTCGCCCACGTTGGGGGCGTGGTGCGCGGTGAGCTCCAGGATACCGTAGCTCCCGCGTGGACACGTGACGCCCACGTGAAGGCCGACGAAAGGATCTTCCAGTCGCTCGGATGCGAGCTCACTGGCGGTGCGGTAGACAGTAAGCGGAATCGTCATCTCTTTGATGAGGGTTCCGCTCGGTTCCGGGAGGGCGAGCTCGGCGCAAATGCCATCGACGATTGCGCTCGCGCCTTTTGCCCGTGCCCAGTCGAATAGGAGCGCGAGAAATGGCGATCGGATAAGCATGGAATCGTGGGGTGCGGCAGGAGGATGCGGCGCCAAATGGGCCACGGTGATCGTGTGCATCTCTCTTCGCTTACGTCATTCACGTGACGAACCTTCCTCACGAAAAAGCGCGCGCCCGAACTGGCCGCTCAACACATAGCGGGGGAATGTGATCCATTGCTCGAAGAAGAGTCGAGCGAGCACGTCCAAAGGACCGCGGAAGGGTTCCGGGCGATTTGCCTCCTTTTCGTGCCCGCGACCTTGTGCGGCAACCGCGACGATCATCGCGAAGAATCCACCTGCGATGGCCCCCAGCACGCCCTGCCAACCGGCATGCATGGCGGGCGTGAAAGGAGCCAGGATGCCTGCGGCCATCGCCAAAGTCCCCATCATGAAGAGAGGCACCGTGACGGCGTGAATGATCAAATTTTTACGATGACTATGAACTCTGCCGTATCCATTCCATTGACGCGCGAGAACTGTGTCGTGCTCGTGAGTGTTCATACCCCGAGCATGGGATTTCGCTCGGCGTCGCTCTTGAACGAACTGGCTGCGACTTAGGGCTGCAGGGCCGAAGGGGTCATGCCGAACATGCGCCGGAAGGTGCGGCTCATATGGGCCGAGTCGGAGAAGCCGGCGGTGTGGGCGGCGTGCGCGAGCGGGAGGCCCGAGGCTACGGCCGCCGCCGCGCGCTGCAGCCGCAGCCACGCGAGGTAAGGTCGCAGCGGCAGGCCAATCGACTCCGAGAACGCGTGCATCAGGCGGCCGGGCGAGAGATCGACCGCCTCGGCCAGCGCCTCCAGCGAGGTATCGGCCCCCGCGGGCATGGTGCGAAAGAGTCGGAGGAGCTTGCGCACGCGCGGATGAATGCGGCGCGGCACCGGGCGCGCTGCACCCCCGAGCAAGGCCGCGGCGCGCTCCGTCCATGCCACACCGTCCTTGGCCATCACCGCGAACGGATCCGTTTGGTCGCGCAGAAGCTCGTCGCGCTCCTTCGCCGAGATGAGCCGCACGGGACCCGTCAGGACCGCGCCCAACGCCGTCCCCACGTCGCTCTCCGGATCGAGGAACACGAGGAAGCACTCGATCCCCTCGGCGTCGATGGCATGGGGCACGTCGGGCGCGGTGAGCACACCGGCGGCCCGCTGCCACGGAGCGCGCGGGTTTTTCCCTGCGCGCACCGCGAGATCGCCCTGGAGCGAGAGGACGATGTGCATCGCGTGGTGCACGTGCGTCACGCTCTTCGAGCCGCGGCCGCGGGTGGCCAGGAGCGGCGGCCAGAGAGGAAGCTCCGTATCGCCCAAGGTCACCGCATACGGCATCGAGGCGACGCGCACGCGCCCTCGCTACCAGCCCCAGACGTACTCGGCGCGCAGAAACGCCGTGGTGTAGCTGGGATAATCCGATATCTTCGACAGGATGAAATGCTGCCGCAGCGCGAGCCCCACGGCCACCGTGCGCGATACTTGGTAGTCGATCCCCAGCGCGATCTGCGCGCCGGCCGCGCCCACGGGATCTTCGAGCGCCTTGCCGTGGAGCAGGTAGCCGCTGGCCAGCACACCGACGTACGGGACCCACTGGATCACGTCGAAGCTGTAGGTCACCCCCGCGCCGAGGTGCGAGGCGAACAGCGAGCGCGAGTCCTTCGTCATGATCGCGGAAGGATTGGCGTACGAGAGGCTGACCACCGACGTCCCCGCCTCGGCGACGAAGTTCAGGCTATCGGTCAGCCCGTACGCATAGTGGAAGCTGCCGCCTCCTCCCGCGGCCAGTGACATGTCCTTCGCCTTGAGCAAGGCGAGGCCGCCGCCGAGGCCGATGTGCTGCTGGCGCTCGAACGCGTGCGCCTCACGGCTGCTCGAGGCGATGGCCGCCATCGCGGCCAGACCCAGCGCGGTGGCGCAAAGCCCGCCGGCGCGCGCGCGCAAACGTGAATGGGAGCGCCAATGCGAAGACGGAGCGCTCATTTGCCCCACACGAACTCGGCGCGAAGGAAGCCGGCGTAATACGAAGTATAGGTGCTCATTTTGGTCAGGAGCAGGTGCTGCCGAAAGGCGAACCCAATGGCAAAGTGCGAAGTCAGCATGTAGTCGACACCTACCGCCAGTTGTACTCCAAAAGCCAAGACCGCATTATCCAACGTTCCACCGGTGAGCGCGGTTCCCGTGGCCATGACGCCGCCGTACGGCACCCATTTGCGCGTGATGTCGAGCACATAGCCCATGCCGAGGCCAAACGTATCGACGCGGGTCGGGCGCGTGTGCGGGATCTCGGGGCCCTTGTCCTCGTCTTTGGCCACGATGAACGAGGTGCCCTCACCGATGAATCGAAGCGCGTCGGTGATCTGGTACGCGTAGTGGAGCGCGAGGCCAGGGCCGATGGAGTGGGTGGTCTTGTCGTCGACCTTGAGGATGCTGAGGCCCGCGCCGAGGCCGAGGTGGTGCTTTCCCTCGGGCTCGTCCGCGCCGCGACCCGAGCCCCCTGCGTGCGCCTCGCGGGCGTGGGCCACGAGGCCGGCGAGGCAAACCCAGGCGACGAGATGGCGCATCGCCAGGGCGCCTGCGCCGGCCCGCGGCGGGGGCCTCGAGGTACCTGGTGCGCCCGCAGGCGAGGGCCTCGGTGCGCGCGATGCGCACGCGGGCGAGGGCCTCGGTGCGCCCGATGCGCCCGCGGGCGGGGGCCTCGAGGTACCTGGTGCGCCCGCGTGCGAGGGCCTCGGTGCGCCCGATGCGCCCGCGGGCGGGGGCCTCGGTGCGCCCGATGCGCGCGCGTGCGGGGGCCTCGATGCGCCCGATGCGCGCGCGGGCGGGGGCCTCGAGGTACCTGGTGCGCCCGCGTGCGAGGGCCTCGATGCACCCGGTGCGCGCGCAGGCGGGGGCCTCGATACGCTCGATGCGCGCGCGGGCGGGAGCCTCGAGGTACCTGGTGCGCCCGCAGGCGAGGGCCTCGGTGCGGCCGATGCGCGCGCGGGCGAGGGCCTCGATGTGTGGTTCTTCAACGTGCTTTTCCGGCAGGCTTGGCCGTCGTCTCCGCGAGGGCGCGCTCGATGAGGCGCTTGAAGTTTCGATACGGTTGGGCGCCCGAGAGGTAGTAGCCGTTGATGATGAACGACGGTGTGCCGCTGATGCCGGCGTCGGTGGCCACCTTGGCGTCGGCGTCGATTTTCGCGCTGTGGTCGTGCGAATCGAGCGATTGCGAAAAGCGCGCGCCATCGAGGCCCAGCTGCGCGGCGTAGCCTTCGAGCGCGGGGCGATCGAGCTGCTTTTGGTTGGCGAAGAGCAGGTCGTGCATCTTGAAGAAGCCGGCGCTCCCTTTCTGGCGATACGCCTCGGCGGCGGCCTCCGCGGCCAGGTGCGCGTGGGGGTGGAAGGCGAGGGGCATATGGCGGAACACGAGCTTCACCCGTCCGCCATAGTCCTTCAAAATTTGCTCGACCGTGCCGCTCGCGCGCTGGCAATACGGGCACTCGAAGTCGCTGAACTCTACGATGGTGACCTTCGCGGCGGCGTTCCCGCGCACGGGCGCGTCGGTCGCGGGCGCGATGGCCTTGCGCTCCGGCTCGGCGCCCACCTTTCCGTCCTTGATCAACTCGTCGTAGAGCTTGGCCGGGGCCACGCCTTTGGCGAGCACCTCGCGGGCGCGCGCGAGCTCCTGCTCGATCACCGCTTCGAACACCGGCGTGGGCTGCGCGCCTACGATTTTGCGTCCGTTGATGAAGAACGTGGGGGTCCCGTTGGCGCCCACGTCGTCGGCCAGGTACTGGTCGGCCTCGATGCGCGCCTTGTGGCGGTGCGAGGCGAGGGCCGATCGCACCTTCTTGGGATCGAGCTTCGCGTCCTGGGCGATGCTCTCGAGCTCCGCGTCGGCCAGGGATGGTGCGCGGTCGAAGAGCTTGTCGTGCACGGTCCAGAAGCCGCTGTGGCCCCTCTGCAGGTGCGCTTCCACCGCGAGCTCGGCCGCGGGCATCGCCTGCTTGTGGAATGGCAGCGGGTGGTTCTTCCACACGATGCGCAAATCGTTTTTGTACTTCTCGGAGAGCGCTTTGACCGTTTGCTCCGAGCGCTTGCAGAAGGGACACTCGAAGTCGCTGAACTCCACCAAGGTCACCAGGGCGGTGGCCGGCCCCGCGACGGGGCTCTGCCCGACGGGCACCTTGTAGATGGTCTTGTCCTTCGCCGGATCGTCCTTGTCCGCCGCCTCGGCGCTCTCGTCCTTCGCAGCTTGATAGTTCGCTGCCGTCATCTCGAGGTAGACGCGATCGCGCGCGGTCCCAGCGGCGACCTTTGCGCGCGCCTTCTCCGCTTCCGCGTCGATGATCTCACGAAACGCTTCGGTCGGGCGTGCGCCCTCGAGCTTCACCCCGTTGATGAAGAACGCGGGGGTGCCATCGACGTGCACATTGCCCGCGAGCTCCATGTCGCGCTCCACTTTGCCGCCCCACGTATGCTTATCGAGGCCGGCGAGGATGCGCTTTCCATCGACGCCCGCCGTGTTCACCCACGACGCGATCTCGCTCGAGCCGACCCGCGACTCGTCGGACGCGCTGCGCGCTTTCATCCCGGCGTAGGCCGCGCGATGAAACTTCCAGAACGCGTCGTTGCCGCCCGTCGCGAACACCCCTTGCGCGGCCTCGGCCAGCACGCGCGCATCGGCATGAAAGGGGAGGGGAAAATTCTTCCACACGATCCGCAGCTTTTCGGGGCCGTACTCGGCCTGGAGCCGCTCGAGGCTCTGCTCGGCGCGCTCACAAAACGGGCACTGAAAATCCGCAAACTCCACGATGGTGACGGGGGCCGTACGGCTTCCCCACACCGGGTCGTCGGGTCCAATGGGGATCGGGCCCTCGTTCTCGCTCGTCTGCGGCGCCGCGTCCGCGCTCACCTTGGGCGCCTCGGCTTTCTGCGCCGGCCGCGACGCGGGGTACGGTGCACTTCCACAACCTGCGAGCAGCATCACCACGGCGCATCGAAGCCAAGCTTTCATTCGGATCTTCTTTCTCTACCTCGAAACCTCTTCACGAGTCGCTCTTGGAACGAAGAGGGATGTTCGGTCCCCGCTCGGGGGTGATTGTCTGCTCGAGCGCTCGCGAGCTCTGCGAGTCGCTCTTGGAACGAAGAGGGGATGTTCGGTCTCCGCTCGGGGGTGATGTCTGCTCGAGCGCTCGCGAGCTCTGCGAGTCGCTCTTGGAACGAAGAGGGGATGTTCGGTCCCCGCTCGGGGGTGATGTCTGCTCGAGCGCTCGCGAGCTCTGCGAGTCGCTCTTGGAACGAAGAGGGGATGTTCGGTCCCCGTTCGGGGGTGACGTCTGCTCGAGTCGCTCGCGAGCTCTGCGAGTCGCTCATGGAACTCCGTGTGCCGCTCATGGAATTCGGCGTGCCGCTCGTGAAACTTTGCGACCCGCTCATGGAACTCGGCGTGCCGCTCGTGAAACTTTGCGACCCGCTCATGGAACTCGGCGTGCCGCCCGTGGAACTTTGCGACCCGCTCATGGAACTCGGCGCGCCTCTCGTGAAACTTTGCGACCCGCTCATGGAACTCGGCGTGCCGCCCGTGAAACTTTGCGACCCGCTCATGGAACTCGGCGCGCCTCTCTCGAAAAGTCCCGCGGTTGGCGAGGCGCACCCGCCCGCCCCCGATACGGCCATGGAACGGGGACGAGAGCGCCGAACCGCGCCAAACGCCATCACGTGGCCATCGGCAACGGCGCGCGTTTCAGCGGTTGGCGAGGCGCTTTCCCTCCCATCCCCGTGCCCGATGCGACCATGGAACGGGGACGAGAGGGCGCGCCGAACCGCGCTAAAATGCCATCACTTGGCTTCCGCCAAGGCGCGGTCAATCACCTTGCGGAACTTCGCGTACGGCTGCGCGCCGTTGACGTAGTAGCCGTTGATGATGAACGCGGGCGTACCGTTGATGCCGGCGTCGTTGGCGACCTTGGCGTCGGCGTCGACTTCGGCTTTGTGGGTCTGGTTGTCGAGCGCCAGCTTGAACTTCGCCATGTCGAGGCCGACCTGCTGCGCGTACTTGTCGAGGGCTTCGCGCTTCAGGCCGTTTTCGGTCCCCTGGTTCTCGAAGAGCAGGTCGTGCATCTTCCAGAAGGCCTCGGAGCCCTTCTGCTTGAAGGCCTCCTGGGCCGCCTGCGCCGCGAGCGGCGCGTCGGGGTGCATCGGCAAGGGCAGGTGGCGCCAGGTGATCTTCACCTTGTCGCCGTAGTTCTTCATCACTTCCTTGACCGACTCGTTCACGCGCTTGCAGAACGGGCACTGGAAGTCGCTGATCTCGAGGATCGTCACCTTGGCGCTGGGGTTGCCCTTCACCGGCGCGTTGGTCGGCAGCGCCACGTTCTTCTTCTCCGGCTCCGGAACACCTTTGCCGTCCTTGACGAGCGTGTCGTAGAGGTCGGCCGGCTTCGTGCCCTTGGCCAGCAGCGCGTTCGCCTTGGTCACTTCCTCGTCGATGACCGACTTGAACTTCTCGAACGGCTGCGCGCCGACCAGACGGCGGCCGTTGATGAAGAAGTGCGGCGTGCCCGAGGCCTGGAAGTCGTCGGCCTGGTCCTGATCGGCGTCGATCTCCTTCTTGTAACGGTGATCCTTGATGGCCGACTTCACCTTCTCGACATTCAGGCCCAGGTCCTTGGCCACCGTCTCGAGGTCGGCGTCTTCGAGCTTGGGGGCCGACTCGAACAGCTTGTCGTGCGCGTCCCAGAAGCCCTTCTCACCCTTCTGCGCCCGCGCTTCCATCGCCAGCTCCGCGGCCGGCTCGGCGCGCGGGTGCATCGGCAGCGGCTCGTGCTTCCACACGACGCGGACCTTGTCGCCGTACGTCTCGCGGATCTTCTTCAGGCTCTCCTCGCCGCGCTTGCAGTACGGGCACTGGAAGTCGGAGAACATCACGATGGTGACCAGCGCCTTGTCGTTGCCGAGCACAGGGCTCTTGCCGACGGGCACCTTCCACACCGACTTGTCTTCCTTCTCTTCGTCTTCGTCCGCGGGCGGCGGCGCATTCTTCTTGTTCTCCTGGGACATGGCCACGTAGACCTTGTCCTTCGCCGTGCCCGACGCGATCTTGGCCTGCGCCTTCTGAAGCTCCTGGTCGATGACCGACTTGAACTTCTCGAACGGCTGCGCGCCCGAGAGCGACACGCCGTTGATCATGAAGCCCGGCGTCCCGTTGATGCCGACCTGCTTGGCCAGCGCGTGATCCTTCTCGACCTTGTCGGCCCACTTGTGGGACGAGAGGCCGGCCTTGTACTTGGCCATGTCGGTCACGCCCGCGGCCTGCGCCCACTTCTCGTAGTTCTCCTGCGAGAGCGACGTCTGGTTCTTGAAGGCCAGATCGTGGAACTTCCAGAACGCCTCGTTGCCCTTCAGCTCGAACACGCCCTGGGCAGCTTCCGCCGAGGGCTTCGCGTTCTGGTGGAACGGGAGCGGCTCGTTCTTCCAGACGATGCGGACCTTGTCCGGGCCGTACGTCGTCTTCACCTGCTCGAGGGTCGGCTCCACGCGCCCGCAGTACGGGCACTGGAAGTCCGAGAACGTCACGACGGTGACCGGCGCCGTGCGGTTACCCCACACCGGGTCCTTGCTGTCGACGGGAACGGGGGAGTCGGAGTCGCTCCACGTCCCGCCGCCAGCCGCACTGCCGCCGCCGCCGTTGTCCGCAGTGATGTCACCGCTCTTCAATCGATGCGCGTCGTAGCCCCACATGAGGGCCGCGCCCGCGAGGAAGCACAGAATGAAGCCGATGACGGCCACCCCCGTGTTCATCCCCCCCGAGTCGGCGGCGGCGGGTTGCGCCTTCGCCTCCGGGGTTTTTGCTTCTTTGTGATCTTTCGCCATGATGGTTCCTTTTTCCAAGTTGCAGTGAAATCCGTAGCCGCGCGGCGCCGATCCAGCAGCGCGCGACCCTTCGCATCGCATCGAGCCCCCGCATCGCCGGCTCGTGCGAGCCGACCCTTCTGCGCAGGCAGACGTTTTTTCGTTTTCGTGTGACCGCGGCCCCGCGCCAAACGCGCGTGACCGATCCGGTCGCGGCGATCCATCCACCGCGGGGCGTCGAGGACATCGACCGCCTGAGCACCGAAGAAATCAACCGCCAGGGCGCGAGAGGCGCCACGAGAGAACGAGAAACGGGTCGAATCTCACACCGAGACCTTTGGCGGTCCGGTGTCCTGGCCGTTGAACCTCAGACGCAGGCTACCCCTGCGGCTCGCACGCTCGCGCGCGTCGCACGCGAAGCGCGTGTCACTCAGCTCGCTCGCGGAGGCCGCTCGACCTGATGCCGCACGCCCCGATGCTCGTCATCGGCAGCCGCCGGCGTCACCACGAACCCCACGAAATCCGCAGCCCTCACGGGCAAGCGGGCCGTCAAAATCGCCTCCGCGATCGCGTGGCACGAGCACGGCGCCGGCGTGTGTCCTTGTTCGAAGGCCGCCCAGCCGAGCAACCGCCGGCAGTCGCTATCGTCGGCGTCGCCCACGTCGATGGATGCGTTGGGCGGATCCAACGTGGGCGTCGGCGCGAAGGTCGTGGCGCCGCGCTGATCGCACTGCGGGGCCGACGAGCCTGCGCGCACCTCGCGCACCTGCTCCGCCGAGTTCGGGCTGGCGGGCTGCGAACCGGAGCTCGAGGCAAAAGCCGAGGGCGCGATCGACCACGCCGCAAACGCGACGACGATGGCGATGACGGTTCTCAACCCCGGGAGCATCTCGGTAAGGCCTAATCTGCACCGGCGATGTCGTCGCGCGCAAGCTTGGCGCGCGATTTAAGGTAAGCCCAGGCACCGGTGCTGCCGAAGGTGGTGCCTAAAACGGCGCCCGTCAGCACATCACCTGGAAAATGAACGCCCAGGTAAACGCGCGAATAGGCAATTGTCATCGCCGCTGCGACGCAGAAGCCGCACAACGCGTAGACCCGTCGCGTCCACGTTGGATTCTTTTGGGCATAGCGCCAAGCCACCAAGCAAACGAACGCGGCCGTGGCAAAGGATCCCGCCGAGTGTCCGCTCGGGAAAGAAAAATCGGTCGGCGATCCATAAAGAGGATGTACTTCCGGCACCGAAACGATGGGACGCGCGCGACCAACGGCCATCTTGAGGAGGAAGACCGCCACCGCCGTCGCAAGCAATGTGGCCGTCAGCGCGAGCGCCCATCGGCGCGAAGCCTCCCGAAGAATCAGTGGGATCAGCGCGATCATGGACCAGCCGCTCCCCAGGAGGGTGGCGGCGATCATCAGTGGAAGTAGGTGTTCACCCCCTGCGGCATAGCAGAAACGGAAGAGGCGCTCATCCAAGGCGTGCATCCGGCGACAGGTCGTACCGTGCACCCCATCCTCGTAGCCTGCAAGCTCAAGAAGGGTGGGTCAGCCATTACCCAGCTCAAGAGGGCGTTGTGGCGCTTTGCCACAACCATGGGTAACCCACGGATTTAATTCCAATTTCAGGAGCTATCCGGAAGAGCTTGTCAATCCGCGCCGGCCGTGTGCGTCATTTTCTTACTCGTTCTTAACGCGCCATGAATGGCGTGCGTTAACGAACGCTTAGGAAACACTTGTGACCGGTCGGGAACATATCGCCGCGCTGAGGCAATTGAAGCTGACGCATTTTGACCCGTGGGGCGAAACGCTACACATCAGCTCCGTCGAGCAGTCGGTCTAAAGCACGTGAGATCAGTTGCGTTCAGCCAGCTGAGCAGCCGCCAACGGAGCTGGCGCGGTCTCTGCTTACGGTCGAGCATCCCCTGCAAAGGGGGGGACGCCATCTTCAGGAGGAGCATTGCCAATGATTCACGACGACGATAACGCCACGCGCGAAACCTCGACGACCACGACGACCGAAACCGTTGCTCCGTCTTCCGACGTTCAGACCAACGGAGAGCCGCCTCGTCGCCGCCGTGGGTTTGCCGCGATGGATCCGAAACTCGTAAGTGAACTTGCGAGCCGTGGGGGAAAAGCAGCGCAGCGCGCGGGGACCGCACATCGTTTCAACAGCGAAGAAGCACGGGTTGCGGGTCGTAAAGGGGGACAGGCTACAGGCGCAAAGCGTCGCGCAAAGGCGGCCGGGAGCAACTAAATCCGTCCGCGGACGTAGGTTCGCGTAGGTGCCGGAGGTCCGCCTCCGGCCTAGCTCTCCAAGTCGAATTCGCCAATCTTCCTCGTGCGCCCGAATCTGGGCGCGCGAAACGCTGCGGGGTGTGATGCATTGTCATCACGCCCCGTTGGCATTCCATGGGCTGGAATGTCGCGCCCGTTCGGGCCGTACGCGTCCCCGTTCCCGGACACGTCCCGATTTCCTCCTGATTTTCACGAACTTCCGCCCCCAACGGGCACGGCACGGCGCGGGCGCGTGTACGGGGAGAAGAGGAACCACGGGACTTTAGCGGCGTCCCTCCACGTGCTATGTGCGGCGCGGAGGAAAACCATGGCAAACATGGCAGGACGCGTCGAAACCGACAGCATGGGACCGATTGAAGTCCCCGCGGATCGCTACTGGGGAGCCCAGACCCAACGCTCGCTGCAGAATTTCAAGATCGGCGGCCACCGGTTCCCGCGCGCGATCATTCGCGCCTTTGGGATCGTGAAAAAGGGGGCGGCGCTCGCCAACTCGAAGCTGAAGAAGCTCGACGACGAGAAGACATCCCTCATCGTCCGGGCCTGCGACGAGGTCATAGACGGCAAGTTCGACGACCACTTCCCCCTGGTCGTTTGGCAGACCGGCAGCGGCACCCAGTCGAACATGAACGCCAATGAAGTGATCGCCAACCGGGCGATCGAGCTCGCTGGCGGCGTCTTGGGTTCGAAGAAGCCGATTCACCCCAATGACGATGTGAACAAGTCACAGTCCTCCAATGATGTATTCCCCACGGTGATGCATGTGGCCGCAGCCTGGGAGCTGCGCAACACCCTGTTGCCCGCCGTGCAGAAGCTGCGGACCACGTTGGAGGCCAAGTCGCGCGCATTCTCCGACATCGTCAAAATCGGACGCACGCACTTGATGGATGCGACGCCGCTCACCCTGGGCCAGGAGCTCTCCGGCTACGCCGCGCAACTCGCCTTCGCCGAGAAGTGCCTGACGGCGGCCGAAGATGGCCTCCTCGAGCTGGCCCTGGGCGGGAGCGCCGTGGGCACGGGCCTCAACACGCACCCCGACTACGCGGCCACCGTCGCCTCGGAGATCGCCAAGCTCTCGGGCCTGCCCTTCCGCACGGCCCCCAACAAGTTCGCGGCCCTCGCGGGGCACGACGCCATCGTCAACGCCAGCGCGGCGACGCGCACCTTGGCCGTCGCGTGCTTCAAGATCGCCAACGACGTGCGCCTCTTGGCGAGCGGCCCGCGCTGCGGCATCGGCGAGATCCGCATCCCGGAGAACGAGCCGGGGAGCAGCATCATGCCGGGCAAGGTGAACCCCACGCAGGCCGAGGCCATGACCATGGTGGCCACGCAAGTCATGGGCAACGACGCCGCGGTGGCCTTCGCCGGCAGCCAGGGTCACTTCGAGCTGAACGTCTTCAAGCCGGTGATGATCCACAACCTGCTCGAGTCGACCAAGCTCCTCGCCGACGCATGTCACAGCTTCAACGACAACTGCGCCATCGGCATCGAACCGAACCGCGAGGTGATCGCGCGCCACTTGTCCAATTCGCTCATGCTGGTGACGGCCCTGAACCAGCACATCGGATACGACAACGCGGCCAAGGTCGCGAAGCTCGCGCACGAGAAGGGAACCACGCTCCGCGAGGCGGTGGTCGAGCTCGAGCTCCTCACGGCGGCCGAGTTCGACGAGAAGGTTCGCCCCGAGAAGATGGTGTCTCCCTGAGAGACTGGTGTGTCTCCCCGAGAGGCCCCCGGCGAGTCCTCGCGACCCCGGGGGCACCGGTCTTTTTACGAGGCCACGCCCGACAAACGTAGAAGGTGGCCCTACAACCAAATCGGTTTCAAGGAGCAGGCGATGTCAGCAAACAGCTTTGGCAGTCAATCGATCCTCAAGGTGCGTTCCGGTGAAGGCGAGAAAGAGTTCACGATTTATCGTCTGGACGCGCTGAACGCGAAGTTCCCCGCGTGGCAAAAGCTGCCGTACGCGCTCAAGATCCTCCTCGAGAACCTCCTTCGCACCGAGGATGGAACGTCGGTACGGGCCGAGGACATCGAGGCGCTGGCCAACTGGAAAGCGAAGGGTGAGCCCGATCGCGAGATCGCCTTCTCGCCCAGCCGCGTGCTCCTTCAAGACTTCACCGGCGTCCCCGCCATCGTCGACCTGGCCGCCATGCGCGACGCCATGCGGAAGATGGGCGGCGATCCGAAGAAGATCAACCCGCTGCAGGCCGTGGAGCTCGTGATCGATCACTCGGTGCAGGTCGACGCCTTCGGGACCCCGCAGGCCCTCCAGCAGAACGGTGATCTCGAGTTCGAGCGCAACCACGAGCGCTATCAATTCTTGCGCTGGGGCCAGAAGGCCTTCTCCAACTTCCGCGTGGTGCCGCCCGACACCGGCATCGTGCACCAGGTGAACCTGGAGTACCTCGCGCGCGTGGTGTTCACCGCCGCCGATCAAGAGGGCGCGCCGAAGATCGCGCGCCCCGAGGCGTATCCCGACACCTTGGTGGGAACCGACTCGCACACCACCATGATCAACGGGCTCGGCGTGCTCGGGTGGGGCGTCGGCGGCATCGAGGCCGAGGCGGCCATGCTCGGGCAGCCCGTCTCCATGCTCATCCCGCAGGTCATCGGCTTCCGCCTCCACGGCGAGCTCCCCGAGGGCACCACCGCGACCGACTTGGTGCTCACCGTCACCCAGATGCTCCGCCGCAAGGGCGTGGTCGGCAAGTTCGTCGAGTTCTACGGCGAGGGCCTGGCCGCCCTGCCGCTCGCCGATCGCGCGACCATCGCCAACATGGCCCCCGAGTACGGCGCCACCTGCGGCATCTTCCCCATCGACGACGAGACCCTGCGCTACCTGCGCCTCACGGGCCGCCCCGAGGCGCTCATCGCCCTGGTCGAGTCCTACGCCAAGGAGCAAGGCCTCTTCCACACCAAGGACACCCCGGAGGCGAGCTACACGGACACCTTGGAGCTCGATCTCCGCACCGTCGAGGCCAGCCTGGCCGGCCCCACGCGCCCGCAGGATCGCGTGCGCCTGAGCGAGGCCAAAAAATCGTTCGACGACGCGCTCAAGGTGATGCTCTCGCGCACCCAGCCGACGATCCCCCACAAGCAGCTGACGGTGCTCAAGGCCGAAGGCGGCGGCGGCACGGCGGTCGGCGCGCAAGCCTCGGTGACGGAGGAGAACATCCCGCTGCCGCCCAAGAGCAAGCGCTTGCTCGAGCAAGCCGTCGAAGAGCTGGTGCACGGGGCGGTGGTGATCGCGGCCATCACCAGCTGCACGAACACCTCGAACCCGTCGGTGCTCATGGCCGCCGGTCTGCTCGCGAAGAAGGCCATCGAGCGCGGCCTCGCGGTCAAGCCGTGGGTGAAGACCAGCCTCGCGCCCGGCTCCAAGGTCGTGACCGAGTACCTCGCGAACGCGGGCCTCTTGCCGTACCTCGAGCAGCTCCGCTTCCACCTCGTCGGCTACGGATGCACCACGTGCATCGGCAACAGCGGCCCGCTCCCGGCGCCCATCTCCAAGGCCATCGACGATGGGAACCTGATGGTGGCCGCGGTGCTCAGCGGCAACCGCAACTTCGAGGGCCGCGTGCACCCCGAGGTCCGCGCCAACTACCTCGCCTCGCCGCCGCTGGTGGTGGCCTACGCGCTCGCCGGCCGCATGGACATCGACTTGACCCACGAGGCCATCGGCGAGGATCAATTCGGCAAGGCCGTGTACCTCAAGGACATCTGGCCGTCGCAAAAAGAGATCTACGACACGGTGCTGGAGTCGGTGAAGTCGGCCTCCTTCCAGAAGGTCTACGCCGAGGTGTTCGCGGGCGACGCGCACTGGCAGGGCCTGAAGGTGCCCGAGGGCGATCTGTACGCGTGGGACGACAAGTCGACCTATGTCAAGCACCCGCCCTACTTCGTGAACCTGCCGCCCAAGCCCGCGCCGGTGCTCGACATCCGCAACGCGCGCGTGCTGGCGCTGCTCGGCGACAGCATCACCACCGACCACATCTCGCCGGCCGGCAGCATCCGCAAGGACGGCCCCGCGGGCAAGTACCTCGTCGAGAACGGCGTGCAGCCCAAGGACTTCAACTCCTACGGCGCCCGCCGCGGCAACCACGAGGTCATGGTGCGCGGCACCTTCGCCAACATCCGCCTGCGCAACCAGCTGGCGCCCGGCACCGAGGGCGGCGTCACCCGCCACCTGCCCGACGGCGAGCAGATGAGCATCTACGACGCGGCCATGCGCTACGAGAAAGAAGGCGTGCCGCTCATCGTCCTCGCCGGCAAAGAGTACGGCTCCGGCTCCTCACGCGACTGGGCGGCCAAGGGTCCCAAGCTGCTCGGCGTGCGCGCGGTCATCGCCGAGAGCTACGAGCGCATCCACCGCAGCAACCTGGTTGGGATGGGCATCCTCCCGCTCCAGTTCGGCGCGGGCGATAGCGCGCAGTCCCTCGGCCTCACCGGCGAAGAGGTCTTCGACATCGACGGCCTCGCCCCGCTGCTCGCCGGTGGGCTCCAGCACCGCGACATCACCGTCAAAGCGCGCCGCCCCGACGGCATCGTGCGCGAGTTCGTGGCCACCGTACGCATCGACACGCCGCAGGAGATTCACTACTACCAGCACGGCGGCATCCTCCCGTTCGTGCTGCGTCAGCTCCTCGCGAAGGGTTGATAAGGCGGCACCCGCCGGGGGGGGCTCGGCGGGATTGCGCGCGCGCGGTTCACCGTTCGAGATAATTTTACGAAGTTGTTGCGCATTAAGTAAGTTCATGCGTGGCAATTCTCCACACTCGTTCTCCACAGGATATGCGCTTCCTGTGGAGAACTTCGTTTTGGATATGTGACTTGCGCCCGGCAAGTAAGTAGAGGTGCGTCGGGCTCGCAGGCGTGCTGCTGCGCAGCTCGCTACTCCCAACGAAGCTCCGCCACCGGCTCCCGCGTCACGTATTTGCCGTGCGGATCGCGGTCCAGCCTGCTGGCGGCGACGTGGGGATCGTGGGTGTAGAAGACCCACTCGCCCCGATCGATGATGCCGTCGAACAGCGCCCTCTTCTCGCCGATGAGGAGCTCCGGATACCGATCGTAGCCCATCGTGATCGGCAGATGCACCCACGCCATGCCGGGCGCCAGATCGCCCAGGAAGGTGATGGCCCCGCGGCCCGGGCTCTCCACGCGCGTGAGCATCAGACCCGGCGTGTGCCCGTCGGAGTAGAAAAAGCTGTAGTGTGCACCCAATGTCTGGCTGGCGGTGCTCGCCGCCGGCACCACCTCCACCCCGGCCTCGCGCAGGAGCGGCTGCAGCTCGGGGATGAACGACGCGCGATCGCGCGCATGGGGCTCGAGCGCGCGCGTCCAGGCCGGCTCGCTCACCACGTAGCGGGCGCGCGGAAAGGCGAGGGCGGGCGCCTTGTCTCGTGCCCAAGGCTGCAAAAGGCCGCCGGCGTGGTCGAAGTGAAGGTGCGAGAGCACGATGACGTCGACGTCCTCGGGGCGCACGCCCGCCGCGGCGAGGTTGTCGAGCAGCACGTGCCGCTCCTCCACCACGCCGAAGCGATCGCGCAGCTTGGGCTCGAAGAAGGCGCCGATGCCTGCCTCGAGCAGCACCCGTCGCCCGCTCTCCTCCTCGACCAAGAGCGCACGGCACGCCAGCGGAATGCGATTCTGCTCGTCGGGCGCGATCCACCGCGACCACAGCGCGCGCGGCGCATTGCCGAACATGGCGCCGCCGTCGAGGCGCTGCGAGTTGCCGTCGATGGAGAAGAACTTCACGTACCGCCCCCGCTGTTCGCGTTGGCGCCATCGTCCATGCCGGTGGCGGCGGGCAACGCCGGATCGCGCGCCCAGTCGCTCCAGCTCCCCTCGTAGAGGTGCACCCCGCCTACGCCCGCCAGCTTCAGCGCCAGCCAATCGTGGCACGCCGTGACCCCCGAGCCGCAATAGACGATGACCTCGCGGGCGCGCTCCGCCCCCAGCGCCCGATACTGCTCTTTCAGCTCCTCGGAGCTCTTGAAGCGCCCCTCGCGCAAGTTCGAGGACCAAGGCGCGCTCTTCGCGCCGGGGATGTGCCCCGGGCGGGCATCCACCGGCTCCGAATCGCCGCGGTAGCGTTCGACGGCGCGCGCATCCAGGATCAACGCATCCCCGCTGCGCGTGCGCTCCCGTGCCGCATTCACATGGACCTTGTCCAAGGCCGAGATGCTCGGGTCGAGCTTGGCAACGAAATCGCCGGCGGGCGGTGTGGCGGCCTCGGTCGACAGAGGCAACCCCGCCGCCGTCCACGCCGGAAGCCCGCCATCGAGCACCGACGCGCGCGCATGCCCATAGCGATGCAAGAGCCACAAAAGCCGCGCGGCAATCGAGCCCCCGGCGTCGTCGTAGGCGATCACGTGGGTCGTCGCCGAGACACCCGCGGCGCGCATGGCCGCCGTAAATTTCTCGGCGCTCGGGATGGGATGGCGCCCTGGGCCTTGGTCTGCGCTGATGTCCTCCAGCGCCACGAACACGGATCCCGGAATATGACCACGCGCGTACTCTTCTCGACCGCTTTTGCCGAGCAGGTACCATCGGACATCGATGATGCGAACGGAGGGATCCTTGCTCCCCACGTCCGCGAGCCATCGCTCGCTCACGAGATGTGCCGCACGAACGTCGTTCACCGCGCTGTCTTGGATCTTCATCGTCGACATTCCTTTTTTGGTATCGGACCGTGCCCCGCGAGACGGGAAACGTGCGACTGTATCTGCCTATCTCGGGCAATCACGCAATCATGTGCGTACATGACACGTACACGCACACACACGTAATAAATAGAGTCGCGAGGCAGGGGTTTTTATGAGGTATCTCTACGGCGATTCGGCTCCGTTCCCCCATTCGTTCAACTTTTTGGCCACGCTCGAAAGGTTCATGGCGGCGGCGAGCCGGGTGGTCAAGCTCGAATCCGAAGCGCGGAGCCTCGAGAACACCGGTGCGGTGTCGGCTGCAGCGCGCATCAAGTCGCTCGAGGAGCTCGAAACCTTTCACGAAGCCGTCATCGCCGGGGTTCAAGAGAGCGCGCGCCGGCAAACGCAGCGCATCACGGCGGACTATGCGCTGCAGGTGGTGGAGCACGCCGTTCGTCTGGTGGAGGAAGCGCGCCGCAGCACGACCGCGTCCAACGATCGGGAACAGGCTCAGGTGCGCGCCGAAGTCGAGCGGCGGCGGACGGAAATTCGCCAGGTGCTCGAAAGTTTTCTCACCACCGGACGCCTCCCCATCCTGGACGCCACCATCAAGGTCCGCTGGGACGGGCGCTACGCGATGACGTGCGTGCTGACCAACCCCGACGGCATCGTGAGCTTCTACGAGCTTGCCGCGAGCAAGTCGGATAAGTGGCAGCAAGCCCGCAAGGTCAGCGACTTCGCGCAGGGCGTGAACCTGATGGTCGGCTTTCGAAAGACCCTCTTCCGCCGCTCCTCGCAGCCGGAGCTGGTGCAGGTCGACGACTACGTGGTGAGCGGCTTCGATCTCGCCGAGTCGTCGGCAGAGATCCACCTTCGCCGCAAAGTTCACGAGCGCGACGTGCTGATCTTCAACCTTCGCCGCGAGAACGGCGAGCTTTGGGCCGAGGTGAGCCACCCCTCCGAGGAGGGCCCCGAGGCCCTGGCCGCCCCCGTCGACGCCGGCGACAAAATTCACCTTTCGCGGCTGTGGCAAAGCCTGCGCGCGGCCGTCGATCCCATGCTGGAGCAGCCGGAGAGGCTCCTCGGCCTCAAGCTCGAAGGGGAGGACGTTTTCGAGAACGATCTCTCGATCCACTTCATCGAGCGGGTGGTGCGCTTCCTCGGCCCCATGGTCGCCGAGATCGCCCGCCGCAGCCCCAATCCGCGCGAGCTCTCCCTCAAGATGGAGAACGATGCGGGCCGGCGGGAAGAAGTTTACGTGAAAAAAGAGGACCTCATCGCACACCTCGCGGGAATGGGCGAGCGGGAGCTGTCGGTTTTCGCCCCCTTGGGCTTCTCGCTACCCCTGATTTCGTCCGTGATTGTCGATGAGCGGGGTCGCAGCAGCGCCCCGGGCTTGGCGGTGGCCGAGGAAATTCACTTCGACGATTGGGAGAAGTAGCTGCGAAATACAGTTCGCTGTCGACTCGGGACGCGTTCGTCGCGTCCAGCCGCATCCATACGTCGACCGCATCCTCGCCATGGGCACCCAAAGCAGCTATGCTCCGGCGCCACCGCTTGCCGAGGTCTTGATGCTCCCGCGTAACCCTGCCGATTATCGCACGATTCTTTGGGTTTTGGTCATGCCCGTGGTGGCCTGGGTTCAGTATCGGGATCCAACGCTCATCTCGAAGATGTGGTGGGTCAGCGCCTACTTCGCCGTGGCGGCGGGTGTCATTGCGCACAACCACAACCATGTGCCCACGTTCGCGAACAAGCGCGTGAACAACCTCTTCTCGAATTGGATATCCTTCTTCTACGGATATCCGACCTTCGTCTGGATCCCGACGCACAATCTGAACCACCACAAATACGTGAACAAGGTGGGCGACGCGACCATCACCTGGCGCCACACGAACAAGAACAACGCCCTGGTCGCCATCACGTACTTCTTCGTGACGTCGTACTACCAGTCGTTCCCCATCGGTGAGTTCATCAAGAAGGCGAAGAAGAACAACCCGAAGCTCCATCGCCAGATCGTCACACAATACGTCGTCTTCTTCGGCGCGCACGCCACGGCCATCACCGTTGCATGCATGATGCATGGATTGAAGACGGGCCTTTGGGTGTGGCTCTGCACGTTGGGTCTGCCGGCGCTCTTCTCCCTCTGGACGCTGACCTTCTTCAACTACGGCCAGCACGTGCACACCGATCCATGGTCGGCGCACAACCACTCGCGCACCTTCGACGGCAAGCTCCTCAACTTCCTGCTCTTCAACAACGGCCTCCACACGTCCCACCACGAGGCGGCGAGCATGCACTGGAGCCAGCTTCCCGAGGCCTACGCGAAGATCAAGGATCAGATTCACCCCGAGCTGCGCGAGTCGAACTTCTGGTGGTGGGTCTTCCGCCAGTACTTCCTCTCCGTGGTCGTTCCCAGCCTGGGCAGCAAGCAAATCGGCCGCGCCCCCTTCGACCCGCCCAGCGGCGAAAAAGTCCGCAAGGTCCGCTCCGAATCCGTGGGCGAGGCTGTCGATGCGGGCATCAACGCGCAGATGATCTGAACGATCCGGGGCGTTCGTTTCCCAGGGATTGGGTTGGCATGGGCTGCACCTCGCGGCGAGGGGGTAGCTGAAGCGCGCTCGGATGTGCGCGTCCGGATGCCTTGACCGGGCTTTGCAGGATAACCGAGCGCCTCAGCTCGCGGCCTTGGAAACGGTGTGGCATAGCTTGCGCTCGCGGCCTTCGAGCCCGAGGAGACGGCTATGGTCATGCTCTCAAGCGAAGGTGAGATCGTCGCATCGTTGAATCGGCTGATCGTCACGGATTACGACGCCATCGAAGCCTACCAAGCCGCCATCTCACGCATCTCGCGGGGCGAGGACCAAGCCACCCTCCGCTCCTTCGCGGACGATCACAGGCGTCACATCGCCAAGCTCGCCGAGCTGGTTCGTCAATCCGAAGGCTCCCCCGTCGACCATGCCGACCTGCGCCGCCTGGTCACCAAGGGCAAGGTCGTCATCGGCGGCTTCATGGGTGACGATGCCGTCCTCGGCGCCATGTACAGCAACGAAAGCGAGACCAACGAAGCCTACGCGCGCGCCAGCGCCTCGCGGCTATTCTCGCGGCCCGTCCGGCTCGTGTTGGCCCGCTTCCTCGATGACGAAGTGCGCCACCGCGAATGGCTGGAGCGGCGCATCACCATGACCCCCAAAGGGGAGAGCGTCTTGCCGTGCATGTGAGGTTGATGTTTGTATGCCTCACGAATAGATCGCATTGGCCACAATGAAGTGATGCGTATCCGACACCGAAAGTCGATGATCTGAACCGATAAAAATGCATATGCGGAGGTGGACATGATGGCGATTCGAGCCAAGGATCGAAATCGTGCTTCCCGGGGGCGAGCGCAATTTGACGAGCGAGCCTTCGCGTCCGCGGAGGCATCTCGGATGGCCGCGACGAATCGTGTGGACAGGTGTGTCATGCGCTGCTTTGTCCTGTTACTTGGATTTTGAAGGAGGATGGACTGCCACGGGAGACGTCCCAGACGCAGGTGCCGACTCCGGGACGAGCGGAGCAAGCGGCAAATCCGGGGACGCAGAAGCAACCGAATCTCCCTTTGCCCTCGTTCAGCAAGGAACGAAGGAGCAGACGAGCAAGACGGTCACCATTGCGATGGGGCAAACCGGGACCGGGAACTTAATCGTCGTCGTGATCGGACAAGGGACCAACCGCGATACCACCGTCACATCCATCGTCGACGACGCTCCGGGTGGAAGCAACGCTTACGTCTCGACCCGTCAACGGTCGATCGACACCGCCGATGTCAACACGCTCGAGATCTGGTACGCGGCCAATATTCGACCGGGCGCAACGTCGGCGACCGTGACGATGCAGGACTCCGTGCGGGTTATGGCGTGGGTAATGGAGTTCTCCGGTCCAAGTAAGAGTGAAACATTCGATACGGGCAGCGTCCTCAACAACCAGCCTCGAGGGACGACGATCATCGCACCGGTCGTTATCCCCTCGACACCGACCGCCCTCGTCATTTCTGCAGCGATGAGCGCGGGTGAAATTTCCGAGCTCAATGCAGGCAGCCCCTTCCAGCGTCTTCCCATCGTGAGCGGTAACAACGTAGCTTACTTCTTTGCGACCAAGCCTGGCTCGTACAGTGCGGTGTGGAGCAGCGAAAACGCTACCTGGAATGCGAGCACGGTTGCGTTCAAGTAGGTTCGACCTTCCCATTGCGGTTTACGCCATCACGGCAGGATCGCGCCGATCGTGAAGGATAGGCCGCGTAGAACCTCGGGCTCGTAGCGGTCGTCTTTCGTGAAGGTTCGGCCGCGGTCGAAGCGGTCGTCGCGGAGTTGGAAGACGGTCAGGGAGCGGGCTCGGGGATCGACGAGCCAGTATTCGCGCACGCCGTTTCGCTCGTAGATGGCCTTCTTCTCGCCGCGGTCGCGCGAGCGGGTCATCTGGGAGAGGACCTCCGCGATGAGATCGGGCACGACCCGCAAAAATTGTCCTTCGACGGGGGTCACCGTGCGCCAGCGTGCGGCCGAGACGAAGCTGTGATCGGGTTGGATCGTGTCGCCGGGCGGGAGCTCGAAACCTTGGCTCGGGTCGAATACCTTACCAAGGTCGCGCTCTTGAACGAAGGTGCCTAGAAGTGCCTGGATGGTGCTGCCCACGCTCCCGTGGGGATACCCCTCCGGCGGGGCCATGACGACCCTGCCGTTGAGCAGCTCGTAATGATGCACGTCTCCGGCGGCCTCGCGCTCCTCGACGAAGCGCGCGAAATCTTCCTGGCGGATGGTTTCGTTCGACTCGAAAACGAGATGCACCATGATGCGGCCAGTGTAGCTCCGCGCAGGGCTAGCCGCCGATTCGCTACTTCTCGCCGCTCTTCCGCGAACGCCGGCGCGTGAAGAACGCGAAGAAGCCGCCCACGGCCACCAAGCCGCCAACGGGGAGGGCGTCTTCGGCGGGTGGAACGGAGCATGAGCAGCCACCGCCTTCGAGCGACGTGCCGTAGTTGCCATCGTTGCCGCCGTCGGCTCCGCCGGCGTCCATGCGGCCGGCATCGGTGCGACCGGCGTCGATGGGCCGGGAGTCGGGACCGCTGTCGCGGATGCCGCCGCCGTCGTCTCCGGCGTCGCCCGCGCTGCCATCGCCCGCGCTGCCGTCGTCACCGGTGCTGCCATCACCGGCGCTGCCGTCGTCTCCGGCGTCGGCGGTGCCTCCGTCGTCGATGGGGACGCATTGGCCCGTACCGCCGCCAGTGGCGTTGCATCGCTGGCCGGAGGGACAGTTGTTTCCGGGGCCCCCGCCTGCGCGGCAACCGGTGACGCATGCTTTGATCGTGTCATCGCAAATGCGCCCGGCAACGGCGTTGCAGTCCGAATCATCGTTGCAGCCGCAGCTCCGCGCGAAGCTCCCGCCCGGGCGGCAGATCGGCCCGGTGCCGGTGCGGTATGGCGCGCAATCGTCGTTGTCGTTGCACTGCACGCAGGTGTTCGTGTCGGTATCGCACACGGTGGCGCCCGTTTTTCCGGCGCAGCCCCCCAAGAGCGCGGTGCACTCGACACACCGGGTGGTGGGAGGCAGACCCCCGACGAGCTGACATACGTTTCGAGGGCCGGCATTCGAGCACAGCACCCCGCTGTCACCGAAGCAGTCGTGGAGGCATTGCCCCACGTTGGGAGGCGTGGTGGCGCTGCACGTGGTTCCGGCGCCGGGCGCGGGGCACCCATTGCGCCCGCCGACGCCGTCGTTGACGCATCCGGCGGTGCAGTAGGGGGCGGAGCCGTTGGCGGGAGCAGGCCGCGTGCAGATCAATCCGGAATTTTCGCTCCGATCGCCGCAGTCCGTGTCGTTGGCGCAACCGCAAATGCCGTATTGGGTCAGACAGACCGGTGTCCGCGTGGTGCCCACCGTCCCGCAGCGGACCACGTTCGTGCTCGAACACTGCGCGCACACCCCCGTGGGATCGCTCGGCTGCTGCTTGTTGCACGCCGGTGTATCCGGTGTCGCGGCGCAGTCGGCCTCCGACCGACAAATCGTGGCATACGCCGGTGTGGCAACGAATGTCGCCGCCGCCGCCGCGAGAGCAGCCGCGAGCACCATCCAACTCCGCTCAGCCATCGCGTAACCTCCCTCTTCCTTCGAAAGCAGCCCGCCCGCGTGCGATGCGGACGAGGCGTGATCCGTAGTTCGGAAATGAAAATTGGGGGAACCTGAGGCGTGCTGATGAAGCTCATTCAAAAAGTCACTCCGGTACCCGCGCGAAGCGGGACCGGAGTGAAAGCGCGATGAACGCGTGAAACGAGGTACGTGAAACGAGCGGCGGCTACTTCTTCTTCGGCTTGGCCGGCTTGGCTGGTTTCGCCGGCTTGGCCGGTGCGCCGGTGTCGGGCGTCTCCTCGATGTGGAACTCGACGCGACGGTTGTTGGCGCGGCCCTCTTCGGTGTTGTTGGTGTCGATGGGCTTCTCGACGCCCCAGCCCTTGGCCACCACGCGCGACTTCTCGACGCCGTGGTCGGTCAGCCACTTCGCGACCGAGGCCGCGCGCTTCTGACTGAGCTGCTTGTTGTAGGCGGCTGCGCCCGTGTTGTCCGTGTGGCCCTCGACGCGGATCTTCTTGATCTCCGGGTGCTCCTTGAGGATGCCCAGCACCGCGTTGAGGATGGTGTCGCTCTCCACGATGGTGGCGCTGTTGGTCTTGAACTTCACCTGCTGGATGATCTTGATCTGTCCAGCTTCGATGCGCGCGGCCGGGCAACCATTCTTCTTCGGATCGGGATCCGAGGGGCCAGGTTGATCGGGGCACGCGTCCAAGGTGTCGACGATGCCGTCCTTGTCACGATCCGGCGGGCAGCCGTTGGTCTTCGGATCGCTGGTCTTCACGCCGGGGACGTCGACGCACGCGTCCTCCTTGTCGTAGACGCCGTCGCCGTCCTTGTCGGCCGGGCAGCCGTTGGTCTTGGGATCGCCGGTCTTGATGCCCGGGATGTCGGGGCACGCGTCGTCCTTGTCGTAGACGCCGTCGCCGTCTTTGTCGGCCGGGCAGCCGTTGGTCTTGGGATCGCCGGTGCGCACGCCCGGTACGTCGACGCACGCGTCCTCGCTGTCGATCACACCGTCGCCGTCGCGATCGGGGGGCGGGGGCGGAGCCGCCGGGCAGCCGTTGGTCTTGGGATCGCCGGTGCGCACGCCTTTTTCGTTCGGACATGCGTCTTCGCTGTCCGGAACGCCGTCGCCATCGCGATCGTCGGAGTAGGCGGGGATCCACTCGAGGTTCAGCAAGGTGCGGACTTGCGGAGAGCCCCACCCGCGCGAGCCCGCGAAGACACCCGTGCCCACGCCGGCGCCCACGCGGAAGTCGCCCGCCGTGTAGTGCAAGCCGAGCATGACTTCGGCGGGGGTCGTTCGCTTCTTGAAGAACGACTTTTCATCGGTGACCACGGTGCTCGCAAAGAGCTCCGGTCCGATGAGGAGCTTCT
Organism: Sorangiineae bacterium MSr11954; assembly: GCA_037157815.1. NCBI lineage: Bacteria > Pseudomonadati > Myxococcota > Myxococcia > Myxococcales > Pendulisporaceae > Pendulispora > Pendulispora albinea. Next base: position 1,096,663 of record CP089984.1, read on the forward strand.
TGTTCGCCACGCGAAGACCCGCCGACACGGCACCAAAGAGCTCGCTTCCTAGCTTCTTCCCTTGCGCAAACTCCTCATCGAGCGGGCGGTAGTTGAATCCCGCTTTGAGGGCGTACGCAAAAATGCCGATATCGCCGGCCGCCATCAAGTGCGGCTGAACGCGGGTATTTCCGTCGCTCGTGTACTTGTCGCGATCGCCAGTCGGTAGATAGACCGAGGCACCGAGCGCCGCGGTGAAGGGATCTCCGTAGCGGCCGACCAGTCGAAGATCGGCGCTGAGGCGCAGATCCCCGAGCGCCGAATCGGGCGAGCGGAAGGTCTGTCCGTTGACCTCGAGCGTCTGGCCGGTTTGATACGCGGCGATGGGGAGGTTGGCGCCGACGCGAATGCGGTCGGCCAAGGTGATCGAGCCGCCAACGTGGACGAACAGCTGGTGCTCGACGATCGAGCCGAGCTCCTTCTCGTCGCTGCCGCTCTTGTCGTACACGACCAACGGCTTGTAGGCCCATTCGCCCACGACGCCGAAGGCAGGGCGCGCGGTCCCCCGCAGGTCCAGGGTGTCGAGGACGAACCATTCGCTGCCGCGCTCCGACGGGTCGAAGCGATCCAGCGCAAAACCGCGGACTTCTTGCGCGGAGGCAGGGGTGGAAGACGAGAGACCAATCAGCAGCGCAGACGAGAAAACGGATAAAGCAAGGGAGCGTAGTCGCATGTTCCTCCACGAGGGGGATATCAAACCCCGAGCCTGGTTAAACCTGCTTGAGCGACCTCATGGGGAGTGTAGCTCGGGGCGGACTGTATTATGCAACTACAAAAATGTCATGTTTATGGCCTGCCTTCTCCTCGGCCGCGCTGCCGAGGAGCTCCGGCCGCGCACGTCAGCCGCGCTGCACGGGAGCTTCGGCCCCGCGGACCTCGACCATCGCTTGGCTGGCTTCCTCGAGTGATTCGCCCACCGTGTCGACGCCGCGAAGGGCTGCATCATCCAGCCCAACCGTCGCAGCGTGAACCGTGTCCACCGCCGTATAGGCTCGGGTGAGCGCCGCCACATGCTCGACGATGCGCTGGTCGAGCATGTCGACGACCGCGGCCTTCGTGCTCGCTGCGCCGCTCGTCGTGCTCGTGCTCGCCGCGCCGCTCGTCGTGCTCGGGCTGTTCGCGCTCGCCGCATCGGCGCTCGCCGCGTTCGTGCTCGCGGTCGCGGCCGGGATCGAATCGGCGATGGGGCGCGCGTTTCGTTGGAGCCGCGTGCGGGCCTCGGCCAGGCGAAGGAGCGAGCGCCATGTCTGCGCCACCCGGCGCGAGGCATCGCGATCGAGCGGCGCATCTTGCACCGAGCGCCGCAGCTCGGCGCCCTGGCGAAGCGCCTCCGCCGAGGGACCTCGAAGCTCGCCCGACGCGGCATCGAGCGCGTGCGCCGTGGGATCGTCGGCCTCGATGAGCAGCGGCAACAAAACGAGGACCGCCGCCACCACGATGGCCACCCCGCGCACCGAGAGCGCCGCCGGCGCATACGCCGTCGACAGCGCCCCCGCCAGCCCACCGCCCAAGAGCGCGCCGCCCACGTGGATCACGCGGGCCCCGGGGTCGCGCACGCGCATCGTTCGCTCCACGTACGCGAGGGCGACCAGCACCGCGGCCCCCAGGGCCGGTGAGACCGTCGCCAGCACCGTCCCGCCGAACGCGCCAAGGGCGCCGAAGCCGGCCGCCATGGCGTTGACGCTCTCGCTCGCGGCCCACGCGAGGAGCACCCCGAGGCCGACCAGGGCGAGCGAGCCGCCCACGCTCCCGAGTCGATCGGTGAGCGGCGCGATGGCGAAGGTGAGGGCTGCTGCAATCAGGAAAAATAGCTTTTTCATGGCTCAATACGCCTTGCGTGCGATGTTCGCGGAGTCGTCTTGCACGATGGATTTGGACAGCGCCTTCGCCGGTGCGCTCGACGAGTCGTAGGTGTGGAAGCCCTTTTGGGCCTTCTCGTACGTCCCCACTTGCGATCTGAGCGCGGTCGCCATGGGCGCGGGCGCCACCGCGGCTGCCCCCCGCAACGCGCGCAGGTTCTCCTCGACCAGCGCGTCCGCCGTGCGAACATCGCCGCGGCTGTACGCGGTCGCGGCCTCCATCTGGCGCCGCGAGGCCGTGACGCTGACCGCGCTCGCCAGCACCGAAGGATCGCGCCCCTTCTCCACCTCGTCGCGATCGGCGGTCGCCACCACGGAGAGCGACGGCACGTCGATGTCGGCGTGCGCACCGCCGATGCGATCCCACGCGGCGTGCGCCTCGAAGGTCGCGTCGCCCTGGACCGCGTTCGACTCCAGCTCGAGGATCACCCGCCGCTCGTCGCCGGCGAACAGAGAGCCCAGCTTGAGCTCGAGCTCCCCGCTGCCGCGCTTGCCCGCATCGGTCCGCACGTCCGCGCCGGAGGCGCGTTGAAAGGTGACGCCGCGCGGGAGCGTGATCCGCACCGTGGCGTTCTCCACCACCGTCTTTGCCGTCTCGTCCAGCTCCCGCGTCAGGAACTTGGCCAAGGACGACGCGTCGTTGACGAAGCCGAAGTTTCCATGGCCGCGCGAGGCCACGCTCGACATGTAGCTCTCGTCGAAGTCGAGCCCGATGCCCAGCGACGAGACGACGATGCCGCGCTCGAAGCTGTCGGTGGCCAACCTCTCCGCCTGCGTCCGGGTGGAGTCGAGCCCATCGCTCACCAGCACCACGCGCCGCACGCGCCCCTGGCCGGTCTCGCGCAGCTGCTCCAGCCCCTCGGATAGACCGCGCGGAATGTTCGTGCCGCCGTTGGCCTCGAGCTCGTTCACGCGGGCGATGGCCTTTGCGCGCACGTCGCTCACGCGCCCCATGGGCACCACCGTCGCGGCGTCGGTCGAGTAGCGGACCACCGAGAGCTCGTCGGCATCGTCCATCTGGCGAATCAATTTGATGACCGAGTCCTTCGCCTGCTCGATCTTGTCGCCCGTCATCGAGCCCGACGTGTCGAGCACCACCACCAACGAGAGCGGGGCGTGCACGGCCCGTCCATCGTCCTTGTCCGCGCGGATCTGCAGCTCGGCGTAGATGGCTTGGCGCGCGCCCGAGAGCACCTTCGTGTGGCTCAGGCCCAAGGTGCCATGCGCGCCGGGGCCCGAGAACGCCACCGAGTTGGAGCCGCGCGCTACCTCGGTGCTCACCGGTTTGGGATGGTCGGGGAGGGCGAGCCCTTGGGCCACTCCGCCCTGCGGTGCGCGGAACAACACCAAACCCCCCGCGGCCAGAACGACGGCGCAGGCGGCGAGGCCGCGCCGCGCGCGGGCCGAACGTCCAAACGTATTTTTGGCAAACGAAGGCCCATACTGTAACCACCGGGGCACAGGCATGACACGCTCCTCATCTTTCAGGATGCCCCTCGACCGGGGGTTTTCTGCCTCCGACGTCCGTCCGCGAAAAAAGATCTACGCTGCCTGACAATGCATCTGCGCGAGCCGTCCCTCGCTGTCCTGCTTGCCGTTTCCGCCTCCGGCCTCCTTGGCGCGACCACCTGCCAACCGCGCGGCGCCGCCTCCGGCCGCACGGCGCACCCCGCGACCTCCGTCCCCGAGGGCATCCGCAGCAACATCACGCGCGACGACTACGCGGGCAGCGCCGCGTGCGAGCCGTGCCATGCCGACATTTATGCGGCGTGGCAAGGCTCGGCCATGCACCAGATGACCCGCCCCATCCAAGGCGCGCGTGTGCTCGCGCCCTTCGACGGAACCGTCTTCCGCTTCAAAGAGGACTCCGCGCGGCTCGACCAGGCGCAAGGCGAACGGCGGATGACCATCACCTCCGCGCGCTACGGCAACAAGACGTACCGCGTGACCAAGGTGATCGGCGGCCACTACCGCGAGGACTTCGCGGGGGTCGAGGTGAACGCGCAAGGCTCTCCCTCGACGGGCGAAGAGGTCGTGCTCCCCGTGTCGTACGTGTTCAAGCAGAAAACGCTTCGCTACAAGGGGTATTCCGTGATGCTCCCCGAGCGCGATGGTTTGCGCGCCGGCCCCGTGTGGCAACGGACCTGCATCTTGTGCCACAACACCGCACCGTACCTCACGAGCATCCTCGGTGCGCTCGCCGGTCCGGGGGCCCGCGGCTACCAAGGCGAGGTCGTCGACCCCCTGCTGCCCCCCGAAAAGCGGTGGTCCTTTGCGATCACCGACGACGACGCCTTTCGCCGCGCGCTCGGGAGCGAGATCGACTTCCTCCACGGCTACCGAACCGGCCACGCGTACGATCCGCGCTCGCCTCAGGATCCGCGCCCGGCCCAGGCCCCGCGCCCGCCGCACGACCCGAGCGCCGAGAGCGACGAGCCGCCGGAAAAAGCCGCGGCCCGCGCCGTCGCCGCGACCCGCGAACATTTCGGCGAGCGTCACCTGATCGAGGTTGGCGTGGGTTGCGAGTCCTGCCACGGCGGCTCGAAGGAGCACGTCGCCGATCCGCGCGTGCACCCCAGCTTCGAGCCGCGCGCCCCCTTCCTCCGCGTGGCCACGCCCCGCAACCCCGAACACGCCGCCGCGCCCCGCAACCCCGAACACGTCGCCACCGCCCGCGATTCCGAAAAGCAACGCGGGGAGCGAATCAACCGCACCTGCGCGCGCTGCCATCAAGTCCTCTTCTCCGGCTACCCCCGCACCTGGGAAGGCGGCAGCCGATCGCGCTCCCAAGGCGGAAGCAACATCAACAGTGGCGAAGCGCGCGATATGCTCCTTGGGCGCTGCCAAGCATCCTGCGTCCCTTGCCACGATCCGCATGCACGCGAGAGCGGCGGCCGCACGCGCCACCTCGATGCGACGGCCGACGGCAACGCGATGTGTACATCGTGCCACACGACGCTTCGCACCCGTGAGAGCGTGCACGCGCATACGCGTCACGATCCTGACGGTGCCGGTGGACGATGCATGGGATGTCATATGCCCCGGAAGAACCTATCGCTCGATGGAGCGCTCACGCGTTACCACCGAATTGGATCTCCGACGGACCCCGTCAAAGTCGAACGCGATCGTCCCCTCGAGTGCGCGCTCTGTCACACGGACAAGAGCGTTGGCGCGGTGCTCTCGGACATGCAGCGGCTCTTTGGAAAGCGCTACGACGAGAGCCGACTGCGCGCCCTTTATCCCGATTGGACCCAGAATGCGCTGCTCGCGACATTGGAGTCGGGCAAACCGCATGAGCAGGCAGTGGCCATGCAGCTCCTCGGCGAGGCGCGCAATCGCAGCGCGGCCGCCCGCATTGCGCAGCAGATGGTGCACCCGATACCGCTCGTACGCGGCTATGCCGAGCGAGCTCTCGAGTCGATCGTGGGGTCCAGCTCGCCCGTCGATCTGCATCGCGATGACGCGCAAATCGAGGCCGCGACCCGTGCGTGGCTTTCGGCAACTTTGCGCTGACAATGCTGACGGAAAAGCCGGTTCGCGGCCATTTTTGCCACGGAGGACGAGGGGGATTTCACATTTTGCCACGGTGGGTATAAGTGAGGTAAGGTCGCGCAATACCCACATAGCGCTGCAGTGGCTCGAGAGCGCGTATTTTCGTTCGGTCGAGCCCGGTCTGTTGTGGCAATTACCGGTTAGGGTGAACTCGCATAGGGTTTGCAGAGGGAAACGACCAAGTCGGGGGGGGGAAATCCGGCGGTATTTCCACCTATGCTTTCATCCATTCAACGAGCGGACGCCGAGCGCATCCTCTCGAACGACGACGTAAATCAAAAGCGTGTTCAGCTTTCCGTTCCTCCCATCGGCGCCGTGCTCGTCGTCGATGATGACGAGGCTGCGCGTTGGCTTGTCGTTCGTGCGCTCGCACGAAGCGGCATACAGACCTTCGAGGCCTCCAATGGCCGCGAAGCGGTGGAACACGTTCTGGAGAGGCCGGAGCTCATCGATGCCATCGTTCTCGATGTCATGATGCCGGGCCTCACGGGGTTCGAGGTCATCCGCCATATCAAGCGGATCCCTGCGGCTGCCAATATTCCGATCATCCTCGTCACGGCCAGCGCCACGGAAGAGGACGATATCGTGCGCGGCGTGGAATACGGGGCGATCGACTACATCATGAAGCCCATCTCCACGGCGGTGCTCACGGCCAAAGTGCGCGCAGCGTGCGAGCGCTCGCGCGCCGAACGCAGACTCCGGTACGACCTTCGGTTTGCCGAGCTTCACGCGATGATCGATCCGCTCACCGGACTGTTCAATCGCCGGCACTTCGAATCACGCATTCGAGAGGCTTCGGCCTATTCGAAACGGCACGATCAGCCTTTTGCCATCGTGATGATGGATCTCGATCACTTCAAATCGATCAACGACACCTATGGCCACGAAACAGGCGACCATGTGCTCACCCAATTTGCGGGTGCTGTGCGTTCGGTCCTTCGCGGCGAGGACGTTGCCTTTCGCTATGGAGGCGAGGAGTTCGTGCTCCTCCTCCGAGCGTGCGACGCACAGCGTGCGGCCGATGTGGCGGAGCGGTTGCAGAAAAAGCTTCGCGCACGCCCGTACGTTTTTCGCGATGGCAGTACGCGCACCATCACCTTCAGCGCGGGCATCGCCGCCGCCCTCTCGGGTGAAGGCTATGGCCACGCCGAATTGGTGAGCCGCGCGGACGCGGCCCTCTATCGCGCAAAGAGCGCAGGCCGCGACCGCATTGCGTATTGGTGACGATCGGCGCGTTTCTGGAAAACGTCACCCCAAGGCTTCCGCGTAACCCCCCCCGAGCGGAAGGTGTTCCCGTGTGAGATTGCGCACAGGGGCTTTCTTGGGCTCTGCGTTCTCCAGAACGGCGACGTCATCCTCGATGCGCACCCCGCCCAGCGGGGCGAGCTCGTCGACCAGTCGGAAATCGATCAGGCCGGCGTGCGGCCCCTGGCGTAGCGGCTCGAGGATGGCGGAGATGAAGTAAATCCCTGGCTCCACCGTGAACACCTGCCGCCCCTCGATGGTGGAGGTGTTGCGCAAGAACGGGTTCTCCGGCTTGGGACGAACCGTCGCGCAGCCCACGTCGTGAACCTGCAGGCCAAGCGAGTGCCCGAGGCCATGCGGATAGAACGCGCGCGTGATGCCCGTGTCCACCAGCTCGTCGATGCTGCCGCGGCCGAGGCCCACGGTGCGCAGAATGCCCGCCACCTGGCGGTGCGATTCGTCGTGCAGCGCCTCGTAGCCGGTGCCCAGTTGGATGCCCGCGCAGAGACGCTGCTGCATCTTCTCGACCCCGTCGATGAGCCCTCGGTACGCCGATGTGGTGGCGCCATGGCCCTTCACCCACGTGCGCGTGATGTCCGAGGTGTAGCCCTGGTAGCTGGCGCCGGCGTCGAGGAGCAGGGACTCGAGGTTGCGCGAGCGCGCCCACTTGTCGTACGCGATATGGTGCAACACGGCCGCGTGCGGCCCGAGCGCCACGATGTTCTTGTACGGCGTCTCCGGATCGTCCTGACCGGTGGCCGCGAGGTAAAGAAGGTGCAGATCGAGCTCGGATCGGTCCGAGCTGGAGAACGCCTTGAACACGGCGCGATGCCCGACCGCCGCGCGTCGATTGGCCTCGGCGATGCACGCGATCTCGTAGTCCGTCTTGCGCGTGCGCAGGGGATCGAGCGCCGCGATGAGCTCTTTGGGGTTGATGCGATCACCGTCGAAGCCCCACGCGGCCGCGATGGCCTGGTTGTCGCCGAGGAAGGCAATCTTGCCGGCGGTCGGCAGCAGCGCTTTGACGCCGCCCTCGCCCTGCGGCTCCACGATGGCGATGCCGTGCGTAAAGTGATCGGTCTCGGGTTGTGGCGCGAGCTCCCACATGCTCGTGGCGCGCGTCCAGACGAAGGTCGGCGCCTTTCCGACGACATAGACGATGGCGCAGTCGGGCTGGCACACGGGAACCCAATGCTGAAAGTAAGGCGTGGGGCGAAGCGGCCAATATTGATCGTCGACGAGGCTCCTGAGCTGGAGCGATCCGGAGTGGATGACGAGCCCGTCGAAGCCTGCTGCGGTCAGCGCGTCGGCGTAGAGCGCGGTCAGCTGATCGATGTGTTTGCGATAAAGGCTGGTGAGCGTGTTGATGTCCACGCACGCACTTTAGCGCAAAGGCCCTCTTTTCGTGATGTTTCCACGGGGGGGCGACTCGGCCGATTGACGCATCGAGCTGCGGAATCGTGCACAATGGAAAGACGGGAAGGCGACCTGGTTACCCAGGTCGCCTTCGAGGAAGTTTCGGATTCGCGAGCGGCCGATGCGCGCGGCTCTCTCGTGACATGCGTGACATGACAGTTGCGGGAAGGATCGTTCGTTCGTCATCCGCACGCCGCCGGCCGAGGTTCTCGGGGAAGCTCGTTGCACCTCGCCACGTTTTCCGGGGGGACGCCATGGGCGTGGAGAACGTGCAACGGAACATTTGCGGATCAGAATGAGCGACCTCGCGCCGGTAGCGATGCATGGGCGCGGTGGTCGCAAACGACCCCAGGAGCGTGCCAAGTGATGCTCATGGGGTCGTTCGGGCCATTCGGAACGTACCACCTGCGGACCAGCACCCGTGCTCTCGGTTTTCGAATCGCTTTTCGGCGCATCCGTGGCCAAATCGCGGGCGGCGCAAACGAGCGACGCGCGACCTGGTGCGATGGATGCTCCGTTGCGATGCGAAGGGACGGCGCTTCACGGCGCCGTTTTCCCGCCTCGGCGGGTCGCCTCGAAACGAGCCTGGTTGTTCGCCAGGCTCGTTCGGTTTGCGACTTCGCACGAGGGCATCCCGTCGCCCTTCGGGCACGCGTTTTCCCGTCTGCAAGCCCGCAAGCCCACAAGAAGGAGAAACGGCGTGGCTTGTCAGCGTCCCACGAAGGATCGAGGGTCGCCTTCTTCCGAGGACCAAGATCGTTTGGCATGGAGCCTCGTGAAAGGCTCCGCGCGTGCGATCCGAGATGCCTTCCCTCGGAGGGGATGGAGATGGCCCCTTGGGGTGGGGAGCTCCCTTGCCTCCGAGTTCTGCAACACGATGCGACGCACGGGCACGACCGATTGAGCCGCTGCTCCTCTCCGGCCCGGGGGAGGCCCCGAGACGTGGGATGAGAACCATGCTCTTGGTGCGAGGGCCTGTCGCCTTCGAAGTGCCTCAAAGGTTCGAAGGACGTTTCCCAAGGCCATCGCGAGGCTGCGGGCCATGACGCAAATACCATGTGCGGCAATGGGTATTGGCGTGCTTCCCGCAGCGGCATGGGCCGCGGATCCCGGACGGAGGACGTGTCGCTAAGGCACGTTCCCCCCGGCGGAGAATCCGCGAGCACCCCCCAAATGAGATACGACCAAGCTGGCCGGGCTACCTCGATGGGAAGATGCTTGGAACCGATCCGTAAGTGTTCGCGCAGAGGGGATTTCTCCCCGGAAGATCGCTCTTCTTGGGTTTTCGCCTACTGCGCTCGACCGACCCCCTGCCTGAAAGATAATGGGATGACAGAAGATGACAGCTGAAACCGTAACCCCATTAAAATAGAATCAGCCGGGGGATCCGCGCCTGTTTGACCCGCATGTTGAACGTGCAAAACGTAAATGCGTAGCCCGATGGAACGGACCCTTGCCCGAGTCCTGCGCGGGATCTCGGGGTTGGGTGGGTGGATGACGAACCATCGCAGCGCCCGGAACGGTCACGACGAACAGCGGCTCGCGGTTTCATGTGCCGCGAACTTCTGGGTGCACTTATCCAATGAATGGAGGAACGATGCAAACGAAAAAGTCAAAACAATGGCTTTTTTTAGTCCGCAGGTTATCCACAATACTGTCCACAGTATGCCCATTCGGGTGTGGGAGCGCTTGCGCGCAAACAGGAAAAATCGCGATGAATGGCCGCGAATTCATCGAAGTGCGCGGATCAAGTGTGCCGTGTGAACTTTGTGTCATCCTTTCGAAATGGCATTTGATGAACCGAGAAGAACTTCATTTGAGCCATTCGCTTCTGCCACGAAGTGGTATCGTCGCTAGATCCGCGCGGCAGTTGGTCATTTAGTCTTCGACCGATTTGTGGCTCACGGGTTCGTCGTCCTCGAGAAAGCGGTAGATCAGTGCACCGAAAATGGCGCCGATGACCGGGGCGACGATGAAAAGCCAGAGTTGTTCGAGCGCCCAACCGCGAACGAACAGCGCGGGGCCGATGGAACGTGCCGGATTCACGGAGGTATTCGTGATGGGAATACCGATCAAGTGAATCAATGTCAGCGCAAGTCCGATCGGAAGGCCGGCGAAACCGGATGGTGCTCGCTTGTCGGTTGTCGCCAGCACGACGAAAAGGAGCAGGGCGGTGAGCACGATCTCGGCCAGCAAGCCGGCCAGAAGTCCGTAGCCGCCGGGCGAGTGCTCGCCGTAGCCGTTGGCGGCGAGGCCCTCTTTGAGGTCGTATCCGAAGGTGTGCCCGTTCGCGATGGCGAAGAGAACGGCTGCAGCGGCGATGCCACCCAGGATCTGGGCCACGACATAGCCTGCGAGATCCTTCTTGTCGGCTCGGCCGGCGAAGATCAAACCGACCGTCACGGCGGGATTGATATGGCATCCGGAGATCGGCCCGATGGCATACGCCATCGTGAGAAGCGTGAGGCCGAACGCGATCGATACGCCGAGGACCCCCACGTTCTTCGCGTCGAGAACGGCGGTCCCGCAACCGCCGAAGACGAGGACGAACGTTCCGATGGCCTCAGCCACATATTTTTTCTGCATGATCCGCTGTACCGCGGACCATCGAGCCAGAAAAGATCCTGGCTATTTATTTCCGTAGGTCTTGCTGACGATCACGCTCTTCGACTTGCATGCCGCGCCGTCGAACGGGGTATCGCGGACCGCCTTGACCATGCATTGAACGACACTGTCGCCAAGCTCGGAGGTGCCGGTGGGCTTCACCGAGGTGACCTTGCCCACCGTGTTCACGGAGACGCTGACCCGGACGGTGCCCGAGAGCTCGGGGTTCTTCTTTTTGCCCTCCTGGTAGCACTTGTTGAAGAGGGGCCGAACCTTCTCCTCGAACGGCAAAGCCGACTTGCTGCACTCATCCGGCATGTCGGAGCCCGACGAAACCGTGCCTGCCGCGTCGCCCGTGCCCGTCCCCGCCGCAGGAGCCGGCGCCGATGTCGCCGAGGTCGGGGCGCCGGCATCGGTGGGATCGCTGGCCGATGCGGTCGCGGGCGCTGCGGGCTCGCCCGCGGTCTCGTGTTTGTCGCCCTCGGGTGCGGCGGGGGGCGACGAGCTCGATCCGCCGCAGGCCGCGAGCGCGCACGAAGAAAGCGCGATGAGCACGGATGCGATGCCAGCACGACCGCCACGACCGGAGTACAGTCTCGCCTTCATGAAAGACGGCATGCTAGCAGGACTTCACGTCCGATGGGTCGGCGGAGACGACGGCGACGGGGGAGGTGATGGCCCGCTGGTCGTGCTTCTCCATGGTTTTGGTGCGCCGGGCGACGATCTCGTTCCATTGGCCGAGGAGATCGCGGCGCCGCCCGGGACCCGGTTCCTCTTCCCCGTCGCGCCGATGTCGCTCGGGCCCGAGTACGGCGGAGGGCGCGCGTGGTGGCCCCTCGATATTTTGCGCTACCAGCTCGAGGTGATGCAGGGCCGCGGGGAGGCGCTGACCTTCGAGGTGCCGGAGGGGGTGGAGGACGTGCGCGCCAAGGTGGTGGCGCTCCTCGCCGTCATCGGGACCGAGGCGCTGCCGGCGCCGAGGGATGGGAAGGTGTTCCTGGGCGGCTTTTCGCAAGGCTCGATGGTGGCGCTCGATGCGGCGCTCCATACCGATGTCCCGCTCGCCGGCGTGATCCTGCTCTCGTCGGTGCCCATCGCGCGGCACGCGTGGAGGGCGAATTACGCGTCGCGGCGCGGGCTCCGCGTCCTTCAGAGCCATGGTGATCAGGATCCGCTCTTGCCGCTCTTTCTCGCCGAGGCGCTTCGCGACGAGTTGAAGGCGGCGGGGATCGATGTGACGTGGGTCCCGTTTCGGGGCGGCCACACCATCGCGCCCAATGTCATCGATGCCGTGGGCTCATTCCTCGGCGGAGCGCGCGCCGAGCGGTAAACAGATGCCGCCGACGCAGCGGGTGCTGGGCGCGCACGGCTTTCCGCAGCCCCCGCAGTGCTTCGCGTCCTCCAGCAGCGACGTTTCGCATCCATTGCGCACGTCGCCGTCGCAGTTGCCGAAGCTGGGGATGCAGGCGATGCCGCACGCGCCTTTGTCGCAGGTGGCGGTGCTGTGCGCGCCGGCGACGCAGGGCTTGCAGGCGTCGCCGCACGCCGTGGGATCGCTCACGGCGAAGCACTTCATGGCGCACGCGTGGTAGCCGGCGGCGCATTGGAGGCGGCAGTCGCCGTCGCGGCAGACGCCCTCGCCGTGCTGGGCACCCGGGCAGATGCGGCCGCACTCTCCGCAGTGCGCGGCGTTGGTCTTTGGATCGACGCACTGGTAGCCGCAGAGCCCCGAGGCTTCGCGCGGGCAGCCGCTGGCGCACGAAAAATGGCCGTCTTGCTCCGACACGCACAAGGGCGAGGAGGCGCCGCACGCCGTGGTGCACCCGCCGCAGTGCGCGGGCTCGGAGAGGCGCGCCTCGCAGCCGTCGCTCGCGTCGCCGTTGCAGTCGGCGAAGCCTTTGGCGCAGGCGCTGGTCTCGTGATCGTCGCCTTCGCCTTTGTCCAAGGTGCCCAGCGCGTCGCCCCGTTCATTGCCGAGGACGATGTTGCAGCCGATTCCGAGCACCAGGCCGAGGAACGCCAAGACGGAGCGCCGCATGGCCGTCGCTCACCAGCGCCCCTGTAGGTGGAGGCCCATCGTGCGCTGGCCGACCATGGGCGTCGCGTGCCAGCCCGCCTGCGACGCGCGCGCCTTGGGCGCCGTGGCGAACAAGATGATGCCGCCCACGAGCGCGGCGCCGCCCATCGCAAAGGCGAGGGTCGAGTACGTGCCGTTCTTGAGCGCGTCGTCGCGCAGGGCCAAGCCGTCGTCGTCGCAGCGGTTGTCCGCGTTGCAGTGCGGGCTCGAGTCATCGCGCTTGGAGCGGGAGGTCAGCCCGAAGTAGGTGCCCGCGCCGATGCCGATGAGGCCCGCGGCGCCCACGACGATGCCGATGGTGCGCTGCGTGCGGCCGGGGTGCGGATCCTCGGCGGCCTCTCTCTCGTTCTTGTCCTTGTTTTCGCTCGCCGCGGCCGCTGCCGCCGCGAGCGCGGCGGGATCGTCTTGAAGCGGCGGGATCTCCACGGTGGCGGTGGCGCCGTCGGGGGCCACGCGCACCACCTTTTCCCATGTCTTCTTTCCGGGCGCGGTGGCCACCACCCGGTGCTCGCCCGCGTCGATGGGGATGGGCGTGCCCCACTGGCCTCGCCCCACCTCGAGCGTGTCGCGCGTGATCTTGACGGGTACGTCGCTGGCGCGCACCGAGATGATCAGCTTCGACAGCTTTGGCTCGAGCGCCACCGCGCGATCGCGCGCGACCTTTTCGCGGGCGGATTGCCCCGCCGCTTTGGCCTCGCCGGCCACATTGAGGAAGACGGCCCACGCGCTGGCGGTGCGCCCGGTGCGCTCGTAACAGTTGGCCAAGTTGAACTGGGTGCCGATGCCGGGATCGAGCTTCTGGCTCTCCTCGAGCTTTGGACACGCTTCGGCCCAACGGCCTTCGGCCATGAGCTTCTTGGCCTCGTTGAACAGCGCTTGCGCCGCCGGCGCATCGCTGCCGGCGTAGGCGGTGCTGGCCATGAGCACGAGGCTCGCGCCCAACAAGCTACGAAGGGCACGATGCGCACGAGCGGTGCGAGCGGCACGAGAGAGAAGGGAGGGGTGGCGCTTCATGGGTGCTCCACGCGGGTTCTGTTGCGACGTTCTTACTTGCGCTCTTCGAACAACGTTTCAGAGCCCGCCGGCGCCGGAGTGGGGCTCGATGCCGAGCTCGGCGCGGGCATGGACTCCGATGACCCCGTCGAGGTCGCCGTCGCCGATCCATTTGGACGGGTCGAACGGGGCTTCTTGGTCGTGCTGGAATGCTTCGCCGCCGTTGAATCGGCCGGCGCGGCTGGAGCGAGCGTGGGTGCGGTCGCCGGGCTCGGGGCCAGTGTGCTCGGGGCCGCAGCCGCGGGCGCGCTCGCGCTCCCATTCGCGCTCGCGGTGGATTCGTTGGTGGGCAGCGCAGGCGCCGCCGGCGCGGGCTGGCCTTCCCACGACAGGACCGGCGTGGGAGCTGGCGCCACCGCAGGGCGCGATGGCTCTTGCGCGTGCCGCAAGGCAAACAAAGCCGTGATGGCGCCGCAGGCCACGATGGCGCTCGAGCCAAAGGCGATGCCCACCATCCGCGCGAGGCTTCGCTTTCGGGGCGGGCCCGGCCTCCACGTGGGATCGGTGGAGCCCCACGCGGGGGCCTCGTCGATGGTTTGCCCCGAGATGCGACCGTAGGTGGTGGTCGCGGTCTGGAAGATCCCCATGATGCGGTTGGCCGAGGCCCGCCCCGCCGGGGTCCCGAACTCACGCAGCGCCGCCGCGAGCTCGCCGAGGTTGGCAAAGCGATTCGATGGATTTTTCTCCAAGCAGCGCAGGACCACCGCCTCCAGCTCGGGCGGTACGTCGGGGCAGATGGAGGTGAGCGGCGGGGCCGGTGTTTGAAGGATCTGCGCGCAGATCTCCGGCATGGTGTCGGCGTCGAACGGCGGGCGGCCCGAGATGAGCTCGTGCAGAATGGCGCCGATCGCCCAAATGTCCGCGCGCATATCGACATAGGCCGACGCGCGCATCTGCTCGGGCGACATGTAGCGCGGCGAGCCCATGATGGAGTGGCCCGTGAGCCCGAGATCCTTCCCCGATCGCATGGCCACGGACGGTGAGAGCTTGGAGATGCCGAAGTCGAGCACCTTGATCCACGGCGAGCCATCGGCCCTGCGCGTGAGAAAGAGGTTCGCGGGCTTCAGATCGCGGTGAACGATCCCGAGCTGGTGCGCCTCGGCGATGGCCTCGCCGGCCTGCAGCAAATAGTCGACGGCGGCGGGCACCGGGAGCGGACCATTGGCCGTGAGCAGCGCATCGAGATCGCTTCCAACCAGGTACTCCATGACGAGGCACGGGGTGCCATCGTCGAGCGTGCCCACGTCGAAGGTGCGCACGACGTGCTCGCTGCGGATGCGGGTCGCGGTCTTCCCCTCCCGCAAAAACCGCTCGACCACGTCGGGCCGGTCGACCCAGTCCGTGCGCAGGACTTTGATGGCGACCCAATCTTCGAGCTGAAGGTGCTCCGCAGCGTAGACGACGCACATCCCGCCTTCGCCAAGCACCCGTTCGACTCGGTACTTGCCAACGAGCACATCGCCGCTTCGGGGCAGGGTGCGCATCACAGGCTCGCGCGTCTCTTGGGACGTGCTCAGCATGACGGAACGGTCTCGCTTTCTCGAGCTCGGCGTAAGGAGCTATCGCTGCCCAAATAAGCGAATTCTGCGCCACTACGAATCCACGGTCTGACACACGTGTAGCACCGCCTCGCCCAACCCCCGGCGGGCAGGCTTGGCTGTGGTGAATTGCCACGCCTCCGCCGTTGTGTGCGCGCGGTGGCGCACGCTCACCCGCGGCGAAGGGACGTGCGAAGGAGCCCGACGAAATCGGTCGCCGTCTTTCGCGCAAAGAGGAGCGCGCCGCCGATGTACCCGATGCCGCCGGCGAGGATCTCCACCACCAGGCCGACCCCGCGGATCGAAATGTGGAGCTCGCGCATGCCGTAGCGCACGGCGAGCACGGCGGCGACCAAAGGAACGCACGCGAGCAGGGGGCCCACGCACGAGGTGACCAGCGACGTGACCGTGACATTGTCTGCGCGCGAGACCACCACCATGCTGGCGAGAGCATGGGCCGCGAACGCCACACCGACCGCCACGCAGATCCAAAGCGGCCCCGCGCGGCCGATGAGGGCGATGCAACCCAAGAGCGACGCGACCTGAAAGAGGCCGAGCCACATCAGCGGACGGGTCATCTCGCGCGCGACCAAATACGAGCCAATCGTCCAGCCCACGGGGCGCGCCACCGAGAGCGCGGCCAGCAAGGTCAGCATGGGACCAACGTTTTGCCACTCCTTACGAAGCAGGGTGGCGATGGCGGTGTTGGCCACCGCGCCGAGCCCGACGGCGAGCGGAAAGACCACCAGCGCCAGCAGCGCGGTCGAGCGCACCAGGGCGCGCTTTCGCTGCTCCAAGGACATGTGCGCGAAGGATGGGAGCAGCACATCGCCGATTTGCTCCCCCACCTGCACCGCGGGGATGTCGGCCAGGTTGTACGCCAGGTTGTACTCGCCCAGGATGGTGGGCCCGAAGAAGCTCGACACCAGCAGGTTGTCCCAGCGCCTCGCCGCGAACCCCGCCGAGGCGTTCACCGAGAAGGGGAGCCCGAACTTCAACATGGCGCGCGTGGTGTCCTTCGAAAAGGGCGCGGGGGTGAGCCAATCGCGGCGATCGACGGCCATGCAGAGCATCGCGCACCGAAGAACGCTGCGCGCGATGTTGGCCAGCACCAAGCCCATGCCGCCCAAGCCCAAGAAGGCGAGCGACACCGAGGCCACGCTGTAGGTCACCTCGCCGGCGGTGCGCGAGAGGCCGATCACGCGAAAGCGCATGTCGCGCGCGAGCAGGCGTTCGGGCATGAAGGCGACCCGGTCGAAGATCGCGGCCAGCGCCAAGCCCGGAACGTACTGCGCCATGGCTGGGGCGCTGAGGAGGCCGCCGAAGCGCTCGCGAAAGAGCGTGACGATGCCGATGGCGATGAGCCCCAAGGTCATGTGGAAGACGGTCGCGTGCCACGCGACATCGCGGCCCGCCGTCGGCTTGGCGATGACGTACTGGCCCACGCCGATGGTGGAGAGCTGCATCGCGCTCAGGATGAGCACGGACGCGTCGGACACCTCGCCGATGACCTCGGGGACGAGGAAGTAGGTGATGGCGAGCGTGCCCACCAAGCCGATCGCACGCGATCCGACGCTGGTTGCGATGGTCCAGCTCGCACCGCGCACGGCCTTCGAGGTCAATCGCTCGGCGGAGATGTCGTCACCCTCGGGGAGCTATCTTGCCACTTTCCGTCGGTCCGTGGGGCGACCATCGTTCGTGGTGCGTGTCGAACTTCGTCGGCCTTGGCCTTTTGCAGCCAGCTCGACCTGAGGCTCTGGCGCAACGAGGGTGGTGGCTCGCCGGCGCAAGCGCAGACCGCGCGCGCGGGATCCACCGCCCTCCAAGGCGGCGAGCTCGCTTCGATCCTCGGCCGTCGCGCGATCGCTCGCGCAGATGCGCCGCCACACGGCGAGCGCTTCGGCCACCTGATCTTGCTTTTGGAGCTTTCGTGCGAGCGCGCGAAGCGCCTCGGCGACCGCCTCGGGATCGGCGTCGCGCACGATGTCGAGCAGCGGCTCCCAGCCGCGCTCCCCGGTGCCAAAGCGGCTCATCGCCCGCTCGAGGAGCTTCTCCCGAAGCGGCGCGGGGACCTTCTTGGCGTTGGGCCGCAGCACGTTGCGCATCAACCACGCGCGATCGGCGTCCTTCGTCTCGAGCAGCGCCTCGGCCAGCGGGGCCACCGCGTCGTCATTTCCCGTGAGCGCGCCCGCCGCAAACTCCGCGCGGCGCCGATCGAGGGTGCGCACGACGTCGATGAGCACGCGCGTGCCGTGCGGCGCTTTGCGGCGCCCTAGTTGGTCGATGACGAAGCGCGCGCGATCGAGCTCGGGGTGCGCCACCAGCGCGGCCAGGCTCTCGGTGGCCTCGGGCGCGAGCTCCAACCCCGCCAATGTCGTCAGCGCGCTTTGCGCGAGGACGCGATCGGTGCCCGACGCAATCTCGATCAGCGCCTCGGTCACGTGGGCCTCCGCGTGCTCGCCCGACGCCCCCGATGACGCGACGAAGGGCGCGCCCGGCTTGGCCCCCGAGCCTGCCCGCTCCTTGCTCGACATGGTGACCACGAGGCGCAGGGCGGTGAGCGCGTCCAGGCGCACGTGGGGGGCGAGCAACGCATCTTTGGCGCAGACGGCCAGCTCGCGCGCACCGATGCGCGACAGCGCGGAGACGGCGTGGCGCTGCAGGGTGGGCACGTCGCTGGAGAGCGCCCGCAACAGACCGTGGATCACGTCGGGGCCGCTGGCGCAGAGCTCCCCCAATACGATGACGGCTGCCATCTGTCGTTCGAGCGATTCGTCGTGGAGTAGCTTGGTGATCTTCGCGATGTCGCTCACGGGGCTGCCTATAACAACAGAGTCACGCGCAGTCCGGACACGCGCAAGTCGAAAACCGCACGTGTTCACTTGGCTCGATCGTAAAGTGAGATCCCCCCATGATGGAAGACCCCGTGCCGTCCCACGAAATCGCGCAACCTCGTGGCGCTTCGCGTCGAACCGAGCCGCTCGACCTTCTGCGCGAGGGCGAAGGTCTCCTGAGCCCGCTCGAACGCGGCCAGATTCGCTTCATTCGCAAAAGCCTGGAGCCGGGAAACCTCGACAGCTCGCTGCGTTGGTTGCAACGCCACATCGGCGCGAACTGGATCGAAGCTAGCATCCGAAACCTCCGGCACGTGTACGGCACCGAGCGCATGCCGCGCTTCGACCCGGCCAAGAGCTACGTGCTGGTCTCGAACCACCGCAGCTTCTTCGATCTTTACGTGGTGACCGGCTACCTCGTAAAGCGCGGGCTGCCGCATCGGATTCTTTTCCCCGTGCGCTCGAATTTCTTTTACGATCACCCGTTTGGCCCGGTGGTGAACGGCGTCATGAGCTTTTTTGCCATGTACCCGCCGGTGTTTCGCGATCGAAAGCGCCAGGGGCTCAATCTGGCGGGCATCGACGAGACCGCGTCCTTGCTCCAGCGCGGTGGTGTCTTCGTGGGCTTGCACCCCGAGGGCGCGCGCAACCGCACGGACGATCCCTACACCTTGCTGCCCGCCCAGAGCGGGGTGGGGCGCATCATCCATCGCGCGCGCGCCACCGTGATCCCCGTCTTCGTCCATGGTCTCGGCAACGCCATCGTCTCGCAGATCGCCTCCAACGCCACCCGGACGGGCCGCAAAGTCGTCGTCGTGTTCGGTCGCCCGTTGGAGCTCGACGACCTTTTTAAGGAAGCGCCCAGCCCCCGCGCCTTCCGCCGCGTCTCCGAGCGCGCCCGCGACGCCATTTCCGCCTTGGGCGAGGAGGAGCGGGCTTTGCGGGCCCAGTTGGAGGGCTCGCGCTAGCGTCTCGGCCCACTCCGCGCTAGGAATGCGCCGGCCCGATGCCCCAAACCGTCTCCGAGCTCCTGCGAAATCGCCCCATCGTCCTCGCCCCGATGGAGGACGTGACCGACGTCGTCTTCCGCCGTTTGTGCCGCGCCCAAGGGTCGACCATCGAGGTGACGGAGTTCGTCAATGTGGAGGGCTTGCTCCGCGGGTGCCGCAACGCGCGCCGAAAAATCTCCTTGGCCGAAGACGATCGGACCACCGCCATTCAAATTTACGGCTCCAACCCCGAGCGCCTGGCCGAGGCCGCGCGGGTGGCGGAGGCGGCCAAGCCCCTGTTCCTCGACATCAACTGCGGCTGCTGGGTCCCCAAGATCGCCGGGCGGGGCGCCGGCGCGGGTTGGCTGCGCAACCCGGATGCCATGGTGGCCATGGCCAAAATGGTGGTGCAGAGCGTCTCCTTGCCGGTGACGGTGAAGACGCGCATTGGCTACGGGCCCGAGTCGGATATGCCCATCGTCGATCTGGCGCGCCGGTTGGAAGATGCGGGGGTGGCCGCGCTCACCATCCATTGCCGAACCGCGCAAATGGGGCACAAGGGGGCCGCCGATTGGACATGGGCCGCCAAAGCCCAAAGCGTCGTATCGATTCCGGTGATCGTGAATGGCGACGTGCGAAGCGCCGACGATGCGGAGCGCGCGCTGGGGGAGACCCACTGCGCCGGCGTCATGGTGGGGCGAAGGTCCATCGAGCACCCGTGGGTCTTTCGCGAAATCGCGGGACGCTTCGCGGGCCGCGATGTCCCGCCGCCCACGGTGAGCGAGCGCTTGGCGCTCTGCCGCGAGCACTTGCGCGCCAATGTGGCCTTCCGCGGTGAGCCTTACGGCGTCCGCGTCACCCGGCGCCATCTATCGGGCTATCTGCACGGCCTCCCCGGCGCGGCCTCGATGCGCCAGCGTCTGATGCAATGCGATTCCCTCTCCGAGTGCATCGATTTCCTCGAAGAGAGCGAGGCGCGCGCCGCCTAGTTTCTAGGCGTAAGCGCGCAGTCATGTGATTGGGGAAAACGCATTCCCATAGGTTGATCGTCCTTGTTTCGTTTGTGTCCAAACCGAACTTTCGGCGGACCAGGACGATCCGTGCATCTTGCGGGCCGGAAGAGGCATGCGCAGGGTTTCCCACTTTCGCGGACTTTAGCTGCGGAAGAAAATCCATCTGCGACCGTAAACACGAATGGACGCTTCTTTCTCCGCATCCAATTCGCATCGCCTATCTCGTTCCAGGTAATGGAAGATCCTTCCAGGGTCATTCAACCACTTGGATCCGGGTAGGGCGGAATGGGATCGGGGTCCTCGCCGGGGAGACTTCGTTATGCATCAATCGTTTCACAAATACACGTTATCCATGGGTATTCTGATCATGGCTGGCTCGATCGCCGGCTGCGGTGGAAGCCCCAGCCCTGCGCCGGTTTCCGTGGCCAACACCACGGAGCCTGCGGTGGAGGCGCCCGCACCATCCACCTCCACGGAGCCCAAGTCGGATGGCACCCACGCGTCCGTCGAAGCGGCCGTCCCGGCGTCCGCGACCTCCGCCACATCCGCGACATCGGCGAATGCCGCCACGTCGGTCAGCTCGGCCTCCGAACCGGCCCGCGAGTCGGGTCCCCTTCCGACCACCTGTACGGTCCAGGGATCCCGTAAGGCATGCGTTCCCGACGCGGAGTTTGCAAAGCGGCTTTGCGGCAGTGAGTACCCCGATGTGGCGCTCTCGCTCTTCTCACAGGGCACTCCGTTTACGCGGGCCTATATGACCCGCGACGTCGATGGCTGGAACGCCGGCGGCGGGCGCACCCGTCGCTCGAAGCTCCTGTTCGACGAGGAGGTGCTGGTCGTCGCCCATCGCAAGGCGAACCCCAATGGCATCGTCATGGTGGCCGCCAACGGAGACACCGGCTCCTACGACGTGCTCCGATGGGACGGATCGTGCGCTTCGGTCATGGCCGAGGAGATCACCATGTCCAAAGCGCCGAAACCGAAGCGATCCACGATCCCCTGGCGGCACCTGGAGGAGTCGACGAAGAGCGCGCTGCTCGCCGCGCCCAAGATCAAATCCGGCTACGACGCCTGGAACAAGGCGTGCGACGGCAGCGACGCCGCCAAGTGCACCAAGGCCGAGGCGGCCCTCAACGCCGCCATCGTCGACCATGTTCGCGCGAGCAAGTCCTTGCCTTCGCCGTCCCACAGACCCTGAGCGCGGGTTCGGTTTGGTGCTCTAGCGCAGAGCAACGTTTTCGCCGGCCCACCTGTGAGGTAAAAAGGGCCGGTGGACGGACTAGCGGACCAAAAGCAACGGGTTCTGGTCGTCGGGTGCGGAGGGCTCGGCGGCATCGTCACGGCCTCGCTGCTGGAGCACGGCCGCGCTTCGCAGGAAGGACATGTCGACGTCGTGGCCTTCTCGCGCAACCGCGCGGTGGCTCGCGCCGTCGCGGAGCGCGGCTTCGTGCTGCGCGGCGTCGAAGGTGCCCGTGCGGTCGAAGGGCGCGTGGTGGATGCGCTCGGGCCGGATACGGCGCCGTTCGATTGGATCATCCTGGCGGTGCAGCCCACGCAGGTGGAGGAGGCGGCGCGATCCGTCGTGTCGCACCTCGCCGAGGGCGGCGCGATGGTGTGCCTTCAGAACGGCCTTTGCGAGGAGCGCGTCGCGCAAATTGCGGGGCCGGAGCGGGTCCTGGGGGCGGTGGTCGCGTGGGGTGGATCCATGGTCGAACCCGGCGTGTACGATCGCACGGCCGCCGGAGGCTTCACGGTGGGGCGCATCGATGGCAAGGACGACGAGCGTCTGGCCAAGCTCGCGCTCCTCCTCGAGCCCATCGGCCCCGTGACCGTCACCTCGAACCTCGCGGGGGCGCGCTGGAGCAAGCTCGCCATCAACTGCGCCATCTCCACCCTGGGAACCTTGGGCGGCAAGGCGCTGGGCCCGCTCATGCTGCACCGCTTCGTGCGAAGGCTCGCGTTGGAGGTGGTGACCGAGGCGGTGGAGGTCGCGCGCGCCGAGAAGATCCGCTTGGAGAAGGTGTCGGGCACCCTCGACATCGATTGGATTGCCCTCACGGACGCGGAGCGTCACATGAGCGGCTCGCCCGGCCTGGTCGCCAAGCATGGAATGCTGCTGGCGGTGGGCGCGCGCTACCGCCGCATGCGCTCGTCGATGCTGGCGGCCATCGAGCGCGGGCAGGAGCCGCCGGTCGACTTCCTGAACGGCGAGATCACGCGACGCGGCCGCAAGCATGGAATTTCGACGCCGTTCAACCACGAAGCGTGCAACATGGTGCATGCCATCGCGGCAGGAACGATGAAGTCGGGGCTGTCCACTCTCGAGGAGCTCGCGCGAAGGGCCCCTCGTTCCGTCCTCGAGCTCGGCGGGTGACCATGGCGCGCAAGATCGTAACCTTGCTTCTCTGGACGTTTCTGGGCCTCACATCGGTGGTCTGCCTCCTCGTGGCGGTCGTGCTCTGGGTGGTGACCGCGCCCTTCGATCCCCAGCGCCGCGTGAACCATATGTGGTCGTGCGCGTGGGCCAGCATCTACGCGGTCTTCTACCCGGGCTGGAAGGTCCGCACCATCCACCGCGATCGCATCGCGCCGAATCAGGCCTACGTGATGGCGGCGAACCACACGTCCATCGCGGACATCGTGCTGCTCTTTACGCTGTTCCGGCAGTTCAAGTGGGTCTCGAAGCGGGAGAACTTCAACCTCCCGATCCTCGGCTGGAACATGTGGCTCTCGAAGTACATCCCGCTCGTGCGCGGCGACGCGACGAGCACGCGCATCATGCTCGAGCGCTGCCGCAAGTTCCTGCGCGAGGGCATGAGCATCATGATGTTCCCCGAGGGGACGCGCTCGCGCGACGGCCGCGTAAAGCCCTTCAAGCACGGCGCCTTCACCCTGGCGCACGAGACGGGTGTGCCGGTGGTGCCCATCGCCATCCACGGAGGGCACGCGCTCATCCCCAAGCACGGCACCACCTTCGCGGCCACCGCGGAGCTCACCGTCGAGGTGCTCGAGCCCATCCCGTCCACGCAGTTCGACGATCCCGTCGAGCTCGGAAATGCCGTGCGCCGCCGCATCGTCGAGGCGTTGGCGAGCCACGATCGCACCTTTGCGCTCGGCTTCGACGGCGCCGTTCCCGGTGAAAGCGAGGCGGGCGAGGGGAGCACAGAGTCCGCGCCGGTGGTCGATCTCGCGGCGTCGTCGCTCGACGGCCACGCGCCGGAGGCTTGATCCCGGTCGGCCGTCCGGCGGCGACCTTCAGAAGTGATCCCAGCCGTTGCCGCACACCGGCTCGGGCCCTTGGCCGTAGTGCTGCCGCGCAAAGTCTTCGAGGCTCGCGCGGTCGAGGCAACCGCCGCGGTACGTCCATCCCCAGGCGGCGGCCGCGATCGGCACGTCCAGCAGCGGATCGGGCGTGATGAGGGCGCGCACGCGCACGCCTTTGCCCTCGTTCGTACAGAGCGGATCGTCCGGTAAGCTCTTCACGACCGTGCGAAGGAGCTCCACGATCTCCGAGCACGCGGCCGCGCCATCGCCCGTCGCGTACTTGTCGCAGTTGTAGGCGAACACGATGGCGCCGTGCTCCAGGTCGTGCACGTAGTTGCGGCGCGGAACGGGGGTCGTAAACTCTCGATACGCAGCCCAAACCGGATCGTGCAGCCCGCTCGACGGTGGATTCGAGTTGTACGAGGCTTCGACCCCGGCCGCCAGATGGGGCGCGCGTGGAAGCTCCGGCGGCGCATCGACGACGATCTCGCACGATGCATCGGGGATGACCGTGACCACCCGCCGATCCTGCGAGGCATCGCGCGAACCGGTGGTGCCGGGCGAAGCCGTGTCCTCCCCGCAAGCAAGCGGGCCGATCGACGCGAGTGTTGCCGCCGTCACAACGAAGAAAAGCACGCGGCGCGGGTGGCGCATGCACCCAGCTTATCGCGAAGGCACGGCGAGCGCGATCCCGCGCCGAGCGACCCGCGCCCGTCCGCTCGTGCTACTGTCCGCGGCCCACCCTGACCCTGCGCGATCCTTCGACCACGTGCTAAAGAGCGCCCGGAACCTGCCATGACGACTGCCCCGAACCTTCCGATCCTCGAGTTCGTTCTGAAGAACTACAAGAACTTCAACTCGCGTGCGACGCGCGATGCGCTGCTGGCGTATTGGCGGCACATTGAAGCGGGCGGCAAGATGTTTTGGGCGGTGGCCGGCGCCATGTCGTCCGCCCAGCTCGGCATCACCTTGGCCCCGGCGATTCGGGAGGGCTTGATTCACGGCCTCTCGGTGACGGGCGCCAACCTGGAGGAGTCTCTCTTCCGGCTGGTAGCGCACCATAGCTACAAGGATTTTCCCGACTACCGCTACTTCACCAAGGAGCAGGACACGAAGATCCTCGAGAACCGGATGCGGCGGGTGACCGACACCAGCATCCCGGAGGACGAGGCCTTTCGCGCCGTGGAAAAGTTCATCGTCCCCATGTGGACGCGCGCGACCCAAGGCGGCGAGCGGCGCTTTTGGCACGAGTACTTCTATGAGTTGATCCAGAACGTCGGCGCGGATCTGCACGAGGGAAATCCGGAGGAATGTTGGCTCCTGGCCGCCGCCCGGGCGAAACTCCCCATCGTGGTCCCCGGCTACGAGGATTCGACCTTCGGCAATATTTTCGCTTCCCACGTCAAGTTGGGCGAGTGCGGCGCCAGCATCGTCAAGTCGGGAATCGAGTACATGGCGGCCTTTTACGACCAGTACCGCGAGCTATCTGCATCGGCCGGCGGCGCGGGGCTTGGTTTCTTCCAAATTGGCGGCGGTATCGCGGGCGACTTCCCTATTTGCGTGGTGCCGTCGATCAAGTATGACCTCGCCGAGCCGGTCAAACCCTGGGCCTACTTCTGCCAAATTTCGGATTCGACGACGTCCTACGGATCGTATTCCGGGGCGACGCCCAACGAGAAAATTACGTGGGACAAGCTGACACAAGACACCCCGATGTTCGTGATCGAGTCCGACGCGACGATCGTGGCCCCACTGTTGCTCAGCGCGCTGCTCGAATGCAAACGGCATCCGGACGAAGCGAAGGCGCTCATCGCGAAATTATCGGGATAAACCGCGTGCAGGACCGAATCCGCGCGTCCACGGCGACTCCCCTTGCAACCGCGACAACCGAGTCGCGCCCTGTGCGCTGGGAGCCCACCCTGTCTGGCTGGGGCCGGTTGCAGGTACCCGGGCGCGAATCGATGGCGGAAAACCTGGAGACCGCCACCTACGGCGCCGTCCTCTGCCGCGGCCTGGGGCGCTCGTACGGCGACTCGTCGCTCCCCGCCAAGGCGAGCGACAAGGTGGTGGCCACCCGCCTGGCAAACCGCATCCTCCACTTCGACCCTTCCACCGGGGTGCTTCGTGCGGAGGCGGGCGTCTCGCTGGTGGAGCTGAATCGGCTCTTCATCCCCCGCGGCTGGTTCTCCCCCGTCACGCCGGGGACCAAATTCGTGACCCTCGGCGGCATGGTCGCCAGCGACGTGCACGGCAAGAACCATCACCGCGAGGGGTGCTTCGGCGCCCACGTGCGCGCGCTCCGCATGCGCCTCGCCGACGATAGCCTCATCGAGTGCTCGCCCGCCGAGCACGCGGATTTGTTTTACGCCACCATCGGCGGGATGGGCCTGCTCGGGCACATCCTCGAGGTGGAGTTCGTGCTGCACCGCATTCCCGGGCCGTGGGTGTGGATGGAGAGCGAGCGGGTCGCCGACCTCGATGCCTTCCTCGCCGCCCTCGGCGAGGCCGCGCCGAAGTGGCCGATGACCATGGGGTGGATCGATTGCCTGCACCGCGGTCGCACCATGGGGCGCGGCATCCTCATGGCGGGCCGCTGGGCCGAGCCGGGTGAGGTCTCCGCCGAGCCGCCGCGGCCAACGCGCGAAAAATCGGTCCCGTTCGAGTTCCCGAACTGGGCGCTCAACCCGTTCACCGCAAAGGCGTTCAACGCGGCCTTCTACTGGAGACACTTTCGGCGGCATTTCAAAGGCCCGATCGCGCCCGAGCCGTTCTTTTATCCGCTCGACGCGATCCACGATTGGAATCGCGTGTATGGTGCACGCGGTTTTACGCAGTACCAGTGCGTCTTGCCGCGCGCCGCGGGAGCTGCGGCCGTGCGCGAGTTCATGGATCGGCTGACCAAGCTGGGCGCGGCCTCCCCGCTGTGCGTAATCAAGGATTGCGGGCCCGAGGGGAAGGGGATGCTGTCCTTTCCCCTGGAGGGCACGTCCATCGCGGTCGACATGGCCGTCTCGCCGGACATTCAGCGTGTGGTCGACAGCCTGAACGAGTTCGTCATCGAGGCGGGCGGGCGCATCTATCTCACGAAGGATCGCTTCACCCGGCCCGCTCACTTCCGGGCGATGGAGCCGCGGCTCGAGAAGTTCTTGGCCGTCCGCGAGAAGTGGGATCCGCAGAGGCGTCTGCGGAGCGCCCAATCGGTGCGTCTGTTCGGAGATCCTGTTTGAAGGCAGTCGTTCTCGGCGGCACCAGCGGAATGGGACGAGCGATCGCGCAGCGCCTCGCCGAGCGCGGCGACGCCGTCTTCCTTTTGGGGCTCGACGAACCCGATCTCGAGCGCAGCGCCAGCGACTTGAAGGCGCGGCACCCCAAGCACGCCCCCATCGGCTACGCGCTCTGCGATCTCGAGCGCCCCGAAGGCTTCGCCGCGGCGCTGGACGCGGCCGACTCCGCCCTCGGCGGCTTCGATTCGGTCATCGTCACCGCGGCCATGTTCGCGACCCAAGACGCGCTCGAGGCCGACGTCGAATTGGCGCGGAGGCTGGTCACCGTCAACTACGCCAACACCGTGGTGTTCTGCGAGCACGCGCGCAAGCGCCTTTTGTCGCGCGGCGGCGGCCGGCTCACCGTGTTCTCGTCGGTGGCGGGCGACCGAGGCCGCAAGCCGGTGGCCATCTACGGCTCGAGCAAGGCGGGGCTATCGGTGTACCTCGAGGCGCTGGACCACAAGTTCCACGCGGCCGGCCTGTCGGTGCTCTGCGTGAAGCCGGGCTTCGTCAAGACGGCGATGACCACCGGGTTGAAGCCCCCGCCGTTCGCGGGCGAGCCCGATCGCGTGGCGGCCAGCGTGGTGCGCGCGATGGACGCGCGCAAGCCCGTCCTCTACGCGCCGGGCATCTGGGCGCTGATCCTGCTCATCATCCGCTGGCTGCCCCGCTTCGTGATGCGCAAAATCAACTTTTGACGGCGCGCGCTCCGGCGCTCATCGCCCGGAGAGGAACGGCAAGAGCTGGAAGACGCGCTCGGGCGTGTTCTTCACCACCGGCATGATGGCGCGCCAAAACGATGGCACGTATGCCTCGGGTGTGCCCGCGTCGATGGCGACCACGATGTCGCGCGCGACCTGCGCGGGCTTTCCGAACAGGGCGTGCTTGGCATGATCGCGCGTCATCGGCGTATCGACGGGGCCGAGCTTGAGCGTGGTCACCGTCACCCCCGCGGCGTAGAGCCGTGTGCGCAGCCCTTGAAGATAAACATTGAGCGCGCCCTTGGCCGCGCCGTACGTGTAATTGCGCGGTCGTCCGCGGTCGCCCGCGACCGACGTAATGACCCCGATGCGCCCCGCGCGCATCGCTTCCATATGGTTCGCCAGGGGAATGAGCAACGACACGACGCTCGTGAAGTTGGTGCGCAAAATGGCTTCCGCCTCCTGGAACGAGCGCTCGCTCGCCAGCTGGTCCCCGATATCGCCATGGGCGACGAGCACCGTATCGATCCCTTCCAGGGCCGCCATCGCCCGCGTCGCAACCGCTTCGTTCGACTCGAGCTTGGCAAAATCGGCCGCTTCCGTCGTCACCCGCACATTCCCACAGCGCCGCGCGACCTCGGCGAGCTTGTCGGGGTTGCGTCCGACCAAGTGGAGTCGATCGCCCCGCAGGGCATAAATTTGTGCGGCTTCGGCCGCAATCGAAGAGGTGGCACCGAGGATCAAGATGCGTTGCATGGCGCGGAGTATAGGGCGAAGAGGCGGCCCGTGAGTGAGCCGTGCGGGTGGTTCGCGTGCGGCGGGGCGATCGGGTAAGCTGATGGCGATCGGTTAGGAGAAGCCGCCGTGGTCGCCGTACAAAGCCCTCGCTACGTTCCTTACGACGAGTTTCTGCGCATGGAGACGCAGAGCGACGAGCGACACGAGTGGGTGGACGGTGTAGTTCGTGCGATGACCCGGGGAACGCCCGAGCACGGGAGGCTCGGAGGACGTTTCCTCTTGCGGGTGTTTGGTTCGTTGCTCGACGAGAACTGCGAGCTGTTCTTGTCCGATACACCCATTTTCATCGAAGCCGCGCAGCTTCACACGTACGCCGACGTCAGCATCGTGTGCGGCCCCCTGGTGACACGCGTGGTGCATGACAGAAATGGCAAGAGCATCGGCGAAGCCGTGATGAACCCCACGTTGATCGTCGAAGTGCTCTCGGACTCGACGGAGCGCTACGATCGCGGCAGCAAGTTCGACGCGTACAAGAAGCTCTCTTCTCTCAAAGAATACGTGCTCGTCTCGCAGAACGAGCGCCGCATCGAGGTGCGCTCCCTTCGCGACGGCGAGTGGACGACGCAAATCGCCGGCGCAGGTCAGAGCATCCACGTGCACGGCCGCGACGTCGCCGTCGACGCCATTTACGGCTAACCCGCCTCCGTCGCAGCGTTAAGCGGTCGCGCGCCGATGGTGCGCATCGGTGGCGCGCGTCGAAATCACGCCGCGA
This sequence comes from Sorangiineae bacterium MSr11954, assembly GCA_037157815.1. Lineage (NCBI taxonomy): Bacteria > Pseudomonadati > Myxococcota > Myxococcia > Myxococcales > Pendulisporaceae > Pendulispora > Pendulispora albinea. Next base: position 1,125,623 of record CP089984.1, read on the forward strand.
TCCCCCGCGCCCGCAAAATCTCTCGCAGCGCATGCTGCACATCGGGCGGGCTTGCCCCGAGCGACGCGCGCGCCAATTCGACGAAGCGCGAGCCGCGCGTTCGCTTGAGCCCCTCGAGCGCCGCGTGGCGATCGATGGGCGCGCCATGTTCCAGGACGCCCAGTAAAAACTCGGCGGCCTCGCGCGAATCGACGTGGGCGAGGGCGCGCAGGGCGGCGGCGCGCACGGGGGCGGAGGAGGATTCGCGCACGATGCGGGCGAGCGGATCGAAGGCGTGGGGAAAATAAAGGGACTCGACGGCGCGCGCGGCTTGCTCCACCACGGCGGGATCGGGATCGCCGAGGCCGGCGCGGACGGTGACGAAGCTGCGCTTGAAGAAGAGCGACTGCATCGCGTTCATGACCGCGATGCGCACCTGGCGCTCGGGGCGCGTGAACAGCCGCTCGAGCGGAGAGAGCACCGCGTACATTTGAAGCTGGGAGAGCTGCTCGGCCAGCCGCACGCGCGCGTTGGTGGCGGCGGCGTCGCTGGGGCCATCGCCCATGATGGCGCCGCTCTTGGGGACCGGCTCGACGGCGAAGGCCGTGAGCCGCGTCAGCAATGCCTTGCGGCGGATCAGATCGGGGAGGGCGGGGTTGAGGAGCAAGTCGGCGCACGCCTCGGCCGCGCTTCCTTGCTGCTCCCACTCCACCAGATCGACGTGCCACACCTCGGTCATGTGATTGTCCTGCCGCAGGTGCGACGGGAGCTGCGCCGCGTTCAGCATCTCGTCGCGAACGCCCGCGTACCGCTTGGCCGCGCGCGCATAGTGCGCCTTTCGCGTCGGCTCCAAGTCCATCTGACTCAGCTTGTCGTAGAGCACCCCCACTTGCACGAACTGCCCCAGCTCCCCCAGCGAAACGATGGCCGCCAGCAGCGCATTCTCCGCGATCTCGGGCGGCGCGCCGCGCTCGATCTGCTGCGCGGCCACGTCGTGCCAGAGCTGCGCCTGCACCGTCGCGTAGTAGGTGCTCGCGGAGTGGAGGGAGAGCGCCCTCGCGTACTCGGACGCTTCGCGCGCCAGGGTCGCGGCGGCCGAATATTCTTTGTGCTCCTTGGCGACCGAGAGCGCATCCTCGAAGTACTGAAGCGCGAAGTACTTCAAATGATCCTCGCGAAGGATCCGAATGCAATTCACGTATCCCTCGAGGATGTTCTCGAACATCCCCCCCTCGCGCCCGATTTGCACCAGCACCTGAAAGCAATCGAACGCCCGCTCCCGTTGCCCGAGCGACTCGAAGTGATCCGCCGCTTCTTCGAGCAGCCGCACCGCCGCCACGATGGCCTCGCGCGCCTGCGAAGGATCGCCGCACTGCTTCGCGCACCGCGCGAGATTGAACTGCGCCAGCGCCGCATGGTACGCGTCGGCGTTCCCCATGCTCCCCGCCGCGCTCCGCGGCCCTCGAAGCACCTGCGAGAGCCGCGACCAGAGCGCCCGCGCCTCCTGCCACTGCCCCGCCTTCTCCCGATAAATGGCGGCCGACGCCACCAGGCCGCTCTCCTCCATCTCGCGCCCCGCCGCCGCGACCTCTCCCGCCGAGGCCAAGGTGCGCGCCCGATCGACGTGCGGCACCGTGCGCAGCATCCGCGAATCGAGCACGCGCTCCCGCTCCCCGCGCATGTCCGGCGGCGACCGGTCCGACTGCGACAAATACCAGCCGACCGTGAGCGCGCTGCGCGCATCGCCCTTTTTGGCCAGCGCCGACTCGAGCGGCCGCAGGATCGAGACATAGTCGCTCTCGGAGATCTGCGTCTGCTGCGCGACCGTGATCAGCGCCAGAATGGCGTCGTCGTAGTTGCCCCGCGCGGCCGCTTGCCGTGCGCGCTCTCGGTAGTAGTGAATCTCGTCGAGCAAGAGCCTAGCTCACGACCCGTCAGGTCGGCGGCAAGCTCGCGCGCGCCCGGGCCCGTTCGCGGCGGCGGCGCGGGAGCGAGACGATCATCTCGAAGAGGCCGATGCCCACGTAGACGGACAGGAGCCAGATCAAGACGAACGCCGGCCGGTACTGCAGCCCCACCACGACGCTCGACCCTACCGCGAAGGCCACCAGCGCCACCGAGCTGGCGTTGAAGCGCAGGTCTTTGAACGACCGGAACTTGATGGTCGAGACCATCAGGAACGTCAGGAACAACGTGAGCACGATCATCGGCCACACGTACTTGGGCCCCGCCAGGCTGCCGGCGACGGCGTGGTTGGCCACCACCAGCGAGATGAGGATGCCGGCGGCGCCCGGGACGGTGAGCCCCACGATGTACTTGCCCGGCTTGGTGGGCTTGCCACCTTCGCCCATGGTCAGCACATTGAAACGTGCGAGGCGCACGGCGCCGGCGCCCACGAAGCAGAACGCGACCACCAGACCGAGCACGCCCTTTTGATGGAGCGACCATCGGTAGACGAGGATGGCGGGCGCGCAGGCGAAGGAGATCACGTCGGCCAGCGAGTCGATTTGGAGGCCGAAGGCGCTCTGCGTCTTGGTGAGGCGCGCGACGCGGCCATCGAGCATGTCGAACAGGAGCGCGAAGACGAGCAGGATCGAGGCGCGGTAAAAATCGTCGTCGCTCGTGGCCTCGCTGCTCAGGCGGATCGAATCGAACCCGCAGAAGATGCTCGAAAGCGTGATCATGTTGGGCAGCAAGAAGAGCGTCTTCCTGAGATCGAGCTTTCGACGGGGCGCTACCATGGCTGTCGTTGAATCTGCCTTTCGCGGGGGCTTCCGTAAAGTATCCCCTTTCGATGTTCGGGTGTCTTCGGACAAAGCGCAACAAAACGCGCCAAGCCTGGTCGGTCCGCCGTCCAGCTTGCGCTCAGTCGTAACGCTCCGAGTGAACTTGCTCGCGCGTGGCGTTCAACTCCTTGCGAAGCAGATCGCGCACCGTGCTCACCATCCGCTTGAGGCCGCAAATATAGGCGTGTGGCGCGCCAAGCCCCAGGTTCGCCAGCGCATGCCAAAGATCCGGGACATGCGTCTGCACATAACCCCGGCGTCCGGTCCACACCTCGCTGCCGCGGGATAATGTCGGCTCGAAGCGGATATGGGGGTGCTTCTGGGCGAGCTCCTCGAACTCGTCGCGATAGAGAAGGTCGCTCTCGCGGCGGACGCCGAAGACGAGCCACATGGGCAAGCCGTGCCCGACCGCGACCGCCGTCTTGATCATGCTCCGCAGGGGGGTCACGCCGGTTCCGGTGGCGATGAACAGGGAGGGGCCCGTCTTATCGAGCGGCCGCGTGAAGAAGCCCTGCGGCCCAACCGCGGTCAAGGTCGCTCCCGGCGCGAGCTCGTGCAAAAACGTGGACCCCGGCCCGCCCTCGACATGGGTGATGGCCAGCTGAAACCGCGACGAGCCCGCGGGCGGCGACGCGATGGAGTAGCTTCGGCGAAGCTCCCCCTCGACCCGCGGGAGAATCAGGCTGATCCACTGCCCCGCCTCGAACGCGAACGGGGTGCCGTCGCCGCGCTCGAAGGTGAGCTCCCGAACTGCGGGGGAGAGTTGGCGTTTTTCGGTCAATCGAACTTCGAACGTGGGCGGTAGCGGCACGGCAGATTTTCCGTCTTCTCGGTGATTCTAGGGGCTCTTGAACGGCTTTCGGAGGGTCGCCCTGGGCGAGGTTCCCACGAGATTTTCCGGGCGGTAAGCGTAGGACGCTTTCACCCGCGCATGTGATCTCAGATTTCGCTCCATGCGCAAGAGCGCATCGAGGGTGTCACCCCCAACCATGCCGCGCTCGTGCGCAGCGTCCAGCACGTGCCCAATCGGGTCGGTGGCGTCCTCCGGGTGGAACAACGCCCCCGGCAACAGCGCGATCTCCATCGGGTTATCGCGCGCGACCACCCGGCCGTCCAAGAGCGCCGAGGCCTGAAGCGCCTCGTGAAGACCGGGATCGGGCATCCCCACCACGAACTCCGCGCCCGACCAGCGGTCCACCAGCTTCCAGCCGTCCTCGCCCCGCTCCGCGTGGAAGAGCCCGCGGTGGGCGCGCGCCAGCGGTCGGGTCCACGCCAGAATCGCTTGGCGCAAGGGTCCCGATGTAGCAGACGCGACCGTGGTGGCCAGGCCTTGCGTGGTGAGCGCATCGTCCCAAAAAGCGCGGATGCGCACCTCGAACCAGGGATCGTCCGGTCCAAACCGACCCGTCCGCTCCTCGAAATGGTGCCGCATTTCCTTGATACGGGACGCGAATGGGGGCGTTCCGCCGCACGTCACCATCGCCTCGTACACGGCGAGAAAGTCCATCGAGCAAAAAGGGGTATAGTCCAAGCGATGCAAAATCGGGTCTTCTTCCCGCAAACCGCCCTCGACCAATGGCTCATCGGTGGCGCGGTCGACCTGCGCGGTACAGAACTGACCATCGTGGGGGAAGCGCGCCGTTATCAGCTTGCGGAGGCCGTCCACGTGGTGCGCGAGGTTTCAGGCAGCGAGGATCAGAACGATCTGGTCGGGCGCGTGAAATCCAAGGTCTTTTTGCAAGAGTTCGGCGCCGAGCTCCTGGAGAACTCGATGATCCTCGGCGACAACGCCTACGATGTGGAAACGGGATGGTTGGGCGCCCCCGTGGGAACCTTCGACGAGCATGTGGCCTCGGTGGATCGCGCCACGCGCGGCAGCCACGATTTCGAGGGTGACGAGCCAAAAACCGACGAAGATCTCCTCGCGCGCTTCCTCTTGCGGACCCTAAAATAGCGCTGCCCTCAAATCACGCACCTTACGGAACCGCCCCGGATCCCTCCCCATGACCATGGCCCACGCCTCCGACCTGCTCTTCGTCCTGACCGCGGCGAGCTATCTCGTGGCGACGGTTCTTTTCGTGGCGTACCTCGCGGGCGCCGGTCGATCGAAGGACCCCGGCGACGCCCACGTTTCGCGCTCCCGCAAGTGGGGGAGCGTCGCGTACGGCGCGCGCTTCGTGCTGGCAGGGGCGGTGATGCACGCTGGGCACATCGTCATGTCGTCCCTCGTGCTGAAAGTGTGCCCGGTGGAGGACATGCACTTTGGGATGAGCGTCGTCTCGGTGCTCGCCTGTGCGGCCTATTTGGTCGCGCGCAGCCGTTACCGCATCGACGGTCTGGGTGCCTTGGTCGCCCCGCTGGCGCTCACGTTTTTGCTCGCCTCGCGCGTCGCGGCCATCGGCGCGCAGGAGCCTTCGGCGCGCATGAAGAGCGCGATTTTGCCGCTGCACGTGACGGTGAACTTGCTCGGTGAGGCGCTGTTCACCTTGGCCTTCTGCGCGGCCGTCGCGTACCTCGTGCAGGAAAATCGGCTCAAGACGAAGCAAGTGGGCGGCCTCTTTCAGCGCCTTCCGCCGCTCGATGCGCTCGACAAAGCCGAGCACGTTTTTCTGCTGGCTGGCTTTCCGATGCTCACCATCGGCATCCTCACGGGCACCGTATGGGCGCGGCGCATCGATATCGCAGGCTCCGCCGAAATTGCGCGCGCCGCGTTCGGTTACGCCACCTGGATCCTCTTTGCCTCGGTCCTGGTCCTTCGAGCCGTCGCCGGGTGGCGCGGGCGCCGGGCTGCCTATGGAACGATCGCCGGCTTTGGCTTCGCCGTGCTGGTGCTCCTCATCTACTTGCTGCGAAGTCCGGTCCCGGTGCAGGACTTGCAGGCACTCGATCTGACCGGGATGGATAAATTGTGATCTCTCTCCTCGTCGTTGGCCTCTCGCATCGAACCGCGCCTGTAGAAGTGCGTGAGCGCTTCGCCGCCAACGGTGACGCGTTGCCGCAAGTGCTCGCGCGCCTGGCTGGACGACCGGAGCTGCGGGAGACCGTCTTTCTGTCCACCTGCAACCGCGTGGAAGTTTTCGCCAACGCCGCAGCGCGGGGCGGCGTCAAGCAAGCGCTCCTGGCCATCCGCGAGGTCCTGGCCGCGTACGCGAGCGTGTCGCCCTCGGAGATTTCTCAGTACCTCTACGAGAAGCACGGCGAGGATGCGGTCCGGCACATCTTCCGCGTGACCGCCAGCCTCGACTCGATGGTCCTCGGCGAGCCGCAGATCCTCGGCCAGGTGAAGGACGCGTACGAGGCCGCGCTGGCGGCGGGCACCTTGGGACATCTGCTCGGCCGGTGCGTGCACCGCGCGTTCACCGTGGCCAAGCGCGTGCGCAGCGAGACGGCGCTCGGCGCGGGCCTGGTGAGCATCAGCAGCGTGGCCGTGGATCTCGCGCGGCGGATCTTCGGCGATCTCGCGGACCACACGGTTCTCCTCGTCGGCGCGGGCGAAATGGCGGAGGCCGCGGCCAAGAGCCTCGGCCGCGGCGGACGCCCCATTCGCATCGTCAACCGCACCTTTGCGACCGGCGAGGCGCTGGCCAAGGAGTTCGGCGGCACCTGCTCTCCGTGGAGCGCGCTCGAGGACGAGCTGCGCATGGCCGACGTGGTGGTCACCAGCACCGGCGCGAACACGTTCGTCGTCACGGCGGACATGGTCAAACGCGCCATGCGCGCCCGCAAAGGGCGCACCTTGTTTTTCATCGACATTGCCGTCCCACGCAACGTGGACCCGGCCGTGCACGGGCTCGACAACGTGTACGTCTTCAATGTCGATGACCTCGAGCAGCAGGTCGCCGAGGGGCTGAAGTCCAGGCAGAAAGAAGTCAGTGTGGCGGAGCGAATCGTCAACGCCGAGCTCACCGAGTACGTCTCGTGGGCGCGAGGTCTCGACGTGCAACCCGCCGTCGTCGCCCTGCGCGCCAAGACGCGCGCCGTCTTGCTCGGGGAATTGGAGCGCACCCTGTCGGGGCGTTTGAAGCACCTCGGGGAGGGCGACCGCGCCGCGCTCGAGCAAATGATGGAGAGCGCCGTGAACAAGCTTTTGCACGCGCCCACCACCCGCCTCAAGGCCGGCGCCGCCAACGGCACCGAGGGCGAGCACGTGAACGCCATCAAGCACCTGTTCGATTTGCCCGAGCCGCCCCGCACCTCGGATCCGCCGGAGATCGCGGGCCCGTTCGGGTCCGGGGCCGGCTCCGTCGCCGAGAAGGATGACGACGAGCGGCTTCCGCATTAGAGAATGCCGCCCGATGCGCCTGGTCTACGCCACTCGAAAATCGCTCCTCGCCCTCGCCCAATGCCGCGCCGTGATCGCGCGCTTGCGGGCGATCCATCCGCACGTCGAGTGGGTCGAAGAACAGGTCGTCACCAGCGGCGACAAGATCCAAGATCGCCCGCTCGCGGACATCGGGGGCAAAGGGCTCTTCGTAAAAGAAATCGAAGAGCGCCTGCTCGATGGCCGCGCGCAAATCGCGGTGCACTCCATCAAAGACGTGCCGGGCGTCATCCCCGAGGGCCTGGCCATCGTCTGCGTCCCTGCACGCGAAGACCCCCGCGACGCGCTGGTGGCCCCGCGCCATGCTTCGCTCGCCGCGCTCCCCCCCGGGGCCACGGTCGGCACCAGCAGCCTGCGCCGGCTGGTGGCGCTCAAGAACGCGCGCCCCGATTTGAACGTCGTGCCCATGCGCGGCAATGTCGACACGCGCCTTCGCAAGGTGGACGCGGGCGAGGTCGACGCCATCGTCCTGGCCAACGCCGGCTTGATCCGGCTCGGGCTCGGGGCGCGCGTCACCGAGCTGCTCGCGCCCGAGGTGTCGCTGCCCGCCGTGGGCCAAGGGGCGCTCGGCATCGAAGCGCACGAGGGCGACGAGGCCACGCGCGCCTTGCTCGCACCCTTGCACGATCCGGTCACCGGCATTTGCGTGGCCACCGAGCGGGGGGTGATGATCGCGGTCGAAGGAGACTGCCGTACGCCCATCGCGGCGCACGCGATCCGCACGGCGGAGGGCGCGCTCCATCTGCGAGCGTTCATTGCGAATCCCGATGGGACCCATTGTCGTACGACTGAACGGACGATTCCGTGGCCTTCGTCGGAGTCGGAGGCCGCGGGGGTGGGTCGCGACGTCGGTCACCATCTACTTGCCCAAATTTCGTAGCTGATTATTCTCGGGCGCCTATACCGATGCGTTGTCCAAGCTTCCTCGCCCGTGCCACCCGTTTTGCCGCCGCCGCGATGCTGCCTGGTCTGGTCGGTCTTGCCAGTTTCGCGGGTCTCGTCGCGGCCGAGGGGAGCGCGTGGGCCAAGGGCGCAGGCCCGGGCGATCCGCAGAAGCTCGAGGTTCCCGGCCACGCCGCCGCGTATTTTTACCCGCCTGGCGGGGGCGGTCTTCAGCCGATTCTGATGTTCCTGCACGGCCGCGGGGGCAACCCCTCGGAGGATTGCCGCAAGTGGGCGCGTGTGGCCACGCAGTTTGGGTGGGTCGTCTGCCCGCAAGGCCCCGAGGATCGGGGTGGTGGTGCGCGCGGGTGGGGGAACAACCCCGTTGCGGGCAAGGACACCATCGACTCGGTGGTCAAGGCATTGCGTGCAAAGTACAACCGTCGGGTGCAGCTGCGGAACAATGTCCTCATCGGCTTCAGCGAGGGCTCGTTCATCGCCATGCAGGTCGGCATCAAGGATCCGCAGACCTGGGACAAGTGGCTCATTCTGGCGGCCAACGACCAATACTGGTGGGGCGAGGAGAACAAGCACCTCCTCGAGGAAGGCAAGAAGCGCATCCACCGCGTCTACCTCTACACGGGCCAGAACGACGAGGTGGCGGAGAACACCAAGCGCGTCGAGAAGATGCTCAAGGACGCGAAGATCCCGGTGCGCATGAACATCGTGAACGGTCTCGGCCACGAGGTCCCCGCCGATCGCATGGTCACGAACTACCGCCGCCCGCTGCTTTGGCTGATGGCAGCGAAGAAGCCGTGAGCGCGCCATGACCACCGAGGGCTCCAACCGAGATTTCGCGCCGCGCATGAGGGTCGTCCCCTCGCGCCAAGTCATCACCGATCGTCCGTTCGCGCCGGTCTCGAACGAGACCCCCGCCATCCACCGCGCGTTCTTCGACGACATGCGGCCGCTCCCGGCCCGCTTCCCCACCGCGCGCCTGCGCGAGGTGACCTTGGTGCGCGCCGCCGATCTCGACGAGCGCGTCGATCCCACGGGGCAGACGCGCGTCTGGTACGCCATCGAGTCCCTGCAGGTGACCGGGAGCTTCAAGGTCCGCGGCGCGCTGGTGTCCATCGAGGCGTGCATCAAGCGCGCGGGCACCGCCTCGGGGCTGCGCGTGGTGGCGGCGAGCGCCGGCAACCACGGCGCCTCCATGGCGTACGCCGCGTCGGTGCTGGGCGTGCGGGCCACCATCTTCGTGCCCCAGGGCGCGCCGGCCGCCAAGTGCGAGCGCATCATGTCGTACGGCGCCGAGCTTCGGTACGCGTCCTCGCCGTATTACGACGACGCGGAGGCCGCGGCCATGGAGATGGCCGAGGCCGAGGGGCTGTCGTTCATCTCGCCGTACAACGATTTGCACGTCATCGCCGGCAACGGTGGCTCGCTCGGCTACGAGATCGCGCGGGTCCTCGGCCGCGTTCCCGAGCATGTGCTCCTCCCATTCGGAGGCGGCGGGCTCGCCACCGGCGTGGCCTGGTCCTTGGCCGACGCGGCGGGCGAGACCCTTGGCCAAGTGCCGCGCGTATGGGGCGTGCAGAGTGAAGTCTCGCCGGTCATGGCGGATTCGCTCGAGCGGGGCGCTGCCATCGAGCGCTTCCTGCCGGAGGGCCCCACCTTGGCCGAAGGCCTGGAGGGCGGAATCGCCGCCGACGCCTTTGCGCGGGCGCGTTCGTCCATCGGCGGGGTCATCGTGGTCTCCGAGGCCGCGATCGGGCGCGCGATGCACTACGTCTATTGCGATCTCGGGTTGTTGGTGGAGGGCAGCTCCGCCACCGCGCTCGTCCCGCTCATGCGCTCGAGCGAGCGCTTCCCGCTGGCGCTCGGCGTGCGCGGCGGCGATCTGGTCGTCCTCATCACGGGCCGCAACGTGGACCGCGCCACCTGGGAGCGCGCGGTGGCACCGTACACTGCGCACACGGCACGATCTCGTGACTGACGCACCGCCGCTCGTACTCGGAATCGCCGGTGGCTCGGGTTCCGGAAAAAGCACCATTGCGCGCGCCATCCTCGCGGCGCTGCCCGCGGGCGCGGGGCTCCTCATCGAGCAAGATCACTACTACCGGTCGCAAGCGCACCTGCCGTTCGAGGAGCGTGAGCGGGTCAACTACGATCACCCCGACGCGCTGGAGATGCCGCTCCTCGCGCAGCACGTGGCGGCGCTCCGCGCGTGGGAGCCCATCGAGCGACCCAGCTACGATTTCTCGCGCCACGATCGCTGCCCCGATCTCACGCGGGTGGAGCCGGTGCCGGTCATCGTGGTGGAGGGCATCCTCGTTCTGGCCGACGAAGTTTTGCGTTCGCTCTTCGACGTGAAGCTCTTCGTCGACACCGACGCCGACATCCGCCTGATGCGCCGCATCCGCCGCGATCTCGAGCACCGCGGACGCACCTTCGGTCAAGTGCGCAAGCAGTATTACGAGAGCGTGCGCCCGATGCACATGGCCTTCGTGGAGCCGTCCAAGCGCTTCGCGGATATCATCGTGCCCGAGGGGGGCGAGAATCGGGTCGCGCTGGAGCTCCTGGTGAGCCATGTGCGTGCGCGCATCATGCGGTAGCAAGCGGGGCGGTGGCGGCGGTGGGCGTCGCGGCCGCGTTGGCGGTGGCAGTCGCGGTGCCAGTCGCGGCGGCGGTGGCTGTCGTGGCGGTGGCGGTGGCTGTCGTGGCGGCGGTGGGCGTCGCGGCCGCGTTGGCGGTGGCAGTCGCGGTGTCAGTGGCGGCGGTGGCAGTCGTGGCGTTGGCGGTGGCTGTCGTGGCGACGGTGGGCGTCGCGTTGGCGGCGTCGGTGGCAGTCGCGGTGCCAATGGGGTGTCGCGGCCGCGTTGCATTGGCGGTGGCAGTCGCGGCGGCGGTGGCGCGCGATGGCAGTCGCGGTCGCGGTGGTGGGTGGCGATGGGCAGTCGTGGCGGCTACGGCAGCCGCGGTGCCAATGGGTGTCGTGGCGGCGGTGGCAGTCGCGGCGGCGATGGGTGTCGTGGCGGTTATGGGCGTCTTTGTGCGGGCTTGGTCGAAAGTTGACCCGTGGAAGGGCCGTCGGGTCACTTTAGAGGCTCCGTGGGACGATGGCTTGCCGACTCCGAAGAGGCGCTTCCAGCGCGCGCGCCCGCCATGGGACCTCGGCTGGTCACGAGCGACGAGCTCCTGGTTGCAGGGCTGCGGGCCGGCGACGTCGACGCGCGGGCGCGCTTCTTCGATGCCCACGCCGCGGACGTGCGGCGCATTTTGCTTCGCATCCTGGGGTCCGACGTCGAGCTTCCGGATTTGGTGCAGGAGGTTTTTCTGCGCGCCATGACCGGGATCGCGCGGCTCGACGATGCTTCGTCGCTTCGCCCGTGGCTGACGGGGATCGCTGTGTTCACGGCCCGCGAGTGCATCCGCCGGCGTCAAAGGCGGCGCTGGCTCGTGTTTCTTCCGAACGAGAAGTTGCCGGAGCCGGAGGCCGATTCCGCGTGCACGGATGCCGATGCCAGCGAGGCGTTGGCCGCCACGTACCGGGTGCTGGAGCGGCTCGGGGTGCACGAGCGGATCGTGTTCACCCTTCGGTTCATCGACGGCATGGAGCTGCTCCAAATCGCGGAGGCGTGCGACATGTCGCTCAGCACCGTCAAACGCCGGCTGGCCGCCGCCGAGCGACGCTTTACGAGCTTGGCGCGCCATCATCCTGCCCTCTCCGAGTGGCTCCAGCGAGGTGACCGATGGAACGGCGCATGAAACCGGCGCGTTCGCGGCCTTCGTCGCCGCTCGGGCGCTTGGGGGCGAAGCTCGCGGAGCTTCAGGACGCGCGCAGCGCGCGCAATGGCGATGCGCTTGCGCGTGCCCGTGCGCGCTTTCTTGCCGCGGCTGCGGCCGCCGATGCCGCGGGGGGGCGCTCGAGGCCGCTCGTGTTGCATCGGTGGGCGTTTGCTTTTGCGACGCTTGCAGCGCTGGCCGCGATCGGGTGGGGCTTTTGGGCGCGCGGGCCGTGGGGGTCGAAGGCGCTCGGAGGCGAGGGGGCTGTGAGCTCCGCGGGCGCCGGGGGCTCCGCGGGGGCTGGGGGCTCTGCGGGGGCTGGGGGCGGTAAGGGTGCTGCGGAGGGGCTCGGAGGGCCGGTGATTGCACCGATTTCGCCGACGGTTGCGTCGGGGAGCTGGATCGCGGCGCCTGTGGCCAAGCCGCTGCCGGTGCGCTTTTCGGATGGCAGCGAGGTGGTGCTCGCGCCATCGTCCCGTGCGCGTGTCGTGGACGCGGGCCGGCGCGGTGCGCGTGTGATCCTCGAGCGGGGGGAGGAGCACGCGCGCATCGTTCATGTGGATGGCGCGGATGGGGAGACGAGCAGCTGGCATTTCGAGGCCGGGCCGTTCGACGTGCATGTGACGGGGACCCAGTTCAAGATCGCATGGCAGCCTGCGGAGGAGGTCTTCACCTTGGCGCTCGAGGAGGGCTCCGTCGTGGTGAGCGGTTGCGGCTTGGGCGGAGGGCGATCCGTTCGCGCCGGTGAATCGTTGCGGCTTACGTGTGCGGAGGAGCGGGCCGTTCCGAAAGGCGCGGCCGCGGGGGATGCGCCAGCGGCGAGCCAAGCGCCCGAGGCACGAAGGACCGCGAAGGAGTCGCGTGAAACGGAGCCGACGAAGACGACGATCCAAACGGAGCCGGCGAAGGAGTCGCGTGAAACGGGGCCGGCGAAGGCGCAAGGCGAAACGGAGCCGGCGAAGACAACGATCCAAGCGGAGCCGGGGAAGCCGTCGCGTGAAACGGAGCCGGCGAAGGCGCAAGGCGAAACGGAGCCGGCGAAGACGGCCGAAACGCGACCCCCCTCGCGACCGGACTGGCGGACCCTCTTCGACGCCGACCGATTTGCGGACGCGTACGCCGCCGCGTCACGCGAGGGGTGGTCGCGGCTTTGCGAGCAGCGCGATGTCTCCGACCTGGTGGCGCTCGCCAATGTCGCGCGGTTCACGGGCCACCTCGACGAGTCGGAGCGCGCACTGCACGCAATTCGCCGGCGCTTCCCCTCGGACGAGCGGGCCGCATGGGCAGCCTTTCAGCTCGGTCGATTGACCCTCGATTCGCGCGGGCGGGCGCACGAAGCTGCCGCGTGGTTCGAAACGGCTTATCGCGAACGACCCTCGGGGCTGATCGCGCGCGAAGCCCTCGGGCGCCTGATGGAGGCGCGCGAGCAGGTCGGCGACATGGACGCGGCGCGCGATACGGCGCGCCAGTACCTGCGGCTCTACCCGTACGGCCCTTATTTCGAGAGGGCATCGCAGCTCGCCGGCCCGCGATGAGCGAACCCTTTCGCGCGCACGGCCAGGCGCCAACCCCGCTGCTCCGCGCGCGCGTGCGCCCGCCCATGTGCCGTCTCCGTCGCGCTCGTCGGCGCGCGATGAGCGAACCTTTTCGCACGCACGGCCAGGCGCCAACCCCGCTGCTCCGCGCGCGCGTGCGCCCGCCCATGTGCCGTCTCCGTCGCGCTCGTCGGGCCGCGATGAGCGAATTCTTCCCGCGCATGGCCAGCCGCCAGCCCCGCCGCTCTGCGTGCACGCGCGCCCACCCATGCGCCGTCTCCGTCGCACTCGTCGGGCCGCGATGAGCGAATTCTTCCCGCGTATGGCCAGCCGCCAGCCCCGCCGCTCTGCGTGCACGTGCGCCCGCCCATGCGCCGTCTCCGTCGCACTCGTCGCCTTCGTCTCCCTCGCGCTGGGCACACCCGCACCCGCGAGGGCCACGCCGCACGCACCCGTGTCGGCCGCGCCGCACGCGCCCGTGTCAGCCACGCCGCACGCACCCGTGTCAGCCACGCCGCACGCACCCGTGTCGGCCACGCCGCACGCGCCCGTGACGGCCACGCCGCACGCACCCGTGTCAGCCACGCCGCACGCACCCGTGTCGGCCACGCCGCACGCACCCGCGAGGGCCACGCCGCACGCACCCGTGACGGCCCCGCCGCACGCACCCGTGTCGGCCACGCCGCGCGCCATCGCCGACGCCACGGGCGCCGGCGCAACCGCCGCAAGCAACGCCCGCGATCCGGTACGGATCGTCGTCTTCGGCGAATCAAACGCCAGCCCCGTCGCGCGCCTTCGCGCGGAGCTCGAATCGCTCGGCTGGCAAGTGTTCGTCCGCCCGCGGCCGCGACGGCCCACGGCCTCCGAGCCAATGGGCGAAAGTGTCGAACCCTCGCGGGAGCAGCTCGAAGACGCCGCGCACGCGTTCGACGCCACCGCCGTGGTGGACGTCGACCGCGACGCCGCCCTTCACGTCTGGATGCTCGACCCGACCGGACGCGTGCAGCCCATCGACGTGATCCGAGCCCCCGCGGACGACGTCACCGCCTTGCGCTCCGCCGAAGCCGTCCGCGCCACCATCGATGCCCGACGTCACACCGTGCCGCATCGCCCCGCGGCGCCCACCGCGCCAGAGTCGACTCCCGAAGCCTCGCCGCGCGCCGAGCGCTGGGACCCAGCCTCTCCGGAGTTCGTTCTGAGCGTCGGCCCCGCGTTGATGGTGCCCTTCATCAAGGACATGACCACGGGCGCCAACTTGCTCGTCGAGGGCTGGTACAACTTCGGCCCGAGGTGGGGCCTCGGGGCATTCGCGTCCGTTCCGCTCATCAAGGCTCATTGGAACTCGGCGGAGATGAAGTCCTGGTTGATGGGCGGCGGCCCTGTATTCACATGGCGACCCAACGAAGGAGCGTGGGCCATCCAGGGAGGCATCGGCATGGCCGGGGGATGGCTGCAGTACTTGCAGGGATCCGTTTCGATCTCGAACAACACCTTCGCCCTTCCGTTCGTCAAGCTCGCAGCAAGCGTCCGGATCTCCTCCCTCGTTGGCCTGTCGCTCGGCAGCCTCGTTGGCTATGCCTTGCCCGAGCCCCACGTGAACCCGTCGACATCCCGCGGCCTCGCGTGGGGCCGCCCGCTCCTTCACCTCTCGGCGAACGTCGAGCTTTACTTTTGAGTCGCTCCTCAGCGATGGCGTCGCCCCTGAACGATTTCTGACCCGTGCCGGGACCCTCCCGGCACTCTTACTCGTCGAACCAAACCCCTGGGGCGGATCCCGCCCATTCGCACCGGGGACCCCGCGCGGGTCTTCCTTCCTTTCTTCGTCATGAACCAAGCAGCTCTCCGCGCTTCCAAGCGAGGCGTGAGCGGTATTTTGTTATCATTGCCCGCGCTCGGGGCCATTCAGCTGGTCTGCTTGGTCCGATTTTGCCGGCTTCCGCTCGACGCGAAGCTCGCGCGCATTCCCGACGATGGCTTCTACTACTTGAACCTCGCGGACAATTTCGCCCGCCGCGGGGAGTGGACCTTCGACCTCGGAATCAGCCACACCACGGGATTCCACCCGCTCTACGCCTGGATCGCCGCTGCCCTCTCGCAGATCACCGCCGATCCCGACCTCCTCGTGTCCCTTCACGGCGCCTTGGGCTTTGCGCTCACCTGGTTCGCGGCCGGGTGCACCTTGCTCGTCTTGGGCCATGATGCGCGCGCCGCGTGCGGTGTCATGCTCGTCTTCGGCGGCGGCGCCTGTTTGAGCTGTCCGCTCATGTTGATGGAGTGGCCATTCGTGGTGGCCACGCAAGCCCTCCTCGTGCTGCTGGTGTTGCGCGGCCGGGCCCGCGCGAGCTTGGTGGTCGGTGTCCTGGCCGTCCTTGCGCGGGTGGACGCCATCGTCCCCATCGGCCTCTGCGCGCTGGGCGTGGTCATCGCCGGCCGCGGCGAGCGATTCCGCGCGGCCCTCTTCGCCATGGCGGGCGCGCTCGGCACGTTCCTCGGCTACGGACTTCATCTGCTCCACACCACGGGATCGTTCTTTCAGGGCAGCGCGCGCATGAAGGCGTATTGGACGAGCACCCAAGGGATCGACCCGCTTCGCCTCTTGGGCCTCCTCTGGCGCACCATTCCATTCGGGTGGTGGGCCATCGAAACACCGTCCCCATGGCTCGCATGGACGGGCGCCCTCGTGCTCGGATCGGCGGTGGCCATCGCGCTCGCGCGGTTGCGGCGCGCGCTCCCGGCGCGACGGTGGATGCCCGTGGGGGAACGCCACCTTGTCCCCATGCTTCCCGCGCTGGCCGTGGTGCTCGGCACCTATACCGTGTACGCCCTGCGCATGAGCGGCGCCCAAGCTTGGTACACGGCGCATTTCATCGTCCCCATGGCCCTGCTCTGCGGCATGGGGTTCTCGGCCCTCTTTCGAGCCACCCCGCTTCGTGTTCCGGGTACCGCGGTCCTGGTGATGGCGGTGCTGAGCTTCATCGGGGCGCGCGTCCCCATTTGGCCGCACCATCGCCTCTTGGGCACGGCCGGCCAGTGGGTCCGCGATACGGGAAATCGCGCGGTCGCCTTCAACGCGGGGATCGTAGGGTATTTCTCCGCCTCGCGTGTCGTCAATTTGGACGGACTCGTCAACGACGATATCCAGCCGTACATCTTTAGCGGCCAGACCGCGTGCTACATCGAGGCCGTGGGCGCCGACGTGCTCGTCGACGTGGATTGCACCGGCCGGCCCGAGCGCGAGCTGCAAACGTTCGATCATGGGCCTCTGGCCCGCGCCACCAAGCTCGTACACACCTTCGGCCGGGTTCCTGAAGAACCGAGGTGCCTGGTGGCCGCCTGGCAGCTCGATCGCCGGGCGCTCCGCCAAATGTGCGGCGGCTAGCGGTCCGTTCGGATGCGGCAGTCCTCCGGTCGCGATGGGGGCTCGACAGCGCGGACCCCCGGGGCGTACCGTTCCGCCATGTTTGCGAAACGATTCGCGCTTCGAAGGGTGGCCTCCTTCGCGTTGACGGCGGTGCTCGCGCTCGGCGCGTGGCCCGCGGCGGCCGAGGGCATCCGCATTCCGCACGTGGTTCACAAATTGAAGAACGGGATGACCGTCATCCTGAGCGAAGATCATTCGCTGCCCCTGGCGGTCGTCAACGTCTCGTACAACGTGGGCTCGCGGTTCGAAGCCCCCAAGCGAACCGGCTTTGCCCATCTGTTCGAGCACCTGATGTTCATGGGCACCCGCCGCGCCCCCACCGGCTCGTACGACGCGTGGATGGAAGCGCTCGGCGGCGCCAACAACGCGTGGACGAGCGAAGACCGCACCGACTATTTCGACGTCGGCCCCAAGACCATCCTGCCGCTGTTTCTCTGGCTCGAGGCCGATCGCCTCCGCGATCTCGGCCCGCTCATGACGCAGAAGAAGCTCGATGCCCAGCGCGAGATCGTGCGCAACGAGCGGCGCCAGCGGGGCGAGAACACGCCCTACGGCAAGGTCGACTTCCGCCTGCCCGAGCTGCTCTACCCCGAGGGCCATCCGTACCACCACCCCGTCATCGGCTCCCACGCGGATCTCGAGGCGGCCACGGTGGACGACGTCAAAGCCTTCTTCGCCACGTATTACGATCCCGCCAATGCATCGCTGGTGGTGGCCGGCGACTTCGCGGCGGGCGAGACCCTGGAGAAGATTCGCGCCTACTTCGAGACCATCCCCTCGCGCGGCGCGCCCAAGGAGCCCAAGTCCGAGTTCCCGGACAACACGTCCAGCATGAAATCGGTCGTGCGCGAGACCATGGAGGACGAGGTCGAGCTCCCCAAGGTGATCATGGCGTGGCAAACGCCCAAACACTTTTCCCCGGGCGACGCCGAGCTCGATCTTCTGTCGAACGCCCTGGCCGGCGGCAAAGCGAGCCGCCTCTACAAGGCGCTCGTGTACGAGCAAAAAATCGCGCAGAACGTGGAGGCCGTGCAAGCTTCGGGGGTGCTCGGCTCGCGCTTCACGCTCGATGTGATGGTTCGCCCGGGCGTCTCGCTCGACCGGGTCGAGAAGGCCATCGACGCGGAGCTTCAAAAGGTGCGCACCAAGCCCCTCGAGGCCGAGGAGCTGACCCGCGCCAAGAACATCGTGGAGACCGGCTTCGTGGCCCGCCTCGAGGGCGTCGCGGAGCGCGCGTCGATCCTCAACTTGTACCAGGCGGAGCTCGGCACACCGGACTACGCGGAGCGCGATTTGGAGCGTTACCGCAGCGCCACCGGGGAGGGGATTCGCGCGACGGTGCAGCAGTGGCTCAAGCCCGACGCCCGCGTGATCCTGCGGGTCGTGCCCAAAGGTCAGAAGGCGCCCGAGAAGCCGGGCGCGAAAAAAACAGGAACAGGAGCGACGCCGTGACGATGCGTAGAAAATCCTTTGCGGCGTATGCGAGCCTGCTGGTGCTCGTAGGGGCTTCGGGCCTCGTTGCGACGGCGTGCGGCGGTGAAAGCGCAGGCGCGAAGCCCGTGGCCACATCGCCTGCGAAGCCTCCCGCCCCACCTGCGACCGGGCCGGCCGCCGAGGCGGATCCGCTGGGGCCGCGCCCCGAGGTGGAGCCGCCGCCCCTCTTCACACCGCCGACGCCGGTGGTGTTTCGCACCGCCCACGGCATCAACGTATGGCTGCTCGAGCGCCACGCGCTTCCCCTCGTGGCCATCGACGTGACCATCCCCGTGGGCTCGGCCAGCGATCCGGGGGGCGAGGGCGGCCTCGCTTGGGCCACGGCCAACATGCTCGACGAAGGCGCCGGCTCGCGCGGCGCGCTGGAGTTTGCGCGTGCCGTCGATCAACTGGGCGCCAGCTTGGTGCCCACCGCGGGCGCCGATCACAGCGGCGTCTCGCTGTTCGTGCTCAAGCGCAACCTCACCCCCGCGTTCGGGCTCCTCGCCGACATGGTGATTCGCCCGCGCTTCGATGCGGTCGAGTGGAAGCGCGTGCACGATCTTTGGATGAACGATCTGCGCACGCGCACGCGCGAGCCCCGCGCCGTTGCGGCCATCGCGGCGTCGTCCGCCCTGTACGGCAGCGATCAACCGTATGGGCACCCGGTGTCGGGAACGACGACCAGCGCGGGCAAGATCGATCTGGCGCGGGTCAAACGCTTCTACCAAGCGAGCTGGCGCCCCGAATCGGTCACGGTGGTGGCCGTGGGCGACATCTCCCGCGCGGAGCTCTCGACCTTGCTCGATCAATCCTTCGCCGATTGGAAGCCGGCGCCCGGCGCCAAAGCCGCCCCGCCCTCGGCCCCCGTGGAGCCCAAGGGCACGCGCCCGCGTTTGATCGTGGTCGATCGCGCGGACGCGCCGCAGTCGCAGCTCTATGTCATCCGCCCCGGGCCGGCGGTCGCCGATCCCGACGCCACCCTCCTCGAACGAGCCAACATCGCGCTGGGCGGCTCCTTCTCCTCGCGTCTCAACCTCGATTTGCGCGAGGAGCACGGCTGGACGTACGGCGCAGGCTCGCGCGTGCTGCCGATGCGCAGGGCCGGCTCGGTCGTTCTTTCGTCTGCGGTCCACACCGAGAACACCGGCGACGCCGTGAAGGCGCTGCTCAAAGACGCCGAGCTTTACGCGACCAAGGGGCTCACCGCCGGCGAGGTCGATCTCACGCGCATGACCTCGCGCGCCGAGTTGGTGCAGTCCTACGAACATCTCTCCGGCGCGGCCTCGCTGCTGGCCGCCGACGCGGCCCTGGGCTTGTCGCCGACCTACGAGGCCGAGGCAGCCGCCCGCCGCGATGCAGCAACCAAGGCGGATCTCGACCGGGTGGCGCTTCGGTATTTCCACCCCAAGGACGCGGTCATCGTCATCGTGGGACCTCGAGCCAAGGTGCTGCCGCAGCTCGAAGGCGCGGGGCTCCCCAAGCCGGAGTTCTTCGACACCGAGGGGAATCCGCGCGCCGCGCGCTAGCGAATAGATCTTGGGGGAACGTCGCCCGTACGAGCTGGGGTGCGACGTTCCCCGATCCGCTCCCGGTTCCTTTCGCTCGTCCTCGTCTCGGTCCTGGCCTCGTCGTTTGGCTGCCGCTCGTCCCAGGGTACGGGCGGCGCCAAGGACGAGCCGGCGCAGAAGCAGCCGGCGGCGCTCGCCCTCGACGAGGTGCTCGATCCGCCGCTGCCGCGTCCCAAGAACGTGGCCCCGCTCGCGCTCACGGCGTCCGATGGGACCGGGCTGCGCATCACCCGGTTGAAAGCGCGCGCCGTCCTCGACGAGCCGCTCGCGTACACCGAGGTGCACCTGGCATTCGCCAACCCCGCCGATCGCACCCTCGAAGGCCGCTTCGAGATCACCTTGCCGCCCGGCGCCACCGTCAGCCGCTTCGCCATGAAGATCGGGCAGACCTGGCGCGAAGCCGAGATGGTCGAGAAGACGCGCGCGCGTGCGGTGTACGAAGACTACCTGCACCGCAAAGAAGATCCGGCGCTCTTGGAGCAGGCGGCGCCCAACGCCTTTTCGGCGCGCGTCTTTCCCATCCCCGCCAAGGGGACGAAGGAGCTCATCATCGCGTACGCCCAGGAGCTCGGACCCGGCGCGGGCTACACCTTTCCCCTCGCGGGGCTCCCGGCGGTCGACGATCTCGATGTGTCGGTGGTGCGCGCGGGCGATGAGCAAGTCATCCAGGAGCGAAAGCGCCTCGGCAACGAGCCGCTGACCGAAGACGTCACGGTCGCACCCGCCAACCTGCGCGGCGGAGGGGGCGTGCGGAGCGGCAACATCGCCCTTTTGCGCGTGCGCCCCATGACGGCGGCCAGCCCGGAGCCCTTCGAGGGCGGAACCTTGATCCTCGTCGATACCAGCGCGTCGCGTGCGCTGGGCTTCTCCGACGAGGTGAAGCTCGTCGAGGGCCTCGCGCGCGAGGTGGCGGCGAGCGGGGGCGCGGATGCGCGCCTGGTGGTCGCGGCGTTCGATCAAGACGTGGCGTCCATTTACGATGGAGGCGCCGCGGCCTACGGCGCCGAGGCCACGGCGAAGCTGGTGGCGCGCGGCGCGCTCGGCGCGTCGAATTTGGAGAGCGCGCTGGGGTGGGCGGCCAAAAACCTGCACGCCATCCGCCGGATCCTGGTCGTGAGCGACGGTGTGGCCACGGCGGGATCGAGCGAAGGCGCGAAGCTCTCGGCCGCCGCCGCCCGGCTTCGCGAGGCCGGCGTGCAGCGCCTCGATGCGATCGCCGTGGGAGGCATCCGCGACGAGGCGGCGCTCATGCGCCTCGCGAGCGGCGCGCTGGAGCACGATGGCGTGGTGGTGGATGGGGCGCGCGATGTTCACCTTTTGGCGCGGCGGCTCACGCGGACCGCGCGCTCGGGGCTGGCCGTGCACGTCGACGGGGCGAGCTGGGTGTGGCCCGAGCGCCTCGATGGGGTGCAGCCGGGCGATGAGCGGCTCGTCTACGCCGAGGTGCCCGACGCCAAACCCGGCGCGCCGGTGCGCGTGAAGGTGGGCGACGGCGAGGCGGCGGGCTTGACCCTTCGCGACGTGGACGCGCCGCTCCTTCAGCACACCTGGGCGCAGGCGAAGATCGCGAGCGTGCTCGCGCGCGCCGAGGGGCCCAAGGACACCTCGGCGCGGGCGCGCGTGGTCGAGCTGTCGACGCGCCACCGCGTTCTGTCGCCGTACACGTCGCTCTTGGTGCTCGAGAGCGACGAGGATTATGCGCGCTTCAAGATCGACCGCAAGGCGCCGGGCGATCTCCTCGCCATCGAGGGCGCGCGCGTCGTGAACGAGCACCGCGGCGAGATCGCGGCTGCACAGTCGTCGCGCCGGCCGGGCGTGGTCCGGGAGTCGAACAAAATGGAGGACCGCTCCGAAGGCGAAGGGCGCGCCGCTCCGGCGTCGCAGCCCATGGCCGCGGTCGCAGCGCCTCCGTCCCCCGTTGCCACCATGGCCCCGCCTGCGGACATGGCCGCGGGTCCCCGGGGCGCGGCGCCCATGCCCGCGCCGCCCATGGCCGCGGCGCCCATGGCGGAGCCCAAGATGCAGGCCATGGACGAGATGGCCGAGGCAAAAGAGATGCGCGCCTTCGGCAGCGGCGGTGGTGGCGGTGGGGTCGCTTCCGGGGGAGGCCATGCGCTCATGGGCGCCGGCGCCGCGGCCAGCCGCCCCGCCACACCCATGCGCCGAAGGGGGCCGGCGGCCCTGGATGCCATGGACGGGGCGGAGATGGAGGCCCCGGCGGTCGACCCCATGGACCGCCCTCGCTCCGTCAACCCGTACACCGGCAACTTCCGCGAGGTGATGGACGCCATCGCCCGCAAGGACGTGCAGCGCGCCCTCGAAACCGCCACCCGCTTGCACGACGCAGCCCCCGGCGACGTCATGTCCCTCATCGCCCTCGGCGAAGCCCTCGAGGCGACCGGCGATCTCCCGCGCGCGGCCCGCAGCTATGGCTCGCTCATCGACCTCTTCCCTGCGCGCGCCGACCTTCGCCGCTTCGCGGGTGAGCGGCTCGAGCGGGTGCAAGGCGGCCTCGATCTCGCGATCGACAGCTATGCCAAGGCCAAAGACGATCGCCCCGATCACCCCGCGAGCCATCGCCTGCTCGCGTTCTCGCTCCTGCGCAAGGGCGAGCTCCCGCAAGCGTTCGCCGCCGCCGTCGCCGGCATCAAGCAGCGCTACCCGGAGGATCGCTTCTTGGGCGTCGATCGCATCCTGCGGGAGGATCTCGGCCTCATCGCCGCCGCCTGGATCCGCGCCGAGCCCGAGCGCCGCGAGGAGATCCTGAAGCGCCTGCGCGACGCGGGCGGCACCCTCGAGAATCGCCCGTCGCTCCGGTTCGTCCTCAACTGGGAGACGGACGCCAACGACGTGGACTTCCACATCTTCGACGCCAAAGGCGGCCACGCCTTCTTCTCCCGCCGCCACCTGGCGAGCGGCGGCGATCTCTACGCCGACGTCACCACCGGCTACGGGCCGGAGTGCTTCACCATTCGCGCCGCGCGCGGCGAACGCGCCGGCCCGTACAAGCTGCAAGCCCACTACTACTCGCGCGGGCCCATGGGCTACGGCATGGGCAAGCTCGAGATCCTCGACCACGATGGCCGCGGAAATATCACCTTCGAAGAGCGCCCCTTCGTCGTCATGACCGACCACGCCTTCGTGAACCTGGGCACCGTGAAGTGATCCGATCGCACGTGATCCGCCGCAGCACACGATCGGCGGCATCACGTGATCCGGCGCAGCACACGAGCGGCGGCATCACGTGATCCGGCGCGGCACACGATCGGCGGCATCACGTGATCCGGCGCAGCACACGATCGGCGGCATCACGTGATCCGGCGCGACACACGAGCGGCGGGCAGCACGTGATCCGCGGTGGCACGTGCGCCGAAGGTCGCCGGTCGTCGACTACGCCTGGAGTACGGTGACCCCCGCCGCACGGTAAGGCGCGAGGAACTCCTCCGAGACGCTCGCCTCGGTCACCAATTGCGTGAGCTCCGCGAGCGGCGCGACCAGATACGGCGCCGCGGTGCCGAGCTTCTCGCCGAACGCCACGGCCACCACCTCCGCCGAAGACGCCACCATCGCGCGCTTGATGTGCGCCTCCGAAAAGTCGAGCGTCGAGACGCCCGTCTCCGGGTGCACGCTGCAAACCCCGAGGAAGCACACATCGGCGCGAATCCCGCGCACGCCCTCCATGGTCACCGAGTCGACGGTGGCGCGCGAGGGCTTGAACATCCGCCCGCCCAGCACAATCACCTCGATGTGCGGATGATCGGCCAAGGCGATGGCCACCGGCGGGCTGTTGGTCACCACCGTGGCATGAAGATCCGGCGCAAAGTGGCGCACGATCTCGACGTTGGTGGTCCCTCCGTCCACGAGCACCACGTTCGCCTGCCGGACCAGCGCCGCCGCCGCGCGCGCCAAGGTCGTCTTGGTCGACGTCGCCTGCGTCGCGCGCACTGCATAGTTCGCGCTCACGCGCGGGGCGGGCAGGGCGCCGCCGTGCACCCGTTGCACGCGCCCTTCCGCCGCGAGCTCCCGAAGATCGCGCCGAATGGTATCCTCCGACACGTCGAGCAATCGACTCAGCTCGCACGCGACGACCTTTCCTTCGCGCTCCAACGCGGCGACGATCCAACGCCGCCGCTCCTCCGTCAGCATGGCCTTCGGTACTTCGCTCTGCATGATCGTGCGTACATTAGCACGAAAGTTCTTGCTTGGTGCCCGATGTGGTGCATGTTTGTGCACGTAATGGTCGAACTTGCAGATGAAACGGGCACAACCCGTACCTTTCAGGCGCCGCGTTTCGGGTTCGGCCCTATAGGTTCCCCATGAGCTCCCAGGTGGATCGCATCGCGCGACGCGCCGTGGGGGCCATGTTTTTTCTGCTGGGCGCCGGCTATGCCAGCTGGGTATCGCGCATTCCCGCCATGCGCGACCGGCTCGGGCTCGGCGATCGCGATCTCGGGCTGCTCCTCCTCGCCACCGCCGTCGGCGCCATCGCCGCCTTTCGCTCGGCCGCGCGCCTCACGGCCCGGTACGGGAGCCGCCGTGTGACGCAGGTCTCCTCCGCGCTCATGTGCGTGAGCGTCGCCTTGCCCGGCTTTGCCCCCACGCCCCTTTGGGCGGCCTTCGCGCTCGCCGCGGTGGGCATGTCGACCGGCATCATGGACGTGGCGATGAACGCGCACGGGGTTGAGGTCGAGCGCCGCATCGGCCGGCCGATCCTCGGCTCCTTGCATGGTCTCTTCAGCCTCGGCGGCCTGGTGGGCGCCGGCGCCGGTGCGCTCGCCGCATCGCAAGGTCTCTCGTCCATCACCCACTTGGTGGCCGCGGGCATCGTCTTCGAGGTGTTTGCCCTCTTCTTCGGTCGCACGCTCCTTCCGCACGAGCTCTCGCGCGAGTCTCCGCACGAGGAGCCCTCATCCGACGCCCCGCCCGCGCACAGCTTCACGCGCCCCAATGGCATCTTGATCGCGCTGGGCGCCGTGGCCTTCTGCTCGTCGGTGGGGGAGGGCGCCATGGCCGATTGGTCCGCCGTGTATCTTCGCGACATTCTTCACACCAGCGAGGCGGTGGCGCCGCTCGGCTTTGCGGCCTTTTCGCTGGCCATGCTCCTCGGCCGCTTCTCGGGCGACCGCCTCACCCTTCGATTCGGCTCGGTGGGCATCGTCCGCTACGGCGGGCTGCTCGTCGCCGCGGGGCTGGCGTTCGGCCTGATCACCAACACCGTTCCGACCACCATCCTCGGCTTCCTCTGCGTGGGGCTCGGCTTGTCCGTGGTCATGCCCACCGCCTTTCGGGCGAGCGGGCGCGTGCCCGGCGTCGCGCCCTCGGCGGGGCTCGCCACCATGGCCACCCTGGGCTACGGCGGATTTTTGCTCGGCCCGCCGGCCATTGGCTTCGTGTCGGAGCACTTTACGGTGCGCGGAGGACTCGCGGTGGTGGTCGTGCTCGCGATCGTGCTCACCGCGCTCGCGCCCTCGGTGGAGGGACGCCCGCTCCGTCCGGGCGCCGCGTTCGACTGGCTCACATCGCGGGTGACGCGGTCTTAGGTTGCCCGATGGTGGCGCCGAAGCGGGCGAGCGCGTCGTAGGCGGCGTACTTGAACGCTTCGGCGAGGGTGGGGTAGTTGAAGACCATTTCGATGAAGGTATCGACCGTGCCTTTGCCGAGCAGCACCGCCTGCCCGATGTGAACGAGCTCCGAGGCCCGATCGCCGATGCAGTGGCACCCCACGAGCACGCGCGTTTTGCGGTCGAAGATCAGCTTGATGACCCCGTCCTTGTCGCCGATGATCTTGCCGCGGGCGTTGTCGCGGTAGAACGCGCGCCCCACCACGTAGTCGAGCTCTTGCTCGTTGCACGCCTCCTCCGAGAGCCCCACGCAGCTCACCTCGGGGATCGTATAAATGCCGAACGGCAGCACGCACGACACCTGGCGCTTGTACGTGAACCCGAAGGCGTGGCAGACGGCGACGCGCGCTTGCTCCATCGACGTCGACGCCAGCGCCGGAAAGCCAATGACGTCGCCCGCCGCATAGATGTGGGGCACGGCCGTGCGGTAATCGCCGTCGACCTGCACGTACCCGCGTTTGTCGAGCTTCACGCCGAGCGACTCGAGGTGCAGCTCGCCCGTTCGGCCCGAGCGCCCGGCGGCGAAGAGGAACTTGTCGCTGTCGAGCATGACGCCCGTGTTCAAGGTGCTTCGAATGCCGACGCCCGGCACCCGCGCGACCTTCGTCGTCTTGGTGTCGAGCAGGATGGTGACGCCCAGGCTGTTCATCGCGCCCCGAAGCCGCTCGCCCATCTCCAGGTCCAAGAACGGCAAGAGCCTCCCGCGCCCTTCGATCAAGGTGACCTTTACCTGCAGCGCGGCGAACATGGTGGCGTACTCGCAGCCGATCACCCCTCCGCCCACGATGGTCATGGTCTTCGGCAGGCGATCGATGAGCAGCACCGTGTCGGAGTCGTCGACGTCTTCGTCGTCGAAGGGGATGTCCTCCGGCTGATGCGGCTTCGAGCCGGTGGCGACCAAGAAGACCTCGCTGGTGATCCGGCGCGGTGGCCCGCCGCACTGCGCGACCTCCACCGTGTGCGGATCGACGAAGCGCGCGATGCCCTTCAGCATCGGCACCCCGTGGCGCTCCAGGTTCCATCGGATGCGCGCGACCTCGAGATCGCGCACCGCATCCTTGCGCGAGAGCAGCTTGGGCACCGCGAGCTCGCGATGGAGGTTCACCTCCACGCCGTACAGATCGCGCTGGCGGTAGCCGGACAGGAAGAGCGCGGTCTCGCGCAAGGTCTTCGAGGGAAGCGTCCCCGTGTGCACGGCCGCCCCGCCCGGCTCCTTCGCGCACTCGACGATGGCCACGCGTTTACCGAAGTACGCGGCTTGAACGGCGCCCTTTTCACCCGCAGGTCCGGCCCCCAATACGAGCAAGTCGTAGTCGAAC
Organism: Sorangiineae bacterium MSr11954; assembly: GCA_037157815.1. Lineage (NCBI taxonomy): Bacteria > Pseudomonadati > Myxococcota > Myxococcia > Myxococcales > Pendulisporaceae > Pendulispora > Pendulispora albinea. The sequence continues at coordinate 1,152,317 of CP089984.1, forward strand.
GGCACCCGCGGACCATACCAGATTTGGCCGCGCCTTCATGGTCGGTTCACTTCGGACTTCGGCCTCCTTAGGCCTTCGGCTCGCGCTCAGCGCGCGGTGATCGCGCGCCTCACCGCTGCGAGTGGCGCCGTATCGTCGAGCACGACTCTCTCACCGCGCGCCGTCACGCCGAGTTCACGAAAGAGCCTCGGCAGGTCGACATTCACCGGCTGAGATCCCATGGCCGTGCCCCATTGTTGGAGCACATGGGTCCCGGTGGCGCGATCGCCCTCGTCCCATGCGCGCGCGAGCGACCAGCTCTTCGTGTTGTCCCCGCCCGCGCGCAAGATGGCGCGCAGCGCATCTCCGAGCCCGTACGCATTCTGCGTGGCCTTGCGGATCTCGAGGTCGGCCACCAGCCAGAAGATGGCGCCGCCCCAATAGGTGCGCCCCCACGTGTGCGTGCGATCGAGCCCGCGATCGCCGGGGCCGGGCAGACCGTGCGGCATCATCTCGTGGAATTGGAACCACACGTCTTGATCGGTGGTGAGCCCCGCGCGGCGCCGCACGATGGGCTCGAGGTAGGTGGCGAGCCCTTCTTCCACCCAGAGGTGCTCGCGCGCGACCGAGGGAAACGTCAAATGAATCGTCTCGTGGACGGCGACCCAATCCGAGCTCAAGGCCTGCTCTCCGGCCGAGCGCCCCACGTCGAGCAAGATCGAGGCGCCTCCTGCGCCGGCCGACGCGCGCCCGAACCCCATGGAATCACCCCACGTGGGGATGACCGTGTAGAGCGCTCCCTCGATCGGAAACCGGCCGTGAAAATCGTGCACCGCCATGGCCGATTGCGCGATCCAGCGCGACAGCTCGGCGTCGCTCAGGGTCATTCGACCCGGCAAGATGGCGAGCTTCAACGTGGAGTCGCCCACGTGCACCGTCGACGCGCGCCACCGGCCAAAGATGGAGTAAGGCACGCGCCCGATCTCCTCGGCCGGAAACGCATAGCTGCCGTCGGGCTCCGCGACCAACCCCGTCTCGAACTTCACGCCCTCCGCGCTCGCGACGCGAAAGCGAAGCCGCTCGCCTTTGCCCGCTTGAAGCGGGTGCACGAGCCACGCATGCGGCGGCGCCTCGAAGACACCGTCCGCGAGCTTCTTGGCGATGGAATCGCGCGCCACATTCATGGCCGCTTCGCGCAACAAAAACCGGTACCGAACGCGGCACCCCGCCGCGCACACTGGCAAAAACCACGAATCCTCGCGCGGCTCCACCGTCTCCCACCGGTCCCCTCGCTCCACGCGCAAATCGCGCACGAAGGGCTCCGCCTGTTCACTCACCGAAAACTCACTCGCCGCCCCCCGCGCAAACGTCGCCTCCACCCCAAGCTCCGCCGCCCCCGTTCCCACCACCACGTCGTACTCCCAAGCCGCCACATTCCCACCCGACGCCAACGCTTCATGCGGCATCTTCCCAATCCCCGCCCGATGCCCCTTCGCACACCCCACGGACATCGCCACCGCAAATGCCAGCGACAACACCGTTAGTCCCCTCCGCGCCCGGGGGAGGGTTGGGGAGGGGGAGCGGCCGTTCGAGAGAGAGACGCCGTTGGTGGGGGAGCGGCCGTTGGTAGGAGAGACGCCGTTGGTAGGAGAGACGCCGTTGGTGGGGGAGCCGCCCGCGACGCGAGAGAAGGCGGTGGCGCGCGATCCGCCCGCAGAGGCGGAGCCGCCCGCCGTGCGAGAGACGGCAGCGGTGGGGGAGACGCCTTCGGCGCGAGAGACGCCTTCGGTGTGCAAAACGCCCGCGGCGCGAGAGAAGGCGGTGGTGCGCGAGCCGCCCGCAGAGGCGGAGCCGCCCGCAACAAAGGAATCGCTCGCAGAGGCGGAGCCGCCCGCCGTGCGAGAGAAGGCAGCGGTGGGGGAGACGCCTTCGGTGCGAGAGACGCCTTCGGCGCGAGAGACGCCTTGGGTGTGCAAAACGCCCGCGGCGCGAGAGACACCCGCAGAGACGGAGCCGCCCGCAACAAAGGAACAGGCCGCGGTAGGGGAGCCGCCCGCCGTGCGAGAGACGCCTTTGGTGTGCAAAACGCCCGCGGCGCGAGAGCCGCCCGCAAAGGCGGAGCCGCCCGCAACAAAGGAGCCGCCCGCCGTGCAAGAGACGCCTTCGGTGCGACAGGCGCCTTTGGTGTGCAAAACGCCCGCCGCGATGGAAACGCCATCGATGACCTGGACGGCAGCAGTGGGGACGTCGCCCGCGCGGAGGAAGCTCACGAGTCCATGATCTTATAGTCTTTGATTTTGTAAAGAAGCGTACGGTGGCTGATCTCCAAAATAGCCGCCGCGCGCGTTCGGTTCCCATTGGTCTTCTGGAGCGCACGCCGAATCAATATTTCCTCGATCACCTGCGTTGTCTTCTTGATCGACAGCTCCCCGGTGGCGAGTTGCGCCTGCACGGGATCCGCCGTGGAGTGCAGCTGCTCCGAAAAGTCGCTCACGTCGAGCTGCTCGCGCTCGGAGAGCACCATGGCGCGCTCGATGGTGTTCTCGAGCTCGCGCACGTTGCCCGGCCACGCATAGTCCATGAGCAGCTTCGCGGCCTCCGCCGAGATGCCGCGAATGGATGTGCCGAGCTTCGCGTTGTTTCGCTCGATGAAATGCTCCACCAGCGGTGGAATGTCTTCGCGCCGTTCGCGCAGCGCGGGGATGGCAATGGGTAGCACGTTGATTCGATAATAAAGATCTTCCCGAAACCGCCCGGCATCCACCTCCGCGGCCAGATTGCGGTGGCTCGCCGCGATGATGCGCACGTCTACGGACGTGTCCTGCGTATCGCCCAGCCGACGGATGGATTCTTCTTGGAGCGCGCGCAAGAGTTTGACTTGCAGCCCCTGCGGCAGCTCGCCGATTTCGTCGAGGAACAATGTGCCGCCGCTGGCCTCCTCGAAGATGCCGCGCCGATCGGCCGTCGCGTCGGTGAAGGCGCCTTTTTTGTGGCCAAATAGCTCGCTCTCCAGCAGGTTCTCCGGGATGGCGCCGCAGTTGATGGCGACGAATGGACCCTCGCGCCGGTTCGATTGGGCGTGAATGGCGCGGGCGATTCGCTCTTTGCCGACGCCGCTCTCGCCCGTCACCAGCACGGTGGTCTTGTATTCGGCAACCTTGACGATGGTCCGGAAGATCTCCGCCATCTGCGGAGCTCTCGCGACAATCCCATCGCCGGTGAAGTTACCGCCCTTCAACCTGAATCTCCTTTTACTTGGATATCATTCTTTGCGTACCATGGTTGGATGTTCACCGGACTCGACCGTCTTGCCGCCGGCCAATCGAGGTCGCTCATGCGCGCCCTGCGGGGCACGCGCGTCGCACTTCTGGCGCACCCCGCGTCGGTCACGCGCGACCTCGTACACGCAGCCGACGTCGTCATCGGACAAGGTGCGCGGCTGAAGGTCATCTTCGGTCCCGAGCACGGCTTCGGCGGCGAGGCGCAGGACATGATTGGCGTGGAGGACGCGCGCGATCGAAATGGCATTCCAATCCGCAGCCTGTACGGCGCCGATTTTTCTGCGCTCGAGCCGCGCGCGGAGGATTTGGCGGACGTCGACCTACTCGTGGTCGATCTGCAGGACGTCGGCGCACGCTATTACACCTTCGTATGGACCGCGCTCTTGGCCGTGCGCGTGTGCCAGAAGCTCGGCAAGCGCGCCCTGATCCTCGACCGCCCCAACCCCATCGGCGGGGATCCCTCGTCCATCGAGGGCCGCCGCCAGCAGAGCGCGTTCCGATCCTTCGTCGGGCTGGAAGCAATTCCCATTCGCCACGCCCTGACCCTGGGCGAAATCATCGCCTGGCGCGCCGGCGAAGAGGGGATACCCCCGGAGCAGCTGGAGGTGGCCGCCGTGACCGGCCTCGCGCGCGACGCGCATGCGCCAGCTTGGGACCGCCCCTTCATCGCGCCCTCGCCCAACATGCCCACGTATCGAACGGCGTTGGTGTACCCGGGCGCGTGCCTCCTCGAGGGCACGAACCTCTCCGAAGGGCGCGGCACGACGCAGCCCTTCGAGGTGTTCGGCGCCCCTTGGCTCGATGGTGCCAAGCTCGCGCACGATTTCCACGCCCTCGAGCCCGCAGGGGTGCGCGTGCGGCCGCTCACGTTCCAGCCCATGTTTCACAAACACGCGGGCTTGATTTGCGGCGGCGTTCAAGTCCACGTGACCGATTCCGGGACATTTCGGCCGATCGCGACCTATGTGGCGCTCGTCGCGCTCGCCCGGCAGCAGGACCCGGCACGATTTGCTTTCCGCACGGAACCCTATGAATTCGTAAAGGATATTCCGGCCTTCGATCTGCTGACCGGCGACGATGAAGCGCGCATCCTCATGGAAAAAGGCGCTCCGCCCGACGAGGTCGCCCAAGCGGTTAGCCGGCTGCACAATGGAGATGCAGAGATTGTGCACATTGCGCGAGAAGCCGGAGCCCGCTATTGCCTAGCGCACCCGCACACATGAGAGCATGAATGAGTGTGTGGCTGGATCAGGCCTCCTTGGTTAGACTTCACCCCGATTCATGGCGCAGGTAGACCAAAATCTTCTGATAGGGCGCAAAATCGCAGGGAAATTTGCGGTCGAAGCCTTCATTGGAAGCGGCGCCATGGGGGCCGTGTACCGGGCTCGCCAGGTCTCGCTCGACAAGCTGGTCGCCCTCAAATTGCTGCACCGCGACCTGGCCAAGGACTCCACCTTCCCTGCCCGGTTCATGCGTGAGGCCAAGGCCGCGTCGCGCATCGACCACCCCAATTCGATGCGGGTGATCGATTTTGGCGAGGAGGACGATGGCACGCTCTACATGGCCATGGAGTTCTTGGACGGGCGCGACCTGTTCCAGGTGATCCAATCCGAGTGGCCGCTGCCGCCGCCGCGCGTGGCCGATTTGGTGATGCAGACCTTGGCCGCGCTGGCGGTAGCCCACGACATGGGCGTGGTGCATCGCGATCTCAAGCCCGAGAACATCATGGTGCTTCCGTCGACCGACGACGAGGGGCAGCCCAAAGACGTCGTCAAAGTTTGCGACTTCGGCATCGCGAAGATCATCGAGGAGCGCAAGGAGCCCACGACCGACGAGCGGGAACAGGGAAAGCTCACGACCCACGGTCTGGTGGTCGGCACGCCCGAGTACATGTCGCCGGAGCAAGGTCGGGGCGAGGCGCTCGATGCGCGGGCGGACATCTATTCCGTGGGGGTCATCCTCTACCAGCTCCTCACGGGCACGGTGCCCTTCGAGGCGAACAGCGCGCTCGGGGTGGTGCTCAAGCACGTGACCGACGAGCCGCTCGCGCCCTCGCAGCGCGCGCCAGGGGTGGACAAGAAGCTCGAAGCCATCTGCCTCAAGGCGATGCGCAAAGCACGGGAAGAGCGCTACCAATCGGCGCGCGAGATGCGCGCCGATCTGCGCGCGTTCCTGGAAGGCGGGCCGCTCGCCAGCTCGGCGCAGTCGTCGGCGCCGCCGGGTGCCGTTGCACGAAGGCCGCTGGTGACGCCGCACGATCTGGGCGTCGCCGCCACCGAGGTGTCGATCGACGCGGCCGTGGTTCGCGCGGCCTCGGCGCGCATCTCCACGAAGCTGGAGCGAACGCCCAGCCGCCTGACGCCGCTCGGTACGGACATCGACGCCGATCTTCTGCCGGCGCGCGGTCGCTGGACGGGGCACCTTTTGGCCGCGGGGTTGCTTTTGGGCGTCGCGGCGCTCGGCGCCTTCATCTTTCGTGGCGCGTTCTCGCAGAGCACGGTCACGCACGATCCGTCGACGAACGCGGCGTCCGTCGTTTCATCGGCTTCGTCTGGCGCGAGCCAAGCTCCGAGCGCGGAGGTGAAGCCGGTGGTGCCGCCGCCCGAGCCGCAAGCCTCTGCCGCGCCGCCGCCGCCGTCCCATGTCTCGCCGCCGACGTTGCGCAAAGAGCCTTTGCCGCCGCCGGAGGATCTCGTCGAGCAGGCGCCCGCGGATCCGGGCGGTTCGGCGGCGCCTTCCACGCCGACCCGCCCCGGCGGGCGCAAGCCGAAGCCTCCGCGAACGCCGATCGTTCCGCCGCCCGGGGGCGCGGCGCCGCCGAATCACGCGCCGTCCGCGGCGCCGACGTGGGGCGTCGTTCCGCCCACCACGCCGCCGATCGTGCAGCCGTCGGCGTCGCCCGAGGTGCACCCGGCCGATCCGCCCGCGCCCGCGCCGTCGGAGTAAAGCGGCGGGCGGGCCAATCCGCTCGGCGGCCGGGCCGGGTGCAGTCGCTACGTGGCTGACTACGACAGACGATCGTCGGAGCGCGGTGCTTCACTCGCGCCCAGGTGCAGGTGCAGTCCGCGCTCGCGTTCGCGGGCGGCGTGGCGGCTGATGGCTTCGCCCAAGGTGACCCACATCGATTCGACCGCCTCGGACTGCAAGCGCAAGGTGACGGGACCGATTGTCAGATGCATCACCCCGCAGCTGCACTCTTCGACCATGCAAATGGGGCCTTCGGCGAGGCGGGCTCGATGAGAGTCGTCCATGATTGCTCCTCGTATATGAAAATGAATATCACTTTCGATTTCACCTCCAGCAAAGCTCCGTCTGCCCTTGGCGTCAAGCAAAATCACCGAAAAATGTCGAGCTCGACACTCTCGCGGACCCTTCCGCCATGACGGCCACGCCGGTCGTTCGACAAAGGCGCTCACCGCCAACCGTGGAGCTGCGACGCTCGCGCCGAGCTTCAACGAAGCGGTTCGCACCCGAGTTCAGCGAAGCGGTTCGCACCGAAGATCAACGAGCCGGCTCGCGCGGAGCTTCGACGAAGCGATCCCACGACCCATCGACCAAAGCGGTTACGCACCCTCGGACCGAAGCCGGTCGAGCCGCGGAGCGCAAACTCCGTCTCGATCGAATCGCGGGCCCCTACTTCTTCTCCGTCTCCAGATCTTCCGCCAAATAACTGAGGATCACCTCGTCGAGCGACTTATCGCTGATGAGATCCTCGCCGAAGATCGAGCTCCCTTGCTGCGGCCGCGCATGGCCAAAAATCGCCGCCGGCCGCGCCGGCGCATACCGACCTTCCGAGCCCGGCGCACCTTGGGGCTTGTAACCCGGCGCCGGCGCGCGCCCCGGCTGCGACGAGGGCGGCGGGCTGTTCGACTTTTCCGCCTCGGGGGAGCGCGATGATGAGGGCGCGCTCGCAAACGAATCGCTCTTGGCGACGCCCGACGCAGGTGGCGCGGCGGCGGCCGACGAGCGCGGTCCCATCTCCGCGCTTCGCGCCGCGAGCTCCGAGAATGACGCCGAGACGGGCATGCCGGGCGCACCAGGCTGGCGCGACGTCGAAAGGAGCGCCGCGGTGGCCCGCGTCTCCTTGCCCGGCGGCCGGAAGCGAAATGTATCGGCTCTCTTCTTGAACGGAGATGGCGCGAGATCGCCCGAAGGCTCGGCGGCCGCCGGCGCGACCTCGATCGGCGCACCGCCCTCGAGCGCATCGATGTCCAAGGTCAGCTCGAGCCCCGCCGGAGGCCCGCCGCTGGCGGCTGCCTCCCCGTAACTCGGAGGTGGTCCCGGCACACGAATCGTTTCCGGCGACGCCGACGCCGGCACCTTGACCGTATCCACCGCCGACGCAGGCGGCCCCGCCGGGATCGTCTCACTCCGCGCAGGCGCTTCCGACTCGTCCGCTGCCGGCTCGCCCGCCGCCTGCTCCTCCGTCCGCGACTTGGCCACCGCCGGCTCGCCGGCTGCCGGCTCGCCCGCCGCCTGCTCCTCCGTCCGCGACTTGGCCACCGCCTGCTCGCCGGCTGCCTGCTCGCCGGCCGCCTGCTCCTCCGCACCCTTCTCCGACGGCGCAGCGATCGATGCAGACTGCACCTCCGCGGCGGTCGTTCGAGCCCCGGACCTTGCCGGCTCCTCCGGCAACGACGAGGGCGGGGGCGACGATGTCGAAACGTCCGGCTTGAGTTGCACCGCCGGAGGCGGATCCGTGCGGTCGCCCGAGGGCACCGGGCCGCTCGAAGGGCTCTTGGAGACGGGCGGCGCGGAGCCCCGCATCGTGGGCGGCGAGGCTTCGGCGGCGTCGACCAGATGATCGAAGTGGCCGCCGCGCAAGGCGATGAACATCGCCTTGTGCTGCTCCTTCATCATGTGGCGGACGACGCCCTCGAGCCCCTCGGAGCCCAGGTGCTCCGCATAGCTTTTCTTGACCGACTTGAGGATCCGGCCCCCGTCCATGAACAGGTGCGTGATGACGTGCGGGTGCCGAACGCCCGAATCTTCGGTCTGAATGTGGAACACCCGACTCTTGTGTCGGACGTTGTTGTTATAGCCGAGTAGCGGAGAGGGCGCCTTGGACATGACTCAGCTACACGAGACGTGTGCTCGTCAAATGGTACCACGATGCGCCGTCGGGTGGACTACTCGCCGACGATACTCGTGAGACATTCTTCGCGCGCGCGACGAAGCCGAGCGAGAGGCACCTGGAGGTTGGCGCGCGTCGCGCCTGCGGCATCGACAAGGAGCGCGTCACCCCCGGTTTGACCCAGAATTTCCGCGGAAACCGAGGCCTTTCGAGCGGACGCCAGCACGTGCTCCACATGCTCCTGCGCCACGCTGACCAGGATGAGCGAGGGCGTCTCACCGAAAAATTGAACTGCTGTCGATACGGCATCCGCGCCATCTGTAGACACGCTTGCGTCGTGGGCCGGCAGCGTAATACGTGCCCCCACATCGCGCTGCCCCTCGGGCGCCGTCACACAGCACTCGGCCAGGGCGACCGCCAAGCCGCCATCGGCCACGTCGTGCGCGCTGGCGAGGACGTGCTCGCGCGCGAGGGTCAGCACCAGCCGCTGCAGCCGCGCCTCGAGCTCGAGATCGAGCACCGGGGCGCCGCCGCGCGAGCCCGTTCGCCACGCCGCGTACTCGCTCCCGCCGAGGGGATCCGAGCCCTTCGCCAAGCCCGCCCGCACCCCCAGCGCGATGACCGTGTCGCCCTCGCGTTTGAACCACGGGGTGAGCACGTCTTTTTCATCGGCCAGGAGCCCCACGCACGCGATGGTCGGCGTCGGCAAAATCGCCGCGCCGGCCGTCTCGTTGTAGAGGCTCACGTTTCCGCTCACGACGGGGACCTCGAGCGCGCGGCACGCGGCCGCGATGCCGTCGATGGCGCGCGCGAACTGCTCCATCACCTCGGGCCGCTCGGGGTTGCCGAAGTTGAGGCAATCGGTCAGCCCAATGGGCTCCGCGCCCGCGCACACCACGTTGCGGCAGCTCTCCGCCACCGCCATGGCGCCGCCCACGAAGGGATCGTTTTCCACCTGGCGCGCGTTGCAGTCCACGGAGAACGCCAGATACTTGTAAAGTACACGATCTCCGAGCTCGCACGGCACGCGCACCACGCCGGCATCGCCGCCGGGCCGCACCGCGGTGCCGCCGCGGACGATGTGGTCGTACTGCTTCCAGATCCAGCGCCGCGAGCCCAGGTTCGGCGAGCCGCACAAGGCGAGGAGCTCGTCCCCCCAGCTGCCGGCCTTGGGGCTCGTAAAGCGGGTTGCCGCGGGCGCCTCGCGCTCCGAGCCGCCTTTGCGCGCGGCTTGGACGCGCGGGCGATCGTAGACGGGGGCGCCGTCGGTCAGAATGTCGATGGGGATGTCGCACACCACCACGCTCTCGCCGGCGACGCGCGCCCCGGCAGCCTTCGCGTCGGCCAGCGGATCGAAGCCGGGCGTGGCGCGGACGACCCAGCGCTTGGTGTCGGTCACGTGACCGATGACGGCCGCGTCGAGCTCCCACTTCTTGCAGATCTCGAGCACGCGCTCTTCGCACCCACGCTTGGCGACGAGGAGCATGCGCTCCTGCGATTCGCTGAGCAAAATCTCGTAGGGCGCCATGCGCTTGGCCCGCCGGGGGACCCGATCGAGATCGATGTCGATGCCGTTCTTGGCGCGGCCGGCCATCTCCACGCTGGAGGAGGTGAGCCCGGCGGCCCCCATGTCCTGGATGCCCTCCAGAAGATCGAGCTGAAAGAGCTCCAAGCATGCCTCGAGCAGCAGCTTGCCCATGAAGGGATCGCCCACTTGCATGGTGGAGCGCACCCCGCTGCGGAGCGACGCGGCGGTGGCGATGCCTTCCTCGCCGGGCTTCGCGCTCTCGCTCCCTTTGCCGCCGCCCGTGACCTCTCCCTCGCCGAACTCGTCGGAGGCCATGGTGGCGCCGTGGATCCCGTCGCGCCCCGTCTTGGCGCCCACGTAGAGGATCGGGTTGCCGATGCCGCTGGCGCGCCCGTAGAAGATGCGGTCCTTGTGCACCACGCCGCAGGTGAAGGCGTTGACGAGGATGTTGCCGTCGTACTTCGAATCGAAGGAGACCTCGCCGCCCACGGTGGGGACGCCGAAGGAGTTGCCGTAGCCGCCGATGCCGGCCACCACCCCGCGCAGAAGCTCCGGGGTGCGCGGATGATCGGGCCTGCCGAAGCGCAGGGAGTTCAGCGAGGCGATGGGCCGGGCGCCCATTGTAAAGACGTCGCGAAGGATGCCGCCGACCCCGGTGGCCGCGCCCTGGTAGGGCTCGATGAAGCTCGGGTGATTGTGCGACTCCATCTTGAAGACGGCCGCAAACCCATCGCCAATGTCGACCACGCCCGCGTTCTCGCCCGGCCCTTGAATGACCCTCGGCCCTTTGGTCGGCAGCCTTCGCAGGTGGACGCGCGAGGACTTGTACGAACAGTGCTCGCTCCACATGACGCTAAAGACGCCGAGCTCGGTGTACGAGGGCTCGCGTCCAAGCGTGGCGACGATGGTGCGGTACTCGGACTCGCTGACTTTGTGCTGGCGGACGAGCTCGTCCGTGATCGGGAGATCTCCTGGAAAAGGGCTCGGCTTCGAGGTCGCAGCGGCAGCAGGCTCGCCCGACTCGCGAGATGGATGGTGCGTCACGCGGCGCAACGTAGAAGCTTTGCCGCTTCCGTGCTAGCGAAAGGGCCGAAATGCGAGCCACCGTCGTCGTTTTTCCTGGAATCAATGCGGATGCCGAAATGGTTCGCACCCTTCGAGGGGTTTGCGGGCTCTCCACCACGGTCATTCGTCACACCGAAACCGAGCTCCCCGCGGGCACCGACCTCGTCGCCATCCCTGGCGGCTTCTGCTACGGCGACTACCTGCGGGCAGGCGCCATCGCCAAGGTCGCGCCCATCATCGGGGCCATCGTCCGCCACGCCAACCGAGGCGGCTATGTGCTCGGGGTGTGCAATGGCTTTCAAATTCTCACCGAGGTGGGACTTTTGCCCGGCGCCCTCACACGAAACAAGTCGATGCAGTTTGCATGTGGCGATGTTTACGTCAAAGTCGGGGCCGTGGGTCCTTACACGCCGCAGGTCGATGCCGTCTGGCGCCTGCCCATCGCCCATGGCGAGGGGCGCTACCAAGCCACGCCGGCCGTCTTGGCCGAGCTCGAACAATCGGGCCGCATCGCGCTCCAATACTGTGAAAAGGACGGCGCGATCACCGAGGCCTCGAACCCCAATGGCGCCGACAAGAACATCGCGGCCCTCTACGGGGGCCCGCGCAAGAACGTCTTCGGCATCATGCCGCACCCGGAGCGCATGAGCGAGGCGATCCTCGGCGGGATCGATGGCCGCATCCCCTTCGATGCCGTCATTGTTGCAGGTGGAGCTGCAGGTGGAGTCCACGCCACGGCGCCGGCCGCGCACACCGTAGGCTGAAGGCGGGACGGGAAAGGTGGACCTCCTCTACTTTACCCTCCTCACCAGCATTCTCATTTTCATTCACGAGTCCGGACACTTCGTCTTCGCGAAGGTGTTCGGGGTCAAGGTCATCACCTTTTCCATCGGGTTCGGGCCCAAGATCCTGCGCCTTCGCGGCAAGGAGACGGAGTACTGCGTGGGGCTTTTGCCCTTCGGCGGCTTCGTGAAGATGCTCGAGGAGGCCAAGGGCATCGAGGCCATCCCGCCGGAAGACAAAAAGCGCACCTTCGAGTCGCAGGCGCTCTGGAAGCGGGTGGTCATCGTGCTCGCCGGGCCGGCCATGAACGTGGTGTTCCCGGTGGCGCTCTACACCTCGGTGTACCTCGAGGATCGGCAGTTCCCGGCGCCCAACGTGGGCGTGGTCACCCCGGGGCGCGCGGCGGAAGGAAAGCTCGTCCCCGGCGATCGCATCCTCTCCGTCGATGGCAAAGCGGTGGAGACCTTCCCCGACGTGCAGCGCATCGTGGCGCAGCGCGCGGGGACGCCGGTGCGGTTCTCGATCGAGCGCGACGGGAAGCCCATCGACGTGCAGGTGACCCCGGCCGACGAGCTGGTCGAGCTCTCCGAGGTGCAGCGCGAGCTCGACGTGGTGGAGCACGTGGCGCGCGTGGGCATCATGCCGAATTTTCCCGCGCCGGTGGTGGGCATTCCCCGCACGGACTCACCGGCGTACCGCGCGGGGCTGCGCACCTTCGATCGCATCACGGCCATCAACGGCAAGAAGGTCGACCGCTTCCTCGACTTGGTCGACCTGCTCTCGAAGAACCGCGGCGACACGGTGGTGCTCGCGTACCTGCGGCCGGTGCCCGTTCCGGCGGCGGGTGGGCTCTGCGACATCGCGGTGATGGATCCGGGCGCGGTCACCTTGACCCCCATGCCGCGCGAGTCGCCGAGCCCCGAGGAAGACTCCGACGCCCGCGCCAAAGACGTGCTGGCGCGCACCGGGATCGAAGGCTCGGACATGTACGTGGCGTTCGTGCCCGTGGGCTCCGGCGAGTGGAAGGCGGGGCTCCGCGCGGGCGACCGCATCTCGCAGCTCGACGGCGTCCCGCAGCGCTACTGGCCCGCGATGGCCGAGGCGCTTCTGCGCGATCCGAACCGGATGCACAACCTGGAGTGGACGCGCGGCGGGCAGCCCATGGCCGGCGTCTTCCAGCTCCGCAAGGAGCAGTGGGTCGACGAGTTCTCGCAGCGCCACGAGCGCCACGTCTTTCTGACGAGCAACTGGAAGCCCAACGCGCCGGCGGTGCTCGTCGACAATCCGAACCTCGTCTCGTATGCCCTCACGGGCGCGGTGACCGAGACGATCAGCGTGGTGAAGTTCATCACGGTGGGCTTCTGGCGCATCCTTCAAGGGCGCGTGAGCCTGGCCAGCGTGAGCGGCCCCATCACCATGTACGACGTGGCGGGCCAAGCGGGCGCCAAAGGGACGCGCGACTTCGTATGGGCCATGGCGGTCATCTCCATCAACCTGGGGCTCGTGAACCTGCTCCCCATCCCCGTGCTCGACGGCGGACACCTGGTCTTCCTCGCGCTGGAGGCCATCAAAAAGCGGCCCCTCTCGCTTCGCGTGCGCGAGGTGTCGAGCCTCGTGGGGATGAGCGTGCTCTTCGTGTTGATGATGATCGCCTTCAAAAACGACGTCGAGCGCCGCTGGGACGTCATCGTCGGGCAAATCCGAGAGATCTTCGGCTAGTCGCCTTACTGGTATGGTTGGTAAGGTGACGAACCCGTGAAGAAAGAAGTATCGGCACGAAGTGTGGCTGCGGAGGTGCTGACGCGCGTGGAGCGCGATCATGCCTTTGCCTCCGCCGCCCTCGACGCGGAGATCGCGCGCTCTCCGCAGCTCGGCCCGCGCGATCGCGCCCTGGCCACGGAGCTGGCGTATGGCTCGCTCCGCGTGCGGCGCTGGCTCGAGGGCCGGCTCGGGCGGCACGCGACGCGGCCGATCGAGAAGCTCGATCCGCGGGTGCGCGTTCAGCTGGTGCTGGCGGCGTTTCAGCTCTTTTTCCTGGAGCGGGTGCCGAAGTTCGCGGCCGTGAGCGAGGCGGTGAGCGCGGTTCGCACGTCCAAAGGGCCCGAGGTGGCCGCCTTCGCCAACGCGATTTTGCGGAAGCTCGCGCGCGAGGCGGAGGCCGAGGCCGCGGGGCTCGATCTGGAGGCGGTGGCCGTGGAGTCGGCGCCGCCTTGGCTCTTCGAGACGCTTTCGCGCTCGCTCGGCCCCGCCGGCGCCCGCGCGTATCTGCGCTCGGCGCTCATGCCGCCGCCCAACGGCATTTGTGTGCATAATGCAAGTGCACGCGATCATTGGCTGAATCGCCTGCGGGACGCGGCGCCGCAAGCCGAGTTCGAGGCGGGCACCATCTCGCCGCACGCCATTCGCGCGCGCTCGGCCGGCAGGCTGCACACGCTCCCCGGCTACGCGGAGGGGGCGTGGACGCTGCAAGAAGAGGGCTCGCAGCTGGTCGCGCTCGCGCTCGGCGCCCGTCCGGGCGATGCCGTGCTCGATGCGTGCGCGGGCCGCGGAAACAAAACGGCGATCCTGGCGGGGGCGGTGGGGCCGACCGGGGCGGTCGACGCCGCGGATTTGCACCCCGCAAAGCTGGTGCGGCTACGTACCGAGCTGACGCGGCTCGGGCTCACGCCGCGCGCCACGTATGCGGTCGATTGGTCCGTGGGGGCGGGGGAGGTCGCGGGCACCTACGATCGCATTTTGGTCGATGCCCCGTGCTCGGGGACGGGGACGTTGGGCCGGCGCCCGGACCTGTACATTCGTCGCGCGCCCGACGACCTCGCTCGCCTCACGGCGCTGCAGGTGGCGATCCTTTCGCGCACGGTGGACCGGCTCAAGCCGGGCGGTCGACTCGTTTATGTCGTCTGCAGCGTGCTGCGGGAAGAAGGGGAGGAGGTCGTGGAGCGGCTGCTCGCGGCCCGCCCGGAGATGGAGCCGACCCCGTTCGAGGGCGAGCCCGCCGCGCGCCTGGCGACCGAGGTGCAGGCAGGGGACACGAAACTCCGTCTTCTCCCGCACAAACACGGCACGGATGGATACTTTCTCGCGAGTCTCGTCAAGCGCGCCGCGACTTGCTAAAGCATCGCCACCATGATCGATGTCACGCTTCCTCAGCTCGGTGAGAGCGTCTCCGAAGGGACGATCACCAAGTGGCTCGTTCGCGAAGGCGAATACGTACTTAAAGACCAGCCGCTCGTCGAGATCGGGACCGATAAGGCCGACTCCGAGCTGCCCGCCCCCTCCGCCGGCCGCGTGACGAAAATCCTCGCCAAAGAAGGCGACGTGCTGCCCGTCAACGCCGTGCTCTGTCAGCTCGACGAAACGGCCCTCGGCGATGTGAAGGCACCGCCGCCCGCCCCCGTCCCCGCGCCGCCCTCCACGCCGGCCGCCATGGTCGAGCGCCCGGCAACGGCCAGCTCCGGTGGCATCGAAAACGTCTCCTCGCGCAGCGTGACCGGCGGCACCCTCGCCACCCCGACCGCCCGCAAAGCGGCGCTCGAAAACGAAGTGAACCTCGACGCCGTGCAAGGCTCGGGCGAGCGCGGTCGCATCACGCGCGACGACGTGCTCCGCGCCGCCGCCACCGGCAACGGCCCCGCGCCGGCCGTCTCCTACCAGGAGCCCACCTCCATCGTACCGCCGCCGCAGAAGATCGAGATGCCGCCGCGCCCCGCGCCTGTCGCGCCGGCCGCGAGCGCACCCGTGCAGACCCCGAGCACCCGTGGAAATACGGCGGCGCTCTCGCAATTGATCAACCAGAGCGGCGGCTTCGTGCCCCCGATTCCGGGTGTTGGTTACGGGTCGTTCAAGGTGCCGGCGTACAAGCAGCACGACGGCGACAAGGTCATTCCGTTCACGCGCCGGCGCCGCATCACGGCCGACCACATGACCTATTCGAAGTTCGCCTCGCCCCACGTCGTCACGGTGGCCGAGATCGACTTGAACAAGGTCTCGCAGCTCCGCGACGCGCACAAGGATCGCTACAAGAAGGAGGGGCATCCCCTCACGGTGCTGGCCTTCGTGGTCGTGGCCGTCGCGCGCGCCCTGCGCGAAAACATGTCGCTCAACGCGCGCGTCCTCGACGACGCCTACGTCATCATGTCGGACATCAACATCGGCGTCGCGGTCGACTCACCCGACGGCCTGGTGGTCCCCGTCGTCCGCCGCGCCGACGAGCTCGGCGTCCGCGGCATCGTGCGCGGCATCGACGAGCTGGCGAAGCGCGCGCGCACCGGCAAAATCACGGCCGACGACTTGAGCGGCGCCACCTTCTCGGTGACCAACCCGGGTCTCAAGGGCAACCTCTTCGGCGGCGCCATCATCAACCAGCCCAACGTCGGCATCCTGCGCATGGGCGAAATCCAAAAGCGCGTCGTCGTCGTCGAGGGTCCGGGCGGCGAAGACCTCATCGCCATCCACCCCGTCATGTACGCCGCCCTCAGCTACGACCACCGCATCGTCGACGGCGTCGCCGCCAACTCCTTCCTCTGGCGCGTCGCGGACATTCTCGAAAAGGGCGAGTTCGAGGTTTAGTCCGCGGGAGGGGGGCTGCTCGCTGCGATGACGGCCGTGCCTTCGGGTGCGGCCGTCACTCTTTTGTGCGCTCGCCGAAATCGCGAACAATCGTAGCGGCAGATTCAAGCCGGGGCTCATCTGGGACGCTCCGCTTGAGCTTATGCTTCGGCCAAATTTGGCGCGTTGATGGCGCTCGAGGGACGATTTGCAAATCGCGAATCGCGAATCTATAACGATAGCTACCGATGCAGCCTAGGCTCAAACCCCAGGATGTTCTGCTCGCGCTCAAGCTCGTGGCGCGACGGAACTCGGACTGGACGCAGCTTCAGCTTGCCAGCTCGCTTCATATGAGCGTATCGGAGATCAATCACAGTCTGAAGCGACTGGTTGTGTGTTCCCTCTTCAATGCGCGCGAGCACCGCGTAGTATGTGCGAATTTGCTGGAGTTCCTCGTGTCGGGTTTGCGGTACGTGTTCCCGACGCAGTTGGGCTTGCTCGGAAAGGGCATGCCGACGGCGTACAGCGTCCGGCCTTTGGCCGAACGACTGCGCCTTGGTGAAGAAGATGGCGTGGTGTGGGCCGTACCGCACGGGGACAACCAAATCTTTGGGCGTGTCATCGAGCCACTTTACGAAAGTGCCCCCCAAGCCGCCGCCGAGGATCCCGTGCTCCATGAGTACCTCGCGCTGGCCGACGCACTTCGTGTCGGAAGAGCGCGTGAGCGAGCGATGGCGCGCGAAGAGTTGACGAAGAGACTCACGCCATGAGCTCGCGTCGTGCGAGCTCTCGTGCCGCCATCGCGGCCGTGGCTCGCGCGCTCGGCGAAGAGCGAGTCGTTTTCGTAGGGGGTACCGTGGTCGCGCTCTACCCGCTCGATCCCGGATTCGACGTGCGCGAGACGCTCGACGTCGACTGCGTCGTCGACATAGCCAGCACGATGGACTGCTGGACTGGACCGCCGCGTTAACTCTTTAGCCAGCTCGCGAGGATGTACTCGAACGCCCCATTTACGAGGGTGACGAAGAAGGAGGCGATGGAGGCGGTGATGCAGCCGGAGAATTTGACGCCGGAGAGGCTGCCGGCGACGAGGAAGAGGATGCCGTTGAGGATGACGGCGCCGATGCCGAGGGTGAGGACGCTGATGGTGATGGTCAGCGGCTTGAGGAAGTGCCACACCACTACGTTCAGCAGGCCGATGACGAAGGCGAAGACGAGCGCGGAGCCGAACCCGCGCGCCTTCATGCCGGGCATGATCTGAGCAACGACGAAGACGCTCAGGCCGGAGATCATCAGGTGGCCGAGGTGCATCAGGAATTGGCTCTGTCCCATCGCGGCCCGAGTGTACCCCTCGGCCGTGAGCGCGGGAGCCGAATCGGCGAAGTTTCACTCGCGCGGTTGACGCGCGGCCGCCCGTAGCTTCGCGGAGAGAACGAGCGACACCACGAGCTCCACCACGCGGTACGCCAGATGGGCGGGCACGAGGAAGAGGACGCCCAAGCGGAGGAGGAACGCCATGGCGCCTACGAGGAAGACGCCGAGGTTGGGCGAGCCGGCGGTGAAAAAGCCCTCCTTGAAGCTGACTTGGGCGAACCCCCACTCGGCGACCGCATACAAAATCGTAAAGAAAATGCTGAATCGAAAGCGCCAGAAGATGTCCGAGAGGCGCTTCATGGTGAAAGCTCCGGGCCCGAGGTGAGCATGGCCAAAAGGAGCGCGTTGCCAATCGGCCCGCCCGTGAGAAAGCGTCCGCGCGTGCCCGACGTGTAAGGGATCCCGAAGAGCGCCGTGGTCCGGAAAAGGCGGACGAAAACGTCCTTCTGGCCGAATGCGCGCGCGGGCGCGAGCGTAAAACCGGTGGCGGCCACCGAAACGCCGAAGAGCACCGGGCCGCTGTCGACGTCCCCGAATCCTCGGGTGATCTGTCCCGGCTCGACCGGCCCATCGACGTACTCTTCGACCGCTCCAAACTCCCAGATCCCCGTCGTGTGACGAAAGAGCCCCTCGGCGAGGCGCCGCGCGACGCTTCGATCGGCGAACCCCGCGAAGTACGCGGCGAGCCCCGTTCCCGAGCCGCGGGGGAGATCGTGCGCCTTTGCGTCGTGCGCGCCCATGCGCTGGATCACGAAGCCGCTGTCGCGATCGAGCTGCGTCGTGCGGACTTTGTCCGCCCAGTGGGCGAGGACCCGCTCGTGCCGCGCGCCGGTCGCGCGTCCGTGGACGGCGATGGCCGCGGCCACCGCGGCGACGTCGGTCGGGTAGGCCTCGTTGGGGTACGTCTCGATGAGGCCCGTGGGCGATGCGAGGAGCCGCTTTTCATAGGCTGCGATGAGCGCGTCGTGCTGCTTGGCCACGTCGGCCGGAAAGCTCGGATCGAGCGAGCGCGCCACGCCCAGCGCCAGCGCGGAATAGGCGAGGTATGCGTGACCGTGCGAGCCCTCGAGCGACTTCATCGCGTCCTCGCCGTGCCAGGCCTTGGTCCCGAAGTCGCGCATCTCGGGGAGGAAGGTCTTGATGCTCGCCCGCGTGATCACCGGAACGTAAGCTGCTTTTCGCTCGGGGTGGAGCGCGACCACTTGCGCCAGGCCGAGCGCGGTCATCTGATGGGTCACGAGCGCCCATTCGCCGGCGAAGCGATTCTCGGGGGGCTCGTTCCCTTCACGAATGGTGTCGTCGTCGCGCTCGAAGGTCACCAAGTCCTCGGCCAGCTGCCCCTGCACCGTGGCGTCGCCGCGATACCACGCATCCGCGCCGCGTTCGCACCACCAAGGCGCAACGAACCGAAACGCCGCGAGCGCAGAGGCCACGTAGACGATCCGCAACCACCCGAGCTTCACGAGGACTTCCGTTCGGCGCGCTGCCGGCTCGCCCTTCGGGCCCTTCGCGCTACGGCCGCCGCGGCAAGCGTGAAGAGGGACGCGGCGCCTGCCGGGATGCCCCCGCCCAAGGTGCGCGATCCAAGCGGTCCAAGCGATCCAAACGATCCAAACGATCCAAACGAGACGGAGCAGCCGCCCTCGTCGTTCGAGCTCGCCGCGCCGCGGCCTCCGTCGGCGCCGGCGTCGTCGGGGATGCCGAGTTGTTCGCGCAGCGCGGGCCACTCCAGGCTGCACACGGCGGCCGATGTGTTCGCGGGGCAGTCGAGCGGAGCGCGCACCGTCGAAAGGTGGAGCAGCGGCTCGAAGGTGGCGCCATCGTCGCGCGATGCGCCGACGATGAAGCCGCTCGACTCCGCGGAGCACGCGTAAAGAATGCCCCCCGCGTGGGCGAGGCACTGGATGCTCACGTTCGAGCGCTTGGTGAAGGCCAGATCCGGGCGGGTGGCCGTGTACAGTCCATCGCTGTTTCCGACCCAGATGCGGGACCCGTCGGCGGAGAGAGCGAATCCAAGGAGCGGTGCGCCGGCGAACACCTCTCGGAATGTACGTCCTCCATCGTCCGTCACCAAGAGGCGACTTCGGGGGCCTCCGCCCGTGCGCACGTAAACGCGGTCGGCGTTCACCGGATCGACCGCCGCGATGAACGGCGCGCGCTCGCTCGGCGCGAGCTGGATGAGGGTCTCGGTGAACGTCTGGCCGTCGTCGCGCGACGCATAAAAAAGGCCCGCGCTGCGATCGGCGCGCGCCGCCGAGGCGTAGAGTCGCGCGGGATCACTGGGGGCGCCATCCACCGTTTCGGCCAGCGCGTACGCGGGAAGCGCGACGCCGTGGCGGTGCCATGTCGCGCCTTCGTCGGCGGTGGCGAAGAGGCGGCTCGCATAGAGGGATGCACCCGCGTCGTCGCCGAGATAGGTCGACGTGAGGGCCAGGGCCGACCTTGGATCGACCGATCGGGCCGTCACGTCGATGAACACGTCGGACTTTGGCTCGCCCTCCACGAAGCGCCACGAGCAACCGAGATCCTGCGAGACCCCCAGCCCTTCGAACGTGCCCGCGAGCACCGTCCTCGCACCCACCACGCCGAGGGCAGGGTCTTCGATGCCGCCGTAGCCCACCGCGCGCTCGCAGACCCAGTCCCACGTTTTGCCTGCGTCGTGCGAGAAGAGGATGCCAAAGGTCGCGCGCAGCACCAGGTTCTCGGGCGCACGCGGAAAAATGACCAGCTGGTTCGCCGCTGGAAAGCGTCCGTTGGCGAGCGCGGGCCCAGGCTGCGCGACCAGCGCGCCGAAGACGAAAGCCGCGGCGCCTACGGTTCGGGCCGCGTGCCGGAAGGATCGCGTGGGCACATCGTCACGTTAACACGGGGAAAAGCGCTAACGTAAAGGCGTGGACGCCTCTTTCGGAATCCGGCGCTGGCTCTCCGATGCGCTCGAGCGCGGCCGGTTCTCGGGCGCATCGGGCGGCGCGCCCTCGCGTGCACCGGGTGGCCCACCCTCGGGTGCATCGGGTCGCGCGCCCTCGGGTGCACCGGGCGGCGCCCTCTCGGGTGCACCGGATGACGCCCCCTCGGGTGCACCGGGTGACGCCCTCGTGGACGCACCCGGCAACACGCCCTCGGGCGCATCGAGGCGCCCGTTCGCCGACGCATCGGCTCGAGCGCTCGAGCGCATGTGGCAGGCGTGGTCGGCTCCGCGCGTCGTTCGCTCGCTTCACGTGCCGGACGGTGTGGTCACCATCGCCGTGGGCGGCGCCACCCTCGGCGGCTCGGGCAAGACACCGCTGGCGATCGCGTGCGCCGAGGTTGCGGCTGCAGCTGCGGCTGAATCCGGCGCCGGCAAGGTCGCCCTCATCGGCCACGCCTACCGCGCGCATCCGCGAACCGCGCGCGTCGTCGCGCCGGGCGATGCGCTCGATACAGTGGGCGATGAAGCGCTCGCCTGCGCGCACATCTTCGCGGCCCAAGGTATCCGCGCCGACGTCATCGTCGCGCCCACGCGGCAGCGCGCCATCGACTTTGCGGTCGCGCAAGGCGCCAAGGTTCTCGTCCTCGACGGCGTCGCGCAGACGGCACCTCGCCGCGCGGACCTTGCGCTGCTCGCGCTCGACCTCGAGTCACCGTGGGGTCGCGGCGCATGCCCTCCGCGCGGTGACTTGAAGGCGCCGATGGGGGCGCTTCGTGCGGCGTGCGACACCATGGTGATGGTCGCACCCGATCCGGCACGATGTCGTGGCGCCATATGCAGCGCCGTGGGCCCGCCGCACTCGGTCGACTCGGTCGAATCGCGACACGGAAATCGGCCCGACCTTCGACCCGGAGATCTCGTCCCATTCGAGCAGCTGGCGCGCATGAAGGTCGGATTGGTCACGGCCCTCGCGCGGCCCGAACGGATCGTTCGCTTTCTCCAGGCTCACGGCGTTTTTCCGCGCACGGCGATCCACGCGTCCGACCATGGCCCCGTGAGTGCGCGAACGCTTACGTTGGCGGCAGAGGCTCACCGCATCGAGGTGTGGGTGGCCACATATAAGTGCGCGATACACTTGCGCAATCCGGCATCGATCCCCGTGTGCGTTCTGGAGCATCACGTGGCGCTTCCCCCGTCTCTTCGCCACGAGCTCCACGCCGCGCTCCTGGCCGGGGCCCGAGCGCACATGGATGACCCAGCCCGTCGGGTCGTGCGGCGGTGAAAAGAGGCGGGAAATGTAGCGCGGCCTTGACCGCGCACGGAGCGCACCATAGTCTCCAAGTACGAATTGCAGGCTTTTTTCCCGCCTTGCCACGATCATGGCTGAGTTCCTCTCGGTGCACGCGTGAGCGACTCGGACGAGAAAACACGCGTAACCACCATCGTTCAAAAGTCACTCGGGGACGAGCCACGTCCTCGGGGCAATGACTGCTTGGTGGTGATCTACACCAAGGAGCCCACGCTCCTCGGGAAGCGGTTCGTCTTGGAGGGAAGCCCCTTCAAGATCGGACGCGGCGCGGAGAATCACATCGTGCTCGAAGGTGACTCGGTGTCGCGCAGACACGTGCACTTCGAACAGCGCGGTGCGATCTGGTACGCCGTCGACGACAACTCGACCAACGGCACCTACGTCAACGACGACCAGATCACGCGCGACATCGCGCTGGCCAACGGCGACCGCATCAAGGTCGGGCCCACGATCTTCAAGTACCTCTCCGGCGCCGACGTCGAAGCGCAGTACCACGAAGAAATTTACCGAATGACCATCATCGATGGGCTGACGCAGGCGCACGTGAAGCGCTACCTGCTCGAGGCCCTCGAAAAGGAGATCATCCGCGCGCGCCGCCACTCGCGCGAGCTCTCCTTCTTGATGTTCGACGTCGACCACTTCAAGAAGATCAACGATTTTCACGGGCACCTCGCGGGCGACTTCGTCCTCAAGGAGCTCGCGCGCATCGTGCAAGGCCGCATCCGCCGCGACGAAGTGTTCGCGCGCTACGGCGGCGAAGAGTTTGCCATCATCCTGCCCGAGACCAACCTCGACGGCGCGCGCTCCCTCGCGGAAGGCTTGCGCGAAAAAATCGAACAATCGCGCTTCGTCTTCCAGAACGAGCTCATCCGAGTCACCGTCTCCATCGGCGTCTCCCAGCTCCGCGAAGAGGATCGCACGAGCATGGATCTCATCAAGTTCGCCGACGAGCGCCTCCTTGAGGCCAAACGCGGCGGCCGAAATCGCGTCGTCGGGTAGGCCGCCTCTCCGGCGTTTGCATCGTCCGCCGAGCCCGGGCGCGCCAATTCGTCGGCCCTTTGCGCCTTCGCGCCGCCCGCGCTGTTGCGTTACGTCTCCGCGCCGCCCGCGCCGTTGCGTTACGTCTCCGCACCGCCCGCGCGGCTGCGCTTTTACGTCTCCGCGCCGCCCGCGCCATGCGCCTTTGCGCCGCCCGCGCCTTTGCGCCGCCCGCGCCGTTGCGCTTACGTCTCCGCGCCGCCCCTGCCATGCGCTTTTACGTCTCCGCGCCGCCCGCGCCTTCGCTCCTTCGCGCGAAAGGTGCCGCGCACGAACGCGGGCGAGGTGCTAACACCACCACCGTCGTGACCACGTTCCAACCACGTTTGCAGCGTTTGCCCGAGATGCTCACCCCGCCGCCGGGACCGCGTTCGCGCGCGATGTCGGCGCGTCTTGCCGCCGTCGAGTGCCCCGCCTTCGACGCGCGCCGAAGCGCGCGCGAAGCGTTGAGCGATACCTCGCAGGCCCCCATCGTGTACGCGGAGGGCGAGGGGCCCAATGTGATCGACGTCGATGGGAATCGGTACGTCGATTTGGTGGCGGGCTTCGGTGCGCTGGTGTTCGGGCACCGCCCGCCGTTCGTGTCGGCGGCGGTGAGCGCGCAGCAGGACAAGCTCGCGCTCGCGCTCGGCGACGTGTACTCGGCCGAGACGAAGGTCGCGCTCTGCGAGCGCCTCGCGGCGCTCTTTCCCGAGCCCGGTGCGCGCGTGATGCTCGGGCTCTCGGGCGCCGATGCCATCACCGCCGCGCTCAAGACCGCGCAGCTCGCGACCGGCCGCGCCAAGGTGATCGCCTTCGAGGGCGGCTACCACGGGCTCTCGCACGGCCCGCTGGCGGCGTGCGGCCTGGCGCCGTCGTTTCGGGAGCCCTTCGCCGGGCAGGTGGGCGACTTCGTCTCGTTTCGCCCCTACGGCGAGCGCGATCTGCGCCTCACGGGCGATGTTGCGGCCGTCCTCATCGAGCCCTTGCTCGGGCGGGGCGGCTGCATCGTTCCGGCCGAGGGGCTCCTTCGCGATCTGCGCGCGCAGTGCGATGCCGCCGGCGCGCTCCTCATCGCCGACGAAGTGTGGACGGGCATGGGGCGCGCGGGGAGCCTGCTCGCGTCGGTGGCGGAGGGCGTGCTGCCCGACATCGTGTGCCTGGGCAAAGGCCTCGGCGCCGGCTTTCCCATCTCCGCCGTCATCGGTCGCGATCGCGTGATGCAAGCCTGGGGCGCCCACGGCGGAACCGCGATCCACACGGGGACCCATTTCGGCTCGCCCCCCGCCTGCGCCGCCGCGCTCGCCGTGCTCGATGCGCTGGCGGATGGAGCCGTCCTCGAGCGGGTGAACCGGATCGGTGATGCTTGGCGCCAAAAGCTCGAGACCGCGACCGCCGGTCGCGGCGTCACCGTGCTCGGGCGCGGTCTCATGATCG
Source organism: Sorangiineae bacterium MSr11954 (assembly GCA_037157815.1). NCBI lineage: Bacteria > Pseudomonadati > Myxococcota > Myxococcia > Myxococcales > Pendulisporaceae > Pendulispora > Pendulispora albinea. The sequence goes on from CP089984.1 coordinate 1,176,620, forward strand.
GGCTGAAGCTCGAGGGCGGCGCCGCCCGCGCGTTGAGCGTGATGCGCGCGCTCCTCGCGCGCGGCTACATCGTGCTGACCGGCGGGACCAAGGGCGATACGCTGACCTTGACGCCCCCGTTCGACATCGAGCCAGGGCTTTTGGAGGCATTCAACGGCGCCCTCCGAGCCGCGCTCGATGAGGCGCCCGCACCGAAGGAGCCACGCTGATGGAATCGCGAGCGGGAGCCACGGACGGCGCGCAGAACGCCATCTCCGAGAGCGCAGCGCTGCACGAGCGCGCCCGCGCCTTCGTGCGGGCGTTCGAGGAGGGCAGGGAGAACCCCGAGCCATTCGACGCGCTCGCGCGCGATCTAGCGCGGTTCCAGGCGAGATATGTTGCAGGATACACGAATCTGATCCGCGCCCGCGGCCTCGATCCCGAGCGCTTCGAGCGCGCGGCCGATGCACCGGCGGTGCCCACCGACGCCTTCAAGGTCGCCCGCGTGAGCGCGTTCCCCGAGGCGGAGACGCCGGTGGTGTTTCGCACCAGCGGCACCACCGTGGGCGATCGCGGCTCGCACTTCTTCCGCGATCCATCGACCTACGACGCGGCGGCGGTGGCGTTTGCGCGCCGCACGTTGCTTCGCGGTTTTCCCGAGCGGGTCCACGTTCTGGTGCTCGGGCCGTCGGCCGTGGATCTCCCCGACTCGTCGCTCTGCCATATGAACGAGGCGTTCGTCCGCGCCTTTGGCCTGCCCGGCGACGGCGACGTCTACTTCCTACGCAACGACATCCTCGACGTGGCCGCCCTCGACGAGACCGTCGCGCGCATCTTGGTGACCAGCGATGCCCCCGTGCTCTTGCTGGCCACCGCGTTTGCGTGCGTCTACCTGCTCGACGCGGTGGGCGACTCCGGTTTTCGCCTCCCCAAGGGGAGCCGCGTGATGCAAACCGGCGGCTTCAAAGGCAAAACGCGCGAGGTGGAGCCATCGGTGCTGCGCCGCGATCTGGCGCGCGCGTTCCACATCTCGCCGGACGACGTCCTCGGCGAGTACGGCATGACCGAGCTCTCCAGCCAATTTTACGAGGACCGCGGCGGCGGCATTTACCTCGAGCCCCCGTGGGCGCGCGTGGTCCCGGTCGATCCGGTGACCCTCGAGCCCGTGGAAGAAGGCGCCGAGGGCATCGCGCGCATCGAGGACTTGATGAACGTCGACAGCGCGTTCGCCCTCCTCGCCGCCGATCGCGTTCGCCGCGTTCCAGGTGGGTTCGAGCTCCTCGGCCGCGCCCCGGGCGCGCCACCGCGCGGCTGCTCGCTCACCGTCGAGGAAATCCTCGGTCGATGAGCCGCGCGCCCGCGCACCTGTCCGGGCCGCGGGTGCTCGGCGAGCGCCAGCGCGACGAGCGCCAGCGCGACGTCCAGCGCATCCTCGATCGCGCCCGCTCCCTCGTGAACGATCGCGCGTCCCTCGTCGCCCCGCTGGTTCGCAGCACGGGCCTCAGCCCCGCCGGGGTCGAGCACGCGCTGCTGCACCACCTCGAGGTCGGCGCTGCGCCCGAAGACATTCGTCGCCTCGTCGCCTGCGCCGGCGACGCTCCGCACGTCCACGTCCTTCTCTCGGCCAACGTCTTCGTGGCCGCGCTCCGCGCCATCGTCCTCGCCCGCGCCGCCGCACCCCAGGTCACCGTGCGCCCGTCCTCGCGCGATCCGTTCTTCGCCGAAGCGCTCGTTCGCGCCCTAGGCGATCCCGCCATTCGCCTGGTGCCCGACACCATTCCCGCCATGACCGAAGGCGAAATCCACGTCTATGGGCGCAACGAAACGATCGCCAAGGTGCGCGCCAGCGCTCCGCCCCATGTCATCGTTCGCGGCCACGGCGCCGGAATGGGGGTGGCCTGCATCTGGGACGACTTCGATCGCGCCGCCGATGCCCTGGCCGACGACATCGTCGTGTTCGACCAGCGCGGCTGCTTGAGCCCGCGCCTCGCCTTCGTCTCCGGCGTGCCCGCGGCGTCGTTTGCGGAGAAGCTGCACGCATCCCTCGCCGCGCGCGAGCTCCGCATCCCCCGCGGCGAGCTCGCGGACGATGAACGCGAAGACGCGCGTCGCTACGCCGAGACCCTGCGCTTTGCCGGCGTCCTCTACGAAGGCTCCGCGCACCTCGTGGGCGTCGCCCCGAGGGTCGTCATTCCGCCCACGGGCCGGCATCTCCACATCGTACCGGTCGCCGAGATCGACGCTCTCCCAGACGCCCTCGCGCCGCTCGCGACGAGCATCGTCGCCATTGGCGCAACGGACGCGGCGCGGCGTCTTGCATGGCCTGCCCATGCGAGGCTCTCGGCCCTGGGAGCCATGCAACGACCGCCGCTGGATGGGCCGGTCGATCGACGGCTCCCCCACCCAGCGTCCCCATGACGTTGAGCGGGGCTCCTGGCGGATCACCCTCGGACGGGGCGCCCCTCGGCGAGACGCTATCCGCGCGGACGCGAAGGCCGCGCGCGGGGGACCGGCGCGACGGGGATGGCCGTGGCGCTCGGAAGCGATGCGGGGATGATCTGCACGCGGCGGTCGGGGCCTTCGCCGTTGCTCTCGGTGCGAACACCGGAGACGTCCTTGAGGGCCATGTGAACGATGCGGCGATCGCGCGCGCTCATCGGATCGAAGGTGATGATCTTCCCCTCGGCCGCCACGCGCTCGCCGAGGCGGCGCGCCATTTGGGCGAGCTGGTCCTCGTGGCGCGCGCGGTAGCCTTCCGCGTCGACGGCGACGTGCTTGCGCGGCTCGCCGGGGCGATGGACCACGCGCGTGGTCAGGTACTGAATCGCCTCGAGCACCGCGCCGCGTTTGCCGATCACACGACCCGCGTCGGGGCCCTCGATTTCGAGCCGGATCTCGTCCGCCGAGCCTTCGCCGTCGTCGGGGGCGAGGTTGACTTCGGCGTTCATGAGCATCTTTTCCATCAACGTGCGCACGAAGGCGAGCGCTCGGGACGTTTGAGCGTCCGGGGCTCCATCCTGTACTTCGATTGACACGTCCGACACGTTAGACACGGGCTTTTCCCTTTCGCAGGTTGCTTCCGGTCCCTCCAGAAGCCTCTCGAACTTCGATGTCGTTCTTTCCCTTCGGCGTACCGGCCGACTTCGGCGCGAGCTGCTCGATGGCGAGCTGCTGGGCGATCCCGAGCACGCTGTTGGTCAGCATGTAGACGCCGAGGGCCGCGGGCAAGAAGAGCATCATCACTGTGAAGACGCCCGGGAGCAGGTAGGTCATCATCTTCTGCTGCACGGGGTCCATCCCTTGTTGGGGCACGATCCTTTGCTGAACGATCATGAAAACACCCAGCACGATGGGCAACACGTAGAACTTATCGGGCGCCGATAGATCCGTAAACCACAGAAATTTCGTGTGGTACATCTCCACGGCCGTCTGCAGGGTCGTGTACATCGCGAACCAAATGGGCATCTGAACGAGCTGCGGCAGGCACCCGCCGAACGGGTTCACGCCGTTCTTCTTCCAGAGCTCCATCATGGCCATGTTCTTGGCCTGGGGATCGCCCGCGAACCTCTCGTTCAGCGCGTCCACCTCGGGCTTGAGGCGGCGCATCGCCAAGCTCGATTTGATCGACTTCCACGTGAGCGGGAAGAGGAGCATGCGGAGGCAGAGCGTCATCACGATGATCGCCAGACCCCAGTTGCCCGTGACCTTGTTGCGGAAGAAAAGCAGAATGTCGACGAGGACCTTGGCCACCACCGAGAAGAAGCCGAGGTTGATCAGATCCCCCAGCCCTTTGTGGCCGCCGGCCGCGTGGGCGAGCACGTCCCGCTCCTTGGGACCGCCCAAGGCCACCGTGCGGTAGGTGGCGGTGGCGCCGTGCGCGAGCTCGCGGGAAGGGTAGGTGAGGTTGGCGTGGTAGACGGCGCCCGCCTCGTCGTCGTCGCGGCTCTGGCCTGCCGAGAACCAATCCTCGGCGAGGATCTCACAGGTGCCTGGGGTATCGACCACCAGCGCCTGCGCGAAGTACGTGTTGCTGATGGCGACGTAGCGGTCTGCCGGCTGGGTGTACCAGCCCTCTTTGAAGTCGTCCTTCGCCTTGCGCTCGACCTTGGAGCCGTTCGCGCACTCCAGATCGGTCATGAAGGGCGAGACGCGACCGAGGTTACCCTTCACCTCTTTGTTGCGGCGGAAGGAGAAGTTCTGGATCGCGAAGCGATGGCGCTTCGGTGCATCGGCGAGGTTCGTGAGCGCGGTCTCGACCTCGAGCTCGAACGGGCGCGCGCCCGCCATGACCGTCTTCACGATCTTCACGCTGTCGTCCGCGTAGGTGAATCGGCAGCCGCCCGCTTCGTTGTTGCCGGCCGCGAGCTTCTCGACCTCCCAGTTGAAGCGGTCGTATTTCACCTGCTCGCTGGCGTCGCCCGCCTTTCCCGGCTCCGTGCGGAAGAGGGTGCGCAGGGACCGCCAACGCTCCATGTCGGGCGTGGTGGAGAGATCGGCCGCCTCGCTGTCCCGATACTGCGGATCGGTGAGCTTGTAGTGCGTGATGCCGGCGCCGCGCGAGGACAGGGTGGCTTCGAAGCGGTTGCCCTTGATGGTGCAAAGCTCGCCGACCGGCGGCTTGTTCGGCGTGGTGCCGTCCTGGGGCGGATCGATGGCGTCGCCCATGAAGTCCGGCGCGTTGATATACGCTTCCTCACGGATGGGCTGCGAGTTGTGGCCGGACTTGCCCGTGAGCGCGGGCATCCCCCACTTCCAGAAAAGAAGGACCCCGATCGCGATGATCGCCCAGCGCAAAAGCGTGTTCTTGTCCATTCGCTACTTCGAACTTTCAGCCAATCCCGTTGGTTTCCAAGACATTTCGCCCCTTTGGTAGCCGGGGCGGAGGAGGATCGAAGCCTCCAGAATGAAACGGGTGGCACTTACACAGCCGTCTGAGCGAAAGCAAGCCGCCTTTCCACACTCCATGCCCTTCGAGACACGAAGCGGCGTACCGGGAGCAGGATGGCTCGAACCGGCAGACGTTGCCAAAAAGTGGCGAGATGAACCGCTGATAAAACCGAATCAGCGCCAGGAGCACGTGCAAAACCATGGGATCCGTCGCGGTCGGCTCTTTACCGACTCGGTGCCGAAAGATGACCCTTGTTCGATGCTTTCGCCAGCGCTTGTGCGGAACGTTTGCGAATCAAAGGTCGCACCCTGTCCCATTCGGCCAGCGCGTCCGTTGCCGAGAGCTTCTCCGCGCCTGTGCGCGCAATAACGACGAGATCGGTCCCCTCGGGGACCCAATCGATGCGTCGGAAGCAGTCTCGACAGACACGCTTGATGCGGTTGCGCACGACGGCGCCGCCCAGTTTTCGGGTGACGATAAGCCCAAGACGAGCGGGACCAATCGGAGATCCGAGCGTAGGCGCGACGAGAAAGTAAAAATGCCGGCTCGTAACGCGCTCGGAACCCGATTGAATGCGAACGTAATCGGCATGGCGCCGAACGCGTCGCTCACGACCAAAAGTCTGGGCTTTCGTGACCAGTGACTTCGAGGGCTAATGCTTGCGGCGGACGGGTTACTTTTTGTAAATGCTGACGGCGAGACGCTTGCGACCCTTACGACGGCGGTTCGCAAGAACCTGCTGTCCTCCACGGGTAGCCATACGGGCGCGGAACCCGTGCGTCCGAATGCGGCGGAGGTTGTGCGGTTGATAGGTGCGTTTCATGACGGGGCGCGAAAGAAAGCATCCATGTGCGCAGGGGTCAAGCGTGAAGCCAACATCCTCGATAACTTTTGACGCTTCACGTAGCGCGGGAATCTCCGTACCATCGGGCCCGTCTCCCGGCATTTTTGATGGGTTGGCGGTGCACTTCGGCTTTTTGCCGCGTGGGCCGTTGGCTCACACCCAAAATTTGGCCCAGGCCGGCCAAGGAGAGACCCTTACGCGATAGGCCCGCTTCTGAGTGCTTGAATACTACACCGTCGCAGTGACGCAGTCGTGCAGTCGCGGCCGTCGTGCGCAGGCCGGTACGAAAACCTCGAATGTGAAGCTCCGTGAGCAGCAGGTTTGTCTTCCCTTCCGCTCCTTCTCCTAGCTGACGGAACCATGACCCAACAATCTTCTACCGGTGGCGTCGGCCGAGTGTGCCGTGCCATCTCGCGCCGATGGGGCGCGCCACTGGCCGCGGCCGCGCTCTTTTCGTCTGCCTTGTTGTGCAGCACCCGCGCGAACGCACAACAAACCACCTTTCACCTCGATCGTCTGGAAATCGCAGGCTCACCCGAAGATGGGCTCGTCATGTGGCGCCCGGTGACCCAGCCGAAGCCTATCTTTTTCGGCCAGCTGGCGCTCGGCTACTCCCGCAACCCGCTGCACACGAGCAACTTCGTCAACGCCGACACGGATCGTACCGTCTTGGCTCGAAATGGCACGCCTACGGGTGCCATTCAGAACCAGTTCACGACGTATGCCACGCTCGGTGTTCAGTTCCTGAATCGCTTTACGCTGTCGGTGACCTTGCCGGCCACCTTGATTCAAAACGGCGGGCAGCCCGACTACGGGGCGGGCGGGCTTGGCGCCAAGACCACCACCTTCGGAACCGGAGGGCCCACGGTGGGGGACACCCGCATCGATGCGCGCGCCGTCCTGTTGCGAACCAGCAACGACAAGGGCGCGCTCGGCGCCAGCTTCAGCCTCTTTGCGCCGACGGGGACGTACGAGAAGTTCGGCGGCGACGGCAGCACGTCGGGCATGGTGATGGTGCAAGGCGAGTACGACTTCAACGCCTTCGTGCTGACCGCCAACACGGGCGTGCACTTCCGGCCGCGCAACTCGATCAACGATCCGGCCAAGGAGCGCGGCTTGGGCATCGGCAACGAGTGGCGGTGGGCCGTCGGCGGGTTCGTGCCCATCAAGGGCGGCAAGTACCGCATCGGCGCCAGCGTGTTCGGGCAGACGGGCATCACCGGCGACGATCCCATCATCGGCGATACGTTCGGCAAGAAGCGCAACACGCCCATCGAGTGGAACGTCGAGGGACGCGCCAAGTTCGGCCCCAAGGATCGCTGGTGGGCCGGTCTCGGCGGCGGCACCCTGATCGGCAACGGCTACGGCGCGCCCGACTTCCGCATCGTCGCGATGATCGGCGCGTACATTCCCATCACCGACTCGGACGCCAACTCGCCGAGCCGCAAAGAGGCGCAGCGCGAGAAGTGGCGCAGCGAGCGCGCGACGGACACCGACAAAGACGGCATTCCGGACGACATCGACGCATGCCCCAACGAGCCGGAGGATCACCAAGGCGCCGATCCGAACGACGGCTGCCCGCTGCCGCCCGATCGCGACGGCGACGGCATCCCCGACCAGTACGACCGCTGCCCCGATCAGCCCGAGGACAAGGACGGCATCGAGGACGGTGACGGCTGCCCCGAGGACGACGCCGACCACGACGGTGTCCCCGACGTGACCGACGCTTGCCCCGACGTCCCCGGCAAGCCCTCGCCCGATCCGAAGACGAACGGCTGCCCGCAGTTCATCAAGAAGGAGGGCTCGGTGGTGCGCGTGCTGCAGCAGGTGCACTTCCAGTTCGGCTCGGCCAAGATCCTGCCGGACAGCTTCCCGATGCTCCAAGAGATCGCGGATCTGCTCAAGTCGAGCCCGAGCATCAAGAAGATGTCGGTCGAAGGTCACACCGACAACAAGGGCAAGGCCGACTTGAACAAGAAGCTCTCGCAGAGCCGCGCCGACTCGGTCATGAAGTGGCTGACCGATCACGGTGTCGAGACCACCCGTCTCGAAGCCCACGGTTACGGTCTCGAGCGCCCCATCGAGGACAACGCCACCGAGAAGGGCCGCGCCGCGAACCGCCGGGTCGAGTTCAAGATCCTCGAGGAAGAGGATCCGAACAAGATCAAGAAGTAAGGTCCGCGGGCGACATCCGAAGCACCGGCGCGAAAGCAAGAAGAAACCGCGCCGGTGCGGGGAAAAGCAGAGAAACAAGCAGCAAAACGAGCAGGAAAGTGGGCCGTGGGGCCGAGCGTTTCGTAACCTCGGCTCCATGATCGAACCGTCCGTGAAGAACCTGGAAGATACGCACGCGAGGACCACGGAGGCCCAAGGCCGGGGCGAGCGCCGCACGAAGCGGAGCACGCAGAAGAAGGAGGCCCTCCAGTTCCTGCTCGAGGCGGTCGCCGATCGCAGCGAGGTGGAGGCCGTCGCGCTGGTGGACATGCGCGGCAACATCGTGGCCGGCACCGGTCTTCCGCACGATCTCGCGGGTATTGCCAAGGTGGCGGGGCCGGTGGCCCGCGGTGAAGAGTGCGTCGACTTCGACGTCGTCACCGCCACGAGCGATCTCTTTCTCCGCACCGTCGACGCCGGCGACGAGTCGCTCTACCTCGTGGCGCTCGGCTCGCGCGTCCGCAAGATGAACGACGCGGCGCTGGCCATCACGCGCATCTCCGTGTCGTAGAGGTCCGCCTCGTTCAGTCGCGTTGCGAACGTGCGCCTACGGGCTCGTGCGAGCGTGAGGTCCGCGTAAGTGTGCACGGCTCGTGTGAGCGCACGCTTCGCGTAAGCACGTAAATTCGTGTTCGTCCGCGCTTCGCGCAGGTGTGCACGGCTCGTGTGAGCGCACGCTTCGCGTAAGCACGTAAATTCGTGTTCGTCCGCGCTTCGCGCAGGTGTGCACGGCTCGTGCGAGCGCCGCTTCGCGTAAGCGTAGGGTTCGAGTAAGTGTGCACGGCTCGTGCGAGCGCGCAAGGTCGGTACAAGCGCAGGGTTGCCTAAGGTGCGCGGCTCATGTGAGCGCGCAAGGTCGGTGCAAGCGCAGGGTTGCGTAAGGTGCACGGCTCGTGTGAGCGCTGCTGCGTCAGGGGGTGCTAGCGCGGGACGCCGTAGACGAGGGCTTCGCGGGCGCCCGAGGTGATGGCGCTCGGGACGATGAGCTTGCCGCGGGCGATCGTGGGCGGGGTGAATTTGGAGAACGCCGTGGTTTCGGAGTCCCAAAGTCGCTCGAGGCTCTCGGCGTCGAAGGCCCAGATGTGTCCGCGGTTCCGGTCGGCGAGGGAGCGTGAGGTGGCCCATACGATGGCGGAGCCCCGCGCATGGCCGCGCGCGCTGAGCGAAACGAAGGCGCCTCGCGGCATGGCAGGGACGTTTGCCGTTCGAGCGAGCACCAGGGTTCGGGCGGCGTGATCGTAGTGGAAGGAGCGGAGGTAGTCGTCGGCGGCCCACGCGAAGAGGGTCGACTGGCCGGCCAGCGTGTTGGGCGCGCTCTCGTGGCGAAAGATGGCGAAGGCTCCCGATAGGGTCGGGATGTCGTGCCAGGAGTGCACGTAGAGTTCGTGATCGCCTTGCAGAGGGAGCGCCGTGAAGGGGACGATGGGCTCCTGCGTCGGGCGCAACGTGTCGCGGTCGAGCAGGTAGACGATTCCGCCTTTGGTTCCGACGACCACGTCGCGTGAATCGGGGATGAGCGTCGGTCCGCCGGAGCCGAACCCGACGTCCGCCGAGGCCGTGAATTGAAAGACGGTGCCCGCATAGCCCGCCGCCGCGTACGGGCGCGTGTCCGCGTAGGCGCGCGCGCTCGCGTTGGGGCTCGACCGATAGTCGAGCGGCAGCCGAAGGACGCTGTCCTCCGCGTCCTTCGGCGAAGCAGGGAACGAGGCCGGCGGGTGGGTGCTGCAGTCCAAGATGGGATTGGCGGCGGTGAAGAAGACGCCCGCACCATCGGACGCGGGGCCCGAGCCCGATTGCCATACGCTCCCTCCGCCGCCATGCGGGGTCGTGATGTACACGGCGGGCTCGCGCGCCAAGTCCGCGACGTCGTAGCGAAAGAGCCAGCCGTGGTAGACGAAGTCCTCCTCGTGCTGGTCGCCGTTGGGCCCCGAGCCGAACGCCACGTAAAGCCCGTCCCCCTCGAGCAGCAGCGCGGGCCGGTTCCAGTGCACGGTGGCATCGAACACGAGCGGCGCGTTCGATTCGTCCTGCAACGACGCTGCGATCGCGCGCGAGGCTCGGATGGCACCCGTGCGAAGGTCGAGCGCGAAGATCGTGGCTTTGCAGCGTCCCGAGGTGATCGCGCTGGGGCACTCGGCGACGGGAATGGCATCCGGGCCGTCGCAGGAGCGGGCTACCACATAGATCAGCCCGCGCTTTTTATCGACCACGGGGGTCGATAGGATCCCATTGGGTCCGTCCACATTGCGGGTCGTGATGCCGGGGGTCCCGAGCTCGCGTGCTTTTCCCGTATGCCACACGGGCCGCGCACCATTGGGCGCATCCAGATCGAACGCGTAGACGCTCGAGTTCGTGGTGGCCAGGAGCACCAAGTTCTTCTTCCCCGCGTCGGTCTCGACATCGCCCGCGAGCAAAGGCTGCGCATAGAGCTCACCATCGACGGGCAGGCGCGCCACCAGCACGAGGTTGCGCGCCGATTGTGGATCGAGCACGTCCTCGTCGAGGTTCGCGCCCGTCCTGGCGTTGTCGTTCTTCGACGTCAGCACCTCGCCCTGCGCGCCCCTTCGCGGGGTCGCCGTCGAGACCTGCGGGCCCGGATCGGGCTCGCTCGACGAGCACGCTGCTGCGCTGGAAAGTAGAGCAATATCGAGAAGATACGATAGGAGAAGCGTGCGTTTCACCCGGCCCCGCGCGTCACCCCGGCCGCACCGGCGCGTTGCTCGAGACGGTGCGCGCCCGATCGAGGGCCTCGCGGCGCCGGCGCTCGCCTCGGTATCCAAGCGCGATACCGAGGCGGAGGCCGAGCAGAAACCCGAAGACGGTGCAGAGGGCGCCGGTGAGCACGGGCGCTCAGTTCAAGGAGAACGTCTTTCCGACCGTGACCGGGGGACCGGAGAACGGGGGGACGTGGGCGCTGCGGAATTTGGCGGCGATGCAGCCACCGACGCCGGTGCCGGAGAAGGGCGGCGTGTCGACTTCGACGGTGCTGACCGTGCCGCTTCCCTGGAAGGTGACCTTGACGTGACCTGCGCCCGTGGGCCCATCGCCCTTCTTGCAGCCGCTGATGTTCACGTCGCCGAGGGCCGCCGCGGCCGCGCCGCGATCGAACGGCGCGGTTCCAGTGGAGGGCTTCTCCGCGGCCTTCTCCTCTTTCGGAGCGCCGACCGCGTTGTGCATCGCGTCCGCGAGGCTCTTGGGCTGCTGGGGTTGCGCTTGCGATACGGTGGGCGGCGTCGGCGTGTCTTCGCCGCCGGCTGCGCCTGGGGCACCGCTCGAGCCGCCCTTGGCGCTGCCCCTGCTGCCGCCTGAGGATTTCGCGCCTGCGCTCGGGGTGACCTCTTTCGCGCCGGAGCCTTGCGCCGTCGCGACGGTGTCGGCCGGCGGTGGGGTGGTGACCGTGGGCGCGGGCGGCGGCGTGGCCGCGGCCGACGGGGTCGTGCTTGGCTCGCTGATTTTGGGCTCGTCTTTGACCGACGGGCGCAGGAGCAGAACGGCCACGATGATCGCGGCGCCAATCAAGAGGCAACCGACGATGATGGCGATGTACAGCGTCTTGTTCTGGCCTCCGCCCACCGAGTGCGGCGACGAGAGATCGCCGAAGTCCTGCGGCGGGGGCGCGAGCACCGGGGCTGCGAGCGCGGCGCTGAAAGCTCCGCCGCCGCCCAGGTTCATGATGTCGTCGACATGACGGCTGCTCTTGGGCGTTCCTTCACCCTCGCTTCCGCCGGAGGAGGCGAGCGCGCGAATGTCGATGAGGCCCGATCCATCGGAGCTGGCGGAGGATGTCGCGCTGCTCGAGGTGCTCGAGCTGCTGCTGCCACCGCCGCCAAGCGGCTTCTCCGGCGCTTTTTGCGTCAGCGCGCCGAGGGAGAAGAGAACGCTGTTCTCGTTCCGCTGGCCCGTGAGCTTGCTGCCGTCTTGGGCGACCGGCGCGGCGCTGGTCATCACGTCTTCTTCGCCGCCAGCTTGAGCCACACCCCCGAAGAGATCGGCCTGATTCCCGCGTCCGCCCGTTCGACGTGCGGCCGTGGCCGACGACGACGCCAGCGCGGCCCCTGCGCCGCCGCCGCTGGAGCTGCCCGCGCCGCTCCCGCCTAAACGATTCGGGTCGAACAGGCCCGCGCCGTTGCCGTTGGTGTCGGCGTGGAAGCTGGATGCGGCCAGCCCGCCTTGAGCTCGACCGGCTCCGCCTCCGAAGAGGCTGTCGCCGCCGCCGCCAAATCCGCCGGTGCCGAGACCGAGGGGTGCGGGCTCGGGGCGATCTTGATCCGAGTTGCGCAAGCTGAGGGGCGAGAACTCGCTCGCCCCCGTGCTTCCGCTGGTGCACGCCCCATAGAGCGATTCAATCTCCCGAAGCGGGAGCCAATCGTTCATTCCATCTTTCCAGCAGAACGTATCGTCGTGGATGGTCCCCAGCTTGTATTCGTCGACGATCTCGCCCACCGTCATGGTGCGTTGATCGCCGTCGGCTACGTTGACCGTCCATTGATCTTGCTCGACGACCCCGTACCCGGGGTCGCTCACGCTGGTGGCGCCGCCCATCGATGCGGCGGATGCGGCACCTGCAGCGGACGAGACCCCCGCGGAGGCAGCCTCGGGATCATTGCCGTTGATGACAATGGTTGCGCCGCACTTCTTGCAGCGGATCTTGACGATCTTTCCGAGGACCTTCTCGTCCGCGATGGTGTACTTGGCCTGACACGACTGGCACGAAATCTTCACGGACGCCTCCGGCCCTCTACGTGGTCCAACACCGTCAAGTCAGCGCACTCCCTTCGACGCACGCAGGTGCGCGCACGTGTTGCTGCAGGGAAAAATCCGGCCCCACACCGATGGGGAAGATCTCCGTGGGACATTCGCTCACAGGACACTGAAGACAACTCTGAAAAGTATAGCGGGCCGCCAGAACAGCGATCAAGCAACGCGCCACAAAAGGTAGGAGCAGGCCCTTGGGTTCGGCTTCGAACGCCACTTAGTTAAGCAGCACCAGCGCAGTGCCATCTTTGCCGCAGTACGACGCCGAGCCCTCGAAACGATCGCCGCAAGTGGGGCAAATCTTGCCCTTGAGGCGCGCATTCGAGGGCGCTGCAAGCGTATAGGCGACCAGCTCTTCCCCATCGTTGGGGCAGTGCTTTACGCCTGGGCCAAACCCACGTTTGCATACTGGGCAGATGCCACCGCCTGCCTCGCCCGCCACCTCCTCATGGTCCTCGCGAGGACCGAGCTCGACAAGGCGCGTGCCATCGTCCGGGCAAAACGCCGAGCTGCCCGCATACTCGCGCTGGCATGTGGGGCAGCGCGCGCGCCTTCGCTCGCCCGGCCGTTCGTGCGTCTTTGCTGCGCTCATGGCGCGCTCGAGGCTCTCCTCGTGCGCCTTCATCTGCGCGGCATGCTGCGCAGCCTTTTCACGGCGGCGCTCCTCGGCCTCGCGCAGCTTCTGTTCATGGCGCGCTTGCGCCTCGCGCTCGAGCCGCGCCGCTTTGCGCGCGCGTCGCCATCCGAAGATGGCCACGATGCCCAAAATGGCGGCCAGCGCACCCACCACGGCGATGAACGTGTTGCGGCGCCGGACCGCGTTGCCCACGGCGGTGGCTTCTTGTCCTCCCAATGTGCCTTGCGCAATGACGGCGACCGATGTTTCGTTCGTCTCGCCCAGCGCATTGAGCCCCGATTGGGCCAGGAGCGCGTCGTAGTGCGAGGGGGAGCTCACCTCCACGGTCACCCGCGTGCTCTTGCCCGCCGCCGTCACCACCAAGGTGACGGGACCCTCGACGGCGTCATCGTGAACGGTGACCTTGCCCGATGCATCGACCTCCACGCGCGCCTTTCCCGCCACGGCGGGATCCACCTCCCAGATGACGGGGGTCGAGGTCGCGCAGCCTTTGGCGTCGCTCACCACGGCTTGAAAGACGAAACTTTCTCCCGTGCGTAGAAGTTTGCGGGCCGGGCGCACTTCGAGACGCGCGGGCGCGCCGACGCTCGCTGGGGTGCACGCACGACTGGCCGGCTCGGGGGCATGGGTGGGCTCGGGCGGCGGTGTGGTGCTCGCGGGGGCCGCGGGGGTGGCGAGCACTTTTTCGAAGACCCTCGTGCGTTTGACGTCGGCGGTGCAGCGCCCTTCTTTGAGCGTGATCTCGTAGCGCCCGGACTCGGCCACCTCCACGCGCGTGTCGCTCTGCACGGTGACCAACGTATTGATGACGGCGCGCCGTGGATCGGAGGGCGGGGTCGAGCAGCGCGTGCGCCACGACCGGCCGGATCCGTCGCGCGAGTGGGCGTCGCGCACCAGGGTGGGGAGCTCGTCGTAGCACTGGTTCGTGTGGAAATTGCGGCCGCCGCCCAGGATGCCCAGCTCGTCCCCCTCTTCTTGGATGGTGACGATTTCGCCGCCACCTAGGGAACCGTTGGTGGGCGCGGGGCCGCAGGCAGGGAACCACTGTTGGACGGTGTAGTCTTGGCGAAGGGGACCTTGCTTCCACTTTCCGTCGAAGGAGCCCGCGCGCGCAGCCAATGTGAAAAACGACACGGCGAGCAACGCGGCCACGCACGATACGGACGAGAGGAACGCGGATCGACCTACGAACACGACGGGCTGCAGCTTACCGCAAGAGGAAGCAAGAAGTAGGAGTGTGGCTCCAGCCATTCTTTATTTGCCGATTCCGCCGAAAATATGCGCATCATAGGCCGCAAGGCGATGAAAGCTCACTACCGAAGTCTTCTCGGACTCGCGTGTGCGGGCGTGGTCACGTTGTTCGGCAGTACGGCGCGTGCGCAGATCGCGAACGGCAACGGTGACGGCTTCGACACGCATCTCTTTCGACCTGCTCTCGACTCGAAAGGCTTCTTCACGGTCAACGGCACCGACATTCTCGGTAAGAACGATGTCAGCATCGGTTTGGTGATCGATTACGGGCGCGCTTTGCTGCGGGTCCCGGACAATGGGAGCGGGAGCCCCCAGCTCATCGAGCACTCGTTCCAGGGCACCGCGATGTTCAACTACGGCATCGCCAATATCCTGGCGGTCGGCGTGAGCGTCCCGGTCAACCTGATGGCGGGCGACGAGCGCGGCACCCCCGGAACCTCGGTCCCGAATACGGCGCTGCCCGTGGAGGGATGGTCGCCGAACAAGCTCGATTCGCAGACCATCGGCTACCTGGGGCTGCACGCGAAGCTGCGCATCACGCGCGTGGAGAAGGGGCCGGGTCTTGCGCTCGCGGTGCAGGGCGGCGTTCCGGTGACCGACGCGCCGAAGAACGCGGGCGCGGATCCCACGGCGTGGGTGTGGCCGCAGCTTTTGTTCGAGCACCGCCTTGGCTCGACCGGGCGCTTCAAGGTGGGCCTCAACGCGGGTATCCGCGTGCACGGCGCGAGCGAGACCGCCTTGCCGCTGCGCGACGGTAAGTTCAAAGACGGCAACCGGTTCACATACGGCGCCGCCTTGGCGTACCGCATCCTGGATCCGGTCGATCTCGTGGCCGAGACGTACGCGACGTATCTTCTCTCGGGCGACGCCGACTCCGCGGTGAAGCCTTCGAACGAGGTGGTGGGCGGCCTCAAGGTCTTCGTCGAGCGCAACTCGTTCCTCATGTTCGGCGCCGGCCCTCGCTACACCAACGGCTTCGAGGCGGCGAACCTCCGCGGCTTCATCGGCTTCGTGTTCGAGCCGTCGATTGGGGATCGCGACGGCGACGGCATCAAGGACGACGTCGATCAATGCCCCGACGATCCCGAGGACAAGGACGGCTTCAAGGACGAAGACGGCTGCCCCGATCCGGACAACGACGAAGACGGCATCCCCGACAAGGACGATCGCTGCCCCAACGAACCCGAGGATCGCGACGGCGACCAAGACGACGACGGCTGCCCCGAGGGAAACACCGGCGACCGTGACGGCGACGGCATCCCCGACAACGTCGACAAGTGCCCCGACCAGCCCGAGGACAAAGACGGCTTTCAGGACCAAGACGGCTGCCCGGATCCGGACAACGACATGGACGGCATTCCGGACAAGATGGACCAATGCCCCAACGATCCGGAGGACAAGGACGGCTTCGAAGACCAAGACGGCTGCCCCGATCCGGACAACGACAAAGACGGCATCCCCGACCGGGTCGACAAGTGCCCGAACCAGCCGGAGACCTTCAACGGCTTCGAAGACGAAGACGGGTGCCCGGACAAAGGGCAGGTCGTGATCCAGGACAACGCCATCCTGATCTTGCAGAAAATCCAGTTCAAGACCGGCTCGTCCGAGATCCGTCCCGAGTCGAAGGACATCCTCGATGCGGTGGCGACCACCATCACCCACCACCCCGAGTTCACGTTGATGGAAGTCGCCGGCCACGCCGACGAGCGCGCGGGCGATCAATACAACTTGAACCTCACCCAAGCGCGCGTGAACGCCGTCATGGCCGCGCTGGTTCAACGCGGGGTCGAGCGCTCGCGGCTGCGCGCCAAGGGCTACGGCGAGTATTGCCCGGAGGATCCCGCTCACAATGAAGCGGCCTGGGAGAAGAATCGCCGGGTCGACTTCAAAATCGTCAAGACGAAGGACGGCCCCACCGGCGTCCAAGTCGGATGCCCCAATGCCGTGTCGCACGGCGTGAAGTCCGATCCCGTCAACTGACGAATCACGCAGGAGCGCTCTGGCGGTTCGGGATTTTACCGCCAGGGCGCGAGGGGAGGCGAGGAATCACCGCCAGGGTGCAAGCTTTGGCTCGCCGCGAGGGCGTGTGGGGAGGAGAAGGATCACCGCAAGGGCGCCAGGGGCGCAAGCTTTGGAGTGCAGGACGCCAGGGGCGTAAGCTTCGGCTCGCCGCGAGGGCGTGTGGGGAGGAGAGGGATCACCGCAAGGGCGCTAGGGGCGCAAGCTTTGGAGCGCGGCTAGGGCGTGTGGGGAGGAGAGGGATCACCGCAAGGGCGCCAGGGGCGCAAGCTTTGGAGCGCGCTAGGGCGTGGGGAGGAGAGGGATCAACGCAAGGGCGCTAGGGGCGCAAGCTTTGGAGCGCGCTAGGGCGTGGGGAGGAGAGGGATCAACGCAAGGGCGCCAGGGGCGCAAGCTTTGGAGCGCGGCTAGGGCGTGTGGGGAGGAGAGGGATCAACGCAAGGGCGCCAGGGGCGCAAGCTTTGGCTCGCCGCGAGGGCGTGTGGGGAGGAGAGATCACCGCAAGGGCGCCAGGGGCGCAAGCTTTGGGGCGCGGCTAGGGCGTGTGGGGAGGAGAGGGATCACCGTAAGGGCGCTAGGGGCGCAAGCTTTGGATCCCCGCCACGGCGCCAAAGTTGAAAGAGAGGATTCTCTTATGGAGAAATCCTCTCTGTTGCGTTAATCCCCACATGTCCTTGCGGTTCAACAAAAGCCGCCACGCGTCGAATCAGCCGCGGCGCGCCGAATCAGCCGCCACGCGTCGAATCAGCCGCGGCGCGCCGAATCAGCCGCCACGCGCCGAATCACCCGCGGCGCGTCGAAGCCGCCGCGCGGCGAATCATTCCGCCGCGTGCGGGGTTGCCTCGATGTCGGCGTCGCCCGCGGTGCCGGTTTCGGATTTGCGCGGTCGACCGCGTCGGCGCACCGGTGCATCGGCGCTTGCCTCGGGTGAGCTGGCAGGCGTCTCGTCGGCTTTGGGGTTGGGCCGACGGGCGGGGCGGGGGAGCGCGATGCCTTCGAGACGCGTGCGTAGATCGTCGTTCGTTTCGGCGTAGATGCGGGCGTAGGCAAGGGCGCGCTGCGCGTAGTGCAGCAACGCTTCTTGGCGCTCCTGCAATTGCGCGCGTGCGGCATCGACGGCGGCTTGCGCGGTGGTCAACGCGTCGGTCGCCGATTGCACGTCGGTGGCGACGTCCGAGAGCCCCTTCGCGTCCATGTCGGCAAAACGGAGGTCGGCGAGCTCGGTGCGGAAGATCTCGATCAGAGTCTGGACAGGGGGCGGAATCATGGCCCGTATACATATACTGATCATGCGATCAGTGCCAGCGATTCTCCGTTTCAGACGACCGTCTCGTCCGAAATTCGCCCGCCTCGGTTCGGAGGACCAACCCGCGCTCACGGCGACGGATCGCGCGCCGCCGTTCCGTCGACCTCCGACTTCTTCTACTTCTCCAGGAGCCTCTTCGTCTGCTCCAGGCAGACTTGGTCCCGCTGCTCGCGGCAGATCGTCTTGAGTAGACCGATCTCCTCCTTCGTCGCATGCCCCTGGTTCACCCGAGGCTGAAGGAGCTTTCGCGCCCCATCGGGATCCTTGAGCATGATCGCGCGCACTTGCTCGGCTACGCTTCCTGCTGCGGCGCCGCTCGCCCCCGATGCGGGCGTACCCGACGGCGCCGGAGCTGCCGGTTGCGGGCCCGCGTTGGTGCTGGTGCTCTTCGGTGCCGTGTGCGAACCAGACGAATCCGCCGACGCCTGACGCGACGGACGATCGAGCTTCTCCGTGTGCTCGGGCGCGCTGGTCAGCTGCACGCCCGTGGGATGGCTCCCGCTATCTTTCGGCGCGGGCACCCCGCGAGGTGCCATGGCCAGGTTCTGAGCATCGAGCTCACGCAGCCGATCCGACGCCATCTTGCGGTGCGGCTCATCGACGGTGGGCTGCTTGTCGACCAGCTCGTAGAGGCTGCGCTTCTTCGCGGGGTCGATCTCGTTGAGCGCCCGCTCCATGATTTGTTCGGCCCAGCGGAGCTCGATTTCTTTGAACTGCGGGTCGTTCTGAAGCGACGAGCCACTCGCCACCTTTTGCATCACCTTGTCGTGCGCTTCCTCGCAGTGATTGTCCTTGATGCATGCCTGCGCGGCCTCCTTCAAGGCCTGCGCTTCCGATGGATCGACCTGCGTCGTCGGCGCTGGGCTCTGGCGAGACTGCAACTTTTGCTGCCGCAGGTATGCCCAAATGCCCACCGCGGCCGAGGCCAGGATCATCCCGAAGAGGAGCCACGGGATCACACCGACCCCACGGCCCGATCGCGACACCGCGTTGGCCGAGCGCTCGCCGATGGACTCGAATTGATGGGTATCGGTCGCGCCGGGCAGGAAAATTTGGCCCGCGCCCACGAACTTGAATCGCACGTCCCCGAGCTCGATGATGTCGCCCGCCTCGATGATGCCGCGGCGCAAATCGGCTCCGTTGACGCGCACGCCGTTGGAGGAGCCCTTGTCGACGATCTCGTAGCGGCCCTCGCCCAGCGAGTGGATCTCGCAGTGCAGCCGCGACACGGAGTTGTGGTTCACCGAGATGGCGGCGTCTTCGGCCCGGCCGATGGTGAGCCGCTCGCGATCCAGGGGATACTCCAGCCCCGGGGTGGGTCCGGCGAGCATCACCAGCCGGTTCGGGCGCTCGAGCAGCAGCGAACCGCGGGTGGTGACATTGGGGAGCGTCGCCTTCGTGTCGTCCGGGATGGTGGCGTTTGCCGGGGGTTGTTCGACGGCAGCGTCATCGTGCAGGACGATGCGATAGTCCCCGATCTGGATTAGATCGCCATGCAAGAGGTCCTGCGTCTGCGCGACCCTCAAGCCGTTGACGTAGACCCCGTTGTAGCTCTGATGGTCCTCGAGGAAGAACGACGGGTTCACCGCAACGGATGCCGGTGCGGCGATGCCCGGGGTTCGCGGTGAATGCGGTGCGCCGTTCTTCTTGCGATGGAGCGCGGCATGGTCACGCGACACGTTGCGTTCGGTGAGGCGGATGTTGTTCCCCTCCTTGCGCCCGATCGTGTAATCGTCCCGCGTGAGCGGGACGACCGTGCGCTTACCCTCCTCGTCCTCGATAATCAGCTTCCACATCGGAGTTCGTCGTCTGTTCGCACTCGCGAGGGGACCCGGGTAAAAGTCAAGGTAGGCGCTCGGTTCAGGAAGCGGTTCCGCTTCTGCCCAAGTGTAGCTAGCGGGCCTACGTGAAAGCAACGGCCTAGACTAGGGCCGGCCGCTGAATCTGCTGTGTGCACCTTCGAATACGTTCTTTCACCTATGTCGACCCCGGATGCAACGATCCTGATGCCTACCGAGCGATTGCTCATTGGTGCCACGGGCGGCTGGAGCCGGCTCGTTGTCGTTCTAACAATGCTCGCCGGTTTGGCGGGGGCGAGCGCGTGCGGGAACACATGGACCGGGTCCATCGGCGCCATCCTGGCAAAAAATAACCAAAATGGCCGAGTTTTCATCCGGGAAGTGCCTCCAAACATGGGTGCGGCCAAGGCGGGCTTGTTCGTCGATGACGAGGTGACGGCGGTCGATGGAAGGCCCGTGTCCACGATGACGAGTGAACAGCTGCACCAAGCGCTCGTGGGAAACGTGGGAAGCCGGGTGCGGCTGCAAATTTTGCGGGATGGGGCTGCACGGGAGGTCATCGTCGAGCGCGGGCCGCTGGCAGGGCCGCAGCCCCAGCCTGAATGAGCGGGGCAGGCCAGGGCAGAAGCCGAGCAGGGCTTGAGCAGGGGAGCTAGCTTAATCCACCCGCTGCGGTTCGTTCGAGGGCAAGGTCGACAAAAAGCGGTCTCGGGCGGCAAAGACCAGGGAGCGGTCCCGCCCGTCGAAGGTCACCTTCGTCTTGTACGAGGGATCGAGCCACTTGGGGTAGGAGCCGACGTCGACCTCGGGAAAGTCGGCGACGACTTGGTCGAGCAGCGGCTTGAGGTCGCCCTCCTCCATTTTGGTGTACACCGCGGTGGAGACATAGGGATCGTGTTGGCCGAGCTTTTCCACCAGCACGGGGATTTTCATCCGGAAGACCTCGGGGACCCCGGGCATGAGCCAGGTGTTCTCGAGGCGAATGGTAGGCCAGCGGATGGCCTCGGTCGTCTCGAGGGTGGCGCCCTCGGGGATCAGCGCCATGCGAAGGTGCCCCTCCGTGCAGCGCTCCTCGTAATGCTCGATGAGCATGTCCCGCATCTCGGGGCTGATCACCACCTTGACGCCAAAGGCCTTGGCGACCGCATCGACCGTGACATCGTCGTGCGTTGGGCCGACCCCGCCGGAGGTGAAGAGCCAGTCATGCGTGGTGGAGAGCTCGCGCACCTCGCGGGCGATGGTGTCGATGTCATCGAGCACCATGACGACGCGGCGCAGTTGGATGCCCAGGTCGCGGAGGCTTCGCGCCAACACACGAAGGTTGGCCTCCTCGACTTTGCCCGACAGAAGCTCGTTGCCAATGATGAGGACCGCAGCGGTCTTCGCGGGCTGCATGGAGCGTTAGAGTAGTCTCCCTCGCCTCGGAATGGCATCGTTTCCGGTTCGAAAACGTCTTCCTCGCGCAAGTATTGGCAACACGGGGCGAGCTTTCGCCTGCGCAGCGTAGTAAGCTCCGTCGCGGGATCGCGATGCCCAAAGTTCTCGTGGTGGAAGATTCGCCTTCGGCGCGGGCGTTCGTGCGCGCCATCCTGGAAGAACCGGAGTTCGCTCATGCGCTCGGCGGGTGTCAGGTCACCGAGGCTTCGAGCGGGTTCGAGGCCATGCGCCTTCTTCCGCGTGGTCCTTACGACCTCATCATTACCGACATCAACATGGCGGCGATCAACGGCCTGGAGCTCATTCGCTTCATCCGCATGTCCGAGCACCATCGCTCGACGCCGCTGGTCATCATCTCCACCCTCGCGGCCCAGCGCGATATCGACAAGGGCTTGGCCCTCGGCGCCGACGCCTACCTCCCCAAGCCGTTCACGGCCGAGGCGCTCCGCGCCACATGTGTGAGGGCCCTGGGCGGCGCCAAGACCGAGGCGGGATCGCACCCGGGTCCGGTGGGGTCGGCGGGTTCTTCGGGTTCGACGGGTTCGGAGGGCGCCGTGGCTCAGTCTCCCGGCGAAGCGAAGCGTTAAGAGATGGCGGAGCACGGCGGCGGGGGGCGCGGTGATCCCGGCGACAAGGCGCGCGAAGAGTTTTTCTCCGAGGCCCAGGAGCTCATCGATGGCCTGGGGCGCGATCTTCTCGCCCTCGACGCGGTCTCCAAGGGCGGCCGCACCGACCCGGAGCTCATCAACGATATTTTCCGCGCCGTTCATACGCTGAAGGGCCTGGCGGGCCTCTTTGGCGCCACGTTGATGAGTGGGCTCTCGCACGAGCTCGAAGACGTCCTCGACGATCTGCGTTTGGGCCGGCTCGATCTGACGGCCGCCGTCCTCGATGTGCTCTTTCGTGCGGTCGAGCTCTACGCGCGGATCCTCGCGGCGGAGCGGAGCGATACCCCGGAGGAGCCGGCGCAAGAGGTGAAGGCGCTGCTCCACTTGTTGGGGCAGGTCTCGCAGCGGCGGGGTGGGGGCGGCGCAAGCCCGGTGGCGCAGTACGAGCTCGACCCGGGCTTGCTCGGCGTGCTCACGGAGTACGAGGAGTACCGGCTGCGAACCAATATTTCGCAGGGGGTCTCGCTCTTCCGCATCCGCGTCCAGTTCCGCCTGGACACCATCGACTCGGCGCTGGACGAGCTCAAGGCGCGCGCGCGGCCGCACGGCGAGATCATCACGTACCTTCCCACGGGCGCGGGCGGCGACAGCGACAGCATCGAGCTGGAGATCCTGCTCGCGAGCCATGCGCCGCTCCCCGTGCTCGAGGCGGCGCTCGGCGGGTCGTATGCGCTCATCGAAGAAGTTCAGCGCCGCGGTCCGCGCAGCAAGCCGCCGCCGACGGTCGCGCCGTACGCGCCGGAGCCTCCGCAGCCTGTGCCGCCCGGATCGCAGGCGCCCGACGAGAGCCCCGAGCCGCGCTCCACCTTCCACCCGGGACCCATCGAGCGCCCCGAGCCCCCCGCGCCGGGCTTCCCCGCCACGGAAGAGGACGTGTTCGGCGCCGAATTTCATACGATTGCACCCACCGGGCAGATGCCGGTGGTGGAGCCTCGCCCGTCCGCGATGCCCCCGATGCAGCGCGAGATCCCGCTGCCGGTGGTGTGGGGCCGAGAGACCTCCACCACCTCGTCGACCCCCTCCGACTTTCCCCCTCCGCATCCTCCCATTGGCGACGTGCGCTTCACGCACCGAAGCCGGGCGACGGACGTCGACGACATTCTTCGGTCGATCCCGCCGCCCCCGCCCGCGGAGAAGCCGCAGTCGTACCCCCCGGCGGCGGCCGGGCGCGAGATGTCGCTGCGCTCCGTGAGCCAAACGGTGCGCGTCGACATTCGCAAGCTCGATCACCTGATGAACATCGTGGGCGAGCTGGCCATCACCCGCACCTCCCTGGCGAAGCTCTCGGACAAGGTGCGGCTCAGGCCCGAGATGCGCTCGCTCGCCAACGAGCTGTATCGGCTGCACCGCGCCTTCGAGCGCAACCTCGCGCAGATGCAGAACGGCATCCTCGAGGTGCGCATGGTGCCGCTGGGGCAAGCCTTCGACAAGCTCGCCCGCATCGTGCGTCAGATTTCGCGCGAGCACGACAAGCAGGTCAACCTGGTGGTGACCGGCGCCGAGACGGAGATCGACAAGCTCATCGTCGAGGAGCTGAGCGATCCGCTCATGCACATGATCCGCAACGCCATCGATCATGGCATCGAGCAGCGCGAGGAGCGGGAGCGGGTGGGCAAGCCCACCGTGGGGACCATCGCCCTCAACGCCTTTCAGAAGGGCAACCACGTCGTCATCGAGGTGGAGGACGACGGCGCCGGCATGAACACCCAGGTGCTGCTGGCCAGCGCCGTGCGCCGCGGCTTGCTCACGCGCGAGCAGGCGGCGGAGCTCTTGCCGCACGAGATCTTGGGGCTCGTCTTTCTCCCGGGCTTCACCACGCGCGGGGAGGCCACCGATCTCTCGGGCCGCGGGGTGGGGATGGACATCGTCAAGACGAACATCTCCCGCATGGGCGGCATCATCGACATCTCGAGCGAGGTGGGCATCGGGACCAAGATGACCATCACGCTCCCCATCACCCTGGCCGTGATCAGCGTGCTGGTGATCGAGATCGCGGGGCGCACCTACGCCATACCGCTGGCCAGCGTGGAGGAGGCCATCGTCTTCGACGAACGCGAGGTCCGCGCCGTCGAGGAGCGCGAGGTGATGAACCAGCGCGGCCGCACCCTGCCCATTTGCCGCCTGTGGAAGCTCTTCGGTCATGCTCCGCTCGAGCCGCTCGAGCCGACCAAAAATGAGAAGCGATTCGTGGTCATCGCGGCCGTCGGCAATCGTAAGCTCGGGTTCGTGGTGGATCGGTTGGTCGGACAGCAGGACATCGTGATCAAGGCCCTCGGAAAGTCGCTGGCGCGGGTGCGCGGCTTTGCCGGGGCGACGGAGCTGGGCGATCAGCGGGTGGCGCTGGTGCTCGACGTGGCGGCGCTGGTCGAAGAGGTGCTGAGCGGCGACGGCGAGCGCCTCCTGGAAGGGCGCGGCGAGCGAAACGAGGGCCGGGCGCTGGAAACTCGAACGGAAGGGAAATTGGGCGATGGCCGCGCTCGTGCGTAGACGCGCCGAACAGCGCGCCCTGCGGCGGGCGGCGGACGGGCAGCGAACGGAGTACCTCGCCTTTTCGCTGGCGGGCGAGATCTACGCGGTGGAGATCCACTCCATCAACGAGATCCTCAAGCCGCCGCCCATCACCGAGGTGCCGCGGGCGGAGCCTTCGGTCATCGGGGTGGTGAGCGTGCGCGGGCGGCTGGTGACCGTGATCGATCTCCGCAAGCGCTTTGGCGTGCAGGATGCGGCGATCGGCCACTTGACCCGCATCTTGCTGGTGGACAAGGGGGATGAGAAGCTCGGGCTCTTGGTGGACGAGGTGCTCCAGGTCTACCGTCTGACCGAGACGGAGATCGAGCCCGCCAACGTGCTCGGAGGGGATCAACCCGCGCACATCCTCGGGATCGGTCGGCCGAAGGATGGAACCGGGCGCCGCGACTTCGGTTCTCTGCTCGTGCTGCTCGATTTGCGGCCTATCCTGGAGGGATGAGGCGAACCGTGGCGCAGCATTACTCCCGTCCCCGCCATGATCCGTTGAAGAACCTGGTGGCGTTCGTCATCGGCGACGTGAACTATGCGTTTTCCATCGATTGCGTGCGCGAGATCGTCAACCCGCTCCCGGTCATCGAGCTGCCGAGCTCACCGCAGGCCGTGGCAGGGGTGGCCGATTACCGCGGGGATGTGGTGCCGGTCATCGACCTGCGGGTGCGGTTTGGCTTGCCTCCAGTGACGATCACGCGAAGGACGAAGTGGATCCTGGTGGATGTGGGGCGCAGACTGGTAGCCGTGATCGTCGATGCCGTGACAGACGTATTCGGCACCGGTGGGGCCGAGCTAAGGCCGGCACCGCCGCTGGGACATGGCGATGATGTGCGGGGCATCGCGGGGGTGACCAGCTTCGCCGACCTGATGGTGTTCGTGCTGGATCCGAACCGTTTTGCCGGCATCACCGATGCCCTCCCCATGGGCGACGTACCGCTCGCCCTCGGCGCGTCCCCCTCGTTTGGTGGCGAGGACGCATGATGGCAGGGGCCGACGTGGAGCGGATCGAGCGCGCGCTCTCGGACGAAGATCCGGAGGCGCGGCGGCTCGCCGTGCAGAAGCTCCCGCTCGTTCGTGGGGCCGACGGCGCGCGGCTCTTGGTGCGCGCGCTCGGCGACGCCGACTGGCGGGTGCGCAAAGAAGCCGCGGTGGCCGCGCCGCTCCACGAGGCGCGCGATCACATCGTCTCGTACCTGCTCGATGCGCTCGACGACAAGCAGAACATCGGGCTGCGCAACGCCGCGGTCGAGGCGCTCATCACCATCGGCCCCGACGCGGTCACCGGCGCCATCGACGCGCTCGCCCGCCTCGATGCCGACGGGCGCAAGCTCGCGGTCGAGGTCCTCGGCGGCATCCCCGACTCGCGCGGCGTGATCCCGCTCGCCCGCGCGCTCGACGACACCGATCCCAACGTGCGCGCCGCCGCGGCCGAAGCCCTCGGGCAAGCGGGGCTCTCCAGCGAGGAGACGCGCATGCAGGCCACGCGCGAGCTCACGCGCTGCCTCTCCAACGACGACGTGATGGTGAAGCTGGCGGCGCTGGAAGCGCTCACCCGGCTCGACGCGCGCCTGCCTTGGAGCCTGTACGAGCCCTTGGTGCAGCACCCGCTCCTGCGCCGCCAGGCGGTGGCCGCCGCCTCGCGCTCGCGGGAGGAGACCGCGCTCTTGGCGCTGGTCGAGGCCACCGGCGATCGCTCGATGACCATCGCGCGCGAGGCGCTCATCTCGCTCGGCGGCTGGCTCTTGACCGAGTCGGTGGGCACCGAGCAGCTGGCGCGGGTGCGGCGCGCGATCCGGGCCTCCGAGCGCGCCGTGGGCTTCGTGCGGAGGTGCGCCAAAGATCGCTCCGACAGCGCCCGGCCGTACGCGCTCTTGGCGCTCGGCTTGATCCGCGATCCCGCCGATCTGGCGATCATCGCCGAGGCGCTCTCCGACGAGGAGCTCGACGAGCAAGCCGCGCTGGCGCTCGACATCTTCGGCCGCGAGGCCACCGCGCCGCTCACCGAGATGCTCCCGCGCGCCTCGGAGCATACGCGCGCGCTCCTGCTCTCGCTGCTCCCGAGGCTCGATCCGGAGCCCGACGCGTCGCTCTTGGTGATGCTCCGCGAAGCGCTCGACGATCCTTCGGTCGACGTGGCCCTGGCCGCCATCAAAGGGCTCGCCACCTCGGGCGACGCCAGCGATCTGGGGCGCATGATCTCGCTCACGAACCACTTCGACGTGCGGGTCGCCAAGGCCTCCGTCCTGGCGCTGCGGGCGCTCACGGCCATGCACCCCGGCCCCGCGCGCATGCTGCTGCGCGGCCTCGCGCCCGACGGCGAGCACGTCACGGCCGGCTGTGCGATGGTGGCGGCGCTCGCGGGCGTGGCCGATGGGGCCCTGCCCGACGTGGAGTTCGTGCGCCGCGCGCTCTCCAACCCCGATCCGCGCGCCCGACGGGTGGCGGTGGAGTCGCTCGCCACCTTGGGCGGCGAGGAGGCGAAGAGCGCCGTGGTCTTCGCGCTGGCCGACGAGGAGCGCGAGGTGCGCATCGCCGCGGTGCGCGCGCTGGGCCGGCTCGGCCATGGCGAGCCGCTGGTGGCGCTCATCGGCTCGAGCGACGATCGCGACGTCATCGCGGCCACCTTGCGCGCGCTCGCCGAGGCCGATCCGCACCAGGGGCTCCTCTCGGCGCGCCCGCTGGTCCGGAGCCCCGACGCGGCCATCGCGTGCGCGGCGGTCGAAGCGATTCGAGGATCGGTGGGGGCGCTGCGCGATGACGTGCTCTTCGACGCGCTCGAGCACTCCGACTCGGAGGTGGTCAAGCTTGCGCTGGCCGAGCTCTCGCGCTCCTCCGATGCGCGCGCGCTGGCGCGGCTGGGGACGTGCCTCGATCATCCTTCGTGGGAGGTGCGAAGGCTCGCCTCGGAGCTGCTCGGGCACAGCAAGGCGCCGGCGGCCAAGGAGCTCTTACGGACTCGCCTGGAACGCGAAAAAGAACCCATTGTGCGGGGAGCGCTTACCTTGGCGCTCTCGCTGCGGCCGCCACCGGGATCGGAGGAAGACTGACGTGGCGCGGACTCCGTTCGGCGATGGGGACCCGATCATCCGCGAGGACGAGTACCGCCTTTTGCGCGATCTGGTGAGCGCGCGCATCGGCATCAACTTGGCATCCACCTCCCGCCAGAGCGTGGCACGGAGGCTGCGAGAACGGTTGAGCGTGCTGAATCTTGCGTCCTTCACAGAATACTTTCAGTACCTTCGGTTTCACCCGCTCGCGCGGCACGAATGGGAGGAGGCGGTCGAGTTGCTGACCACGAACGAGACCTACTTCTTCCGCGAGGATTTTCAGCTCCGCGCCTTCAGCGACGAGATCCTGCCGATGCTGCACGAGCGCAACAAGCAGCGAAAGCGCCTCTTCATTTGGAGCGCGGGCTGCTCGACCGGCGAAGAAGTTTACAGCATCGCAATTCTGGTCCACCAGTCGAACCTCTTCCCGGGCTGGGACGTACGGATCTTCGGTTCGGACATCTCACGCCGGTGCGTGGCGACGGCGCGGCGTGGCGTTTATGGCTCGGCATCCTTTCGTGCCACGCCTGCCGAGCTGCGTCGGCAGTACTTCGTGGAGCGACCGGATGGGGCTCATGTGGTGGACTGGATCAAGCCCATGTGCCACTTCGGTCAGATGAATCTGCTCGACGAAGACAAGGCCCGTATCTTGGGGCGGGTCGATGTCGTATTTTGCCGCAACGTTCTCATCTACTTCGATGCGCACGTCCGCCGTCGCGTCATCGACATTTTCCACGACAGACTGTATCCAGGTGGGGTTCTCTTGCTCGGTCACTCCGAATCGCTGCTCAACGTTTCCACCGCATTCGAGCTTTTGCACTTGAAGGAAGACTTGGTCTACAAAAAGCCCACCTTGGCGCAAAGTTCTACGATGGCAAATCGGTCGTGAGTACGCCCTCCGCTCCCCGCATCCGGCTCCTGGTGGTCGATGATTCGGCGTACAACCGCCGCAACATCGCCGACATCTTCCTCAACGTCCCGGAGGTCGAGGTCATCGGCAAAGCTGCCGACGGCGAAGAAGCTCTTCGCCTGACCACGCTCCTCAAGCCGGACGTCATCACGCTCGATCTCGAGATGCCGCGCATGGATGGTTTCACCTTCCTGCGCATCTTGATGTCGCGCCAGCCGACGCCCGTGATCGTGGTGTCCAGCTACTCGCAGAAAGAGAACGTCTTCAAGGCGCTGGAGCTGGGGGCGCTCGACTTCGTCACCAAGCCCGATCGCCAGATCACCCCCGACGCCACCGAGCTTCGCGAGCAGATCCTCTCGAAGGTGTTGGTCGTGAAGAACTGGCGCCCGCAAGCGCTGGTCCCGCACGGCCTGCGCCGCCCGGCCCCGAGCGGTCCATGGACCCCGGAGGGCGGCCGCCCCACCCCGGTCCCCGCGCCGCCGGTGTTTCAGCAGCCGCGCCAGCTGGTGGCCATCGCCAGCTCCACGGGCGGGCCGAGCGCGCTGCTCGAGATCTTCAGCAAGGTGCCGCCCACGTCGGGCGCGGGCATCGTGGTCGCGCAGCACATGCCGGACAAGTTCACGCGCACCTTCGCGGAGCGGCTGGATCGGCGAGGCCCGGTGCGCACCTCGGAGGCGCAAGACGGCGATCGCGTGGGGCTCCTCACCGGCTTCGTCTGCCCCGGCCGCCAGTGTATGGAAGTGATCCGGAACAACAGCAACGACTACGTCCTGCGCGTCGGCCCCGGCGCCCAGACCGATCGCTACGTGCCGAGCGCGGACCGGCTGCTCAAGAGCGCGGCCTCTGCCGCGCGCGAGCGCTGCATCGGGGTGGTGCTCACGGGCATGGGCGACGACGGCGTCGAAGGCGCGCGCGCGATCTTCAACAACGGCGGCACCGTGATCGCGGAGTCGCAGGAGACCGCCGTCGTCTACGGCATGCCCGCGGCGGCCGTGCGCGCGGGGGTCGTGCACAAAGTGCTCCCTCTTCCGGCGATCGCCGAGTTCATCGCCGGGCTTCCCTGAACCTTAGGGCCAAAGGTCACATCATGACGACGCCGCAAGATCCGCAGCTCGACGAACTTCTCGTACTGGGCGACCGCGTAGTAAAAATGGCCACCGCAGGTGGTGTCACCGTCGCGGAGTGTTTGCTCCGAAACGGCGCGGAGCTCTCCGCGAAGGTGCGCCTCGGGGAGCCCGAGCTGGTCGAAGAGGCGGGGCATCGCTCCGTCGGCCTGCGCGTGATGAAGGGCAAGCAGGTGGCCACCACCTCCACCAGCGATCTCTCCGAGGCGGGCATCGAGCGCTTCGTGAAGGACGCGCTGGAGCTCGTGGAGCTGGCGCAAGAAGACCCCTTCGCCGGCCCCGCCGATCCGAGCCTGCTCGCCGATCCGACGAGCCTCGTCGATCTGGAGCTCTACGATCCCTCGGGCGGCAAGGTGGCGGCGGGCGAGGCGATCGCGCTCGCCAAGAAGGGCGAGGCGGCGGCGCGCGCGTTCGATGCGCGCATCACCAACAGCGAGGGCGCGAGCTTCGGCCGGACCGCGGGCGGCGTGGCCATGGTGCTCTCGAGCGGCTTCCGCGTGGCCTACAAGGGCTCGTTCTGCTCGCTCAGCGTGGTGCCCATCGCGGCCGACGGCGCGGGCAAGAACCGTCGCGGCTACCACTGGACGGCCAAGCGTTTCTTGGCGGAGCTCGACGACGCCGAGGAGGTGGGTCGCGAGGCGGCGCGCCGCACCTTGCAGAAGCTGGGCGCGCGCCCGGTGCCCACCACCGAGGCGCCGGTGATCTTCGATCCGGACGCCGCGCGTTCCATCCTCGGTCTTCTGGCCGGCTGCGTGATGGGCAGCGCCATCTGGCGAAAGTCGAGCTACCTGGTGGGCCGCGAAGGCACGCGGGTCGCGAGCGATCTGGTGACGGTGGTCGACGATCCGCTCATCGCGCGCGCGCCGGGCTCGCGTCCGGTCGACGGCGAGGGGCTCGCGAGCCGCAAGAACCTGGTCGTGGAGAAGGGCATTTTGCGCACGTTCCTCTGCGACAGCTACTCGGCGCGCAAGCTCTCGCGCGGCAGCACGGCCAGCGCCAGCCGCGGCAGCTCGGCGGGCGTGGGGCCGGGCACGACGAACTTCATCCTGGAGCCGGGCAAGGACTCGCACGACGCGATCGTGAAGGGGACCAAGCGCGGGCTGTACGTGACCGAGATGATGGGGTTCGGCTTCAACGCCGTGACCGGCGACTTCTCGCGCGGCGCGGCGGGCTTCTGGATCGAGAACGGGGAGCTTACGTTTCCGGTGAGCGAGGTGACCATTTCGCTCAATGTCGACGAGCTCCTGCAGAGCATCGACGCGATCGGCGACGATCTGGATCTGCGCACGTCGACGGCGTCGCCGACCTTCCGCGTGGCGAAGATGACCATCGCCGGCGCGGGCTAGCGCGAGCGCGATGACGCCGGAGGCGATCAAGGAGCTTCGAAAGGAGCTCGCGTGCACGGCCAAAGAGCTCGCGGCGGCGCTGGGGATCGAGCAAAAGACGGTGTTCGCGTGGGAGCAGGGGGAGCTCTTTCCGACGAAGCAGTTCGTCGACAAGATGAACGCGCTGCGCGCCGCCGGGCCCTCGGCGATCCCGCGCAAGTCGAAGGGCGCGAGCCCCGTGAAGTCGCTCGCCGATCCGGTGCTGTGGGAGCTTTTTCGCAAGCTTCTCGCGCACAAGAAGCTTCGCGACGATGTCGTGAAGCTCGCCGCGGGCTACTCGGATCCGGCCGACGAGGAGTGATCGTCGTCGTCGTCCGTGTCTTTGCTCTCGGGGGAGGCGGGGTCTTCGGGGAGCTCGCCGCTGCCGGTCGGCTCCGGGAGTAGATCGTCGGCGGTGCCGAAGGAGGGATCCTCGTCGTCGTCCAGCGGGAGGAGGATCTGTTCTTCGGCGTCGTCGGGGTCGGCGGTCTCCGTGTCTGCGGTGCCGGTGGTTTCGGTGTCGGACGTCGTGTCTTCGGTGTCGGTGTCCGCGGTGTCGGTGTCGTCGGTGTTGGACGTCGTGTCATCCGTGTCGGCGTCGGACGTCGTGTCATCCGTGGCGGTCTTGGCGTCTTCGGCGTCGGGCGAGGTTGGCGCCTCTGCGGGCTCCGGCTCGGGCGTGGCTTGCACGTCCGGGACGGACGCCGGCTGCGGCGGACGATGGAACGATTCGGCCACGGGGGCCGGCATCACCTCGCCCAGCTCGCGCTCGACCACCTTGCGCGACTCTTCGTTGAGCTCCGTGAATTCGTGCAAGGTGGGGAGATCCTTGAGCGACTTCAGCCCGAAGAACTCGAGGAACCCTGGGGTGGTGCCGTAGAGGAGGGGACGGCCCGGCTCGTCTTTTTTGCCCAAGATGCGAATGAGATCGCGATCCAAGAGCATCTTGAGCACGGGCCCGCAGTCGACCCCGCGGATCTCGTCGATTTCGGGACGCGTGATCGGCTGGCGGTAGGCGAGGATGGCCAACGTCTCGATCTGCGCGCGCGAGAGCTTGATGGGCTTTTGCCGCGTCATGTCGCGCACGTAGCGCGCGTACCGCGCATCCGTTCGGAACACGAACCCTTCCGCCACCTCGTCGAGCTTGATGCCCCGCGGCAGGAAGTCTTCTTTGATCGCGCGCAGCCAGAGCTTCGCGTCCTTGAGCGATGCGTGCGCGAGCTTCGCCAGCTCCTGCAGTTTCAAGGGCTTGTCGCTCGCGAAAATCAGCGCCTCGAGCAAGCCTTTGAGGTGATCGCCGGAGATCTCCCCCGTGCCGTCGCCGTCCTCATCGTCCTCGTCTTCGAGCTCGCTGCGCGCGGCCGCATCGCGCGCTTCGATCGCCGCATCGAGCTCGTTGAAGTCAATCGGCTCCGCCGCGCCGATCACCTCGGGCGCGCTTCCCACCTCCTCGCCGAGCGTGATCTCACCCGCCTCCGGCTCGCCCGATTCCGACTCGCCCGACGGTGGCTCGCTCGCCGGCGGCTCGCTTGCCGGCCCGCCCACCGGAAAATCACCCGGCTCCGTTTCACCCGACTCGGGCTCTCCGTCTTCGGAAGCGCCATCTTCGGAAGCGCCATCGTCGGAAGTACCTTCCCCGGACGTGCCTTCTTCCGAAGCGCCTTCCTCGGAACCTCCCCGTTTCGCCGAGCCCTCGCGCTTTGCCGCCTCGAGCCACGCAGTCTCGCTCCAATCGGGCGGCGGCGCATGGGGATCGAGCTTTAGCAAGGCCGGATCGATGGCCGTGGCGTCGATGGCCGTCGGGTCGAGCGCCGGAGGGATCATCGACGCGGGATCGACCACCGCCCGGCTGCTCCTCGTCTCCTCTGTGGCGCGTTCCGCCGCGTCCCCGCCAGGTCCCGGCGCCGCCGCATCCCCGCCAAGTCCCACCGGCGCCGCCGCATCCCCATCCATCCCCGGCAACACCGCCTCGTCGACGGCCGGATCGTGCGGCTTCGCCCCGCCTTCCTGCCGCTTGCGGCCTTTCTTTCGCGACTTGTTGCTCACGATGGGACCTCGGGCAACCCCGTGGAGTCGACGACGAGCGTCTCGCCGTCCGTGAACTCCACGTACAACGGGGCGAGCGGCTCGTCCTGGTAAAGGCGCGTCATGCGCAGGCGCGTCATCTCGAGCAGCGCCAAAAAGGTGATCACCAGGTCGAAACGGGAGGCGGTGCCCGGAAAGAGCTCCTCGAACTGCACCCGCCGCTTTTCGCGCAGAATGTCGGCGAGCTCATGAATGCGATCCGTGATGGAAATGCGGTCTGCGATCACATCGTGCGTGATCTTGACCTTGGACCGCGAAAGGACCTCCTGAAATGCCTCCAGCAAGCGATAGAGCGGGATCTCGGCCAGCGGCGGCAGGCCAGTGTCGACCGCCTCCTCGCTGGTTCCTCCGCGCGTGAAGATGTCCTGGCCCGCGACCCCTTTGGCTGCGAGCTCGGCCGCAGCTTGCTTGTACTTTTGGTACTCCAGGAGCCGGAGAATCAGGGCCTCCCTGGGATCTTGCTCCTCCTCCAGTTTGTCGTCTTCCTGGCCGGCGGGGGGCGCGGGGAGCAGCATTTTCGACTTGATGTGCGCCAGCGTGGCCGCCATCACCAAGTATTCCGCGGCGATGTCCAGGTTCATCAGCTGCATCAGCGCGAGGTACTCGAGGTACTTCTCGGTGATGAATCCGATGGGAATGTCCAGGATTTCGAGCTCGTGCTTCTGGCAGAGGTGGAGCAGCAGGTCCAGCGGCCCCTCGAACATCGGGAGGGAGACGGAATAGGTGACGGGACCGGCGTCCATACGCTCGACTTCGCTCATGGAGGATGGGGCCTTATAACACCTTACGGGTGTCGGACGTTTCTCTCCCGGCTCGGCGCCACGGGACTCTCGCTCCGCAGACGCCGCTCGGGTACCATGGTCGTGTGATGAGAAGCGCGTCCGCCGCGACGGCGCAAAAGTACTGTCCGTCGTGTCGCGACCGTTTTTCGGGCGAGGCCCTCTTCTGCCCGAACGATGGGTCGCCCCTTTTGGCGGTGCCAGCCGATGAATCCTCGGAAAAATCGTCCGCCGCTCCACAGCCGGTCGACACTTATTTAGGTCGCGAGATCTCGGGCCACATCGAGATCCGCCAGCTCGCCGGCGTCGGTGCCATGGGGCGCGTCTACCGGGCGTTCCAGAAGGGCATCGATCGCGATGTCGCGGTGAAGATCCTGCACCGCGAGCTCTCCGCCAACCCGCAGCTGGTCGCTCGTTTTCATCGCGAGGCGAAGGTCGCGTCGCGCTTGCAACACCCCAACGTGGTGCACGTGCACCTCGCCGGCCAGCTGCCCGACGGCGCGCTGTACATCGTGATGGAGTACCTCGACGGTATGTCGCTCCAGAGCGCGATGGTCGCCACCGGCGGGGCGATGCCGCTCCCGCGCGCGCTCCACATCGCGCTCCAACTCTGCGACGCCGTCGGCGAGGCGCACGCCCAAGGTGTCGTGCACCGCGATCTCAAGCCCGAGAACGTGATGCTCGTCCGGCGCGGCGAGGACGTCGACTACGTGAAGGTGCTCGACTTCGGCATCGCGCGTTTGAGCTGGGGCGAGCAATCCATGGCCACCGCCGCGGGTCTCATCTTCGGCACCGCGCGCTACATCTCGCCCGAGGGCGCGCAGGGCGAGAGCGTCGGTCCGCCCGGCGACGTGTACGCCATCGCCACCTTGCTCTATCAAATGCTGGCCGGGCGCACGCCCTTCGAGGGCGAGCAGGCCGTCGGCATCTTGATCCAGCAGATCCACGATGCGCCGTCGCCGCTCAAGTCGCACCCGCTCGCGGCGTCCGTGCCCGACCCGCTCGCGGACGTGATCATGCAGAACCTCGCGAAGGACCGCAACGCCCGCGCCCCCGACGCGCGCGCGTTCGGCCGCGCGCTCCTCGACGTGATGCGCGTCTCGGGATCGTCGCCGCGCATCTCCGGGGCGTCGTTTCCATCGGTTCCCTCGCTCGACGTTCCGATGCTCCCGGGCGCGGCCACCACGCGCTGGACTCCGCCGGTCGCCATCCAGGCGCAGCTCGCGCTCGCGGCCGAAAATTTTCTGCGCGAGAAAGAGCCCACGCCGGCGCCGCTCGCGGCCACCATCGACGATCCCGAGAGCGCCCAGCCCGTGCGCGTGCCGGCGGTCACGCCCTCGGCGCCCGCGACCTTGGCGTCGACCGTGCGCATCCCGCCGCCGCCCTCGTTTCCGCCCGCGGAGCCCTGGCGAGGGTCGTCGCCGTCCACCATCGAATCACCGAGCGCCCCGCCCTCGAAGCCGCGATCCAGCGTCGAGGTGACCTTGAACGACGCGGACGGGTCCCGCCCGCCCGCGAGCGAAGCGTCCCGCCCGCAGCGCCGGCTCGTCCGGTTCTTCGCGCTGTTCTTCATCCTCTTTCTCGTGGGCAGCGGCGCGGCGGCGCTCGCCGCGTACCACCTCGGCTACCTCTCGCCCCGCGCGGGCGCGACCAACTTGGACGACATCCTGGTGCGCGCGCGCATGGCGCTGGCCGACGGCCGCTGGGACTCGCCCCCGGGCGACAACGTCTTGGATCTCACCACCGAGGGCTTGGTCCTCTGGCCCGGCGAGCCGCGGCTGCTCGACATTCGCGCGCGCGCCAGCGAGGAGCTGATGAAGCTCGCCATCGCCGCCAAGGCCTCGGGCGACGTGCAGCAAGCGGTCCGCGACGCGCGCCTCGCCACCCGGTTCGACCCCAGCGACGCCAGCAAGCGCGCCCTGGTGCACGAGTACGAGAGCGACATCGCGCAAGGCACGGGCACCGATCCGCTGCTCCACCTGGCCGACGCCGGCTCGGGATCGCCCATCGCCAAAGGCCCGCGCGCCTTCCTGGAGACGTCGCCGCCCAAGCCCCGCATCGGCCAGCAGGTCGATTTCGCGGCCAAGGTCGGCGGCGACAACGGAAAGAACGTGACCGACGCGCGCTTCGTCGTGGCGGGCAATGGTCTGGGCACCGGCGCGCGCCTCACGGCGGTGGTCGACGGCGGCGTGTATCGGGCGGGGTTCACCTTCCTCGAGGCGGGGCGCTTCGAGGTGACGTTCTCGGCCAAAATCGATGGTTCGACCGTCCGCGGCGCGCGGCTCGTCATCGTCGAGGGCGCGAAGACCGAGGCGCCGACGGCGAAGGGGGCGCCGCCGGCAGCCAGCAGCGAGGCTTCGGCCCCGCCCGCGGCCTCCACGACCGGGCCCGCCCCCAGCGCAGCTCCCGCGCCGAGTG
This sequence comes from Sorangiineae bacterium MSr11954, assembly GCA_037157815.1. NCBI lineage: Bacteria > Pseudomonadati > Myxococcota > Myxococcia > Myxococcales > Pendulisporaceae > Pendulispora > Pendulispora albinea. Next base: position 1,212,664 of record CP089984.1, read on the forward strand.
GTAGCGCCAAATGGCTTTGAAACGAATCGCGGTCTTCACGTCGAGCGTCCTCGCATCGTGTCTCCTCGGCGGGATCGCGCACGCCGAGAACACGCGGGTCGTGAACACGACCTCCGAAGGGATCTTCGACCGGCCTCACACCATCGCCGAGATCGAGGCGGGGATCATCACGCTCCCCAACGCCCCCATCTCCTCCTCGCAGCGCGGCGGGGAGACCCCCTTTGGGACCATCGGAAAAGGCGACGCGACGGTGCTCGTGGGCCTGCACCTGCTCTACCGTGCCTCGAAGGAGTTCGCGTTCGGCGCCGGTTTTCTCCTGGGTCCGCAGCCGACCTCCGACTCGCAATACGGCGGCGCCATCGGGCTCAAACGCTCCCACGCGCGCAGCTACCTGCTCCTCGGGACCGAGCTCCGGTACATCCCCATTCGCTCCAAGACCTTGGAGGGCTGGTTGGGCCTCACGGCCGGCGGCGTCATCATCGCCGATCGCTTCTCCACCGAGACGCCCGAAAAAGTACCGGCCATCCTCGGCACCCCCGATGTCACCGTCCGCACCGAGGGCTTCACCATCGGCGCCGAGCTCGGCGGCAGCTGGATGTTCGCCGATCGCTGGGCGCTGGGCGCCATCTTGCGCACGGACCGCTGGATCCTCCCCAATTCCCAACAATGCACCGCCATCGGCGATTGTGGCACCCTCACGGGGACGGTGTCGTCGGTCCAATTTGGATTGACGATTGGATATCGAATACCGCTTTGAGCGTCCAATCGATCCGCGGCGCGCGGCGCGCGAGCCGCGGCCGACACCGATTAGCGGCGCGAGCCGGCGGCAATTCGCAAAAAGCCATCGCGATCGATGGCCACCGATCGCTCTTTGAGCAGCCGTCCGGCCGCGCGCTTGAAGGCCTTTTTGCTCAGCCCGAAGGCCGCGCGGATCTCCTCCGGGGACGATTTGTCGCCGATGCGCCGATCCGGATTGCGCATCAGCGAATCGAGGATTCGTCGGGCGTCGCCCTCCAGCTCTTCGTGCGCGTGCCCGCGCAGCGATAATTCGATTTTGCCGTCGGGCAAAACGTTGCTCACCCGAAAGCGGCGCGCCTCGCCGCGGGTGAGCGCGTGGGGTTCGCCCGCCGGCACCAAGCCCACGAAGGAGCGCTCCACGATGACGAAGGTGCCAATCTGCGGATCGTGGCGCCAGGCTTCGCCGTCTACCCACTCGTCGAGCTCGAATCGCCCCTTGTCGCGCAGCATTTCGCTCACGCGCATGGTGCCGGCGAAGCGCTTGCCCTCGTCGAGGTAGAGGCCTATGGGGTGGCGCGCGCCCACGGCGAGCTCGGTGGTCTGCTCCGCGAAGGGGACCAGCAGCTCTTTGGCCAGGCCCCAATCGACGAAGGCCCCGAAGTTCGTGAGCGCCTTCACCTCGAGAAACGCCACCTCGCCGAGCTCGAGCTTGGGCATCCGCCGGGTGGCGAGGGGGCGGCCCTCCGAGTCGAGGTAGACGAAGACCTCCACCGTGTCGCCCGTCTCGGCGCCCTCGGGGATCTCGCTCCCCAGCAGGAGCAACGTCGGCGCATCGCGCCGTTTGTCGTCGGGATCGACCGCCAGAAAGGCGCCGGGCGAGCCAAAGCGGCGGATGGGTAGGGTGACGGTGCGGCCGAGCAGATCCTCCACGGGCATGGCGCGCAGTCTACGATATGCGCGCCGAAATGGCGCTCGGACGCGCCGATGCCGGATCGGAAATGGTGGGCAGTATGATCTGGAACACCATGCCCCCGCCCTCCATGGTCGCCACGTCGATGGTGCCGTTGTGGACCTCGATGATCGAGCGCGCCAGCGACAATCCCAGGCCCAGCGCGCCATGCCTGCGCGCCTTGTCCGCGTACTTGAAGGCCTCGAAGATCTTTTCGCGTTCTTCTTCCGGCAGCGCCCGCCCGGGGGTCTCCACGTCGATGTACAGCCGATCGCCGCGGAAGGTGGCGCGCACCAGCACCGAGCCCTCCTCGTGCGTGAAGCGGACGGCGCTGGTGATGATGCCCGTGAGCGCCTGCACGATGCGCAGCGAATCGAGCTGCAGCTTGGGGATGCCGGGCTGCACCTCGCCGATGACCTGCACGCTGCTGTCGGCCATGAGATCGCGCGCGTCGAGCACCGCGCTCATGACCACGTCATCGACCACCGTCCACTCGGGGGTGACCAGAAAGGCACCCGCCTCGACCCGGGCCGCGTCGAGGATGGTTTGAATCAAATGGAGCAGCTCGCGCCCGCGCTGCTCGATGATGGCGAGGCTCTCGCGCTGCCCGTCGGTCAATTGGGCGCGCGACGCCAAGGTGGCAAATCCCAAAATGGCATTGAGCGGCGCCTTCAAATCGTGGCTCATCGAGGCCAGAAAGAGCCCGCGCATCCGCTCCGTGGCCTCGCGCGCGTGCGTGGCTTGCTCGTGCGCCGCGGCAAATTCTCGAAAGATGTCGCCAAGTTGATCGATGGAGTCCATCATGGCGCCCACCGAGACGAAGCGCGCCATGCGCACCATGCGCGTCCCGCGAATGATGTCCGCCACACCGGTGGTGCGCACGCTATGCGTGACCAGGCGCAGGTCCTCGCAGAACCGGGTGCCCACCCGCCAGGCGAGCAGCGCGGCCAGCACCACCCCGGTGGTGGCGAGGAGGGCATAGATGAACGTGATGGTATCGAGGCGGGCGGCGTCGAAGTGCACCGCCGCGTAGGTGTCGGCCAGGGGCACCACCACGGTGCTCTCCTCGTCGGGCCGCACGCCCAAGGCCGACGGCGACACGGGGTTCGCCGTGAGCTCGGTGCGGTAGCCGAGGGTCTCGGCGGCCATGATCGCCTGCTCCCGTCCGCGATCCGTCCCGCGGACCTGGTCGAAGACGCCGCGCGCGATCTCGTTGGCGATGCTGGCGCGGGCCTGGCTCTCGAAGGCCCGCGTATGGGCATAGACCAGCAGCGATGCGCCGAGCGCCACGAAGGCCACGGGCCCCGCCACGGCCGCCAAGAGACGGGTTCGCGCCCGCATGGCGGTGCGCGGGTTGGCGGCGACCAGGAACACGGCGTCTTGTGCCGCGCTCTCGGGCGCGCTCTCCAGCACCCGGGCCACGATGCTGCGCAGGCGCACATACAGCGGCAGCGCGCCCGCCATGATGATGGTCGTGTAGAGCAGGATGAGCGCGACCTGGTTGTACAAGTCGTTCGTGAAAGGCCGGTAGCTCGGCAGGAGGGTGGCGGTGGACGCCGCCAAGGACACGAACACCTGCGAGGTGGCGATGCGCGCCGGCAAGGCGTAAATCGCCAGCAGATCCTCGGGCGGGATGGGGCTCGTCCCCTGCGCCAGCGCGCGCAACGTGGGCGTGAGCCGGCGCGTCATGATGAGCGTAATGAGCGCGCTGCAGATGGCCGACACGCCAAAGACCCAGGCCGCCGTGGGGAGGGTGGCCATGAGCACGTGCTGGTCCAGCAAAAGGAGACGGGGCGCGAAGGCGAGGGCCACCAGATCGCTGAAGGCCGCCACCAGGAGCTGCATCCCCAGCAACCGCGGCACGAAGCGGAGGATGGAGCGCGTCATGCGAGCCTCGCGCGCGGCGCCTTGAGGGGCAGGAGCACATTGAAGGTGGACCCCCGCCCTAGCTGGCTCTCGACATAGATGGCCCCACCGTGCAGCAGCACCAGCCTCCGTGCGATGGCCAACCCCAACCCCGTCCCGCGTTTGCGGCGATGCTCGTCGCCCGCTTGCCGGTAGTCCTCGAAGATGAGCGCGCGCTCGGTGTCGCCGATGCCTGGTCCCGTGTCGCGAACACTCACCTTGGCGTAAGCGCCTTGCAGCGCCACACCGACGACCACTTCACCCTTTTGGGTAAACTTGATCGCATTGGCCACCAAGTTGGTGAGAATTTGACGCACCCGCTTCGGATCGGCCTCGATGACGAGACGCGATGCGCCCTCGCGTCCCACCACGATGGGGCGCCCTTGCAGGATGCCCGCCGCCTCGCGAAGCACTTCGCTGGCGAGGAGCACCAGATCCACCGGATCGCGCGAGAGCCGCAATTGCCCGCTCTCCAGGGCCGAAAATTCCAGAATGTCGTTGATCAACTCCAGCAAGTGCGCGCCCGACGCGCGGATCTGTTCCACCTCTTCGAGGGCATCGGGCGAGAGCGGTCCATCGACCCCCTGAACGAGAATATCGGCAAATCCCAAAATGGCATTGAGCGGACTGCGGAGCTCGTGGCTCACGGCCGCCAGAAACGCGGCCCGATCGCGGTCCGCCGCGCGCGCCCGCGCCAACGCAGCGCGGTAGCCTTTTTCGGCCTCCACGAAGCGCGCCACTAGCTGATTGAACGCGCTGGTGAGGGCGCCCACTTCATCGAGCGAGCGCACGGGCACGGGCTCGCCCGAGGGTTCGCTCGGCACCTGGATCATGGCCCGGACCCGCTCGGTCAAAAATTCGACATCGATGTTCGCTTCACGCGCCACGGCATACGCAAATGCTGCGGCCACGCCGACCAGTAAGACGGTGAGCGCAATCAGCGCCGCGACCAGCGCGGGGCCTGCTTCGGATTGATCGGGCGCCCGCACGAACGCGAGCACGAACCCCTCGTCGGAGGTGTGCCCGAGCTGCTGCACGGCAAATCGCGTGCGACCCAGCGAGGTTGTCGCCTCGCCCCTTTTCGCAGTGATGAACTTTCGAATCATCGGGGCGGGCGGTGGCCCCAGGCTGGCGTCGCAGAGGATGCCCCCTTCGGTCTCGACGATGAGAATTTCCGCCTGCGTTCTGCGGGCAGCGAGCTGGATCGCCTCCATGCGGCCGGAGTGCGTGAGCCATGGCAAGCGGGCCCCGAGGGTCTTTGCGAGGAGCTCCGCGCGCTCGGCCGCAAGGTCGTCGCTTTCACGACCGAGGTGGTCCAATCCCGTCAATCCAATGGCGATCGCAACGGCCAAGCTGACGAAAATGACGATTGCAGGGGCGAGCGGATGCAGCGGCCAGAGCCGACGAAAGCTCACGCCGGCCGACGTATACGTGGGGAGCGAGCCTCGTGAACCGATCGACACTTGGGGCCTGATCATACCGCGGTCGGGGTACTTTGTGCCTACGAGCTCGGAAGGGTACCTGCTCGTTGCCTCTTACACGTCACGAAAGGGTCGCGCGCATGCGATACGGGGCCCGTATTCATGCTCACCGCTCGAGGCGGCGGGACCTCCAATGCCAAGGGCTCGCATCCGCAGAAAAATCCGTGCTCCGACGTTTCGAACCGCGAACTGCTCCGACGCAAAAAAAAGTGCTCCACGATATCGAGTTGATCTGGCCATCTTGAATCAGAGAGTTACCCTCGAGGGAGACCACGCGTCGCTCCCGTGGGTCGGACCCCGATGGACGGTCCACGAAAAGAGGTCCTTCGCCCCGTGCCAGGACCCGTCAAGCTTTATCCGGTCACCGAGCTTTGACCGTGCGAACTGCACGCCTGCACAACCCGAGAGGCATCCGTGAACGGTTCCGCTAGCGCGCCCCAGATTTCTGAATGTTTACACCTAAAGATTCTCGGTCGAATTTTCGACGCGAATCTTGGCCGTTTTCGTGCGACTGTGCGCGGCCCGCAGGTGTTTGTTTCGGGGCTCGATCGCGCGGGCAACGGTCGAGAATATTTCCAGGCGGTTTCAGTTTCCTTCGCAAATTTGACGACGCAGCGCGTCTCCGATTTTTAATGGCCGTTGTCCCTTTACGGCGCTACGTCTTGGACAGATAACATCATCGAAGTACCGAAGTTCCCGATGCGCAAACTATCCCGACTCTTCGCCACCAAGGAAGCCTCCCGAGGCGCGGCACCGCGTCGTCGGCGCAAGGTCGCCCTTGCGGGCGCTGCCGAAAGCAGCGCCAAGTTGAGGGCCGCGGCTCCGGTCGATGTCGATGCGAGCCTCGCGGACGACGGCGTCGATGGCGCAGACGGCGTACAGGCGTTGGAGCTCGAAGAGCGGATCCTCGCCGAGCGCGCGCGCTACGCGGGCCATGCGTTGCCAAACCTGGCGGGCTTCGCGGCCACCCCGCGCCCCCTCGATTCGGGAATAGATGTGACCCAGCAAGGGTTGTTGGACACGAACGGCAGCGACGACGCCGGCGAGGCAGGGGACGCAGGAGACCTTGCGCCGCCGTCGCGTCTATCCCCCATCCCCTTCGACTCGGGTATCTACGTGAGCTCTCGCTTTACCAACGCCGACCCGAATCTCGTCCGTCAAGTGACGCTCGTGGTCTACGAGTGGCACAACGTGGAGCCTGGCACGCTATCCTGGGTCTTCCCGAGCGTCCAAGCCGCCCTCGCCGCCGCCCGAGCCATGCGAAACGCCGTCAAATGGGCCATCGTCGCCGGCCGCCGCACCGCCAAGGTCGACGTCGACAGCGAACGCGCCAGCGGCTTCGTGTTGGCGGAGCAAGCGGGCTAAGGTCTGTTTTCGCCTTCCCACGCGCTATGTGGCGAATTGGGGGCTAGGACGTAACGGCCCGGCGGGCCCTTGCGACGTGACGCGCTGCGGCTGCAGAGGCGTTGCGCGCTTGCAGCGGGCTTGGTGGTTCGGCGTTGACTCGATGCATCCGTGCGGATGCTCGTCGAGTGATGTCGCGGCGCGTGTGCTCTGTGAGCGAAGCATCCGCCTGGACGCTAGCGCGAGGTGTTGTGGGGTATGTCGTTTCGGCGCGGGAGCGAAGAAGAAACCGCCAGGGCGCGAGGAGCGCCAGGATTTACCGGGTTTGGTACGCCTTCTCGCGCGAACCCACCCGAACGGGGAGCCCAGGGGAGTTTCGGAAGGCCGCCGCCTGACGGCGAGACCCGATCGGAAACCGTAAGGACGCAAGGAACGCCAGGGTTACGGGTTTAGTCCGCCCTCCAGCGTGAACCCACTGGAACGGGGAGCCCAGGGACTCTTCCCCCTTGCGGCCCTTGCGCCCTTGCGGTTTTCCTCCCTCGGACGGCCGCCGCCCTACGGCAAGAGCCCCCATTCGGAAACCGCAAGGACGCAAGGAACGCCAGGTTACAGGTTTAGTCGGCCCTCCAGCGTGAACCCACCGGAAGGAGGGCGCAGGGACCTTCTCTTTTTGCGGCCCTTGCGCCCTTGCGGTTTTCCTCTCTCAGACAGCCGCCGCCCTACGGCAAGAGCCCCGATTCGGAAACCGCAAGGACGCAAGGAACGCCAGGGGTACGCCTTTTTGATACGCCTCCGGCGCGAACCCACCGGACGGAGGGCGCAGGGACTCTCCCCCTTGCACCCTCGCGCCCTTGCGGTTTTCCTCTCTCGGACGCCCGACGCCCTACGGCAAGAGCCCCGATTCGAAAATCGGTGCCCGCGCGCGCGTTAGACGCGCTCCAAAATGACGGCCATGCCCTGTCCCCCACCGATGCAAGCACTGCCCGCGGCGAAGCGGCCATGCCGGCGTGCAAGCTCGTAGACGAGGTGGGTGGTGATGCGGGCGCCGCTGGCGCCCAAGGGGTGGCCGAGGGAGATGGCCCCGCCATTGACGTTGGTCTTCTTGCGGTCGAGGCCGAGCTCTTTTTCGACGGCCAAATACTGCGGTGCGAAGGCTTCGTTGACCTCGACCAGGTCCAGATCGGAGAGCTTCAAGTCGGTGCGGGCGAGCGCCCTTTGGAGGGCAGGGACGGGGCCGATGCCCATGATTTCGGGCTCCACCCCGGCGACGCCCCACCCGATCAGACGGGCCAGCGGTGTGAGGCCCCGCTGCTGGGCGAATTCTTCGGTGGTGAGCACCAAGGCTGCGGCCCCATCGCAGATGCCGGAAGCATTGCCGGCCGTAACGACGCCGTCTTTTTTGAAGACGGGGCCGAGCTTGGCCAGCGCCTCGCGCGTGGTCTGCGGACGCGGGTGCTCGTCGACCTCGAAGGTGATCGTGCCCTTCTTCTGTTTGATCTCGATGGGCGTGATCTCGTCCTTGAAGCGACCGGCTTCGTGCGCGGCGGCCCAGCGTTGCTGGCTGGTGAGCGCGAAATCATCGCATGCCTCGCGGTTGATACCGTATTTGGTGGCCAGGTTTTCGGCTGTGACGGCCATCGGCAGGTTGCAGTAGCTGTCGGTGAGACAGGTCCACAAAGAGTCTTCGAGCGGGGGCGCCTTGCCGAAGGCGAAACCCTCGCGCGCGCCGCGGATCACGTGGGGTGCCTGCGTCATGTTCTCGGTTCCACCGACCAGGACCGCGCTCGCGTCGCCTAGCAGAATCTGCTCGGCGCCGCTGACGATGGCTTGAAAGCCCGACCCGCAGAGCCGATTGACGGTGAGCGCCGGCGTGGTGATCGGGGTGCCCGCCTTGAGCCCCACGTGGCGGGCGCAATAGATCGCATCCGCGCTCGACTGCAGCACATTGCCGATCACCACGTGATCGATGGCGTCCGCCGGTACGCGCGATTGCGCAAGAGCTGCTTTTGCCGCCACGACGCCGAGATCATTGGCGCTGATTCCCTTGAGCGCGCCTTGCATGGTCCCGAACGCAGTGCGCTTGGCGCCCACGATGACGATCGATTTGGATAGCTTGGCCATGGATTCCTCTTCTTCGTTCTTCTTCTCGGATCGCGAGGGTATCGCGTCTTGGATTTTTCTCAGGCCGCGAACTCGGCCCACGCATTGGAGAGCACGGTCTCGTCGCGCTCTTTGACGGACACGCTGAGCGCAATCTTACCGGGCGAGACCAGCCACCCCTCGGTGACCAGCGTATCGCCGGGCCAAACGGCGCGCCGGAACTGGGCTCCGAACGCGGTCAGCTTGGTGGCGTCGCCGCCCAGCGCGCCCTTGGCGGCGTGCCGGACCATGTACCCGAAGGTGCAAAGCCCGTGCAAAATAGGCCCCTTGTCGAAGCCGACGTTCTTGGCGAACTCCGGATCGGCGTGGAGCGGGTTGAAGTCGCCGGAGAGCCGGTAAAGCAGCGCCTGCTCCTGCGACGTGGTCTGCTCGATCCGAAAATCGGCCTCGCGATCCTTGGGGACCGCGACCGGTACGGCCTCCTTTGGCGGAGCCGTGCCACCAAAGCCGCCCGCCTCACGAATGAGGAGGCTCGACGTGGTTTGGCAGACGACCTCCTCTTGTTCGTTCTTCGATTCCATGTCGACGATCACCGACGCGAATTTGCGCATGTCGTAGATGCCGCGCACCGTCGCCGTGGTGTACAGGGTCCCCGACGCGTCGAAGGGACGGAGGATCTGCACCTTCTCGGAGCCGTGCACGACCATGGCCATGTTGCCGCCCGTCTTCGCGAGCTGGTCGAGCATGGGCTTGAACTTCGGCACCACCGCGAAGCTCGGGTAAACCTTGGGCCCGCGTCCCTCGTAGAGGTAGTCCAGCTCGTCCTTCGTCGAACCGATGCCGAGCGCGTACAAAACGGTGTCCTCCCAGCTGTAGATCCGCTTTTCAGGGGAGGAGGGCTTTCCGACGAGGCTAAGGTCGAGCGTCATGGCCCGAGAGGATCGGTTCTCCGCTCGCATCGGTCAAGGCTTGCCGGCCCGGGCGCGAATACGCGAGAGTCTTTTGTCGTGAGCGCCTCGGGTTTCCTCTTCGGCCATGCCGCGTTCGCACCGCCCACGAGCGTGGCAGGTTTGCTCGGCGCCGTGATCCAAGCCTTCACGGGCGCAGGCGTCGATCTCCCCGCCTTGGGCCTCGCATGGGCACGCGTGCTCCCGACCGTCCTGATCGTGCCCGCCTTTGGCTTGCGTGCGCTTCCGACACCGCTGCGCGCCATCCTCGGGGCAATGCTTGCATTATGCATCTTTCCTGCGGTCGTCGCAGACGCTGGCGCGCACGCACGCGAACCATGGCCGCTCCTGCTCCTCGAAAATTTTCTGCACGGCCTGCCCGTCGCGCTTGCCGCCGCCATCCCCTTGTGGGCGGCCACCATGGCCGGAAACCTGGTCGACACCCTTCGCGGCGCCCGCGACGCTTGGAACGCGGACACCGTGGAGGGAAAAGCGAGCCACCTCGGCATCGCCTTTGCGCTGCTCGCCTCCACGCTTTTTCTTCAGAGCGGCGGCCCCTCGCGCATCGCCCTGGCCCTCGCGACCACCGACTTTCCCGCGCACCCGCTGCTCGCGGCCGTGCGCGATCTCTCCGCCGGCATCACCTTGGCCGTGGCCCTCGGCGGGCCTCTCCTCGCGGCCTCCATCGTGCTCGAGGTGGCGGTGGCCTTGGTCGCGCGCGCATCCTTTCCCGCCCAGATTTATGCCGTGTTTCCACCCTTACGGGCGCTCGGATTGCTCGTGGTGATGGCGCTCGTCTTCGAGCGCATCGCGTTCGTCCTGGCGCGCGCCATCCGCTGAACGCGCAAACGCGATAGTCTGGAGCGATGTACGCGGGACATTTTGCCATTGGCGTGGCCCTCTCGTCGCGATTTCGCGATGTACCCGCATGGATTCCCCTATTTGGCGTGGCATGGCTCGACTTGGTCCATGCGGTGCTGGTGGCGGTTGGCGTCGAACGGGTGACTTCGGGGCTGCCCGCCAACGGTTACTTGCATATGAAACTCGATTTCATCGATTGGGACCATTCGCTCGCGATGGCCATCGTGTGGTCGATGTTGGCGGGCCTCGCCATTTGGCGCGGTAAGTCCATTTGGGCGCTGTCGGCGGTGGTCGGGACGGTGGCGGTCTTCTCGCATTTTCTCGCGGACGCGCTGGTGCACGATCCGGATCTGGCATTGTGGCCTCATTCACCGATCCACGTGGGCTTTGGTCTGTGGAGCTCGCTGCCCGTGGCCTCGTGGTTTCTCGAGGTCGGGTTCGTTGTTGCTTTGGCCTGGTACGGTGCGCGCGTTCATCCTCGAAAATGGGATGCGCTCCAATATCCATTGGCGCTGATGTTCTTTCTTGCTCTTCAATTGACACCATGGTGGTCGCTCATCCAATTGGCGGGGAGCTCACCCTTGACGAGCTCGCCAATCGTTCATGGCGTTTTCTTATTGGTGGGCTTTATTTTACCGGCCGGGCTGATGTCCTGGCTCCTCCGGCGTCCACCGGTTATTCCGTAATGAAGCACATCGATTTGATGTGAAGTGTTAACCCGTATTAATAAAGAATGAATCGCTCGAGCATTGACCTCGAGCGCATCCTGTATCTAAGTGACAGCCGGAGGCGAAATGCGGCAGACGATTTGGTCCTTGATCTTTGCGGCGGCAGCGACGCCGGCGCTTTTGGTGGGTGCGTGTGGAGGTGACGATACGTCGGTACGGCCGGCGACGGACGGCGGCCTCCCGGATACGAGCACGAAGCCCGACGCGGCGGTGGATCCGCTCGCGCGCGGCAAATACATCGTCGATACGCTCGCCTCGTGCGGCGATTGCCACACCCCGCGCAAGAGCGATGGCTCGCCGGACATGACGAAGTATTTGGCGGGCAACAGCTGCTTCATCGGCACCGACAAGAGCGGCGATGCGGGTGGTCCCGGGCCGGGTTGTCTGAGCGCCCCCAACTTGACGAATCACGCGGACGGGTTGAAGAACGTCACCGTCGATCAAGAAATCAAGGACATGTTTCAACACGGCAAGCGCCCGGACGGCAAATTCCTCAATTCGCCGATGCCGTATTGGGTTTACGCCAACATGACCGATGCCGACGCCAACGCCGTCGTCGCCTATCTGCGGACGGTCCCCGGGGTCGCGAACCGGCCCACCCCGAACCAACCTCCGTGGACCAACGTGCCCGCGCCCACGCCCCCGATCGATTTGAACACGGTGCCGGCGCCCGAAAAAGAAGGCAATCCCGACTACGAGAGCCAGATGCGCGGTCGCTACCTGGCGGCGGTCGCGTCGGCGTGCATCGAGTGCCACACCCCCGAGAAGGAGGGCGCGCCGCCCGGGCAAGTCGACCGCTCGAAATGGTTCGCGGGCAAGCGCGCGTACGACTCCAAGTCCCTCGGGCTGCCTCAAGACAAATTCCCGGCGCAGATCTTCTCCGCCAACCTCACGTCCGACCTGTCGACGGGGCTCGGTGGCTATTCGCTCGAGCAGATCGTCCGGGTGATCAAGCAAGGGCAGGACAAAGATGGCAAAGGCATTTGTCCCCCGATGCCCGCGGGGCCGCGCGGCTCGTACGTCAATATGTCGGATGACGACGCGAGGGATATCGCGCGGTACTTGAAGTCGCTGCCGCCCATCGTCAACGCGCGCACCGACTGCGTCGCCCCCGGCCCGTGAGGATCCTCCGTATGCGCGTCCTTCCGAGAGCCCCGCTCGCGGCGACGGTCGTCGTCGCGGCGGCCGCCGTTTTTTCCGCGTGCGGCTCGTCCTCGTCCGACCCGGGGCCCCCCGTTTCGGCCGACGCCGGCCCGCAAGCCGACGTCGTGACCTTGCCGGATGCTTCCCCGGGGCCCCAGCCGCAGCACCTCTCCGAGGCGGGGCTCTACGCGAATTTGGCCACGAAGCAAACGTCGCCCGAGGCGCTCGCGTACGTGCCGTCGTATGCGCTCTGGTCCGATGCGGCGGACAAGAAGCGTTGGATCGTCCTTCCGGCCGGCGCGAAGATCGATACGTCCGACATGGATCACTGGCAGTTCCCGATTGGGACGAAGCTCTTCAAAGAGTTCGCCCGGGGCGGGCGCCGGCTCGAGACACGGCTGATCGAGCGCATCGCCAACACCGGCAAGACCGAGACCGACTACCGCGCCTCGACCTTCGTCTGGCGCGACGACGATTCGGACGCCGATCTCGTCACGGAGGGCGCTACCAATGTGCGGGGAACCGATCACGACGTCCCCACGCGGGTGCAGTGCTTCACCTGCCACAGCGGTGAGCCTGGCAAGATCCTCGGCTTTTCGGCCGTGCAGCTCGCCCGCACGACCGCGGGGACCGATCCTGCGTCCGCCGTGACCTTGAAGTGGCTCGCCGAGCAGGGAAAGCTGACCCATCCCCCTGCGCCCGGCGCCGACTTCTCCGCGCCGGGCGACGCCACGACGGCTGGAGCGCTGGGCTACCTCCACGCCAACTGCGGCAATTGCCACAACGAAAATGGTGGGGCCTGGCGCTACACGAAGATGGTCTTGCGCCTGTCGGGCACGGAGCGCGCGCCGAACAAGACGGAGCTCTACAAGACCACCGTCGGCGTTGCCATGGACCGCCGCGAGAACTCACCGTACCCGAACCGCATCGAGGCCGGTCATCCCGACAAGAGCGCGCTCCTGTACCGCATGTCCAAACGCGACGGCACGCCCGAGGCGATGCCGCCGCTCGCCAGCAAAAAAACGGACGCAACGGGCACCGCAACCGTGACGTCCTGGATCCAGGGCTTGAAGTAATCCGGACGCGAGCTCGTGCGCTCGAGCGAGCGCGTCAAATCCCCTTTGAAACCTCGATGATTCGCGCACGCAACCACGCGTGCGCGAGGTCCATGCGTTTGTGCTCGTGCCAGAGCATGGTCATGGTGAAGCCCGGGAGCTCCAGCGGTGGCTTGACCATCACCAAGTTCAAGCTGGGGACGAAGGTCTTGGCGACGCGCTCGGCCAGGGTGAGCACCACGTCTGTTTCTTGGACGACATAGGGGGCCACGAGGAAGTGCGGAATTTCGATGGCCACCCGGCGGCGCCGGCCGACTTTTTGGAGGGCCGTGTCGACGATGGAGCCGCGGTCGCCGCGCGGGGAGATGAGGGCGTGCGGCAAGGACGCGAAGGTGTCGAGATCGAGGCGGCGGCGCGCGCTGGGGTGACCCTTGCGCATGACGCATACGAAGCGCTCGCGAAAGAGGCTCTGTACGATGAGGCCGCGGGCGCCGTCGAGGCGGTGGTCGGGCACCTCGAGGAGCGGTAGGCCGAGCACCGTGTCCACCTTGCCCTCGGCGAGCGCCCCGGGGATGGAGGCGGGGCCGGGGACGACGCGAAGGTCGATGCCCGGCGCCTCCGACCAAATGCGCGGCGCGAGCTTCGGCAGGAGCACGAACTCCATGTAGTCGGCGGTGGCCAGGGTGAAGCGATCCCTCGCCTTGGCCGGCTCGAACGGGGACGGCGTGGCCACGAGGGCGGCGATGCTGGCCAGCGCTTGCTCCAAGGGCTCGAGCATCGCTTGCGCGCGCGGCGAGGGGACCATGCCTTTGCCCGTCCGCACCAACAAAGGATCGCGCAGGTGGGCGCGCAGGCGCGCGAGCGCATGGCTGGTGGCCGACTGCGTGAGGCCTAGACGCTCGGCGGCGCGCGTGACGTGGCGCTCGACCAAGAGCGCGTGCAGCGCGCGCACCAAGTTCAAATCCAGGCTCGCGAAGGCGCCGTCCGAAAGATGCATGCCATGCATGTAGACTATGTACTCCATCGATTGGATACATATTTTGTCGCCACCTAGATTCTCCTCGTCCCGAGCGCCGACGCGCCGGGCAGGAGGTTTCCGACATGTTCGTGGTCGCAGGAGTGACGGGGAATACGGGCGCGGTGGTGGCCGATACGCTGCTCGCGCGCGGCAAGAAGGTGCGCGTGGTGGTGCGCGATGCCTCGAAGGGCGAGCGATTCCAGGCGCGCGGCGCCGAGGTGGCCGTCGTCTCGGTCGACGACGATGTGGCGCTGGCGAAGGCGCTCTCGGGGGCCGAAGGCGCTTACCTTCTCTCGCCGCCGGACCTCACGGCCGACGACTTCCTCGCGAGCCGGAGGATCGTCGCGGACGCGGCGGCGCGCGCGATCGACGCGAGCCAGGTGCCGCACGTGGTGTTCCTCTCCTCGCTGGGCGCGCATCTTCCCGAGCGGACCGGTGTGGTGCGCTCGCTGCACTACGCCGAGCAGCGCTTGGCGCGCACCCCGGCCAAGCTCACCTTCCTTCGCCCGAGCTACTTCTTCGAAAATTGGATCGGTCCGCTCACGGCGGCGGCCTCCAGCGGCAAGCTCCCGACCTTCATCGAGGTCGACCGGGCCATCAGCATGATTTCGTCGCGCGACATCGGCGTCTTCGCGGCGCAGGCGCTGCTCGAGGGGCCCGCGGCGGAGCGCATCTCCGTGATCAACCTGGAGGCGCCGCGCGACTATACGCCGCGCGACATCGCCAACGCGGCCGCGCGCGCGCTGGAGCGCCCGGTGGAGCCCGAGTTCGTGCCCGAGCCGGCCATCGAAGGAGCGTTCCGCAGCTTTGGCCGCTCGGCGGACGTCGCGCGCCTGATGCGCGAGCTCCTCATCGCCACCAACGACGGAACCATGCGCTTCGAGAACGCGGGCGAGCGTTCTTGGCGCGGCACCACGGACGCCGATACGGCCGTGCGCGGGCTGCTCGCGAAGTAGCGTCCTACGGATCGCGCGAAATCGGGGCGAGCGACGTCTCGTCGCGCGAAATCGGATGGAGTGACGTCTCGTCGCGCGAATCGGGGCGAGCGACGTCTGGTCGCGCGACGTTTCGTCGAGCAGCCCGGGGTGAGGGCGAGATCAGGAGCGCTTGGCGATCAGCTCGATTTCGACGCGCGCGCCCAGCGGTAGAGCGGCCACGCCGATGGTGGTGCGGGCCGGGAAGGGCTCGCTGAATTGCTGGGCATAGACTTCGTTCATGGCGGCGAAGTCGGCCATGTTGGTGAGGTAAACGTTGCACTTGACGACGTGCTCCGGGCCGAGCCCTCCGGCCTTGAGCACCTCGAAGAGATTGGCGAAGGTCTGGCGCGTTTGATCGCCAATCGAGCCCTCGATGAGGCGGCCGGTCGCGGGATCGATCGGCGTCTGCCCCGACAGATAGACGTAGGGATCCGTGTCGACGGCGTGCGAATACGGACCGGCTTTGACGGCGTTGGGCGAGTTGATGGCTTTGCGTGTCATGTTGCGCATGCTCACACCGCGGGGCCCTTGGCCGCAACGGTCAAGATGCCGCCGCCGGGTGGGCCACCCGCGCGCGCCTCGCCGCGCCGAAGGGGTCACCCGGGTCCGCGGCTTACGTCCGACCGAACCGTTCGACGACGAAGTCCACGAAGGTGCGTAGCCTCGGCGAGACGGGCTTCTGCGGCGGGTAAAGGATGTGCATGGGAACCTCGGGCAGCCGATGATCGGGCAGCACGCGCACCAGTTTGCCGCTCGCGAGATCGTCCTCCACTTGAAACTCGGGCTGCAAGATGATCCCCATCCCGCGCAGCGCGGCGATGCGCAGCCCCTCGCCGCTGTTGATCTTGAGGCTGCACCGAATCTTGATGGGATGAACCTGGCCGCCCGCATCCACGATGGGCCACTCGCGGCCCCAATCGCCATACGGATGGCCCAGGCACGCGTGGCCCCGCAAATCCTCCGGGCGCTTGGGCGCGCCGCGCGCGGCCAGGTAGCTCGGCGACGCGGCCAGAAAGAAGCGCACGCTTCGAAGGCGCCGCGCCACCAGATGCGAGGGCGCGAGCGGGCCCAGGCGCACGGCCGCGTCGTATTCGTTCTCCACGATATCGGCGAAGCGGTCGCTCAAGAGGAGCTCGACCCGCACCTCGGGGTAACGCGTAAAGTAATCGGCCAGGGCGGGCGCCAGGCGGTGTGCGCCGAAGGAGGTGGTGGTCGTGACACGAAGGAGGCCGCGCGGGGCCGCGCGCAGCTCGTCGGCGCTTCGGTCCATCGCGTCGATCTCGGCCAGGACGCGGGTGCATCGCTCGTAATACAAGCGCCCGAACGCCGTGAGCGTCTGCTTTCGCGTCGTTCGCTGCAAGAGCTGCGCGCCGGCTCTCTCCTCGAGCGCGCGGACATGGCGGCCCACCATCGCCGGGGTGAGCTGAAACTCGCGCGCCGCCTCCGCAAAGCTCCCCCGATCCACCGCGCGCACGAAGAGGGTCATGCCCAAGAGTCGGTCCATTCGATCATCAGGGTATCGAATATCGATACCGTCGGGCCAATTATCCCATCCGGTGCAGGGATCTACGGTGGTGGCATGTTCTTCACCCCAACACCTGCGCACCTGGCGCTCGGCCTCGCCTTCGTGCTGGGCGCGTGCGCGCGGACCGATTCCGCGCCGGCCTCCCACTCGTCCAGCTCGTCCAACCCGCCGATCGCCGCAGGTTCTTCCGGAGCGACCATGAAACCCAACCCCGTTCACGAGATGCGCGTCGCGCTCACGGTCGACGCGTACGATGCGGCCTTTCGTTTTTACCGCGATGGTCTGAAGTTCAAGGTGCTCGAGTCGTGGGAGCGACCCGACGGAAAGGGCGTCATCCTCGATGCGCACCGCGCCACGTTGGAGATCGTGTCCACGGCGCAGGCCGACACCATCGATCGTCTGGAGGTCGGCAAGCGCATCGCGGGCCCCGTGCGGCTCGGGCTGGACGTGGAGAGCACGGAGGCCATGGCGCAGGCCTTCGTCGCCGCCGGCGGAGAGCGGATCGCCGGGCCGGTGGCGACGCCTTGGTCGCCCAAGACGTTTCGGCTGCGGGCGCCCGATGGAATGCAGTACACCCTGTTTACCGACCAGGGGGCGAAGTCGGGCGGCGAGCCCGCGCGGCAGCTGCGGATGGCGCTCACGGTGGAGAAGTTCGAGGAGGCGCTCCGCTTCTACCGCGACACCTTCGGTCTGCCGGTGATCACGTCGTGGAGCGAGCCCTCGGGCAGCGGCGCCATCTTCGATGCGGGGCACGCG
Organism: Sorangiineae bacterium MSr11954; assembly: GCA_037157815.1. Taxonomy (NCBI): domain Bacteria; kingdom Pseudomonadati; phylum Myxococcota; class Myxococcia; order Myxococcales; family Pendulisporaceae; genus Pendulispora; species Pendulispora albinea. The sequence continues at coordinate 1,230,191 of CP089984.1, forward strand.
ACCCTCGAGCTGCTCTCGAAGGACATGGCCGAGTCGGTGGACCGCATCGAGGTCGGCCGGCGTGTTGCGGGACCGGTGCGCGTGGCGCTCGACGTGAAGGACTCTGCGGCCGTGGGAGAGCTGCTCACCAACGGCGGCGCGCAGCTCCTCGGCGGCCCCGTGCTGACGCCGTGGAAGGACAAGAACGTTCGCGTTCGCGCGCCCGACGGGATGCAGTACACGCTGTTTACGAAGCACGCGCCATAACGCGCGACCGCCCGATGGCCGCGACGGCCACGTTGGACACGATGGCGGCGATTGACACGATGGAGGCGACGCCCGCGCGATAAGATGCGCGCATGGAAACCGAGGAACGAACCGCGACGCTCCGCGCGCGTCGTGAGGCGCTCGTGCGCGCGCACATGCAGGACGAGAACACGCGCGACTTCGACAAGGTGCTCGCGACCTTCCCGCACCCGCACTACGAGATCATCGCGACGGGCGCGGTCTACGATGGTCGCGACGAGGTCCGCGCCTACTACCGCGACTCGCGCACGGCCTTCCCCGATCAGCGCAACGAGCTGATCTCGCTGCGCCACACGGACGACGCCGTCGTCGTGGAGTTCTGGTTGCGCGGCACCCACCAGGGACCCTTTCGCGCCTTGCCGCCGACGGGGCAGACCATCGAGGTGCGCATGACGGCGTTCTTCATCTTCGAGGGCGAGCGCTTGATGGTCGAGCGGGTCTATTTCGATTCGTTGACCTTGCTCAAGCAGCTGCTACGCGGCGTGAGCCCGAAGAACCCGGCGAGCTTGCTCCTCTTGATCCGCACCTTGCTCGGCGTGGCGCGTGGGCTGCGCTGAGCGCCCGTCGCGGCGCGCGGTCACCCTCTCGGCGCGGCTTGGACCTCGAGGTGCCCGCCGGGGCATGGCGCGGCATCGATGTGCCTTGGAATACAGCGCTCCGCGCGCGGTGTGAGCCGAACGAGGCAGCGTGAGCCGAACGAGGTAGCTCGTGGCCCTTTGCGGGAAAGCAGCAGCAACCGAAGGAGCACCTCCATGCGAAGGGCCACGATTGCCATCTTGTTCTTGTTGGGCTGCTCGGGCGCGCACGACGACTCCGCATCGTCGGAAGACCGTGAACCGAGCCGGCTCGCACGTTCGTTGCAGAACGGCGCGCGCGACACGTTGCAGAGCGACGCGCGCGACACGTTGCAGAGCGGCGCACGCGACACGTTGCAGAGCGGCGCAACCTCCGACGAGGTCGCGAATCCAACGCTGACGTTGCAGCTGATCGATCGCGATGGGAACCCGCCGACGTCGTCGTTCGTCGCGGTCACCGATTTGAACACGGCGCGAAATGTGTTCGAGCGCAATGTGTCCGGCGGCACCCTCGAAATCCCATTGCCCGAGGGCCGCTACGGCGTGGCCGTGTTCATCACCACACCGGGACCGGGCGGCGCCAAGTCGGGCACGTACGCCAATCTTCCGAGCCTCGCGATCCACGCGAACACGGCGCGCACCCTCGACGCGCGGCTCGGCAAGCGCGTATCGGTGTCCCTCGACGAGCCCTCGGCCAAGCAAAAGAGCGCCACCGTGTTCTTGGCGCAGCCGACCGCGCGTGGAAACGTGCAATTTCCAAGCTTTCCGTCGCCCCTCGACAGCTTGGACAAGGACGCCATCTACGCCGTCCCCTCCGAGCCGGCCAAGGGGTTCGCCTTTTACGTGCAGACCGTGTGGACCCGGGGCGGCCAAGAAGAGAGCCCGTACGTCTATCATCTGCTCTCGAGCACGGCCGATCGCGTCCCCGAGCAGCCCGCCTACCGCGTTCGCAAATTCGAGCTGGCGCGCGTGCGCGTCAACCTCGCGGCGCAAGGCGTCGATTGGAAGGACGAAATCGCGTACGCCCTGTCGACGCCCGTGCTCGAGCTCACGGGGCTGCGCGTGTCCATGGGCGACGGCGCGCGCGTGACCTTCCCCGGGACGCGCACGGATTATTTTACGCCGGGCGCCTGGAGCTTCGCCGTGCACCAAGGCGCTTCCGGGGTGGCGTCGACCTCCGTCGCGGAAGCGGTGTACGCAAGGCCGGGCGAGTACCGGCAAACGTGGAACACCGCGCCGCTGGGGCCATCGTTCCCTGGAGCGAGCCCCTATTACGCACCGGTCGTGCGCGAGGGCGACATCTTGAACGTGAGCATCCCCATGTATTCGGAGGCGGAGCCCGGGCACATCAACGACCCGTACGTGACGGTCACCGGCTCGATGATCCTGCGGCGCGGAGACGAGGTGATCGCGCAGAGCGACGACGTCGGTAGCTTATTTCGCAAGGGGAGCCCGGTGACCGTGCCCCCCGAGCGCGCCACCTACGAGCTCACGTCGCACGGCGTTCGAAATGTGCCGTGGTCGCTCTATGCCACCGAGCAAACCGTCACCTGGCGTTTCGCGTCGGAGCACACGAGCGCGCGCGCGGCGCTGCCGCTCATGGCCGTTCGGTACGCGCCCAAGCTCGATGCTTACGGACGCGCGCCCGCCGGGCGACGCGCGACCTTCGACATTCGGGTCGAGCACAACGCGGGAGCCTCCGCCAAGGTGGCGACCTTGCGGATCTTCGTTTCGCACGACGACGGCGCGCGATGGGAGCCGGCGGACGTCTGGCGGTGCGCCGATGGGTGGCGCGCTTCCGTGCGCCACCCGGCCGACGCCGACTTCGTCTCCTTGCGCGCCGAGGCCGTGGACCTCGATGGCAACGCGGTCGAGCAGACGCTCATCCGCGCGCACGGCTTGAGTCACTGAGTCATGAACCGCGCCGGCGCAGCTCAGTCCACGCCCTGCGGCGCGGCCTCGATGGCCGCCAGGACGGCCTGCGCCTTGTTGCGGGTCTCGGTGGCTTCGGCGTAGGGCATGCTGGCTTCGACGATGCCGGCGCCTGCGGTGACGTCGAAGTGATCGCCGCGGCATACGGCGGTGCGGATGGCGATGGCAAAGTCGAAGTCGCCGCTGCGCGTCAGGTAGCCCACCGCGCCGCCGTAGATGCCGCGCGGGCGCGTCTCCAGCTCGCGGATGATCTGCATCGCGCGCAGCTTGGGCGCGCCCGAGAGCGTGCCGGCGGGAAACGCCGCGCGAAACGCCTCGAGCGGCGGGACGCGCGCGGGATCGACGCGCCCTTCCACCTCGCTCACGATGTGCATCACGTGCGAGTAGCGCTCGATTTCCATGTTTCGCAGGAGGCGTACGCTGCCCACCTCCGCCACCCTCCCCACGTCGTTGCGGCCCAAGTCGATCAGCATCACGTGCTCGGCGCGCTCTTTGGGATCGCCCATCAGCTCCGCCTCGCGCGCCGCGTCTTCCTCCGGCGTGCGGCCGCGCGGCCGGGTCCCGGCGATGGGGCGCACCGTCATGACGCCGCCCTCCAGGCGCACCAGGGTCTCCGGGCTCGCGCCTGCGATTTGCGTGCGGGTGGTCTCGCCCGGCGCCGGGGGAAAATCGAGGAAATACATATACGGCGACGGGTTGAGCACCCGCATGGCCCGGTACGCATCGAATGGATCGCGCCCCACGCGCGGCACTCGGAAATTGCGCGCCAGCACGATTTGGAACGCGTCGCCCGCGGCGATGTACTCCTTCGCGCGGCGCACGATGCGCTCGTAGTCCGCGTCGTTCATGCTCGCGTCGAACTTGGGCAGGCGCGTGCGATCGGGGAGCGCGATGCGCCGGAGGCTCGCCGGGCCGATGGACGCGCGCACCGCGCCCGTCTGCGCCAGATCGTGCTCGGCGCGATCCACCTCGTCCTGCGTGTAGGCGGCGATGGTGAAGGTCTGCGCGAAGTTGTCGAACACCACCACCGTGCTCCCGCCCATGAAGCGCGCGAGCGGGGGTTGAGCACCGGGCCACCGCTCGACCTTGTCGATGGCGTGCACCAAGTCCCAGCCGAAGTACCCGACGTGCGCGCCCGCGAGCCTCTCGGTCGGGGTGGTGACGGACGGATCGCTCTGAAAGATGGCCCGGGCGAGCGAGATGGGATCGCCGCCCGCGAGCGGACCTTTAATAGGCGCATCGCCGCTCAGACGCCATTCGCCGTCGGCGAGCAAGGTTGCCTCGTAGCGCGGCCTGTACCCGAGCACGGACAGGCGCCCCCAGCGCTCGCCCGCCACGACGCTCTCGAGGAGAAACGATGCGCTCCCCTCGGCGGCCTGGCGCAAGAGCCCATACGCGCGCACCGGGGTCAGCCCGTCGGCGACCAAGGTCTTCGTGACGAACCCGCTCATGTTGCTCCGCCGGCCTGCGCGGCCTTGGCCCCGACCCCGAGGAGCTTGCGCGCCGTGGCCGGATCGGCCGGGGTGCGCCCGATCGAGCGCGCGTACTGCGCGGCGCGAAGCACCAGCGGCGCGCTCCCCTCGGACAGGACGCCCTTCGACAGGTAAATGTTGTCCTCCAGGCCCACGCGCGCGTGCCCGCCCAGGCGCATGGCCAGCTCGGTCATCGGCTGCTGATGCCGGCCCACGGCCGCGACCGCCCACGACGCTTCGGCTGGAACCAAGCTTCGCATGAACCGCACGTGCTCCTCGCGCGCGCCGATGGCGCCTGGAACGCCCAGGACGAACTGGAAGTGCAGCGGCCCGGTGAGCGTTCCTTCCTTCACCAAAAGGAGAGCTTCCTCGATATGCCCAACCTCGTAGCACTCGAGCTCCGGCACGCTCCCCGCCTTGCGGATGCGCGCGGCCAGGTCTCGGATTTCGCGGCGCGTGTTGACGAAGACGTCATCGCCGAAGTTGATGGTGCCGCAGTTGAGGGTGGCCATTTCCGGCCGGCAGGCGAGGGGGCCCGAGCGCTCCTCGATCGACATGCCCACGGCGCCGCCGGTGGTTACTTGTATGATACAATCCGTCTTGGCCCGGATGGCCTCGATGGCGGCGGCGAAGCGGTCGGCCGATTGGGTGGAGGAGCCATCGTCGTTGCGCACATGGAGGTGAATCACCGCGGCGCCGGCCTCGCGGCAGCGGGCCGCCTCGTCGGCGATTTCCTGCGGGGTGATGGGCAAATACGGCGTTTGCGCCCGGGTGACCTCGGCGCCCACGATGGCGGCCGTCAGCACGATTTCGGGCGGCGGGGCAGGGGTGACGATCGGATCGGCATCCGGGGCGGGGCCCGCGGGGAGGGCCGGCATGTACAGCTCGCGCGGCCGGCGCTGGAGCGGCTTGGGGACCACGCAGGTGCCGGTGGCGCGGCATACGACCACCTGGGGCTCCAGCATGTCCGCCGCGCTGGGCGCGAAGCCCGACTCGCGCAGATTGGCGATGACCTTGCGCGCCTCGAAGCGGATTTGGCGGCTGCTGTTCCCGACCGACAGGAGCTCGCCCGTGGCCTCGATGAAGTCGCCGGCAAAGACCGGCGCCAGGAATTCGACCGAATCGTACGCGCGAAAGAGCCCTTCATCGCCGTCGAGGCGAATGAGAAGCTCGGTGGCGACGTCCCCAAAGAGCGCGAGCATCCTGGCCCCATCGACCAGCTCGCCGGCATAGTGCGCGTCATGCGAAGACATCCGAAGGCGCAGCGTGACCTTCAACCCAACCATGGCTCCTTAGTATCATGCCCTGCGCCGCCGACCCATCTCGTATGCCGCGTAAGCCAGGACTTCGTTGCCCGCGGGGTCACCTCGTGATACCTAGCGCATCCTTCCCGCTTTTCTCGTTCGCGTTCGCCCTCGCGTTTCTCCTCTCGTTTGCCGTAGCGTTAGTCGTCGCCTTCGCCGCGTTTCCGCGCCGATTGCGCAGTTTCTGGTACGCTTCATGACGCTTGTCGAAGCACGAAATCTACCATCCCACGTCGGCATCATCATGGATGGCAATGGCCGTTGGGCGCACCAGCGCAATCTCAGTCGGGTGCGCGGCCACAAGGAGGGCTCCCACGCTGCCCGCCGGGTCATCCGTGCCGCCCGTCGCCTCGGGCTTCGGGCGTTGACATTGTACGCTTTCAGCGAGCAGAACTGGGGCCGTCCCGAGGACGAAGTGGACGCGCTCATGGAGCTCCTGCGGGAGTTTCTGCTGTCCGAGCGGGAGGAAATCCTCGAGAACGGCATCCGCCTCAACGCCATCGGTAACCTGGGCCGCCTGCCCGCGATCGTCCGGGCCGTGCTCGAGCCGCTGCGCCGCGAGAGCTCGGACAACGAGGCGATGACCTTGACCTTGGCCCTCAGCTACGGCGGTCGCGAAGAGATCGTGCATGCTGCACGCGAGCTCGCCCGCTCGGTGGCCGCTGGGACCTTGAAGCCCGAGGACGTGACGGAGCAAGCGCTCCACGGCTTGATGCCGAGCCTCGCGGTGGGCGATCCGGATCTGATCATCCGCACCTCGGGCGAGCACCGCATCTCGAACTTCCTCCTCTACGGCCTGGCCTACTCGGAGCTTCACTTCGCCGACGTGCTCTGGCCCGATTTTTCGGCCGAAGATTTCTACGCCGCCATCGCGAGCTACCAAGCGCGCGAGCGCCGCTATGGGCTCACCGGTGGGCAAATCGAATCGCAGCAGCATGCGCTGGCAAACGGCGTCTCCCTGCGAACCGCGGATCGGGTGGAGGCGGCGCGCATCGCCGTCTAGAACGAAGGAGCGATGGCCGTAACCAAGTCGAACCTGGCCATGCGCCTCCTGACCGCGGCGGTCGCCGTCCCGGTCATTCTGTACCTCCTCTACGGGTGTCCGCCGATCGCCTTCTACTGCCTCGCGTTCCCGGCGGCGGTGATCGGGAGCCACGAACTGTTCGCGATGACTCACCCGGGCGATCGCGTCTCGCAGATCCTCGGCGTGCTCCTCTCGGCGGCGTCCTCGCTGCTCGTCTACTTTTGCGGCCACGATCCGCGGGTGCTCCTGACCTTGCTCGTGGCGATCCCGCTCCTCGGTCCGCTCCTCACCTTGATCCGCGTGGGCGACATCTCGAGCGCGGCGCTCCGGGCGTGCGCGATGGGCTTCGGTCCCATCTTCGTGGCGGTGCCCATGACGATGCTCGCGATGCTCCGCCGCGACATGGGCGACGACGGTCCGGGCTATGTGCTCGTCACGCTCATGTTCGCGTGGCTCGCCGACACCGGTGGCTATTTCGCGGGGCGCTTCCTGGGGAAGCACAAACTCTACGAGCTGGTCTCGCCGAAGAAGACGATCGAAGGCTCCATCGGCGGTCTGCTCGGCTCCGTGGCGGGCGCGCTGCTCGCGAGCCTCTGGTACCTGCCCGCCTTTCCGCTCGCGCACTCGGTCCCGCTGGCGCTCGTCGCCAGCGCCTTCGGTCAAGCGGGGGACTTGGGCGAATCGCTCCTCAAGCGATCCACGGGGGTCAAAGACTCGGGGTCCCTCGTCCCGGGCCACGGCGGCATCCTCGACCGCATCGATGCGCTGCTTCTGACGAGCACCATCGTGTACGTGTACACGATGTGGGTACAGCGCTAGCTCCCTTCAGCCCGTACACATACACGCTCCCGTACACGTACCCGATCCCGCTCGACGTCGCGGTTGCGGGGGCAGAGATCGGGAACGGGGACGTGTACGGAAAGGCGTACGGGCGGAGTCGAGCTACATCTTCTGCGAGTAGAACTCGACGACCAGCTGCACGCGCAGCGGGAAGAGGACGGCGCCCTCGTCCGGCAGGGTGGAGACGGTGGCCTGGCGCTTGGTGCGATCGACCTCGAGCCACGGGGTCTGGAAGCTGTCGGCGATCGGGAAGGCCGCCTCGACCTGCGCAACGACCTTCTTGCGATCGCGAACGGTGACCACGTCGCCCTTGAGCACGCGGTACGAGGCGATGTCGACGCGCTTGCCGTTGACGAGGATGTGGCCGTGGTTGACGAGCTGGCGGGCCGACGGGATCGTGCGCGCGAAGCCGGCGCGGAACACGACGTTGTCGAGGCGGCGCTCGAGGAGCTCGATGAGCTTCGGGCCCGTGTTACCGGAGGTCGTCTTGGCCTCGTGCATCAGGTGGCGAAGCTGGCGCTCGCTGACGCCGTAGTTCATGCGAACCTTCTGCTTCTCCATCAAGCGCACGGCGTACTCGGAGAGCTTCTTGCGCGCCTGACCGTGTTGCCCCGGGGGATAGGGTCGGCGTTCGGTTTTCTTCGGCGAAAGCCCCGGCAGCTCGGTGCCGAGCTTGCGCATGATCTTCACGCGCGGACCCGTATAACGACTCATGTTTCAGATACCTCCAACCATAGTTTCGACGGTGCAATCCGGCAGAGACCGCCGGAACTAGAAATTGCGGCTGCGCAAAATACACCTTTGCTCAGGAAAGGAGAGCACTTTTGGCGCGGACAACGTCGTCCACGAGCGCTTTTTCCAAACGAGCGACCTCGGCCTGGCTGGGCATCCGGATTTCGTGCATCCCTTCGACGAGCTGAACAAGACTTCGGTAGTCGGGCGCTTGAGCTTTCCAGTTGGCCACGGGGAATGTCTCGTAAAAACCGGAGGTTAGACGTGAAGGCGTCAGGATGGAAATGCGCCCCACGGGGTGCCAGAGCTGCAGATGCCAGAACCCACGCGTCACGAAATACTGGAATTTGCGGCCGCCAAAGAGCCGGACCTCCCATTCTTCGAGCATGAGGGCCAAATCGCGTTCGCGCGGATCATGAGGAGGGGGCGGCCAATGCGGTGCCTCCAAGCGTTCGCGGCTGCCTTCGTCCAGGGAGATCGAGAACGGGCGCTCCAAGACCACGGTCGTGCGGTTGCTCATTTTCCTCCGAACATGAAATTGAAAATCATATTCATGATCTGGAATGCATCTGAGCGATGATGCGGTTTGCTGTCAAGGCAAATGGGATAAGCGTGAAGCTCGGCTCACTTCGTTCTTGCGTTTCGCGCCCAACCGTGTCGCACCGACCGCTCGCGTCGACTGCGTCGACTGTGTCGGGTCGCGCCGGTCACGTCGATCGCGTCAGCCGCGTCGAGCTGCGTCGCGATCGGATCGTAGGTCGAGCGCGTTACCCCGACCGCATCGTGCGTCGAGCGCGTTACACCGGTGAGGCGTGCGTCGTGCTGCATTGCGCACCGACCGCGGCGCGCGGTTCACGCGCGCGGCGCCGGATTCATGTCTGGCGGTTTCGCGTCTGCTTCTTATTGTTGAAACATACGTCGGACGAATGCACGACATGACGATCCCGCTGGCGAAAGCGGAGAAGCGCGCCTAGAACGTGCCGCGACACTCCTCGAAACATTTCTGAAACCTACGGCCTGAACGCGATTGAGGCGACGCGATGCGTCGAAAACGAACGATGACCACAGCAGCTGATACGGATTCCAAAGTTGTTCCCGCTCCCCCGCCATCACGCTCGCAATTGCCCGCGTCGAAGAAGGAATACGACTTCTTTGGCGCCGTCCAGGACTACCTCGACGAGGCAGCGGCCGTCGCGAAGTTGGAGCTGTTCGTTCGAACGATCCTGAGCCAGCCGAAGAACGAGATCATCGTCAACTTCCCCGTTCGCATGGACAACGGTGAGGTCCGACTCTTCAAGGGATACCGCGTTCAGCACAACAACCTGCTTGGCCCGTTCAAGGGCGGCATGCGCTTCCACCCCGAGGTCAGCCTCGACGACGTGAAGGCGCTCGCGGCGATGATGACCTGGAAGAGCGCGCTGATGCGCATTCCGTTCGGCGGCGGCAAGGGCGGCATCAAGGTCGACCCGCAGAGCGTCACCCCGCACGAGCTCCAGAAGATCACGCGCCGCTTCACGCACGCTTTGGGCATGAACATCGGCCCCGACTACGACATCCCCGCGCCCGACGTCGGCACCAACAGCCAGACCATGGCGTGGATGATGGACACGTACTCGAACATGATCGGCAGCTACCAGAAGCAGAGCGTCAAGGGCGTGGTGACCGGCAAGCCGGTGGCCAGCGGCGGTACGCTCGGACGCACCAAGGCCACCGCGCAGGGCATGGTGTTCTGCCTCATCGAGTGGGCGAAGGAGCACAACTTCACGCTCGAGGGCAAGACGATGACCGTGCAGGGCTTCGGCAACGTCGGCTCGCACACGGCGGTCATCCTGTCGCGCCTGGGCGTGTCGACGGTCGCGGTCGGCGATCACACGGGCTACCTGTTCAACCCCGAGGGCTTCAACGCGCACAAGCTGCAGGACTACGTGGCGCACCACGGCTCCATCGCGGGCTACCCGGGCGGCAAGCCGATCTCGCGCGAAGAGTTCTTCAGCATGAAGACGGACATCTTCGCCCCGTGCGCGCTCGAGAACCAGATCAAGGATCCCGAGGCGCGTCAGCTTCAGTGCAGCATCATCATCGAAGGCGCCAACGGCCCCACGAACCCCTCGGCCGAGAAGATCCTGGAGGAGCGCAACATCGTGATCCTCCCCGACGTCCTCGCCAACTCGGGCGGCGTGACCGTCAGCTACTACGAGTGGGTGCAGAACAAGCGCTCCGAGAGCTGGACCGAGGAAGAGGTCGACGAGAAGCTCGAGCTCGCCATGCAGCGCGCCTACCGCGAGGTGAGCGACTACGCCCGCAACAAGAAGGTGAGCTACCGCATCGCGGCCTACGCCATCGCGCTGTCCCGCATCGAAGCCGTCTACAAGGAACGCGAGATCTTCCCGTAGTCGACGCGGGGCAATTCGCGGGAGCGAATTGCAGGGAGCGACGACCGCAGGGGAGGGCGCGGCGCGGAGCCTCGAAGGCTCATCTCCTGCGCGGCGCGCATGGCGTGAGAATCAACGTCATGGGATAGCGCTCTAGGGGCGAAGGACTTCGACGTCGTAGGCTGCGAATGCAGGATCGACGGTGACGATGGGGAGTCCTTCGCACTGGGCCGCGCGCATGGCGTGAGAATCAACGTCATGGGAAAGCGTTCTAGGGGCGAAGGACTTCGACGTCGTAGGCTGCGAATGCAGGATCGACGGTGACGATGGGGAGTCCTTCGCACTGGGCCGCGCGCATGGCGTGAGAATCAACGTCATGGGAAAGCGCTCTAGGGCAATGCTGTTCGCTTAGGATTCTCTCACTCTCGTACCCGTACACGTTTCCCGTTCCCCTTCCCGATCTTCTCTCCCCGAAACCTTCGGGAACGGGAACGGGTTAAGTGAACGGCATCGCTCTAGGGGCGAAGGACTTCGACGTCGTAGGCTGCGAATGCAGGATCGACGGTGACGATGGGGAGTCCTTCGCACTGGGCTTGTGCGATGAGCAGTCGATCGAATGGATCGGCGTGGTGGTGAGGTAGGGTGCTGACGTGCAGCGCGTGGGCGTGATGAACCGGTAGGCCGAGGGTGCCGCTCGATCGCATGCGGCTCGGAACGTACTCGGCCGGTGGGAGCGGTAGCGGGAGCTTGCCCAGCGCATACTTGATCGAGATTTCCCAGGCGCTTGCGGCGGAGAGCAGGAGCTCGTTGGCCGGGTCCGAGAAACGTTCGATCATGGAAGCGAGGCGCTTGCGGTTGCTCTGCAGCCAGAGCCAACAGTGCGTATCCAGGAGATACTTCATCGCGAAAACGCCGCGAGGACGTCTTGCGGCAGCGGTGCATCGAAATCGTCCGGAACATCGAAGACGCCCTCGTCGATGCCGAAGATGCGCTGCGGAGTCTCGCGATAGGGGACGATTTTGGCGATGGGCCGTCCACCTCGTGCGATCACGATTTCTTCTCCAGCGCTCACGCGCTGCAAGAGGCGCGAAAGGTGCGTTTTCGCCTCGTGAACGTTGACTTCCTTCATGGCTCCATCTTGACTTAGTCCACTGCTTAGTCAACATTTGGGCGTGTACGTCACCACTCGATTGGGCCGTTGGTTTTACGATGAGCGTGGCGCGGCGCGGCGGCCGAATGATCCGGCCATCGTGTTGCTGCATGGGTTGCTCTTCGATGGGGCCATGTGGGACGAGCAAGTGGGGCCCCTTGCAGAGCTGGGGCGCGTGGTGGTGATTGACGCGCCAGGGCACGGCAAGAGTGAGGTCCCGCCGCCATTTTCGCTCGATGATCATGCGCGGGCGCTGGTGGATGCGCTCGATGCGCTCGGGATCTTCAAGGCGTTGCTCATCGGGCTCTCGTGGGGAGGCATGATCGCCATGCGCGCGGCGCTCGATAACCCCATGCGCATCGTGGCGCTGGGGTTGCTCGATACCAGCGCGGAGACCGAGGGGCGCGTGCAGCGGATCAAGAACCGTGTGCTCAACGGCATGTACCGCAACGTGGGGATGCCGCCGGCGCTCTTTGCGACCCAGGTGGCGCCGCTGCTCTTTGGACAGAAGACCTTGCGCGAGCGGCCGGAGTTGGTGGAGCGGGCGTACACCCACTTGAGCGGGTTTCCGCGGCTCGGTGTGAGCCGTGCGGTGAAGGCCGTGTCGGTGGAGCGGCCGAGCATCCTCGACAAAGTGCGGGCCATCAGCTGTCCGACCCTCATTTTGTGCGGCCGGGAGGACACGGCGACGCCGCCCGCGCGCTCGGAGGCCATCGCCAACCGCGTGCCGCGCGCCACGTTGAAGTACATCGACAACGCGGGCCACTCGAGCACCATCGAGCAGCCGGCCGCCGTGACGGCCGCGTTGGTGCCCTTCGTGCGCGAGCACCTCGCGAACGCGCAGCCCAGCGCGTAAGCTCGTCAGCAGGGGCTCGCCATCGCGTGGCGTTCGAGCTCTCCGAAGGGATCGACCAGCGCCGAGAGGATCGAGCGCGCGAGCGGGGATTGGAGGGACTGCGCGCCGCGGAAGGCGAGGTAGCGCGCTTCGCCGATCAGCGCTCCGCCGAGGGGCGTGTAGACGAGATCGAGCGCCGAGGGGCGCACGCCGTTTCCTTCGAAGAGGTACTCCCAGGTCACGGTGCCGCCGATGGCGAAGGCGAGGGAGCCCGCCCAGCCGAAATGGCAGGTGCGCGCGCGGAGATAAAGCTCGCTGCCCATCAAGCCATGGCCGACGACATTGATGGCCAAAGGATCGCCGTCCCACCGGAAGAACGGCTTGTCCGAGTCGAAGATGGGCGGCTTGGTAAAGGTATCGCGGTACCGCTCGAAGATGTGCTCCGGTTTGCCGTCCGCAAAAGGCTCGGGATACAGGTACACCTCCGCGAAGCGCACCCCGATGAGCAACGCGCTGGCGTGCGCCAAAGGCGGCCCCCATCGTGCGCGTTCCTCCACACGCACCGGCGCCTGCGCCGCGCCCGACGCAATGCTCGGCGCCGCCGCGCCTGACGCAATGCTCGGCGCCGCCGCGCCTGACGCAATGCTCGGCGCCGCCGCGCCCGACGCAACGCTCGGCGCTGCTGCGCCTGACGCAACGCTCGGCGCCGCTGCGCCCGACGCAACGCTCGGCGCCGCCGCGCCTGACGCAATGCTCGGCGCCGCCGCGCTCGACGCAACGGCCAACGGTGCCGTCGCGCCATGTGGCGGCGTCAAAAGTTGGGCGCTGAGGACGAGTGCGAGCGCCGAGCCCATTTCAGAAGCGGCCCGTGATCCCCACGCCATAGGCGGGAACGGCGCCCGTGGGGGTGGCGGAGCTGCCGATGACGCCGCCCATGGGGCTGAGGCTCCGCGCGAACGAGGGCGCATGCCCCGCCGTTTCGCGGGCCATGTTGCGGGTGAGGAACCATGCGAGGGTTCCGCCCACCACGGTGCCCGCGCCGGTGATGAGCGCAAAGGCGCGTGCCTTGTTTTCGCTCACGTTCTCGAAGAGCAGCGGGCTCGCCGAGGCGGCGGCCGCGAGCGCGCCCACCCCCAGCCCGAGATCGATCAGCATGACCCGCGACGGTGAGACGCGCACCAGCGCGGCCACCACGCCCGCGCCCACCACGCCGACGGCGCTGCCGATGCCCGCGCCGTAGTTGGGGGTGACGTCGGGCTTCGTGCCGCGGTAGGCGAGCTCGCCCAGGCCGCCCAAGAACAGACCGGCGGCGCCGCCGGAGACCGTGAGCATCGCGTCGCCTTCGTCGGCCTTGCCGCGGGTGAGCGCGATGGTCGCGAGGCTCAACCCAATGAGGCCCCCGCCCGCCCCCCACGTGTAGCGATCGGAGAACGGCTGCACGTCGCGCCCGTTGGCGATGAGCAGGCCCGCGGCCGCGCCCCACCACGCGCCACCCGCGAGGTACCAGGCGTCGCCCGTTCCAATGTCCCACTCGTCGCTCACCAAGAGCGCGCTCCCGATGCCCACGCCCGTGCCCAGCGCGAGCAGCGGATAGAGCACGCGCGGATCGTCGCTGCCGCTCGCGCGCTGCACGCTGAACGCCACGTATGCGCCAAAGAGCGCGCCGTTCACGGCCAGCACCGCGCGGCCTTGCGATCGCAAGGTGGGGGTCAGCCGCGCGCGCGCCGACTCGTCCACGCGCTCGCGTTCGCGCTCGAGCGCCGCCGCGTGCGCCGCCGCCGCGGGCGAGAGCAGATCGCGCAGCATGACCAGACCGCGCACCGCCACGTCTTGGCCCTTCACGGTGTCGACGCGCACGCGCAGCTCGCGCGATTTGGGCGCCACCGCCACGATGCGCACGATGAACGTGTTGTCGCCCGTGTACTCGAGGCGCGGGCTCACCACCCAGGTGCCGGCCTCGGGGCCCGCGGCGCCCGCGTGCGCGGCCCGGTGAATCAAGTCGCTGTCGCGCAGCTTTCCGGGCACCGGGCCCGTGTCGGTGACGTGCAACGTGTAGCCGAGATCCTGCGCGGCGTCGCGCAAGGTGGCGTCGAGCTCTTGCGCCCGCGCATACACGCCTTGCTCCGACTCCTGCGGCGCGTGCAGCGGCAACGACGAGGGCTGATCGCCGGCCGGCGTCATCGTGGGCCACATCACCACGGAGCCGCCCGAGCTCACCGCGCCGGTCGCACCCGGCGAACCCCCCGGACCCGGGGGCGGCTCGGCGGCTTCGGCCGAAGATTCACCCGCCGCGAAGGCGAGCGCCAACGCAATCGCAAGGGCGGACGGCAGCCGAGTTCGAAGAGGCATGCGGGACGGAGCGACGCTATCGGCCCGTGCTCCAGCCGTCAACGTACCGGAAATGGCGAGGTGGGATGCTCCACGACGGCGAAGATATCGGCCGTGATGTCCTCGGCCGACAGCTCCTCGCGCGCGTGGCGGAGCTCGCTGCTCGTTTGATCGAGTCGATCCGCGAGCACGCCCAAAAACTGCCAGAGGAGCTTGACCGCGAGCTCGTGCTCCTTGCGCAAGATCTCGAAGAAGTCCATGCGCCGGATGGCAATGAGCTCCGCCGGCCCGCCCGCCGCGGTGACCGTCGCCGAGCGGGGCACGCTGCGAATGAGCGCCATCTCGCCCACGTGCTCACCCGGCCCCAAGTGGGTCAGCGTGGCCTCGCCGCGCGAGACGCGCACGCGCCCTTCGAGCACGATGAACAGCTCGTCGCCGCGGTCGCCCTCTTGGATGACCACATCGCCCTCGACATACGAGCGAACCTCCACCGCTTGCATCACGCGCAAAAGCTCGCGCTCGGTGAGCCGCGCAAAGAGCGGCATGCGCGCCAAGACGTCGCGCTTGAGGGCGAGGCGGCGGGCTCGCTCGTCGTCGCTGGCGCCTTCTTCGCCGAGCTTGACGATGATGAGGGTGATGTTGTCCTTGCCGCCGCGCTCATTGGCCAAGTCGACCAGCGCTTTGGCGGCGACGTCGCCCTCCTTCTTCAGGTGCTCCGAGAGCTCTTGGACGCTCTGCAGGTACCCGGTGAGCCCATCGCTCGCGAGCACGAAGGTGTCGCTCGGGAGCAGCTCGACCACCAAGGTGTCGACCTCCACCCGCTCGTAGACGCCCACCGCGCGGGTGATGGCGTTTTTATGCGCGACTTTCTCGATCTGCTCGCGCGAGAGCTTGCCGCGTTTGATGAGCTCGTTGTGCACCGTATGGTCTTCGGTGACCTGGTGCACCTCGTCGCCGCGCATCATGTAGATGCGGCTGTCGCCCACGTGGGCGATGAAGGCTTGGTGCCCGAGCACGATGATGGCGCTCAGGGTGGTGCCCATCCCGCGCTTGTCGGTGTCGCCCTGCGCTTCCTCGTGGATCTTGGCGCAGGCGCGCTGCACCGCGTGCTCGAGCAAGGCGATAATGTCTTTTTGCGTCACCTTTTGCGCGCCGGTGGCGCCGGAGACGTAGTCCTCGATCAGGTCTTTCTCGCGCTTGATCTCCTCGTGCAGGGTGCGCACGGCGATGGCGCTGGCTACCTCGCCGGCGGCGTGCCCGCCCATGCCATCGGCCACGACGAAGAGCGCGAGCTTCTTGTCGACGAGGAAGTTGTCCTCGTTGTGCTCGCGGACCCTCCCGACATCGGTGGCGGCGAAGAAGCGTATCGAGTCGATCATCCTTTATGCCATCATGCCATGGATCGAGGCGCCCGCACCACGGCACGGGCGAGCTGGCTCATCCCAGGAATTCGAGATGGATTGAAAAACATCCGGCCATTTGGAATGCCCGCTAGGGTCGCTGGCGACCTCGTGGGGGTGCAGCCGCTCCCCGCAAGCCGCCACCCACGGCTACGCGCAGACGGGAAATGCACCATCGACTTCGAAGTCGGTGCGCGGAAAAACGAGGGACTCGCCGGCCTTGGTGAGCGGGTGGGCGATGGTCTTCCGGGCGACTTCGACTTTGTCGCGGCTGGTCGTGCATGTCCAAGTTTGATATTTGGTCTGCGCCGGCTTCTTGCTCGCGAACACCGGGTCGAAGAGCCCCACATTGACCCCGCGCATCGGGCTCGACTCCGTGCGCTCGGTGGTGGTGCGCGCGGACGCGAAGAGAAACGCCTGCACGCCGGCGGCCCGCATGTCGCGCCCCAGCGGCTGGGCCGTGGCATACGACGTCTTGGACGAAATGAGATGTTGATGCGCCTGAAAGGGCGGCTTCAAAAGATCGACGCCGCGCTCGGCCGCGATGTTGGCGAGGAAGGTGGTGAGCTCGATGCTCACGATCCCCAGATCGGCGCTCGTCCCCTCGAGAAAGAGCAGCCGGTAATAGGCCACTTCGGCAAAGCAGGTTTCGACGTCCCCCGATCCGTACCACATGCCTCGCTCGGCCCGCGTTCCGAAGCGGGAGCCCCAGCGCAAGGGCGGATGGCGAAAGGGGGTATAAAGCAGATAATGCAGCCCCCGAAAATCCGCTCCATTCGGTACGGGCGGTTTCACCGTATCGATGAGCTCTTCCAAGAGTTGCTGCTCGGCGTCGGAGTCGACGAGCTTGCGGGTCGATGTGACATGCTGCGACTCGACCGCGCGATAAGCATCCAGTACCAATCGACCAAGGTGCTTCGGACCTTGGCATGCTACCCATAAGCGTCCTGGCTTTGCAGGTGCATCCTTTCGAAGACTCACGCAAAAGCGAGGCTACACGTGGCCGCGCATCGCGTCGAGATAAGTGGCAACTTCCACCAACCCTTCCACCGTCATGACCCTCTCGGCGGGTATCCCGCCCACGTGGGCATTGGGAGCATGAAACCAGGCTTGAACTTTCCGCTCATCACCCCCCACGAGCGAATCGAGCCCGCGGAAGACGCGCACCAAGAGCAGCGCCAGCTCGCCTTCTTTTTTGTGCGGCGAAATCATGGTGCTGGTGAGGAGCCTCGACACCGTGGCCTCGCTCACACCCAGGATGCGTGCAAGATCACGTTGGGAGAGGCCGAGGGCCTCCGCGACGCGGAGAACCGCCTTCGTAAGAACGATCCCCTCCTCGGGGCTGGGCGCGACTTGGTTCATTTCACATGAAAACCTAACCCACAAGTTTTTCACGTGCAAAATGAATTGATGCGCTCTCGAGGGTGACACGGGTCGAGAGGCCTGAAATCGCGTTCAGTGGTCATGATTTGGTCCTCCCCGTAAAGAACACCAAAGTTGCGAGAATTGCTGCGGAAATGTGGATTGGCGCCGGTGAGAAGGAGACGGCAAGAACCGCCAGCGCGCTCACCGGAAAGGCGTAACTCGCCGGGCCCGTCCGCAGGTGGCGGATGATGAGGAGCCACACGGCGAGCAAGTAAATCGCCACCGGCACGGTGAGGGCCAGGGCAGCGGCGACCGGGCCGAGGGAGGTCTTCCCCGTATCGAAATCGATCGCCACCTCGATGCCGGCGCCCACCATGGCGGCCGCCGCGAAGATCACGATGTGCCCGAAGCCAAAGGCAATGGCGCGCCCGAAGCTCGTGAGCACGTGGTGCGCCGGGTGATCGAAATACAGCGACCACATGGAAAAGACGATGACGAGGCCCGCCGCCGCGAGCCCGATCATGGGGAGCACATGCCCGGAGTGGCCTCCCGCGGCATCGCCGATGGCGGCGGTCGATGCGGTTATGACCTCACCGAGCACGATGATGTTGAAGAGCCCATAGCGCTCGGTGATGTGATGGCGATGCCACGGGGTCTGTCCCGCGTTTTCGGCCACCACGGGCACGGCCCCTTCGCCCAGTGCGAGCACGGCAAACGCCGCCAGCGCCATGGGGCCGTGCGGGATCCACAACCAGAGCAGCCAGCCGATCTGCACGAGGACGATGCCGATCGCATACCGCATGGCGGTGGGGCGAAGCTCGGGGCAACTCTTGGCGACCCGCAGCCACTGCGAGACCATGGCCAGCCGCATGATGACGTAGCCCATGACGGGCACCGTAAAGTCGAGCGCCTCGAACGCGGCCGGCACGCCCGCGGCGAGGACGAGCACCCCACCGATTTGGACGAGGGTGGTGAATCGGAACATCCCATCGTCGGTGTCGAACGCGGACGCGAACCAAGTGAAATTCAGCCACGCCCAGAAGATGGCGTAAAACACCAAGGCGTAACCGAGCAGGCCATGCCCGATGTGCGGCGCAACATGGTGCGCGGCATCCCCCGAGAGCGCATGATGCAGCTGCGCGGCCGCTTGCGCGACGGCGACCACGAAGCAGAGATCGAACAGCAGCTCGAGCGCGCTGGCGATCCTTCCTTCCTCGTGGGGATCGCGCGCGCTCATGGGCCGGTACCATGGGCGCAATGCGTTGAACGTCGGCCGCCCCGAGTGCGTCATGCTTGCTCGCTCCTAGCTGGTGTTGGTTTGCTCGTGCCCGCGTTTTTGCGGTCTTTGCTGCTATTTTCTGCTCGTTCGGCAACGATACCCCGAGGCGGCCGAATCCGCGCAATCGGGGTTCGAGGCCCCAAAACGCGGGGAATCACCCCCGTGGCGCAGGGCGCAAAGTCCGCTCGGTCGCGCGCGTTTTTTCCTCGATGTCGATTCGGTTCAGTTCTTGCGGACGGCGCCCGATATGAAACCGAATCTTCGAAGCAAGAAGCACCCGAAGGTCGGAGCAAACATGACACTCTGTGTGCTCCTGTGTTTGCCACTTTACGTGGCCTGCAGTGGAAGCGAGGACGGCAATCCTGGCGATCGTGAAGGAGGCAAGACGCCTGTGACCGACGACAACGGCACGCGCAGCGATGCCGGGATCGGTGGAAGCGCGGGCGGGCGAGACGGCGGCGGTGGTGGAAATGGCAAAGACAGCGGCACGAACCCGCCGCCGACGCAACCTCCGCCTCCAACGGGCAGCGATGCGACGAGCATCTGCGTCGACAAGATCAACGCCTACCGCGCAACCTTGGGCCTCCCGCCCTACGCGCGCTGGAGCGACAAAGAGGTATGCGCCAGCGGCCAAGCCAAGAGCGACTCCGAAACGAGCAAGCCGCACGGCGCCTTTGGCAAATGCAGCGAGTGGGCACAAAACGAGTGTCCAGGCTGGCCTGGCCCGGCCGAAAAGATGATCCCCGGTTGCCTCGAGATGATGTGGGGCGAAGGCCCGGGCGGTGGCCACTACGACAACATGAGCAGCAAAAAATACACGAAGGTCGCGTGCGGCTTCTACACGATGCCCAACGGCAAAGTCTGGGCGGTGCAAGACTTCCAATGACGCTCGCCGCAACCGGCGGTTAGCCCCGGGCCCTCCCGCGCGCATCGAGGAGGGCCTTCATTTGCGGAACCCGCCGGTCGCGAAAGGCTTCGGGCAACCCGGGGATCGTCGACGATCGCCTCGGCGGGATCGATACGATGCGTTCGATGAAGCTCCTTCGCGTGCCGGTCGCGCATGCAGAAGCGAAAGATGCGCTCGTCGAGCTTCAATCGGGGGGCACGGTCACGGTCTCATGATCAAAATGGGAGCACTGGCCGGCCCGTGCAACTTGTGCAGCGGAAAGGATGAGTCTGCTGTCCTGCCGGCATGATGTCGAACGGGGGTGGTGGCGTTCGAAAAGAGGCTTGCGGTCATGAAGACGCTGCGAGGGCGTCGTGGCCGGTCGAACGGCAACACGCAGAGTGCTATTTCCGCCTGTGCATGTTGAAGAGGCTCTTCGTTTCGAGATCGGGGCACGAGCGGTTGCTGGTCCCCGCGTTGGCGGCCTTCATCGTGACCCTCGCGGTAGGCTTTGCCATCGGCTCGTATGCGAGCCTCCACGCCTCTTCGGAGGAAGAGCGCGCGTCGTCGCTGACGGCCAGCGGTAAGTTTGCGGCGGCCGAGGCCATTTACGTGCAGCTCCTGCACGAGCGGCCGAACATGGCCATCGTGCTCGCCTTCTTGGACAATCATGCGCGCGCCATCACCGACCGCATCCGCCGGAGGCTGCAGTCGCAGTCGTTCGACGATCCCATGCAGAAGAGCGAAGGGGCGATCCTCGACGAGGAGGCCATCGACGCCATGCTGGCGCATGATCTGCCGCCCGATGTGTCGCTCCTCGGGCGCTTCTGGCGCGGGGTGGAGAAGGACGCGGTGTCTCGGGCCGTGCGCGATCAGGTGCTGGCGGGCGCGAAGCGTGAGCCGCCGCTGCCTTGGCACAATCATCTGCTCGGTCGCGAGGCGGAGCAGTCGGGCGCGCTGCTCGATGCGGCGGGGTACTACGAGCGCGAGGGCATGACCTTTCCGGAGCGGGCGTCCGATGTGGATGGTGCGCTCAACCTTTGGATGAACGTGGATGCGTGGGACCACGTGCGGGGGCGGTTGCAAGATGCACGCGTCTGGGCGGCCGCCGGCAACCTCACCAAGTATCGGTTCGCCGTGCACGAGCGCGATTGGAAGGCGGCCGTGTGGGAGCTCACGCTCAGCTGGAAGAAGCGATGGCATGGCGCGGGCCTCTGGATGAGCGCCGTTTCGGCGCTCGCGTGGGCCTTCATGTGCGCTCGGTTGGGGAAGCTGGGCGAGCGCCCGAAGTTTCGGATCCCGCTCTACGTGGTGGCCTTCGGGCTCGGCGTCGCCAGCGTGATCCCGACCATGTTCCTCATCGCGGTGGAGGAGTCGCGCCTCAAGCTGATCGAAACCGGTGACGTCGTGCGCGATATGCTCTTTTACGTCTTTGGCGTGGGGCTGCGCGAGGAAGCGTCCAAGGCGCTTTTGTTTCTGCCGCTCGTTCCCATCTTGCGAAGATGGGGGGACAAGCTGGACGTGCTGGTCGCCGGCGCCATGGTGGGCCTCGGGTTCGCGGCGGAGGAGAACATCGACTACGTGGCGCAGGGCGCGCTCCATAGCGGGCTCGCGCGCTTTCTGACCGCCAACTTCCTCCATATGGCGATGACGGGGATCTTCGCCACCGCGCTCTACGAGTTCCTCTCCGACCGCGAACGCTACGCCGCGCACTTCCTCCGCGTCTCCCTGTTCGTGGTGGGGCTGCACGGCGCGTACGACTTTTTTCTTTCGCACGAGGAGCTCGGCGGCTCCTACTTCGCGATGACCGTCTTCCTCTTTCTCACCAAGCCGTTCCTCGACGCCGTCGACGCCGCCCGCCGCCGCGCCGACAAGGGGATCTCGGTGCTGCAAGCCTTCGTCTTGGCCATCGCCGTGGTGACGGGGGTGACCTTCGTCTATGCGACCCACGCCGTGGGGCCGCAGCAGGCCGCGCTCATGATGACGCAGGGCCTGGTCGGCGTCGCCATTTTGCTGTTCTTCTTCGTGCGCTCGCTGCGGGCGATGTAGCTTCTCTCCCCCGCAGGCTCGCGCTCAACGGTGCTCGCAGTAGGTCGTGGCGCCCGTGAACACGTCCGGGTAGGTCTTGCATCGGGTGCCGCCCTGGCGCTGGTAGCGCTCCTCGTCGGCGAGATGGTTCAGCGCGCGGCCCAGGTCGCGCACGCCCTCCCACGTCTTGCGTTGGTACTCGGCCTGCGCGCGCTCGCGCGCCTCCTCGATGGCGCTCTCCTCCCTCGCGAACCGCTCCTGCACGTGTTGGTTGTGCGATTGGAGGAGGTACCGCTCGTAGTTCTTGGGGTCGTCGCACTCCGTGGGGTGCAGATCGCACGTGGTCACGACGGCGTTTACGTCGGCGGCGAAGTAGCGCCGGGATAGCTCGGCCTCGAACAGCCGCTGGAAGAGGGTTTGGCACTGCTCGTCGGTGCGCCCCTCGCAGAACTTGTCGCGGAATTTGTCGCGGAAGTCGGGCTCGGCGAGCTTTCGCGCGACCAAACCGCAGGTTGGACCGAACTTCGTTTCGTCGCCGCAGCTGCTGAACAAGATCTGCTGGGTGGCGCGTTCGCGAGCGACCGTGCGTTGAAAGTTGGCCTGGTCGTCGATCATTTGACTGCGGCAACCCATCGACAGTGTGGTGAAAACGAAGACGCCAAGCGTGAAGAAAGAATTACGAAAGGACATGGTGAGCACGAAGAATTGCAGCCCTCGTGCCGCGCGCCGTCTCGGCCATCCGCCACGGCATCACCGTGCTCCAGCGCTTCTCGATCCGCGACACGTCTCGCAACGCGCGACTACGACCACGTAGCGATCATCCGCACCGCGGCGCGATGTCACCCTTCGTCGTCGCTATCGCCTTTGTCGCCGCGCAGGCCGAGCGCGCGCGACTTCTTGTAAAGGTGGCTTCGCTCCAGATCGAGCGCGCGCGCCGTCGCGGCCATCTGACCGCCGTGGTGGGCGATGGCCTCGGACAAGATCGTCCGCTCGGCCTCTTCGACGAGCACCCGGAAGGGCGTCCCGGGGCGATAGAGGCCGGCGGTCTTCGGCGAGCCGCCGCCGGGGAGGCACGTTCGGACGTCGTCCCCCACGATGACGTCGTCCGGGGTGAGGATCACCAGGCGCTCGATCAAATTGCGGAGCTCGCGAACGTTGCCGGGGAAGCTGTACGCCGAGAGGACCCCGAGCGCATCGTCCGTCATGCGCATGTCGCGCCGATCGTTGGTGCGCGCCGCGAGCTCCAGAAAGTGACGGGCCAAGAGCGGAATGTCTTCACGCCGCGCACGAAGAGGAGGAAGGGCCAGCGGAACGACGTTCAGCCGATCGTAGAGATCGGGCCGGAACTCGCCCTTGTCGCAGGCGGCGACCAGGTCGCGGTTGGTGGCGGCGACCACGCGCGTGTCGACCTTGATGGTCTCGTTGCCGCCGATGCGCTCGATCTCGCGCTCCTGCAGCACCCGCAGGAGCTTGGCCTGCATGGGCAGCGGCATATCCCCCACCTCGTCGAGGAAGAGGGTGCCGCCGCTGGCGCGCTCGAACTTCCCGCGGCGCTGCTTGGTGGCGCCCGTGAAGGCGCCGGCCTCGTGGCCAAAGAGCTCGCTCTCGATGAGCTCACTGGGCAAAGCCGCGCAATTGAGCTTCTCGAGCGGCCCCTTGGCGCGCGGCGACATTTGATGGATGGCCCGGGCGACCAGCTCCTTGCCGGTGCCCCGCTCCCCGGTGACCAGCACGCTCGCATGGCTCCGCGCCGCGCGGCCGATCTGCTCCATGAGCTTCTTGATGGCGGGGCTCTCGCCGACCAGATCGGAGCCGGCGCCGCTCGCCAGGCGCAGGGCCCGGGCCTCGGCCTCCGCGCGATCGAGGCGCAGGGCGGTTTCGACCGCGATGAGCAGCGCATCGGTGTTGATGGGCTTCTCCAGGAAATTGAGCGCGCCCAAACGGGTGGCCCGGACCGCGGTGTCGATGGTCGCGTGGCCGCTCATCATGATGACCGGGATCTCCACCTTGGCGGTGCGAAGGCGCTGCAGGAGCTCCAGGCCGTCGCCGTCCGGCAGCATGACATCGAAGAGGCAGAGGTCGTAGCTGCGCTTCTTCAGCTTTTCGTCGGCGACGCGGACCCCGCCCGCGACATCGACAGCATAGCCTTCCAGTGAGAGGGCTTTTTGTAGGGTGGTCAGGATGGAAGGCTCGTCGTCCACGACGAGAAGGTGCCCGCGCGCCATCGTTTTAAACAGTGTACACTCGTCGCGATGCGAAGAGCGCTCATCGTTGGCACAGGCTTGC
Source organism: Sorangiineae bacterium MSr11954 (assembly GCA_037157815.1). Lineage (NCBI taxonomy): Bacteria > Pseudomonadati > Myxococcota > Myxococcia > Myxococcales > Pendulisporaceae > Pendulispora > Pendulispora albinea. Next base: position 1,254,284 of record CP089984.1, read on the forward strand.
TTCTGTCCGCTCTGCTCGTGGGCTGTGGCGCCGGTTCGGGTGAAGGTGCCCGTTCACCCCAGGGGGAGCGCGTCACGGCACCCGGCCTGGCGGTCACCGACGAGGCTTTTGCCGGCGCCGTGCGCGATTTGCTGAAGAGCGAGCCCGCCTCCAAAGAGCGAGGCATGCGCCTGGCCGGGGTCGAAGCGCGGCAAATGGCGCGCGCCGCCGCGCGATTTCGAGCCCATGCCCCGGCCCGGGGCGTCTCCGCGCTCGCCGGCGGGCTCTATCTGGTGCGGACCGGTGAGCTGACCGTCGGCATTTTGGGCCCGCACGGCAAGGAGGCCATCGGCTCCGCGGCCAAAGAGTACGCCAACCGAGGGGACGAAGGGCGAGCCCTGGCCCTGTACTCGCTGTTGTTCCGCATCGCGCCGGACAACGAGAAGAAGGAGGTGCAGGCCCACCTCGATGCCCTCGGAGCCTGGATCCGCGACGCCGGCGCCAAATACGGCCCGGTTCGCAATGCGCACGAGCTGCAGGCCATTGCCGCCGGCCGTCGCTTGCTCGAGCCGACCGAGGCGGCGCATCAAGAGGCGTCGACGCGCACGGTGCAGTGGGTGCAAGCCGCGCTCTCGCTCCGAAACTCGCTCCGTGACAAGCGGGTCCCGCCCTCGCGCGAAGAGGGGATGGAGGCCTTTGGCGCCTTGCAGACCGGCGGGCGGACCTTGGTGGCGCTTCACCTGCTCGCCGCCGACGCCAAAGGGGCGCTCGCGGCGCTCGACCGCGCCTCGGCCCGCGAGCTGGTGAGGCCCGATCTGTTGGTGGCCCTCGAACGGGTGGCCGAGAGGCCCGACGGCGTGCGCTGGCTCGATGTGCTGCACGCGCTTCGTCCACCGTCGTCGCGCGAAAATCACGAAGACGAGGCGATGTTCGAGGACCACGAGCTCTTTCGCGCCGCCTCGTGGGTGGTGGCCATGGAGGCTTACCGTCTCGAGCCGTCGCTCCCGGAGGCCGCGGGCGCCGTGGCCTCCGGCCTTCAAGAGTACGGCATGGCCGAGGCGAGCGCCGCGGTGGTGGTCGAGGCCGCGCGCGCCCACCCCGAGCCGCGCACCCTCGGCGGCGCGCTCGCGATCGTGATGCGGGCGATGGCCCTGGAGGCGGAGGGCGAAGACGTATCGGCGGCTCGCCGCACCTACAAAGCCTCGGCGCCCCTTTTGGCGCTGGCCGATGCGGCCAAGTCGCGGACGGATCCGAGCCCGGGCCAAGTGCGCGCCATGATGGGCGAGTTCGAGCTGCGCGAGGGGCGGGTGCCCGAAGCGCGCGATTTGCTCCGGCAGGCGTCGCAAGCCGATAAATCGGGCGGCGTGCTGGCCACGTTGGCGCGCATCGAGCGCTTCGATGGGCAGCTCCAGGTGGCGGCCTCGCACTTGAAGGAGGCGCTCGCGACCCCCGATGTGGGGCGCGATCTGGCCCTCAAAGGTGACATTCAGCTGATGCTCGGCGACATCGCGCTGGAGCAAGGAAATGCCACGGCCGCCCGCGCCGCCTACACCGATGCGCTCAAGGAGCTGGCGCGCGCCCGCACGCAAGGCGAGCCGGAAGATCGGGCGCGGGTGGAGCGGGTGCTGGCGCGCGTGCTGGATCGCTTTGGCGCGGCGCAGCCTGCGCGCAAGGCGCTCGAGCGCGCGTACGACAACGCGCCGCGCGACAAGCAGCAGGTCTCGGCGACCTTGGGGCTCGTGGTGGGGCAGGCGCTGGTGCACAGCGATCTCCCGCGGGCGCGCGAGGGGTTGCGGCGCGCGCTGGGGGCCGATCTCGATCAGGAGGACGTGGTGTACCTGGCGCTTTGGGTTCGCTTGCTCGAGCGGCAGCTCAAGGTGCAGCCCGATGGCTCGGCGGAGAAGGTGTTCTCCTCGATCTTCGACGATGGCCGCTGGATCGGGCGCTTGGCGGCCTTCGGCGGCGGGCGCATCAAGGCCGAGGAGCTGATCGGCAGCGCCAAAACACCGGCGCAAAAGACGGAGGCGCTCTTCTATGCCGCCATGGATCGACGGGTCACCGGCGATCAGCGCGGCGCGGAGGCGGGCTTGCGCCAGGTGCTGAAGACCGGCGGCATCGATCTGATGGAGGTGGCGCTCACGCGCGACATCTTGAACAGCGGTCGCGCGCCCCTCGGGCCGCTGCCGGAGGTCGTGCTTCCGTAAAGGCCACGCCGTGTCCAGCGCCCAAGGGATCCGTCAAAAGCTCGACTGGGGAAAGATCGCCCCGCTTCGCCTGCGTTCGCGCCTGGTGGCCGAAGGCGTGTACGCAGGAGGGCACAGGAGCGCCCGGCGCGGCGCGGGGGTGGAGTTCGGCGGGCATCGGGCCTACACACCGGGCGACGATCTGCGGTGGCTCGATCGGCGCTCGCTGCTGCTCCACGATCGGCTCCTGGTTCGGCAGTTCGAGACGGAGACGGATCGCGCGCTTCGGTTGGTGGTCGATCGCACCGCCTCCATGGGCTACCGCGGCTCGCGCGCCCCGGGCGCAAAGCTGGCGTGGAGCGCGCTGGTGGCGGCCGCGCTGGGGCGCGTGGCGATCGAGAGCGGAGATCCGGTGGGGCTCACCTTGTTCGGCGGGCTCGATGGGATGCGCAATTTGCCGGTGTCGGGCGGGCGCGAGTCGTTCGAGCGCCTCATCGCCACCTTGGAGCTGCTGGACGCGCAAGGCGACGCGCTGGCCGACGCGCGCATGCTGGATCGCGCCCTCGGCGGCATCGCACGCGCGGCCCGGCGCGGCTCGGTGATCGTCTTTTTGAGCGATCTGCTCGACCTGCCGGAGGGCGCGATGGAGCTGGTGGCGGGCATGGCGGCGCGCGGCCGGGTGCTGGTCGTCGTGCAAACGCTCGATCCCGACGAGGCCACGCTCCCCTTCGAAGGAACCGTGCGCCTTCGCGGTCTCGAGGGCGGCACCGTGGTCGAGACGGACGTGGAAACGACCCGCCAAGCCTACTTGGCCGCCCTCGGGGAGCTCGGCGAACGCTGGGAGCGCGGCTTGCTCGCCCGCGGAGGGCGCTTCGTGCGCGCCCTCACCACGGACGATCCGGTGCGCGTGGTGCGCTCCATCATCGAAGCCGCGCACTGAGCGACATGCGCGCGCCGCCCGCGCGAACCGCCTGCGTTCGCGTGTTGCGCGTTGCGTGTGCTCAACGCCCGAGCTGGACGTTCTCCAGGATGCCGAGCGCGTCGGGGATGAGCACCGCCACCGAATAGTAGGCGCTGACGAGGTACGACTGGATGCCCTTGGCGTCGAGCCCCATGAAGCGCACGTTCAGGCTCGGCTGGTACTCGTCGGGCAGCCCCGTTTGGTGCAGGCCGATGACGCCTTGGTCCTTGTCGCCCGTGCGCATGGCCAAGATGGACGTCGTGCCATCTTCGCCGATGGGGATCTTGTTGCACGGTAGAATGGGCACGCCGCGCCAGGCGCGCACGGAGCGCCCTTCGACCTCGACCTGGGTCGGGTAGATCCTGCGCTTGTTGCACTCCCGCCCGAAGGCGGCGATGGCGAGGGGGTGGGCGAGGAAGAACCGCGTTTTTCGGCGGCGCGAGAGCAGATCGTCCATGTCGTCGGGGGTGACGGGCCCGCTGCGCGTATGGAGGCGCTGGGAGAGATCGGCGTTGTACAGCAAGCCGATTTCACGGTTGTTGATCAGCTCGTGCTCCTGGCGCTCGCGCAGCTCCTCGACGGTGAGCCGGAGCTGCTGATCGAGCTGGTTCATCGGCCCGTTGTACAAATCGGAGACACGGGAGTGGAGCCGGAGCACGGTCTGCGCTACGTGCAGCTCGTATTCACGTGGCGCGAGCTCGTAGTCGACGAACGTACCCGGCAGGATGGGCTCCCCCACGTGACCGGCGGCGAGATCGATGGCGGCCTGGCCGTGCTTGTCCTGCCGCTGGGCGAGGCGGAGCTTGTACTGCTCCACGTGCGCCCGCAACGCATCCGAACGCCCGAGCAGCTCGTCGAAGACGCGCTGCGGGAGCTCCAACACCGTACATGGAGTGAGCGCCTTGACGGTGAAGTCCCAGCTGTCCTTCGACTCCACCACCGCGCGATCGCCGAAGTAGTCGCCGTCGGCGAGCACGCCGAGCACGCTCTCCGTACCGTATTTTCCCGGACCGAGCTTGTTCGCTTTGCCGTGCGCCAGGAGATACACGTGCTCCGCCGGCTTGCCCAGCTCCACGATCACCTCGCCGGCCTTGTACTCCTTCTGAACGAAGCGGCTGGCCAAGGTGGAGAGCACCTCGTCGTCCTCGACCCCGCGCAGGAGCGGCAGCTCGCGGAGCTCCTGGGGAATGACCTGCACCTTGGTGGCGGTGCTGGTGAAGGTCACGCGCCCATCGCCCACGGCAAACGTCAAACGACGGTTGACGCGGTAGGTGCCGCCGCGGGTCTCCACCCAGGGCAGCATGTGCAAGAGCCACCGCGAGGTGATCCCTTGCATCTGGGGCGCGGACTTGGTCGTGTTGGCCAGCTTGTGGGCGGCGGCCGTGCCCAAGGCCGTCTGCGACGGTGTTCCGGGCGCCCCCGTGGTGGGGTCGAAGCCTTCCACTGTGTTTGCCATGGAAGGTCTCCGCTAGTCCTGAACGCGACCGATTTGAATGTTCTCGAGGACACCGAGGGCGTCGGGGATGAGCACGGCCGCGGAGTAGTACGCGCTGACCAAGTACGAGATGATGGCCTTCTCGTTGATGCCCATGAAACGAACCGACAGGCCCGGTTGGTACTCGTCGGGGATGCCCGTTTGATGAAGGCCGATGACCCCTTGGTTCTTCTCGCCGGTGCGCATCAAAAGAATGGAGCTGGTGCGGGTCTCCGAGATGGGGAGCTTGTTGCACGGGAAGATGGGGATGCCGCGCCACGCGGGGACTTGGTGACCATTGACGTCCACGCTCTGCGGGTAGAGGCCGACCCGGCTGCACTCGTGACCGAACGCCGCGATGGTGCGCGGGTGCGCAAGGAAAAACTCCGGATCTTTCCAGACGGTGGCGAGAAGATTGTCGAGGTCGTCCGGGGTGGGCGGGCCCCCGAGGGTCTGGATGCGTTGCGAGAGATCGGCGTTGTGCAGCAGGCCGAACTCGCGGTTGTTGATCATCTCGTCTTCTTGGCGCTCGCGCAGGGCCTCGATCGTCAGCCGCAGCTGCTGCTCGACCTGGTCCATCGGCTCGTTGTACAGGTCGGCCACGCGGGTGTGCACTTGGAGCACGGTCTGCGCCACGCTCAACTCGTACTCGCGGGGGGCGACCTCGTAATCGACGTAGGTGGCAGGCAACACCGGCTCGCCCGAGTGGCCCGCGGCCAGCTCGATGGCGTGCTGTCCCAGCTCGTCTTGCGGGCGGCGCCGGAGCTCCTTGAACGCCTCGACGTGGCTGCGCAGCGAGGGCGTCTGGTTGATCAGCTCTTCGAAGGTCTTTTGCGGGAGGGTCAGCGCAATGACGGGGGTCGCCGCCGTGAGGGTGAAGGCCCAGGTGTCGTGTTCGTCCACGAGTATGCGGTCACCGATGTAGTCGCCGTCGGCGAGCACGCCGAGCACGGTTTCTGCGCCATATTTTCCGGCGCCGATCTTGTTCACTTTACCGTGCGCGATGAGGAAAAGATGCTCGGCGGCCTGGCCCAACTTCGCCAGATCTTCACCCGGCTTGAACTCGCGCTGCACGAACCGGCTGGCCAGCGCGGCGAGCACCTCGTCGTCGTCGAAGCCGCGCAGGAGCGGCAGCTCGTGGAGCTCCTGCGGAATGACCTGCACTTTTGCGCCGGTGCTCGTGAAGGTGACCCGCCCATCGCCCACGGCGTAGCTCAAACGGCGGTTGACGCGGTACACACCGCCGGCCGTCTGGATCCAAGGGAGTTGCCGCAAAAGCCAGCGCGACGTGATGCCCTGCATCTGCGGCACGGACTTGGTCGTCGTGGCCAGCTTTCGCGCGGCCGCCGTACCGAGGCTCGTTTGCGAGGGGGACCCGCCGTTCGCGCCGTGCGCGCCATTCGCACCGTTGGAGCCGTTACCCGGTTTGACAATGTTCATCGTCCTTCACCTTTCGTTCCGAATCGAACCGATATGCGCGGCCGACGTATCCATTTCCAAAGGGGCGCGGAGATACCGCTGCCCCCGCTCGCAATATCTACTTCGGACGGTCGTGACGAACGCCGCCCCTGCTCGTTCCTCGGCGAACGAGCCATTTGAACAGCCTCCCCGTAGCGCGATGACCGCCGACGAACCGCGCGCACTCTATCTTGGTAATTGCGATTAGGGCTATAGGAAAACGACCGCGCAGCGTCGTTCATCGAACGGGAACACGCGAGTCGCGCGCGTGACCAAGGCGTCACGCCACTGCGTCAAAATCTCGCATGTTTTTCGCGCTCGCAGGGCCCGTCGGAGGTTTGGTTGGGGTGTGAACGTTGTTGAAATGACAGTAACCGTCGTGGTGGCGAGCCGCTGCTGCCGGGCGACCCAGTCATGACGAGTCGAGTCGTGCGGAATACTCATTAACGATAACGATCACCGTGTGTATACCGTCGCCAAAGTGGTCCTCGCCGCTGCGCGCATCGGCGGCATCGCGTCGAATGGCGCCCCGCCGGCGCGATCGAATCGCGTGGACGCCGACGCGGTGTTGCCATGAACGGAGCACCGGCCGCATGACGGAACGTGCGTGTTGGCGATCATGCTCCGAAGTCGAAGCGACAACATGCGTCTAGCCCTTCGTACGGAAAGCAAAAAGGCAAGAGGAGACGGAGTAGCTGATCCACCCCGTTCCACCCCCCGGGGATCCGCTTGATTGGTCGCGCGTCCGCTCCATCGGAGGAAAGAGACGCGCGGGCGGGTTCCAGCCGCTTCGGCACCTCCTGTCGCATTGCAGATCGGGGGAGGCGCCCATAGAGTCGCGATGCGCTCACCTTCGGGCGCGTGTCCCGACTTCGGGTCCAACGGCCGCTCGGCCGGATGGATACAGCCTCCCTTGGAGCAAGCTCACATGACGACGAACGCCCCTCAGACTCTTGGCGCGACGGCCGCGCGACAACTTGCGAACACCACAAAGACCCCGCCGCAATGGGTGGGGGTTACTCCGCGGTGGCTAGTCAGCCTCCTGCCGTGGACGCCGGTGGAAGCCGGCACCTACCGTGTCAACCAGGTCAAAGAAGGCGGCGACGCGCACCAAGCGGGCATCGGCATCGAGTGCAGCCCCAGCGACGCCGACGACTTGCCCACCGCCCTCGTGGACTACGAGGAGCTGCCGCGTGAATACACCCTGAGCACCGTCACCACGACGATCCAGGTCCAGACGCGCATCTCGGACCTGTACCGCAGCCCGATGGACCAAGTTCGCGAGCAGCTCGGCGTCCTCATCGAACGGGTGAAGGAGCGCCAGGAGAGTGAGCTCATTAACAACCCGAACTACGGTCTGCTCAACAGCGCCGCCCCCAACATGAGGGTCGTGACGCGCGCCGGCGCCCCCACCCCCGACGATCTCGACGAGCTCATCGCCAAGGTCTGGAAGGAGCCCGCCTTTTTCCTCGCGCACCCGCGGGCCATCGCGGCCTTCGGGCGCGAGTGCACGCGCCGCGGTGTTCCGCCGGCAACCGTCAGCCTCTTTGGCTCGCCGTTCATCACGTGGCGCGGCATCCCCATCATCCCGTCGGACAAGCTCGGGATCACGGACAACAAGACCAGCATCCTGCTCCTGCGCACCGGCGAGAAGAAGCGCGGCGTCGTGGGCTTGTTCCAGCCCGGCCTCCCCGGCGAGGTGAGCCCGAGCCTGTCGGTCCGTCTGACGCACATCAATCAGCGGGGCGCGGCTTCCTACCTCGTTTCGCTGTATTGCTCGGCGGCGGTCCTCACCGAAGACGCCCTCGGCGTTCTCGAAAACGTGGCTGTCGACCGTTACCATGAGTACAAGTAACCGCGGCGCCGACCTCGTGCCCGCCGCAGGTGCCGGCGGTGCCTCGGTCGATACGTCCGAAGGCGATCTCGCCGTCTCCGTGGCGCGCGAGATCGAGCGTCTCGCGAACCAATTCTTTTCGCATGGCCCCCTGGGTGCTGCCGGCCCGGCGGTGAACGCGGCGGAGCCCGCGCTGGCCACGGCGCAACTCGCACCCGCCGCGCCGCCCGCGCCCATTGCGCCTCCGAGGGTCGGTCCGCACGCCATGAACGTCGGCGGCGGCGGCCTTTCACCGGGCTCCGGAAACCTTCCGCCCGTGCCGGGGTTCGTGCATCGACCCCCGCTGGCGGCATCGCCCCCGCCCACCGAGCGCGAGTTCCGCGCGGTGCCAACGTTGCTCGCAGAGAACGTGGGCACGCCAGGCCCCGTCGAGCTCGCGAGCTTGGGCGCGCAGAGCCCCAAGGGTCCCCAGGAGCCGGCCACACCGTATTTTCTCCAGCTCGCGGGGCTTCCCGCGTCGTCCAGCGCCATCACGCCCAACGCTCCGGTGCCGGGTGCTTCCGCGCCCAGCGCGCCCGTTCCGGTGTCCTCGAAGCTGGGGGTGGGCGATGCGTTCTTCGTCCCTGCGGTGCCGGCGCTGGCGTCCGGTGTCGGAGCGGGCGAGCCTCGCGCGGTCGCCACCACCGAGGTGCCGGCCGTGGCCAGCGCGCAGGGGATCGACGCGCCCTCCGCGTCGGTTCCTCCTTATTACCTGCAGCACGCGGGGCTCCCTGCGTCGGCGGCGGCCGCGCCCACGGCGAGCGCGAAGGCTCCCGCCGCTCCGGCGGTTTCGGCGCCTGCGGTCCCGAGCGCGGGCGCGCCGGATCTGTCGGGCGTGACGTTCGACATTCCGTTCCAGGTGGGGGAGACGTTCTTCGTTCCGACCGTTTCCACCGTGCCGTCGGTTCCATCGGCGCCGTCCGTGCCATCCGTTCCGTTCGCTCCCGAGGCATCGGCGGTCCCTGCGGTTCCGACCTCGTTCGCTTCGGCGCTGGCCGGTGCCGATCCTCTGACGGCCGAGGTCCTGGCGCCATCCGTTCCCAAGGGTGCCACGCCCGGGCAGCGGTACGAGTTCAGCCCCGAGGTGGTGGCGCAGCCTCGCGCTCCGGCGGCGCCCGGGCTCTTCGATGCGAACGTCGTCAAGCGCGACTTTCCCATCCTCGAGGAGCGCGTGCATGGCCGCCGTCTGGTCTGGCTCGACAACGCGGCCACCACGCAAAAGCCGCAGGCGGTCATCGACCGGCTCGCGTACTACTACGAGCACGAGAACTCGAACGTGCACCGCGCAGCGCACGCCTTGGCCGCACGGGCGACCGACGCGTACGAGGCGGCGCGCGACAAGGTCCGCCGCTTCTTGAACGCGCCCTCGCCGAAGAACATCATCTTCGTGCGCGGCGCGACCGAGGGCATCAACCTGGTGGCGCAGAGCTGGGGGCGGCGGAACATCGCGGCCGGCGACGAGATCGTCATCACCTGGCTCGAGCACCACGCCAACATCGTTCCCTGGCAGCAGCTCTGCGCCGAGAAGGGCGCGCGTTTGCGCGTGGCGCCCGTGAATGACCGCGGCGAGGTCATTCTCGAGGAGTACGAGCGGCTGCTCGGTCCCAAGACGCGCTTGGTGTCGTTCACGCAGGTCTCCAACGCGCTCGGCACCATCACGCCCGCGCGCGAGATGGTGGACATGGCGCACCGTTACGGTGCGCGGGTTCACGTGGACGGCGCCCAAGCGGTCTCGCACATGCCGGTCGACGTGCAGCAGCTCGGGTGCGAGTTCTACACGTTCTCCGGTCACAAGATCTTCGCGCCCACCGGCATCGGCGTCGTCTACGGCTCGACCGACGAGCTGGAGATCATGCCGCCCTGGCAAGGCGGCGGCAACATGATCGCCGATGTCACCTTCGAGAAGACCACCTACGGGCCGCCCCCGAGCCGCTTCGAGGCCGGCACCGGAAACATCGCCGACGCCGTGGGCCTCGGGGCTGCGCTCGACTATGTCAGCTCCCTCGGCCTGGTGAACATCCAGCGCTACGAGCACGAGCTGCGCCTCTACGCCGAAGAGCGCCTCGCGCGCGTGCCGGGGCTGCGCATGATCGGCACCTCGCCGGAGAAGGCGGGCGTGCTCTCCTTCGTGCTCGACGGCCTTCGCACCGAGGACGTCGGCGGCCTGCTCGATCAGGAGGGCATCGCCGTGCGCTCCGGTCACCACTGCGCCCAGCCGATCCTCAGGCGCTTCGGCGTCGAGAGCACGGTGCGCGCATCGCTCGCTCCGTACAACACCTACGAGGACATCGACGCGCTCGTCGCCGCCTTGCTGCGGCTTCAAGCGGGGCGCTCTTCGCGCGGCATCTGACGAAGCGTTGCCCTTCGGGGTGAAACGCTTCGCCGCGGCCAGCTCCGGGCTCCAGGTTTCCAGGACGTCGTTCCTGGGGTCTGGGGCCTTCGTCGTTTGTGGAGCCTTCGTCGTTTGTGGAGCCTTCGTCGTTTGTGGAGCCTTCAGCGTTTGTGGAGCCTTCAGCGTTTGTGGAGCCTTCAGCGTTTGTGGAGCCTTCAGCGTTTGTGGAGCCTTCGTCGTTTGTGGAGCCTTCGTCGTTTGTGGAGCCTTCGTCGTTTGTGGAGCCTTCGTCGTTTGTGGAGCCTTCGTCGTTTGTGGAGCCTTCAGCGTTTGTGGAGCCTTCGTCGTTTCAAGAGACGGGGCGTCGAGCAACGGCGTCGCCATAACGGTCTCTTCCTTAGGCGTCCGAGGGCCGAAAGCGCGTAGGCCGGCGGTTTTATAGGGAAAAGGGCCGGATGATGATTTTTTGACGCGATCCGTTATAGCGACGATGCGGTCATTCTGCGGAACGAACTCGGCGGCTGGCGCACGCGGCGGCTGCGCTCCATGTGCTCGTCTTGCATGGGGAAAAAAGATGGATGATGTCCGCTTGAAGGTCTGAAGATGTTCGTTATAGTAGACGTATGGTTCGTTCTGTTAGTCCGCAGCAAGCCAACGAGCTCATTTCCCGCGGTGAAGTCGAAGTCATCGACGTTCGCGACGCAAACGAGTGGTCCACGGGACATCTTGCCGGCGCGCGTCTCGTTCCGCTCGATCAGTTCCGAGCGAACCCCAAGGCGGCGCTTCCGCGTGACGGTGTGCTCTTCGTGTGCGCGGCGGGCGTGCGCAGCCAAACGGCAGCTCGGGTTGCTGCGTCCTTGGGATTCACCAAGATCTACAATCTGAACAGCGGAACGCGCGGCTGGGCAAAGGCCGGTTTGCCGCTGGTTCAGGATCTGAGCGTCGCCGTCTGACGGACGAGGGGATTCGCCGCGGCGTGCGCGCATAGGGTTGCGAGGGCCGAGGTAAGGCGCGCGCGTAGCAGCCATCGTCTCGATGGGCACGGTGCCACGAAAAAGTCACGCGTAGGTCGCGTCCTTGTGCGCCGCATGCCCCGGCGCACGGCGTAAGAACGCCTCGAACATGAATATCGTCGTCGTGGGCGGCGGCATCGTGGGCACGATGCACGCTTTCTTTGCGGTGCAGCGCGGATTTCGCGTGACCCATATCGAGCGGGAAGACGAAGCGCGCGGCGCATCGGTGCGCAACTTCGGGCTCGTGTGGATCAGCGGACGCGCGCCCGGCGGTGATTTGGAGCTGGCGCTGCGGGCTCGTCACCTCTGGGAGAAGGTCGCGGCCGATGTGCCCGACGTGGGCTTCCGACCCAATGGTTCGCTGACGGTGGCGCGCACCAGCGCCGAGGTCGCCGTGCTCGAAGAAGTGGCGCGCGCGCCAGAGGCCGATCGACGCGGCGTGAGGCTGCTCGATCGCCGGGAGGCGCAGCGGGTGAATCCTGCGCTGCACGGCGAGTTCTCGGCCGCGCTCCACTGCGTTCAAGATGGCGCCGTCGAGCCTCGCAAGGCGGTGCGAGCCATCCAGACCTGGCTGCGCCGCCGCGAGACATACACGTGGCTGCCGGGCCGCGAGGTGGTCGCTGTCTCCGATCATGCCGCCACCGACGATCGCGGCGAGACGCATCGTGGGGATCGGGTGGTGCTGACCACCGGCGCTTGGCACCGCGGCATGCTGGCCCGGCACACGGCCGGCGTTCGCCGCGTTCGGCTGCAGATGCTGGAGACGGAGCCTTACGGCGAAACGCTGACCACCTCGTTTGCCGACGGCGACTCCCTTCGCTACTACCCGGCCTTCGACGTTCCCGCCCTGAAGGGCCTCGGCGCCCAGGCGCTCATCGCGCGCCAGCACCATATGCAGCTCCTGGTCGTGCAGCGGCTCGATGGCTCGCTCACCATCGGCGATACCCACGCCTACGACGAGCCGTTCGACTTCGACCTGGACGAGCAGCCCTACGCGCACTTGCTGGCGACCGCGGAGCAGATCCTGGGCCGCCGGCTTCCGCCCGTGCGCCGTCGCTGGGCTGGCGTCTACAGCCAACTGCGACCCGGCGCCTCCGGCCTTTACCATCGCACCACGGTGGCGCCGGGCGTCGTTCTCGTGACCGGCCCGGGCGGGCGCGGCATGACGTGCTCGCCCGCCATCGCCGAAGAGACGTTGGCGCCGTGACCATCAAACGAAAGTGGCAATTGGCCTGCCTCGATATGGCCGGTACGACCGTTCGTGACGATGGTCTCGTCGAAGAGGCCTTCACCGCCGCCATCGCGGCGGAAGAGGGCATGGCCCCGGGCTCGCCGGGCTACGAGGAGGCGCTGCGGTTCGTGCGCGACACGATGGGGCAGAGCAAGATCGACGTCTTTCGTGCCCTCTTGGCCGATGAACCCAAGGCGCAGGCGGCCAACCTTCGCTTCGAGGACGCGTACGCGGCGCTCGTCCGCGCCGGGCGCATCGCGCCCATCGAGGGCGCGGTCGAGGCCATCGAGCAGCTGCGCGAGGCGGGGATCCAGGTGGCGCTGACCACCGGCTTTGCGCGCCCCACGCAGGATGCCATCCTCGATGCGCTCGGCTGGCGCAAGCTCGTGAGCCTCGCCTTGTGCCCCGGCGACGCGGGACGAGGGCGTCCCTATCCCGATATGATCCTCACGGCGATCCTTCGCCTGGGCGTCTCGGACGTTCGCGCGGTCGCCGTCGCGGGCGATACGCCGTCCGACATTCGGAGCGGATCGTGCGCGGGGGCGAGCGTGGTGGCGGGCGTGCTCACCGGGGCGAGCAAGCGCGACGCGCTGCTCTCCGCGGGCGCGACCCACGTGCTCGATGCGATCACGGCGCTGCCCGGGCTCCTTCGCGCGGCGCCGTAGCCGTCGCCGCGCCGGTAGGCGCCGGGGTGGCGCGCCGCCCGAAGGCATACGGGACGAGCGCCAGCGAGCACGCGAACGCCAGCCCGATGAACAGATGAAAGACGCGGTCCCACCCGTAGTGGGTCGCCACCAGCGCGGTGATCGTGCCTTGCGCGATGGCGCCCACCGAGCCGATGCCGTTGATCACGCCCGAGGTGGAGCCCGACGCGGAGGGCCCCCCGAGCTCCTGCGCCATGGCCCCCGAGATGAGCGCATCGGGGCCGAACAGCATGAACCCGACGATGGCCATGGCGCCGAAGTTCACGGCGATCCCCCACGCGGCCACCTTCGTGTAGAGCACCAAGGCGAGGCCGAGGCCGAACGTCATCACCAGGATCAAGTGCCTGCGCCGATGATAGAGCCGATCGAAGAGCAGCCCGCTGCCAATGGTCCCGACGATCCCGCCCGCCTCGAACGAAATGGAGGAGTAACCGGCTTGCCCGGTGGAATATCCAAGTTGCTTCTCCAGGTAAAACGGTAGCCAGAAGAGCAGGCTGTATCGTATCAGCTTGAATCCAAAATAGATGAAGCCGAGATACCACACTTCCATCTGACGCAAGACATGGCGCGGACTCGGCGCGCGGTCGGCGGCGCCGCCGGCGGCGCCAGCGCGGGTGGCTCCGCGGCCGGTGGCGCTCGCGTTCGCGCTGGCATTCGCGTTTGCGTGGTGCGCGTCGACGCCATGCGCGTTTGCCTGGCGGGCCTCGGGCAATCGAAGCAGCACCCATGCACCGACCACGGTCATCCAGAGCGCGGGCACCCAAAACGCCATTCGCCACCCCCAGCGGACGAGCAGCGCCGTGGCGATGGCGGTGGCTGCAATGCCGCCCACTTGGTAGCAGGTGGACCACCATCCCATGACTTTGCCGCGCTCCGAGGACGACCACCACGGGGTCATGGCTTTGATCGTTCCGGGCCATCCGGTCGATTGCGCGAATCCATTGGCGGTGAAGGCCAACGCAAACCACGTCGTCGCGTTGGAGAAGCCAAAGGCCGCGACGGCCGCCGCCGAGGCCATCATCCCGAACCCCACCAGCCGGCGAGGCCCGATCCGATCGCAGAGCACCCCGGAGGCGAACATTCCCAGCGAATAGGCCACCAAATAACCGGTATCGATGTTTCCGAGCGCGGTGGTGCCGAGATGGTACTGCGACGCCATGCTGGCCTTGGAGACCGCGAATTGTTTTCGACCGATGTAGTACGATGCATACGCCAGCCAACTGAGCGCAAAAACACCGACTCGAACGCGGCGCGCGCCGCGGGACGAAAGATGGCTCGCCGCGTGGACCATGGGCGCATCGAACACCACGCCGGTGTCATCGAAGCAGCGGATCCGTCACACCGAGGTGGCTCTTGCGTCGGTTCGGTGTCGAGGATCGCTCGCGCTCGAAAACTCCGCGTGAACGTAGCTCGTTCTTCGCTCTTACGACGGTAATTTGATATTCACGCTCGCACTCACGATCAACTGCGTCCTTCATTCAACGGGAGACACGTGCGATGGATCGCCGACGATTTCTGAAGCTCACCGCCGCTTCCGCCGGCGGCGCCGCGGCCATGAACCTCTTGCCGAAGCACCTGCGAAAGGCTCTGGCTGCCCAGGTGCAGTCCCTTCGCTCGTTCGATGCCATCGAGCATGTCGTGATTTTCATGCAAGAGAATCGGTCGTTCGACCATTACTTCGGCACCCTGCGCGGCGCGCGCGGGTTCTCCGATCGAAGCGCCTTGCAATTGCAATCGGGAAAGTCGGTTTTTTACCAGCCGAATGGTTCGTCGACCCTGCTGCCGTTTCGAACCACCGAGCAGTACATGAACGGCACACCGCACGCGTGGGGCGACGCGCACGGCGCGTGGAATGGTGGATTGTGCGACGATTGGGTCAAGCACAAGACTTTGCTCACCATGGCGCACTACGAGCGCAGCGATCTCGAATTCTATTATGCGCTGGCCGATCATTTCACGATTTGCGACGCTTACCACTGCTCGGTGATGAGCTCGACGAACCCCAATCGCCTCTATTTGTGGAGCGGTACGATCGATCCGCGGGGCACGGGCGGCGGGCCGGTCACCAACAACGACGAGTCGAAGGCGCGCACGTGGACGACCTATCCGGAGCGGTTGGAGGCCGCCGGCGTCAGCTGGAAGGTGTACCAGGAGAAGGACAACTTCGACGACAACGCGCTGGCGTGGTTCAAACAGTACCGCGAGGCGAAGCCCGGTAATCCGCTTTACGATCGCGGCATGGCCGTGGTGGACGACCTGGTGGGGGCCTTCAAGGCGGACATTCAAGCGAACAAGCTGCCCAAGGTCTCGTGGCTGGTGGCGCGAACGGCGTGGAGCGAGCACTCGACCAACGGCCCGGTCCGCGGGATCGCGCTCACCAGCCGGTTGCTCGACGCGCTGGCCGCCTCGCCCGACGTCTGGGCCAAGACCGTGTTCATTCTGACGTACGACGAGAACGATGGGTTCTTCGATCACGTGCCCGCGCCCATTCCCCCCGACGGCACGGCGGATGAATTCGTGAACGGCGAAGCCATCGGCCTGGGCGCGCGCGTTCCCTGTCTGGTGGTCTCGCCGTTCAGCCGCGGCGGGTTCGTGTGCTCCGAGACGTTCGACCACACGTCCATTTTGCGGTTCTTGGAGGTGGTGACGGGGGTGAAGGAGCCCAACATCTCGGCCTGGCGCCGCGCGGTCTGCGGCGATCTGACGCGCACCCTCGATCTGGCGAGCCCCGTGGTGGGCTGGCCCTCGGCGCTGAAGCCCATCCCCGACTCCGCGCCGGGGCGCGTGGTGACCGTTCGGCCTCCGAAGAACCAGCGCATGCCCGTCCAGGAGCGCGGTACGCGGCCCGCGCGGGCGCTCCCGTACCAGCCCAACGCCACCCTGCGCGCCGACGTGGCGGGCGGGAAGGTGTGGATCGATATGTCCAATGCCGGCGCCTCCACCGTGCACTTTTCGGCTTATGCGAACAGGTACCGCACGGACGGGCCCTGGCAATACGACGTGGCACGAACGCCCATCTCGGATTCGTTCAACGCCCGCGCGTTCGGGGGCGGCAAATACGATCTCTCCGTGTATGGTCCGAACCGATTCCTCCGAAGGTTCGCGGGCGATCTGGGGGCCGCGGGGAAGACCTTCGCGGTCGCCTCGCACGTGACCACCGAGCAAGGAGGGACCGTGGAGCTGACCTTCACCAACGAAGGCAGCTCCCAGGTGACCGTCACCGTCACCGCCAACAACTACCGGACCGACGGCCCGTGGACCTTCGCGGTGGCGCCCGGCCAGAGCCTCTCCGATACATGGCGCGTCGGCATTTACGGGAGCGGTTGGTACGATCTGACGGTCACCCTCTCCTCCGACCCGAGCTTCGTTCAGCGGCTGGTCGGCCACGTCGAGACGGGCGCCGTGAGCGTGAGCGGGTAGCTCGCGGTGCTGGGGCTGCCGCGCCTTTCTAGGATGGGGCGCGGCGGCTCACCCATTTCGAGACTCCACGGGAAGAAGGTATTCGCGCGCTTGGCCGGGGGCGAGGCTTCGATGAAGTTGGAACAGAGCGAAGAGCGCTCCCGCGAGGACCAATAAGCTCACGAGGAACGCAGCCCTCGGAGGGATGGCGTGCGTGCGCTCGGCCAGGCGCACGAGCCACCAATAAACGGTGTTGTAATCGGATGACGCGAGCACTTGCGCGTGGGTCAGCGCGGCGCCGTCCTCGAACGAGGGAAATCGCGCGCCGCTCCACACCGCCTCCACCGCACGAACCGTCCATGGGAGCCGGAGGCAGAGCGGGGTGCACCCGCAGACCCATGGCGTGCAGGTGCCTGCGCTGGCCTCGTTCATGACCGCGAATCGGTAGTTCTCCGCGCCCGCCGCCACCATGACGGAGAGCATCTGGACGAACCCGGAGAAGGCGAGCCATGGATAGAGCCGCACGCCGTTCGCGAACACGGCCGCGAACAAGGGGGCCAGCAGCACCAGCGGCGCCACCAGGAAACGGGGCCCCCAGGCGAACCCCGCGTCCCAAACCGTATACGTACCGAAGAACAGGAGGCTCGCGCACCACGCGCAAAGGGCATAACCGCCCGCGCGGCGCGTGATCCCGCGCAAGGGCGTTTCGAGGAGCGCGGCGAGGATCACCAGCGAAGGACAATACCAAAGCAGCCCCCGGTGAGGGCTGAAGAGCAGGGCTGTTATGCGCGGCAGCATGTCGTGCGTATCGAACAACGACATATGGAGCTCGCGAAATGCGATGCCGTAACCCGTCTCCAGAGGGTCGCCAAAGCGATACGTGTTGTAGAGCAGGAGCAGCGCGACCACGGCCCCCAGGAGGGCGGCCGATGGGACGAGGCAGCGTATCCAGGGTTGAAAGCGGTCTTCACCGCGCACGCGGCGCATCGTTTGCAAAGTTCTCCACGTGCGCACGGTCTCCACGGCGATCGCCACGCCCAAGACGCCGAGGACGGGGCCCGTCGCCAAACGGGTGGCGATGGCGGTGGAGGCCCCGGCGGCCGCCCAGAACAATCCGCGCGGATCGGCCGCGTGAATGCGGACCAAGCCGTGAAGGACCATGACCCACGCGAGCGCGACCAGGTTTTCTTCTTGTCCCGTGCGGGAGTAGTGCCATAAGGGCGTGCAGAGCCCCATCACCATCGTGGTGAAGAGCGCGATGCGCGGCGCGAACTCCATACGGAGCAGCAACGTAAAGAGCAGAAGCAATGTGAGCGCGGAGATGGCGGGGGTAATGACCAATGCGATGGCGAGCTTCGCCGCCCGATCCGGCGATGCGTGCAGGAGAAGCACGCGCGAGGTGGCGATGGCGGGGAGCATCAAGACGGATTGGAGCGGTCCGTAATACGAGAATCGACGGCCTTGCGTGCCCTGCGCGCCCTCGCGGGGGCCTGCGATGTATTGGAGATCGCCGCCGTGTCCTTCGAACCACGACACCGCAGTTTGATAGCGCTGTCCTCCATCCGAGATCTCGAAGCTGCCGGAGGACGTGATCATGAATACGACGTAAAAGGCACAGAAGATCCGTGCCGCGACGGAGCGGGTGATCATGACGTTCACTCGGGCCGGCGAGCCCATAGGGTGTGGACGTAATTCGCCTTTCGGGCGTGGAGCCTTCTCGAGTGAATTGGCGCCTACCCGATCCTTCCGTCACTCTGCGGGCGTATTTTTCTAAAGACGCGCGCCAATCCGCGGAGGCGGCGGCGCCGTCCACGGTGGGTTGCCAGGTTCGACCTGCGGCTACGGCGTCGCGCGGCTACGGCGTTGCGGCGCGCGGTGCAGGCTCGAGGCGCTCGACCAGGGCGGGGCCTCCACCGAAGACGATGGCGTCGAGGACGTGCTCGTCGGACACCAGCTCGAGCGAGGGGTGGTCGCGACGCAAGACGACGTCTCCGCCCGGATCCGGGAAGCCGCACGCCGCGGCGCCTTCGAGCGAAGCTTCGCGCCAGAGTTGCTCCGCGGGCGAGACGCCGTCGGGCGAGAAGGTGACCCGGCTCTGGGTGCGCAGGCGCTCGAGCGTCTCGAGCGAGCGCATATCCTCGAAGGGATCGGTCATCACATGGCTGTCGACCCCCGTGCAGAGCCGCACCTGCGCTGCGCGCAAGGCCGAAATGGACGGGAGGCCGTCGCCGAGATCGCGCTCGGTGGTCGCGCAGATGCAGGCGAAGGAGCGCTGCGCGCCGAGGAGCTTTGCTTCGGTGTCGGTCAGGTGGGTGGCGTGCACGGCGACGAACTCGGGCGAGAGAACCCCGAGGTGGTCCAAGAGCTCGATGGGGCGCCGCCCGGTTTCGGCCACGCACTCGTCGATCTCGCGCGTCTGCTCCGCTACGTGCATGTGAAAGGGGAGGCGGTGGCGCCTGGCGTATTCGGCGAGCGGGCCGAGCCACGAGGGCGGCACCGCGCGCACCGAGTGGGGCGCCAGGCCGACGCGCACGTCGGGATCGTTCTTGTATTTTGCACGCAATGCGTCGACGTCGGAGAGAACGGCGTCGACGCTCGGATCGCAGAAGCGCGCCTGGAACGGCTCGGCGGGCTTGCCGGCACCGGCGCGATGGTACGCGACCCGCAGCAGCGCGATGCGGAGCCCTTCGGCCTTGGCGGCCTCGATGACCGTGTCCGAGAGCAAGGTGCGCTGGGCGTACGGTGTGCCGTCGGGCTGATGGTGCACGTAGTGGAACTCGCCCACCGTGCGGACGCCGGAGAGGCGCAGCTCGCGAAAGGCCACGCGGCTGATTCGGGCGATCGACTCGGGGGTGAGCGCGTTCGCCAGCTGGTACATGGTGCCGCGCCACGTCCAAAAGTCGTCCTCGCCTCGGAGGCCGCGGCGTTGGGCGCCGCCGCGCATGCCGCGTTGAAAGGCGTGGGAGTGAGCGGTCGCGAGGGCGGGGAAGGTGAGAAGGAGCGGGGTGGTCATGGGCGCGTCTCGTCGAGGTTGGCGCGGGTGACGTATTGGCCTCGGGGCCAGTGGCGGTAGTAGTCGGCGCGCAGGATGGGGCCTCCGTCGCCCGCGTCGACGTCTTGCCCGAAGGTGCCGATCACGCGGACGAGGGAGCCCGCGCCCAGCGCCTGGGTGCCCATGTCGTCCTCGGGCTTGAGCCGCACCAGCGCGTGCACCGCCCCGAAGTCGCGATCGGTGACCGTGACCCGGCATGTGTCGTCCGAGCCGGCGCGCTCGCAGCGGTTCTTGGGCTCCAAGCGGCGAACGGTGACCGTGACATAGGTCGCGCCGCCCGCGCCGGGCGCGCGCGCGGTGACCACGCCAAAGAGCGAGCTTTTGTGCTTCCGCCAGCCCCCGGGATCGCGCGCGTACGAGAGGGGATCGTAGTCGCGCACCCCGGCCGCGGCCGACTCTTCCTCGGCCAGCGGAGCGTACGTGGCGGAGTGGCCATAAGGGCCCGCGCTCGCGCAGCCGCTTAGAATGACGGCGGCGGCGATCATCCGCGGTGGAGGTGCGCACCTCGAGACGAGCATGCCGTCAGTATCTCACGGTTCCACCGGCGCCGCGGTGGACGAAAAGACGCGCAGCCCCAGCTCGCACGCCGTGAGAAAGAGGAGGACCAGCGCCACGGCCCACGACACGTCGACCTGCGCGTGGGTGTCGCCGAAGTCGCGCCCGAGGGCGCTCTTGGCCACCGCGCGCGGACGGAAATCGAGCTCGCGCACGTCGGGGGTCGCCACGCGGATCTCGTGCTTTCCATCGCCTCCCGCCACCTGGTACGTGCCGATGAGCGGGGGGCTCGCGCGCCACGTGTTTCCCTCGCGCTGCACCTCGATGGGGCCCTTGGGCCCGCGGATGGTTACGTGCGAGACGCCCGCGAACACCCAGGGCACGCCGACCCCGCCGCGCCTCGGGGACGCGTGCACGCGCGCCCGCTCGACCCACACGTCGAGCAGCGAGAGGAAGCCGGGGCGCAAGGTCAGGTCGCTGCTGTCCACGCTGAAGGGCAAGGTGACGACCCACGCTTCGCCTCGTCCAGAGGAGCGCTCGGCCACCAGGGGCGCGCCATCCTTCCACGTGAGCAGCTTGCCGAGCGACCCCACGTCCTCGAGGTCGAGCACCGCGCGGCGGCTCGCGTCGAGATCGAGCAAGGTCGTCGACGCCTCTTCGAGGCCGCCGCGCGCGCTCCCCGGATCGGCGCCTGCGACATTCGGGGGCACCGCCTCCCAGCGTACGGCGTGCGCCAGAACGGGCTCGAGCGACGCGCCCAGGGGCGCGACGGCCGCGCGCGGACCGAGCGCGAGGAGCACCACGCCGCCGTTGCCCATGAAGTCGCCCAGCGCCCGCCGCTGCTCGGGGGTGAGGCCGGGGGGATCGTCGAGCACGATGCCCACGAAGGCCGCCAGATCCTCCGCCCGCTCGGGGAACACCGGGATGGGGCGCACGCCAATCTCGAGCTTGAGCGCCGCGAGCGCCTGCTCGATGAGCGGCGCGCCGCCCGTGGCCGCCGATTCGGCCGCCGTATCGCCGATGACCGCGATGGCGCCCGGTCCGCTCTCGGTCATTACCGTGGCCACGTCGTCGCTCGCGATGGCGTCGGTGCCCGTCAGGTGCGCGTGCAGCTCGCCGGCGGGCTCCGCGGGGAGCATCAACACGGCGTCGCCGGGCGTCGTCTGGGGCGCGGCGACCTTGGCCACCACCTTGTCGCCGTCCGTCAGGGTGACCTCGCGGCCCGCCGCGCCCGAAGCTTGGCTGCACGCGACCCGCGCCCGCACCCGCAGGCCCGCGCGATCGGCCGAGACCAGCGCGCAATCGTTGCCCGAGGCGCGGAGCTCCGGGAGCGCGACCCACACGGGCATGTCGCTCCCTTCACCGAGCGGCGGCCGGTCCGAGTGCCCGTCGGCCAGATCGCTCAGCACCACCACGCGCTTGTCGACCTGCGGCAGCTGCCCCACCAAGGCGCGCGCCATGGCGACGGCGCCCTCCAGATCCGTGGCGCGATCGCTCTCCGCGAGCCCGTCGAGCGCCGCCTGCGCCGCGCGCAAATCCGTGGTCGCCGCCAAGGCCACGCGCGCCGGCTCGCCCGCGGCCACGATGGCCACCGCGTCGCCTTCGCGCGCCGAGGCCAGGAGCTCGCGCGCACCTTGCCGCGCGCGCTCGAACCGCGAGGTGCCGCGCTGCGGATCGCCCTCGGCGCTGGCGCGCATGCTCATCGAGTCGTCGAGCACGATGGCCAGCGCGACCGACGCGCCGCTCGAGCGCGAGAGTGAGAGGCGCGAGCAGCGCACCAGCGGCGAGGCGCCCAAGAGCGCGAGGGCCAGCACGGACAGCGCGCGGGTGGCGAAGAGCGCCCGGTCCTCCAGGCTCGAGCGCCTTCGCGCCCGCGGCGGCGCCGGCGGGACCAGGTGCGCGGCCGCGAAGGGGCGATCGTCGGCGCGTTTGCGTCGCAGGCGGTGCGCCAAGTAGGGCGCGACCACCAGGACACCGACGAAGAGGGCGAGGGCGGCGACGAACGACACGAGGCCACGGACACTAGCGTGTTTCGCCCGAAGGGCGAAGCGTCGGTCACAAGTCCCGGTAGTACTTCTCGAGGGCGAAGAGGTCTTCGGGGCCGAGCCCTTCTTCTACGGCCTGCTCCACGGCTCGCAGCGCTTCCCGCAGGACGGGCAAGGGGAGCCCCACCTCTTGCTGGAGGTCCACGTTGAGGAGCGCGTCCTTCAAGGTGAAGTCGAGGGTGAACTCGGGCGAGTAGTCCTTCGCCAGCAGCTTGTCCTTCTTGGCCACGTAGAAGGGGGACGCGAAGGCGCCGAGCGAGAGCGCTTCGATGATGGTGCGCCGCGCGATGCCGGCGCGCTCCCCCAGCACCAGCATGCTCGCGTACGCTACCAGCTGGTGCAGCCCCACGCCGCCCACGAGCATCTTGAGCGCTTGCCCGTGCCCGACGTCGCCGGCGTGCACGACCCGCTTGCACATGGTGAGGATCACGGGCTGCGCGCGCGACACATCGTTCAAGCGCCCGCCGGCGAAGGCGATGAGATCGCCGCGCTCGGCCAGGCCGACCGACCCGGTGACCGGGGCGTCCACGAAGCGCCCGCCCGCGTCCTTCACCATGGCCGCCGCCCTCAGCGCACCTGCACGCCCGATGGTGGACATGTCGACCACCACCGCGTCCTTCTCCATCCCCGAAAGCACGCCATCAGGGCGACTCAGCACGCTGAGCAGCGCGGCCTCGTCGCGGAGCATGGTGACGATGATGCGTGCGTTCGCAACACATTCGGCGGGGGTGGATCGGACTTTTCCCCCCAACGCGGTCAGGGTGTGCGCCCGCTCGTGGTGGCGGTTCCAGACCTGCAGCGGGAAACCTTTTCGCGCAACGTTTGCCGCCATGGGGGTGCCCATGGCGCCCGTGCCCAGGAATGCCACGGGGGCGGCGATGGCGGGCAACGCCGAGGTTCGGGGCGGCGGAGGCGGCCTTGACGGGGGCGTCGTAGGCGGCGGAGAGCCGCCGGCAGCAGGGGGGGCACCGGGTGGACGGGATGGCGGTGTCGGCGGGCTACTCATCTGGGGCGAGCTTATCGTGACTTGCGCGAAGCAAGGCGGCGTTCAATGATGCGGGATCCATGTCCGGAGTATTCCAACTTGCTACACCTTTCGAGCCAAAAGGCGACCAACCCGCCGCCATCGCAGAACTGGTGGAGGGCGTACGGCGAGGTGAACGGCACCAGGTGCTTCTGGGGATCACGGGATCCGGCAAGACCTTCACCATCGCCAACGTCATCGCGCAAAGTCAAAAACCGGCGCTGATCCTGGCGCCAAACAAGACATTGGCCGCGCAGCTCTATGGCGAGATGAAGGAGCTCTTCCCGAACAACGCGGTCGAATACTTCGTTAGTTATTACGATTATTACCAACCCGAGGCGTACGTCCCGTCGAGCGACACCTACATCGACAAGGACGCCATCGTGAACGACGCCATCGACCGCATGCGCCACTCGGCCACGCGGGCGCTGCTCTCGCGGCGCGATGTGATCATCGTGGCGTCGGTGAGCTGTATCTACGGCATCGGCAGCGCCGAGACGTACCACGGGCTGCTCATCGACTTGAAGACGGGCGAGGAGTTCCGGCGCGACACCTTGCTGCGCATGCTGGTCGACATTCAATACGAGCGCAACGACGTCGACTTTCACCGAAGCACGTTTCGTGTGCGCGGCGACATCGTGGAGGTCTTTCCGGCATACGAGCAGGACACGGCCATCCGCGTGGAGTTCTTCGGCGACACCATCGAGGCCATCCGCGAGGTCGACCCGCTGCGCGGCAAGATCAAGGGCTCGCTCGATCGCTACGCCATCTACCCGGGCTCGCACTACGTGACGCCGCAGGAGCAGATGCGCCGCGCCATCTCCAGCATCCGCGACGAGCTCCGCGGCCGGCTGGAGTTCTTCGACAAGGAGGGGCGCTTTCTGGAGAAGCAGCGGCTCGAGCAGCGAACGCAGTACGACATCGAGATGATGGAGCAGATGGGCTTCTGCACCGGCATCGAGAACTATTCGCGGCACCTCTCCGGCCGCAGCGCGGGCGATCCGCCGCCGACGTTGCTCGATTACTTCCGCGAGAGCTTCCTCATCGTCGTGGACGAGTCGCACCAAACGGTGCCCCAGCTCTCGGCCATGTACCGCGGTGACCGCGCGCGCAAAGAGACTCTGTCGGAGTACGGCTTTCGTCTGCCGAGCGCCCTCGACAACCGGCCGCTCAAATTCGAGGAGTTCGAAGAGCGCGTGCGCCAGGCCATTTACGTCTCGGCCACCCCCGGCGAATACGAAATACAGAAGACGCAGGGCGTGGTGGTGCAGCAGGTCATCCGCCCCACCGGCCTCACCGATCCGCAGGTCGAGGTGCGGCCGGTATCGGGCCAAGTCGACGATCTGCTCACGGAGATCCGCGAGCGCGCGGCCAAGAACGAGCGCGTCCTCTGCACGACCTTGACCAAGCGCATGGCCGAGGATTTGACCGACTACTACCGCGAGCTCAAGGTGCGTATTCGGTATTTGCACTCCGATATCGATACGCTCGAGCGGATCGATATCCTCCGGGATCTGCGGCTGGGCGAGTTCGATGTTTTGGTCGGCATCAACCTTTTGCGCGAGGGGCTCGACCTGCCGGAGGTGAGCCTGGTCGCCATCTTCGACGCCGACAAGGAGGGCTTTCTGCGCAGCCCGCGCTCGCTCATTCAGACCATCGGGCGCGCGGCGCGCAACGTGAATGGCCGGGTCATCATGTACGCCGACCACGTCACGCCGGCCATGAAGCAAGCCTTGGAGGAGACGAGCCGCCGCCGGGCGATCCAAGAGGCGTACAACGAGGAGCACGGCATCACGCCGCAGACGGTCGTGCGCGCGGTGATGAACGTGAACCCCGCGGCCGGCACCATCGACTACTTGAACGTGCCCAAGCTGGGGCGCGGCGGGAAAGCCGAGAGCGCGGCCGAGGCCGACGATTTGGCCGAAAAGATCGCGCAGCTGCGGCTGGACATGTTCGCCGCCGCGGAGAACCTGGAGTTCGAGACGGCCGCGCGCCTGCGCGACGAGCTCAAACGCCTCGAGGGTTTGGCCGGCACCAACGCCGACGCCCCGCCCGCCAGCGGTGTCTCCTATGAACCCTACGCCAACAAGCGCGGCAAGCGAACCGCGCGCGGCGCCGCCAAAGGCGGAAAGCCAGGCGAAAAGGGGAGGAGCAGCACCGCCGCCCCCAGCGCCTCCAAGCGCCCCGCGCGCAAGTACCGCTGATCGGTCGCCTCTCGCCCGTACCCGTGTACCGATGATCGGCGCCCTCTCGCGCGTACCCGTTCCCGTACCCGTTCCCGATCGTCGTCCCCGAGCTTTCGGGAGCGGGAACGGGTACGTGTACGTGTACCGGTGATCGGCCCCCCTCTCGCGCGTACCCGTTCCCGATCGTCGTCCCCGAGCTTTCGGGAGCGGGAACGGGAACGGGTACGTGTACGGGCGAAAAGGTGACGCTAGATTCGGCCCTTGTCTCCGCGGGAGCGCAGGGTTTCGACCACGGTGCGCACGTCTTGGGCGCGCTCGCGCGGGATGACGAGGAAGGCGTCGTCGGTCTCGACCAGGACGAGATCGTTCACGCCGACCAGCGCGTAGACCTTCTTCTCGCCTCGGGCGTCCGTTCGGAGATCGCGCACCAAGTTGCGGTGGGCGTCGACGGCGATGGCGCCCTCGGGGAGCGCATTGCCCTCGGCGTCTTTGGTGGCCAGCTCCCAGGCGCTCTCCCAGCTGCCGACGTCGTTCCAGCCGAAATCGCCGTGGGTGACCGCCAGATCCGACGCTTTTTCCATGACGCCATGGTCGATGGAAATGCTGGGCAAGTTGGGGAACACCTCGGCCAGCGCTGCCACCTCGCGGCCCTCCTTGGCGGCGAGGTCGAGCCGGTCGAGGCCCTCGGCCAGCGCCGGCAGGTGCGCCTCGATGGCCTTGCGCATGGCGCTGGCGCGGAAGAAGAACATGCCCGCGTTCCAGAGGTGCTTTTTGCCATTCACGTACTCTTCGGCGCGCGCGCGGTTCGGCTTCTCGACGAAGCGCACCACCGAGGAGAGCCCGGGCCCCAGATCGCCGCCGATCTCGATGTAGCCGTAGCCCGTCTCCGGGCGCGTGGGGACGATGCCGATGGTGCTGATGTGCCCCCGTCGGGCGCCGTCGAGCGCGCACGCCAAGGTCGCGCGAAACGCGGGCTCGTCGACGATGAAGTGATCGCTCGGCAGCACCGCGATGAGCGCCTCCGGATCGCGCCGGGCGATCGTCGCCGCGGCCCAGCCGATGCACGGCGCGGTGTTGCGCGGCACGGGCTCCGCCAGGATTTGTGCGCGCGGCACGTCCGGAACCGCGGCCGCCGTGGCCTCGATCAAATGCGCACCAGTTGCAATATACACGCGATCGGGGGTGATGAGCGGCGCGAGCCGCCGCACCGTGGCCGCGAGCAGCGACTCGTTCGCGTGTGCCGCGTTGGCCGCGCTCGACGCATTCGACGCGCTCGAGCCGCCGCCCGCCAGGTGGAGCAGCTGCTTGGGCCGATGGTTTCGCGACGCGGGCCAGAATCGGGTTCCCGCACCGCCTGCCATGATCACCGCATAGATATTCGACGCCATAGCGGCGCTTTTAGCACAGGCTCGCCCGGCGCCTAGAGCAGGGGCTACCAGGGCTGGAGGCTAAGGGCGCGCGTAGCCCCAGGCGACGGTCGCGACGGCGAGCGGCACCAGATAGACGGTGAAATACGCGAGCTTACCGCCGACGAGCACGCGCCGCAGCGCGAGGAGCGCGAGGATGCCCACGCCAAAGGACACGAGGGTGCCGAGGAGGAGCGCGCCCCCTCCGCCCGCGCTGTCGAAACCATGGCGGCCCTCGAGCACGATCGCTCCGAACACGGCCGGGAGCGACATGAGGAACGACAGCTCGAACGCGCGATCGGCGCGCACCCCCAGCCACAAGAGGCTGGCGATGGTCATGGCGCTCCGGCTCAGACCCGGCAAGACCGCCGCGCCTTGCGCGAAGCCCACGAGCACCGCCCCGAGGGGGCTCGGCACCAGCTCCTGACCGCGGGGCGCGACGTGCGTGGAGCCGACCGCCACCGCCGAGAGGAGCAGGCACACCCCCACGATGGTCGGGGAGCTCGACCACTCTTCGACCGGCTTCTTCAAGGTGAGCGCCACCAGCGCGGTGGGGATGCTGGCGAGGATGACCACGAACGCATCGCGGCCGCCGGGTGTTTCGCGCATCAACGAGGGTTGAAGGAGACCGCGCACCCCTTCGCGAACCGCCGCCGCGACCCGCTTGCGCAGCACCAGCAAGGTGGCGGCGAACGTTCCGAGGTGCAGAACGACGGTCGTGGCCAAGTCGGCTTCGCCCCCGAAGAGGAGCTGCGCCAGCGCAAGGTGGCCATCGCTCGAGATCGGGAGAAACTCCGTGATCCCCTGAACGACGCCGAGGAGGATGGCCAGGGCGACGGGAAGATGCATCGGCGACCGTCCCTATCACAGATGACGGGGACTTGCCTCCCGGAGGCGCGCGCCTCGACGTGCCCGACGTTCCGCGCAGAGGCGCGCGGCTTCAGCGGCGGACGAGCTCGATCCCGAGATCGTTGCGGATGAAGATCTCGATGTAGCCCGGCAGATACGGATCGGCGGCCTGCTTCCGGAACGGCGCGAGCAACGCGTCGTCGGGGGCATCGGTGAGGTGGACGATGAACCAGGTGTTGAGCGGGCGATCTTCCTCGCCGATCACGCCGTGCACCACGTGGAAGATGGGCTGCTCGGCGGTCACCCGCAAGGTCTGCCCGTCTCGATCGGGGTACTCGGCGGCGCCGATGAAGGTGACCTTCTGCTCCACGTGATTGAGCCGCGTCTGCTCGATCACCAATGTGTACTTCTCGGGCATGGTCCAGAGGCGCTGTTGCGACTTGCGCACGAAGATGTCGGCGCCGTCGGGGGCTTGGTGATCGTCCCACGCATCGGCGCTCCCTTCGGCGACGACATAGGGGATGTACAGGTCCGGCCGCCGTGCCTTGCGCGTCTCCATCGTCCACAGCATGGTGCGCGTGAAGAGCAGCGGCTTTCCAAGGCGGTAGCGCTCGGAGAGCACGCGGTTCACGTCGAGCGCGGGGAGCTCGTAGCGGGTGTTGCGGGGGTCGGCCCAGGCCTCGGCGAAGGCCTTTTCATGAAAGAGGGTGTTCATCACGCACGAGAACCTAAGCGCCCCCCGGCGCCCGGGAAATCGCGCGGACTTGAACGCATCGTTCCATCGGTGAAACGATGGGGCGATGACCCTCGCCCCTTCGGCCTTGGACCTCAACGCGCTGCACTACTTCGTGCAGATCGTCGATCGACGGAGCTACACCGCGGCCGCGCGTGCCTTGGGCTTGCCCAAATCGACCCTGAGCCGGCGCATCGGTGAGCTGGAAGCCACCTTGGGCGCGCGCTTGATCCAGCGGACGTCGCGAAAGTTCGTGGTGACGGAGGTCGGCCTGGATGTGTACCGCCACGCGCAAGCCATGCTGGAGGAGGCCCGCGCCGTGGAGCACGCCGTGAAGCAGCGGCTGGCCGAGCCCGCGGGCGTGGTCCGGTTGTCGTGCGCCCAGGGCGTCGCGCAGTTTGCGCTCTCGCGGCTCCTGCCGCGCTTCATGGAGCGGTTTCCGAAGATCGACGTGGTCCTGCACACCACGAACCGCCGGGTCGACTTGGTGGAGGAGGGCTTCGATCTGGCGGTGCGTGCGCACGCGCTGCCGCTGCCCGACTCCAGCTTGGTCCAGCGGCCGCTGGCGCACGTCACGTGGGCGCTCTTCGCCGCGCCTGCTTATGTGGAGCGGGCCGGCACCCCGGCCGCACCCGCCGACCTTCGGACGCACGCGGTCATCGTGCAAGGACGCGATCCGCTCTGGCGGCTGCAGCACGCGCACCACCCCACCGTGACCTTGCCGCTCGCGCCGCGGCTGCAGAGCGACAGTATGGGGGTGGTGAAGGACTTGGTCCTCGCCGGCTCGGGCATCGCGGCGCTGCCGGCGTACACCTGCCGGCTCGAGCTCGCGGGCGGCGCCGTGCAGCGCGTGCTCCACGAGTGGACGGCCGGCCAAGCCACCTTGACCTTGCTCTCGCCCTCGCGCCGGGGGCAGCTGCCGTCCGTGCGCGCCTTCGCGGATTTTCTGATGGCGGAGTTTCCAGCCGTCGTGTCGTTCGCAGGAATTTCGACCGATTGAGCAGGGTCAATTATACGACATAAGAACACCTCGACCCACGCATGCCCAACCGATCCATCCTTGCGCTGCTTTTTTCGCTGTTGTGCGTCTTTGCGCTCGCGCTTCTCGGCTGCGATTCCGAGCAGGCGCCGCAGCTCATTTCGGTGACCGAGCTCACCCCGCGCGAGGCGGAGGTGGGCGATCGACTCGAGATCAATGGCTCGGGTTTTCCGCAGGGAAAGCCGGCGCGCGTCACCTTTCGGGGCGCGCTCTATCGACCGGGCGAGCGCCCCGCGCACGGCGCGGTGGTGGACGCCGAGGGGCTGGTGGTCGGGCGCGATGTCATCGAGATCCTCTACACGGAGGCGCTCGACGCGGAGTTTTGCGGCATCGGGGAGCGCCGGCGCCATACGACCTTCGAGGGCGATGTGGAGGTCTCGTTTGCGGCCGCCGCCCCGGGTGCGCCGCCGGTGACCACGGTGCTTCACCAGGTCACGCTCGACCTTCGCCCGCCGGAGGACTCGCCGCAGGTGCTGGCGGAGCGCGCGGAAGAAGGGGAGCGCACCTTGGCCGCGCTCGGCATTCACCCGGGCGAGCCGCTGCCCGAGCGCGGCATTCTGGTGAAGTCGGTCGACGCGGGCTCGCGGGCCGAGGAGGCGGGCATCCTGGCCGAGGATGTACTGGTGGCCTTTGCGGGCGTTCGCATCGGCAAGCTGGCCGACGTGCTGGTGCCGGGGAGCGTGCGCGACATCGAGGTGACCCTTCGCCGCGGGGCCACCGCACGCGAGGAAAGGCGCACCATCCGAACCCTGGGCATCGACCGCACCGTGCCCACGGACATCTTCGGCGCGGCGTTCATCGCCATCGTGGCGGCCTTCGTGGTGCTCCTGTTCTTTACGCCGTCGCTGGGGCCGGTCCTCTGGCTCGAGAAGCGCTTTGCCATGGCGCGGCGCGCGTCGGGCGCGGCCCAGGTGCGCAGCGCCGCGCGGTCCAAGGATCGCGCGATGATCGCCATCGTGACCTCGCTCTTCCTCGCGCTGCTCTCGTTGGTTCAGCGCTCGCTCGTCGCGGAGCTGGACGCGCCCGCGGTGGCCGTCGTTCTCGCGATCTCGATGGCGGCGCTGGCCTTGGCGAGCGGCTCGCTCCCCGCGACGCGGGTCGGGCACGGTCCGCCGCGCGCGCCCGGGCGCCTTCGTGGGGTGCTCTCGGTGGTGACGTTCGAGCTCCCGGTCATGCTCGCGCTGGTGGGCGCCGTGAGCGCGGCCGGCTCCCTTCGTCTGCGCGACATCGTCGCGGTGCAGGGCGGCTGGCCGTGGGAGTGGCTGGCCTTTCGTTCGCCGCCGCATTTTCTGTTGTTCCTCGCGTTCTTCGCGGCCGCGTGCAAAGAGCGGCTCGCGGGGGCGGGGAGCGCGGGCAGCGCAGGGGCGGGGAGCGTTGCGAGCGGCTTGCGTAGCCTCGCGGCCGCCGAGCACTTTCATCTGCTCGCGCTCGCGGGCCTGTGCGTCACGCTCTTCTTGGGCGGCTGGACGCTCCCCGTGCTCGCGCCGGGCGTGCAGCACGCGGAGGCGATTTGGGCCGCGGCCGGGAGCGTGCTCTTTCTGGCCAAGGTGCATGGCTTGGTTCACCTCTTCGAGCGTGGACGGCGTGCGCTGGTGGGGGTCGATGCGCAGCTCCTGGTGCGCGTGTATTGGCGGTGGGTGCTTCCGATGACGGCTCTGGCGCTGGGGGCGAGCTTGGTGTGGGGCTATCTCCGGATCCATCCGGAGATTCAGGCGTTGGTGGCCGCCATCGACGTGGTGCTGATGGCGCTCCTCCTCTTGCGCGTGGCGCTGCGCACGGTGCGCGTGGTGCGGCATGGCGAGCTAAAAGGTGCGCCTGAGCCTCACCTCAATCCGTTTCTTTGAGACTTGCGCAATCAATCGCACGGTGGGGGCTAAACTTTTGATCAGATCGAGCCGTCATTCTTTGTAGAGGGACCCGCGCATGCAGCACGGGGCCTCGCCTACGAGCTCGGGAGGACGATGGCTGCCAAATCTCTTTCCGCCACGCGCACCGTGACCGGTCCTGGTTCGACGTCACGCACCTTCGGAGACATCGCGCCGGTGTTGGTCCATGACTTCAAGGGACCGCTGTCGGCCGTTGCGCTCAACCTCGATTTCGTGCTGGAGCAGCTCCCGCCGGATTCCTCGTTCGACAGCGTTCGTGGCGCGCTCTCCGAGTGCCGCCACGCCAGCGATCGCATCTTCCGGGTGATCGCGAACCTGATCGACGTCTCGCGGTGGGAGGAGGGGAGACTCGCCCTCCGATGCGGCTCCGTCGTGCTCCCCGAGCTGTTCCGCCGGGTGGTGGCCTCGCACGAGGTGGAGCTCGCGCAAAGCAAGGTCGACATGCGCATCGAGGTCCGGGACGATCTCCCCGCCATCGACGCCGACGCCGATCTGCTCGCGCGCGTGCTGCACAACCTGATCGACAACGCCCTGCGCAACGCGAAGCCGCACGGAACCATCGTGCTCTCCGCCCACGTCAGCGCCACCCGCGACGTCATCGAGCTCGGCATCAAAAACGACGGCCCGCCCGTCCCCCACGCCACCCGCGCCGCGCTCTTCGTCCGTGCCGTGGGCACCACGGAGGCGGACGGCCTCGGGCTCAATCGGGGGCTCGGTCTTTACTTCTGCAAGCTCGCGCTCGAAGCCCTGGGCGCCACCATCGCGCTCTCGGAAGAGCCGGGCTTTCCCGTCGCCTTCGTGATCCGCTACCCGATGCCAGTGCGGCCTTCGCGCTGACAAAATGAAAACGCCGGCTCGCGCCGGCGTGGATTGCCTAGGTGGGCGTTTGGGCGTTGGGGTCGAGCGCGACCGGGGTCGCTACTCTTTCAGCGCCTCGGCGCCGCCGATGATCTCCATCAGCTCCTTGGTGATGGCCGCCTGGCGCGCGCGGTTGTACTGCAGCGACAAGCGCGCGATCACGTCCTTGGCGTTGCGGGTGGCGGCGTCCATCGCGGTCATCTGCGCGCCGAAGAAGCCGGCCTGGCTCTCCAAGAGCGCGCGGTAGATCGAGATGTCGATGTACATCGGCACCAGCCGCTCGAGCAGCGCGCGCGGGTTGGGCTCGTAGAGGAACTCCGACTTGAGCGCGTCTTTGCCGCTGTCGCCCTTGCCGTTGTCGCTCTTGCCGTTGCCTGGGATCGGCAGCAGCTGCTCCACCGTCACCTTTTGCGAGATGGCGCTCTTGAACTCGTTGTACACGAGGTACACCGCGTCGCACTCGCCGCTCTCGAAGCGGGAGACGACGAAGTGCGAGACCTGCCGCGCCTTCTCGATGTTGAGACCATCGTAGAGGTGCGGAAAGTCTTGAACGATGGTGCCGCCGCGGCGGTTGATGTACTCGCGCCCTTTGCGGCCGATGGTCGCGAACTCCACCTCGGCGGTGCGCTCGCCGGCCTTGCGCTCTTTCCACTCACGCTCGCTCGCCTTGTTAACGTTGGCGTTGAAGCCACCGCACAGGCCGCGATCGCCGGTCATGACGATGTAGAGGACCTTGTTCTCCTGCCGGATGGCCAGGAGCGGGTGAAAGAGCTCGTCCGGATTGTGCGGATCGACCCTGGCCGCGTCGTCCTCGGCCTTCTCACGCATCGATTGCGCGACGCTCTGGAGCACGTCCTGTGTCTTGAGCGCGTAGGGCCGCAGCGCCAAAATGCGCTGCTGGGCGCGATTCAGGCGCGCACCGGCCACCATCTTCATGGCGCGCGTGATCTTTTGCGTCGCCTTGACGGAGGTGATGCGCTTTCGAATGGCCTTTAGGCTGGGCATTACTTGCTGCCTTTACCGAAAGCCTTCCCGAACTTGTCGAGCGCCTTCTTGAGGTCTTCCTCGATCTCCTTGTCGAGGGCCTTCTTCGTACGGATTCGCTCGAAGATGTCCGCGTGGTTCGCCTCGATGAAGGAGTAGAGCTCCGACTCGTACGACCCCAGGCGGTCCTTCGGCAGACCGTCCACATAGCCCTTGGTGGCCGCGTAGATCAGCACGATCTGCTTCTCGACCGGCAGCGGCACATACTGACCTTGCTTGAGCACCTCGGTCAGACGCACGCCGCGCTCGAGCATGTCGCGGGTGACCTTGTCCAGATCGCTCGCGAACTGGCTGAAGGCCGCCTTCTCGCGGTACTGCGCGAGGTCGAGCTTCAAGGTACCGGCGACGCTCTTCATCGCCTTGATCTGCGCGTTGCCACCGACGCGGCTCACGGAGATACCGACGTTGATGGCCGGGCGGACGCCGGAGTAGAAGAGGTCCGTCTCGAGGAAGATCTGGCCGTCGGTGATGGAGATGACGTTCGTCGGAATGTAGGCCGACACGTCACCGCCCTGCGTCTCGATGATCGGGAGCGCCGTGAGCGAGCCGCCGGAGTGCGGGTTCTTGAGGACCGTGTGGCCCGCGCCCTTCTCCTTGGCTTCCTTCTCCGCCTCGCCCTTGCCCTCGCCGCCGCGGTGGATGTGCGTTCCCGGCGGGACCGCCTTCCAGTCCGTGGTGCCGCTCGGCACCACCGCGAACTCCTCGGCCATCTTGGCCGCGCGCTCAAGCAGGCGGGAGTGGATGTAGAAGACGTCGCCCGGGTAAGCCTCGCGTCCCGGCGGACGGCGGAGGAGCAGCGACAGCTGGCGGTAGGCCACGGCTTGCTTCGACAGGTCGTCGTAGATGCAGAGCGCGTGGCGGCCGGTGTCGCGGAAGTACTCGGCCATCGTCACGCCGGTGTACGGCGCGATGAACTGCAGCGGCGCCGACTCGCTCGCGCCGGCCACGACCACCGTGGTGTACTCCATGGCGCCGAACTGGGTCAGCTTGTCGACGACGGCGGCCACCGTGGACTGCTTCTGCCCGACGGCGACATAGAAGCAGTAAACGCCCAGGCCCTTCTGGTTGATGATCGTGTCGATGGCGACGGCGGTCTTGCCCGTCTGGCGGTCACCGATGATGAGCTCGCGCTGGCCGCGGCCGATGGGGACCATGGCGTCGATGGCCTTGATGCCCGTCTGCAGCGGCTCCTTGACCGGCTGGCGCGCCAAGATGCCGGGCGCCTTCACCTCGACGCGGCGGCGGTGCGGCGACTCGATGGGGCCCTTGCCGTCGAGCGGCTGGCCGAGCGAGTTGACGACGCGGCCGACCAGCGCCTCGCCCACCGGCACCTCCATGATGCGGCCGGTGCGCTTGACGATCGAGCCTTCCTTGATGGTGCTCGTGTCGCCGAAGATGGCGGAGCCCACGTTGTCCGATTCGAGATTGAGCACCAGGCCCATCAAGTTCCCGGGGAACTCGAGCAGCTCACCGGCCATCGAGCCCTCGAGGCCGTAGATGCGCGCGATACCGTCACCCACGCTGAGAACCGTGCCGGTCTCCATCGTGTGCGCGGCGCGCTCGTAGTTCTGGATTTGCTTTTTGATGATCTGCGAAATCTCTTCGGCGCGAAGCTGCATGGTATTCGTCTCTTTGGGGTGCGGGCGGTCAACTAGACTGCTGCGGCGGGAGCTTGTGCGCCTTCGCCTCGCGAGTCGCGGGAGTCTGAGGCGATGAGCGCAAGTTTCATTTCTTGGAGTTGCGTGCGGACCGAGCCGTCGATCACGGTGTCGCCGATGCGCGCGATCACGCCGGCGATGATCGAGGGATCCTCGCGCCGCTCGAGCACGACGCGCTTGCCGGTCATCTTCTCGAGCTCGGCTTGCAGCTTGCCGTAGTACGCCTCGCTGAGGCGCACGGCGGTGGTCACCACGGCGCGAACGAGGCCGCGCTCGAGATCCGTCTTCTCTTTGAGCTGCTGCGCGATGTCGGGGATGACCCGCATGCGGCGGCGGTCGTTCAAGAGCAGCAGCGTGTTCTTCGCCGTCTGCCCGAGACCGAGCTGGGTGGCGATGTCGAGCAGGATGGCCCGCTTGGCATCGTACGAGACCAGCGGGTTCTCCAGCGCATTGCGGAGCTCCGCGCTCGCTTGGTAGTTCTGCGCGAAGAAGACGATCTCCTCGACCAAGGCGCCGAGGTTCCCCGTCTCACGGCCAATCTCGAGGATGGCCGTCGCATAGCGGCGTGCAACGTTGGTATTGACCATCTACTCCGAGCCTCCCGTGGGCAGGCTGGTGTTGGGGGGAAAAGGAACGGGCGCGTTGGCGCCGTTCGGGTTGGGAGAGGTAACGGCGCGGGGCGGTACGCTGGCCGGGCGCGGAAGGACCGGCGGACGGGCCGAGCCCCCGCCTGCACCGCTGGGGCCGCGCGTTCCAGACGCGGGCGACGTCGGCTTGTCCTTGGCGTTGCGCGCGGCGAGATCCTGCAGGAACTCCTCGGCCAGGCGCTCGTGATCCGAGGCGGTGATGCGGGCGCGGACCAACTCTTCGGCCGCCGTCATCGCCATTTCCACCGTCTCGCGCGACAAGTCTTGCTTGAGCTGCGCGATCTCGCTGGCGAGCAGCGCCTTGGCGTCGCGCTCCATGCGGCCGGCTGCCGCCTCGGCCTCGCGCAGGATGCGCTCCTTGTCGGCGTTTCCGGCGATGACGAGGGCCTTTTGTGCCTCGTCCTTCTCGGCCTCGAGGTTCTCGAGGTTCTTCTGGTACTTCTTGGCGCGCTCTTTGGCCTCGCGCTTGATGCGCTGCGCTTCGTCGATCTTCTGCTTGATGTCCTCGCGGCGGCGCGAGAGCGC
Organism: Sorangiineae bacterium MSr11954; assembly: GCA_037157815.1. NCBI lineage: Bacteria > Pseudomonadati > Myxococcota > Myxococcia > Myxococcales > Pendulisporaceae > Pendulispora > Pendulispora albinea. Next base: position 1,290,338 of record CP089984.1, read on the forward strand.
CTTGGCGATGGGCTCGCGGCCGAACCGCCAGAAGACCCACACCAGGATCGCGAAGTTGATCAGGTTCGCAATGAGCGGCGGCTGCTTGGGGTTGCCGAACGTAAACCAGTTGATGTCGCCCGGGCCGTGATGACCCTCATGGGCGCCCTGGCCGTGGCCTCCGCCCTCGCCATGCTCGGCTTCGTCGCCGCCGGCCGTGTGCGCGCCGTGGCCGGACTCAGCCGCACCGTGCCCTTGCTGTTGACCGTGTTGCTCGTGCTGCATGGCGCTCATCCTTCGACCTCCCGCCCGAGCACGCGGGTCGCAATGTCACGCGCCAGAACCTTGGACTGGTCGCGGAGGGCGGCGCGGACCTGCGTCGCCTCGTTCTCGGCTTGCTTGCGGCCTTCCTCGAGGGTCTTGGCCGTGCTGGCCCGAACGCGGGCCAAAATTTCGTTCTCCGACTTGATCGCCTCGGCGCGGAGCTTCTCGCGATCCAGGTTTCCGGCCGCGCGGGCCGCCTGCATTTCGCTCTCGTACTTGGCCTGCGCCTCGGCAGACTTCTGGTCCTCCCGGTGGCCTTCTTGAATCGCCCCCTCGATCCGGACCTCACGCGCTTCGAAGAGCTTGAGCATCGGGTCGAACAGGAGCGGCTTCAGCACCGCCATGAGGATCAAAAACAGGACGACTTGCCCCAACATAGTGAGGTCGAAATCCACGTCGACCGCGCCCTGCGCCGCGCGCATGAGGCTCGAGTCGACCGCGCCCATCATCACGAGTGACATAGATCCGTCCCTAGGTCCTTCCAGAGTCCGACCGAAACGCCTTGGGTTTCCGAAGAGGGCCACAAAACCCAGGAAAAACCGGAGCGATTCGGCGGGGAATTTCGCTTGAAAAAGCAGGGAGCCACTACCACTACGGCAGGCGTCTGTCTACGTCTTCCTGCCTGGGCTGCGTGGCCCCCGGCCTTCTACCCGAGGTCTTGTTGGATCTCCTGGGCGTGCTTGGTCACGTCCACGGTGCGGTAGATTTTTTTCACGTTCCCATCCGCGCCGATGACGAACGTTTGGCGGGCGGTGAAGCCCTTGAACGGGACACCAAAGGACTTGGCGATGCTGCCGTCGGGGTCGCTAACCAGAAGGAAGGGGAGCTTGTGGTGCTCGGCGAACTTCTTGTGCGAGGCCTCGTCGTCGGCCGAAATGCCAATGAGAACCACATTTTTCTTGCCGAGCTGAACCCAGGCATCGCGGAAGGAGCACGCTTCCTTGGTGCAGCCGGGGGTCTCGTCCTTCGGGTAGAAGTACACGACCACGGATTTGCCCTTGAGGGCCGCCAGGTGAAGGTTGGTGCCGTCGTGGGCCTTGGCCGAGAAGTCGGGCGCGGGCTTGCCCACCTCGAGCTCGGCGGCGCTGCCGGCAGCAGCGGCCACGGGGGCCGGTGCGGCCTCGGCGGGCTTGGCGGCGGGTGAGTTGGCGGCAGGGGTCGCGGCGGCGGGGCTGGCAGCCGCCGGCTCGGTGGCGGCCGTGGTCGTGTTGGCGCCGGCGCCGGCGGGCGGGGTGGCGTCTCGGCTGCAGCCGAAGAGCGCGACGGAGAGAACGGCTGCGAGGGATGCGAGACCGCGAGCAGATGTGCACGCCATGAGGAGCCTCCTTAAAATGTGGGCAAGATGTAGCACCGAGGTGAAGGTCGGGTGCGCAAAAGCGCCGACCTCGGGCCGGACCACAGGTCCGGCGCCGGTACTGCCCAGTACGCGCGCAAAGGTCCCCGGTTCCGCGCGATTCCGCGATTCTACGCGCCGACGCACGATTCGACGCGTTCCTACGCGGCGATACGCGGCCATCCGTGACTAGATGATCCCGAACTCTTTCAAGCGGCGATAGAACGTGCGGCGCGGGACCCCGACCAAGCGGGCCGCCTGCACGCGGTTCCAATTGCACTCGGCGAGGGCATCGAGGATGCGTTGGCGCTCGGTGTCCTTGAACTCGGCCTTGGTGCGCGCGACCAAGCGCGGTTGGCTGGCCGATGTCGGCACGGTGGATGTCCGGGCCACGCTGGAAGGATCGGGGAGCTCGAAGTCCTCGAGCTGCAGCTCCTTGGCGTCGCTCATGAGCCATGCGTTCAGCAGCACGTGCTCCAGCTGGCGAACGTTGCCCGGCCAGTCGTACGCGGAGAGGCGGCGGAGCGCCTCGCGGCCGACCGATTTTCGCTCGCGCCGGTGGCGGGCGGCGAACAGGGAGAGGAAGTGGTCGATGAGCGGAAGGATGTCGTCGATGCGCTCCCGGAGCGGGGGAATGCGGACCTCCACGACGTGCAGCCGGTAGTACAGGTCTTCGCGGAAGGTGCCGTCGGTCACCATCTGCGCCAGATCGCGGTTGGTGGCCGCGATGACCCGCACATCGCACGGCTCCTCTTTTTCGCCGCCTACCGGGCGCACGGAGCGCTCCTGCAGCACCCGCAAAAGGCCCGCCTGCATCTTGAACGGGATGTCGCCGATCTCGTCGAGCAAGATGGTCCCGTGCTCGGCCTCGCGAAAGAGCCCTTTGCGATCGCGATCGGCCCCCGTGAAGGCGCCGCGCACATGGCCAAAGAGCTCGCTCTCGAGGAGGTTCGCGGGGATGGCGCCGCAGTTGACCCCGATGAACGTCCTCTTGGCGCGCGCGCCCGACGCATGGATGGCCTTCGCGACCACTTCTTTGCCGGTGCCGCTCTCGCCCGTCACCAGCACGGGGACGTCGGTGTCCTTGATGCGCTCGATGACCGCGTACACCTTGCGCATGGCGGCGCTGGTGCCGACCAAGCCCGCGTACCCGAAGTGGCTTCGAATCTGCGCGCGCACCTCTTTCAAGTTGCGGCGGGTGAGCTCCAGCTGCTCGGTGCGGCGCCCGAGCAGCTCCGACACCTTGGCGTGCGCCTCCTCGAGCTCGCGGTTGGTGCGCGCCAGCTCCTCGGCGCGCTGCCGGTTTTCGGCGATGAGGCGCGTGTTGGCGATGGCGATGGCTGCTTGATCGGCGAAGGCGGCCAGGGTGGGCAGCTCGTCGTTGAAGCGCGCGCCCGGCCGGAGCCGGGTCTCGAGGTAGAGCGCGCCGATGGTCTTGCGCGGCGCTTCGGCCCGAGCGCCGCCAGGGGTCTCCGGCGCGAGCTCGCCGCCGTTTTGCCCCGCTTGCCCCATTTGAAGCGCGGCGATGGGCACGCACGCGATCGACTGGATCATGAGCTGGTGCACGCTCACGGCTTGCGCCAGCCGCGCGTCGTCGCGCGCGCTGATGGCGATGACCGGCTCCCCCGTCTGCACCACCTTTTCGGCCACCGAGTGCGAGAACTGCGCGTGCGGATCGTCGCCCTTGCGGTCGCGCGACGTGTGCGTGGTGAGCTCGCCGTGCTCGTTGGCCAGAACGACGAACCCCCGCTCGGCCCCGAGCAGCGCCATCGCATGATCGGTCACCTTGGCGAGCAGCCGGCCGATGTCGTGGATGCTGGCCAGCTCGCGCGTGATCTCCAAGATGCGCACCAGGCGGTCCTCGGCCAGGAGCGGCCTTCCGATCCACGAGGTGGTGCGCGGCGTGGCTTGCGACGTGGTGGTGGACTCCTGCACCTCCATCGCCCCCGCCGCGTGGGCCGGGGGCTCCACCATGGCGGGTAGCCGTACCTGCAGCTCCGCGATCCGGGTGCTGGGGACGGCGGTGGTGCTCCCATGCGCTTGCTGGAGCGCGCGCCTTCGCGGATCGTTCCAGAAGACCTCGCGCAGATCGCGCGGCAGCTTGGCCGCCGTCTCCTCCAAGATGGCCAGCGCCGACTCGATGTCGCGCCGCGCCAGCGCCTTGTTGCCCTGGGCGGCCGAGAGCCGCGCGCGCGCCTCCAAGCTGCGCCACTGCCACTCGCGCCGCCCCGCCTGCGCGGCTTGTTCGTGCGCGCGATCCAGCGCTTGCCGCGCGGAGCCCTCCTCGCCGGAGAGCAAGGCGATGGTGCCGGCCACGATGCCCGCCAGGGCCTCGTGCTCGCCGAACCCCGACTCGCCGAGCCCCGCGCGCACCTTGTCGAGGTGCAGCGCGAGCTCTGCGGTGTCGGCGCCCGGCGCGTCGGCGCGCGCGAGCAAGCCTTCGAGCCGCGACTCGGCGGCGTCGCGGTGGCTGCCGGTCGCGTCCCAGGCCCGCGCCGACTCCTCGTAGAGGGCCGACGCGCGCGGTACGTCGCCCGTGCGGGCCGCGAGCTCCGCCTCCAGCCCCAGCAAGGTGGCCAGGTGAATGGGCGAGAGCGACGCGCGCTCCTCGGCCAACGAGTCGATCGAGGCGCGCGCCCGGGCGTAGCGGCCCAAGTACGAATCGAGGTTCGCCAGATGCAAGAGCGCGCCCCGCACCGCCAAGAGGCCCCCCGCGCGCCGGCCCATGTCGACGGCCGCCTCGAGGTGGGTGAGCGCGAGCGCGAGATCGCCCTCGGCCCGCGCGAGCCCCGCCAGGTTCAAGCGGGTGAGCGCCACGGTGCCCGCGTCGCGCGCGGCCTCGGCGGCGGCCAGCGACTGCTCGTACGATTCGCGCGCCTTGGCGTTTTGCCCTGCGCGCTGGTGCACGATGGCGACGGCGCCGAGCGCCACCGCCTCCAGCCGCCGATCGCCGATGTCGCGCGCCACGTCGAGCGCGCGCGCGAGCGCCTCGCGGCCCGCGGCGTCGTCGCCGGTGAAGGCGAGCGCGATCCCGTGCACGCACAGCGCGTCGGCCGAGAGCGCGTCGTCGTCGGCGCCCGCGGTGACCGCCTCGGCCGCGAGCTCGGCGGCCGCCGGGTAAGCGCCCAGCCGCAAGTGCGCCCGCGCGCGCGCCACCTTCCACGCGCGCGCCAGATCGCCGTCCTCCGGATCGGGGAGCTCGCCGTGCACGAGGTCGAGCTTCGCCGCCGCGCCGGCCGGATCGCCGCGACCGAGCGATGCGCGCGCGTACGCCACCGCCAGGCGAACCCGCTCGCCCGCGTCGCGCCCTTCGCCGAGCTGCCCCAGCTCCTTCTCCGCCTCGTCGATGCGCCCCGTGTCGAGGAACCGCTCGCCGCGCGCGAAGCGATCCCCGCGCGCCAAGGAGGGCGGCGGCGCGGCCGGCGCTCTGCGCTCGTGGTGCAACATGGCGTCGATCTCGTCGGCCGAGACGATGGGCCGGCCCGCGAGCGCGCGGATGGCCGCGCGAAGCGGCCCGGGAGCACGGTGCGCTTTGCCGATCAAGTGGCTCACTAGCGCCTTGGGCAGCGAGGGCATGGCCCGGAGCACCAGCTCCTCGGCGGCGCGCGGCTCCAGGTGCGGGACCTCGAACAGCCGCGTCTCGCCATCGCAGAGGAGCGCCACGTCGTCCAGCGCGCCCACGCCGACCATGCGCGCGCCCTGGCGCGAGGCCCGGAGCAGCGCGGCGCGCGCCTCGCTGTTGAGCAGCGCCACGTCGTCCACGATCACCACCGCGGAGGCCATCTCCGACTCGGGCACCGCGCCCAGCTCGAGCTCGACCACCTCGGCCAGGGAGAGCCCCCCGCGCGGCGGATCGATGCGGGCCACCGTGCGGCCCTCGATGCCCAAGGTCCACGCGAGCCGCAGGGCCAGGGTCGTGCGCCCCGAGCCCCGCGAGCCGGCGATGGCGAGCGCGTCGCCGGGGAGGAGCGCGGCGACCTCCTGGCTCAGCGACTGCGCCACCCCCTCGATGCCGACCACCGGCCAGCTCTCGTCGTCGTTGCCGCTCGCGCCATTGCCCTCGCCGAACTGCGAGGGCGCCAGCCGCGCCGCGTGACGCAAGGCGCTCGCCAGCTCGTCGACGCTCGGGTAGCGCGCGTCGGGATCCTCGGCCATCGCGCGCGCGGCGATCGCACCCAGCGCCTCGCGGTCCAGATCCCAGGGCGCGCGGGCGCGCTTGAGCACCTCGGCCATGGTGGCGCCCAAGGAGTACACTTCGGCGCGCACGGTCAGCGGCTCGCCGCGAAAGAGCTCCGGCGCTGCAAAGTGCGGCGTGAGGCCCTCGGCTTGCGTCCCCGCGCGGGCGCGCCAGGAGACCGACAGCCCGAGGTCGACCCACGTGGCCTTTCCCGCAGGGTCGACGATGATGTTCGCCGGCTTGATGTCGCCGTGCAAAAGCCCCGCGCGGTGAATCACCGTCAGCTTCTGGCTCGCGTGGGCGATGGCCAGCAGAAGCTCGCGCGGATCGCGTGTCTCGATCGCATCCTCCAAGCTCTCGCCGGGGACGAGCTCTCGCACCATGTAACGCCTCCCATTCTCCGGCAGCGCGCCAAAGGCCATGACCCGCGGCACCCCGAGCCCCTGCAGGCCCGATAGCGCCATCGCCTCGCGAACCAACGCCAAGCGCTCGTCCACGCCTGCGCCGGTGGCGAGCGCTTTCAGTGCGAGCATGCGACCGGTGACCCGATCGCGCACCGCCCAAACTTCTCCTCCTCCCCCCTTCCCCAGTGGATGCTTGGCTTCGTATCTCGGTGGAAGTGCAACCATATCGAATAACGCCCGTTTATGACATGGAAGGAACCGGCCGGTCAGACCTCTTGCCCGGTTTCGTACCGGCCGTGCCACGTTTCGGCACCAGCCGTGCCAGGTTTGGTACCGGCGGGCAGCCTCGCGCGCCGCGAAAAGGCGGCTAGGGCTTGGTGGACTTCTTTTCCAGCGCCTTCTCGAGGCCGTAGTTGGCACTCAGCCCAAAGAAAATGCCGGTTGTGGAGATGCCGACGTTCAGCCTCGTCTGCAGCTCCTTGATCGGTTTGACACGCAAGGCCACCTGCGGCGCCACATACGGCCAAAAATTGAACAGCGAGCCCCCGCCGAACCAGGTGGGCTCCTCGTAGTGATTGACCTTCGCCTTGTCCGAGTTGGAGTGGGACCTTCGGTCGCAGGGCTTGTCGTTGCCGCCGTCGGCCTCCGTGATGCACGGCGAGAAGCGGCGGCCCGAGTCGGGGTCTTTGTACGGGCCGTTCGGATCGTCGTAGACCCAGCTGTTCTCCAGCGAGCCAAAGACGGTGCTGATGCCCACGCCGATGCCGTATTCGAAGTCGACGTTCGGGTGCAGCTTCTTCGACCAGAGGAAGTCCGCCGTGAGGTTGACCACCTTGATGCTCGAATTGATGTTCGACCAATTGTTGGCGGTAGCGGGCTTCCCCTTCTCGAGAAAAAGAACGTCCCCGCCGCTGCCATATTCGGCATACGAAATGGCCAGGACGCGCGACAGTCCATCCTTCCGAATATCGAACTCGATTCCAACGCTGTTCGAATAAAACGTCTGCCCTTTATCGATGAACCAATTGAGGACGAACTGGGGAAGAACGTTCCCGCGGTAGCGCGCGCCGATGAAGTAATACGTCTTGCTCGGATCCTCGTAGACGTCGGTGCTCCGGCTCTCCTCGGACGGCGGAGGGACGACGGGCGCCGCCGAAGCACCGGTCGCCGAGGCGGCGGAGGCCGCGGGTGTCGCGGGTGTCGTTGGGGCCGTGGATGTCGCGGGGGCAGCGGTCGACGAGGCTCCCGGTGTCGTCGGGGCAGCGGCCCCGGATGTCGCTGGGGGCACGGTCGCAGGGGTTGCGGTTGCGGGGGGCGCGGCAGCGGTGGAGCTCGAGGATTTGGAGGAGCTCGAGGAGCCGGGAGACTTGGTGGCGGACGTTGGCGCCGCGGTGGGGGCTTTCGGTGGCGGGACACGCTGAGCGTGGCTGGTCGCGGAAAAAAACGTTGCGCTGGAAGCAAGAGCCAATGCGTTGATGAAAGAACGACGCAGGCGATGAGCTCTCATGAGGCCTCGTGGGGTCACTGGCATCGAACCCCGAGCCTACACCACCAAGACACAGCGCGGCACGCTCTCCGGCGCCATGGGATGGGCCGATTGCAGGGCCGAGCGAGCTTTCGAGCGAGCGCGTACTACATCCGCCGCACAGGGCTTACTTGGGCCGCAATCTGCGTGACGCTGCGCATAAAGGGCCATCGGATTTTCGCTCCAGCCGAATCGGATGGTAAGCTGAAGGACATCGGAAGGGTGGGAGGAGTAAGTCGCACTTGATTCTCCACGGACGTGTCACCGAGCAGGCGATTGATCGCAACCAGATCGGCACGTTTCACAAAGAGCTGGTGGTTACCTCGGGGCGCGTCCCCCTCGCCATGGTGCGAAAGCGCTGGGCCGCCAACGATGGAGGCACCCGCTCCCCCGTGCTGCTCGTGCACGGCTTCGGGCAAAACCGCTACGCGTGGCACCTCCCGTCGCGCAGCTTGGCCAACCACCTGGCGCGCGCGGGCTTCGACGTCTTCAACGTCGATTTGCGCGGGCACGGCCGCACGCGCCAGCTCACGCGCGTCGGCTCCGCGGGCATCGACGACTACGTGCGCGAGGACATCCCGGCGGCGGTGGAGGAAGCGTCCCGCATCAGCGGCAACCGGCGCGTCTTCTTGGTGGGGCACTCGCTCGGAGGGCTCGTCTCGTACGCGGCGGCGCCCGAGCTCTCGGGGCTGATCGCGGGCGTGGTCAGCATCGGCAGCCCGTATCACTTTACGAACGGCTCGTGGTCGCTCTCGGCGCTCGCCCTGTTCGTGAAGGCCCTCGCGGCGGTGGGCGTCCGCCCGTGGAACCTGCCGATGACCATCCGCCCCATCGGCTCCCTGATGCGCACCTTTCGCCGGGTCGCGGAGAGCCCGTTCTACCCCATTCCGGTGCGCGGCTGGCACGCGGGCGCCCTCGAGCCCCACGTGCTCGACGAGCACCTGCGTCTCGCCTTCGATCGGGCCATGCTTCACGATTTGATCAACATGTTCGAGTGGGCGAACGACCGGCGCTTCGGCGGCTCCGCCCTCGACTACTCCGAGCGCTTCGAGAAGCACGACTCGCCGCTCTTGATCATCTCGGGCCAGCGCGACGATCTCGCGCCGCCCGCCAGCGTTCGCCCCGCCTTTCTGCGGAGCCGCTCCCGCGACAAGACCTACCGCGCCCTCCCGTTCGGCCACATCGATCTGCTCATGGGCCGCGACGCGCCGCTCAGCACCTGGTCGCTGGTGCACGCGTGGCTCGACAAGCGCGCCGCCGCGTAAGCTCCCGCGCGCCGCGGGCGTAAGCTCCCGCGCGCCGCGGGCGGCCGTGGGGTCGTGACGTCGCGGTTTTTGGATGTGCGCCGCGCCCACGGGTGCCAGCCCCTTCCTAGTGGCATATCGATATAGGCCATCGTCCATCATCGGATGAACCGCTATTTCGTTATGCGAATGCCTCGTACGTCAACGCCCGACGAGGTTGGTGAGCGGGCGGCCGGCGCGGAAGGCGAGGATCGTCTCGACGGCCCGCTCGGCGGCGGTCGCGGGATCGGTGGGGCCCGCGACATGGGGGAACACGTCGATGCGCGGGTGCGCCCACGATGGGTGATGCTCGGGGAGCGGCTCCGTCGCGTGCACGTCGAGCACCGCGTGCCGGAGGTGGCCGCTGTCGAGCAGCGCCAAGAGGTCGCGCTCCACCAGATGCGCGCCGCGCGCAACGTTGATGACGACGGCGCCTTGCGGCAGCTGCGACAGGGTTTCGCGGCAAAGGATGCCGCGGGTGGTGGGGGTGAGCGGCAGCAGGTTGACCAAAATGTCGGCGCGCTCGAGCAGGGCGCGAAGGCCGTCGTCGCCCGTTCGAACCTCGATGTCCGGCACGTCGTGGTGGGTGCGGCTCCATCCGTGAACCTGAAATCCCACGGCGCGGAGCGCGTGCGCGGCCGCCGTGCCCAAGGTGCCCAAGCCCAGCACGCCCACCACGCGGTCCGAGACCAGCGGCTGCCGGCGGGGAGCCCACCGCTTCTCGCCCTGCGCGCGCCGGTAAACGTCATGTTGGCGGTGGGCTGCGAGCACATGGGCCAGGACGGCTTCCACCATGGCGGCCGTCAGGTTGGCATCGACCAGGCGCGTGACCAGGGCGTGGGGCGGCAAATCGGGATCGGTGAGGAGATGGTCGACGCCCGCCCAAAGCGAGACCACCAGCCGAAGCCCGGGAAATGCCTTGAGCGCGCCCGGGAAGGGCCCATCGCTGACCACGATGTCGACGGCGCTCGGATCGGTGATGACGTTCGCGGCCTCGATGCGCTCCTCGGGGAGGCCCGAGGCGAGGATGGGGACCACGACGGTCAGGTTCTTGTCGGCGACGACGGCGATGGTTCCGCGACCGGGAGAAGAGCTCATCGATCCGGGACGTTAGGGCCAGTGCCGCCTGCTCCGAAAGGGCCGGCGCGCGCGATCGCAGAAGGCCAATGAGCGGCCGCGGCCTTTGAAGGGCGCGATTTCAGCTCGCGGGCGGGTTGTGCTCCCAGTGCCAAGGCTCGCGGTTGTACGGGAAATACCCGTAGGTCGACGCATTGCAGACGAGCCACTGGAACCACGGTCGCTGGCGCTGCCATGCCACGTTGGTGGCGTTGGAGCTGGTGGCGCGAAAGCCCGTGGCGCTTCCCAGATAGAGATCGGCCGCGCGGCCGGTGTGGTGCGGGCTCGCCCCGGGCGGTGCCACCGTTTGACGGCCGATGCGCACGGCGAGCTCCACGGGATCGAGGGTGCCGGTGGAGGGCACGGGCTGGTGTTCGGCGGCGGCGGCCGCGCGCATGCGGGCCGGATCGCAGCCGGCGGGCGAGATCCCCGCGTTGGCGAGCTCGGTGCGGAATCGGGTGAGCCAGGTGCCGGCGGCGTAAGGCGGGGGTGTGCTGGCGAGGGCGGTGTTGGTCGCGTCGACCACGGTCGAGAGGGCGGTCCAGTTGGTGCAGCCAAAGGCGTCGAAGACCCCGCGCAGGCGCGTGCGCCAAATGCCGGTTTGGCTCGCGTAGTCGCGGTAGCCCGAGAGCAGCTTGAGGTAATGGTCCGCCGACGTGATCACGCCGGCTGCGATGGCCGCCAGCCGCATGCGAACGAGCGCGTCGCTCGCGGCATCCGTGAGATCGGCGTGGGCCGCGCCTCCGTACACGTGCGCGGTCGGTACGTGCACCAAATGGCCGGCGGCGCCGCGCACCCGTCGTTCGGTGGCCGTGCAGGTGCCGCATTGGATGTTCGCGCCCGAGATGCTGCACGCCACATCGAGGCCGTAGCTCGCCTCGCCCTCGTAGCCGTCGTCCTCGTCGTGACCGTTCTCGTAGCCGTAAGAGCGCGCTCGCGCAGGCGTGGACTCCTCGGGCGGTACGAACCAGTCGTCGGAGGCCGACGTCGCGGAGGCGGGTGCCGCCGTGGGGCGCGGCGGTGGAGGCGCGTTGCCCCCGGGTTTCTGCGGCGGATTGGTGAGCCAGTCGTTGTTTGCCACGCAAACGGGGCGGGTGCTCGCGGCGGGCGCGGGCGAGGCGCCGGGCGCGTTGGCCGCGATGTCGTCGAGGAGGGGCGGGGTGTAGCGCGCGGGAATGTCGCCGTGGCGCACCGAGGTGCGCTCCACCCGAAAGCGCGCACCGAGCGATGCCGCCGCGCCGCTCGAGGCGACGGCGAGGTCGATGGCGTCCTTGAGCCTTCGTGAGGACACCTCTGTGGTGATGAGCCGCCATACGCCGCTCCGGAATGTCCACGAGCCGGGGCTGCGGTACACCCACCTCCGGCTCTGCGCCGGACCCTCCGCGGCCCACTCCCCCGCGGGGTGCGCGGCCGACGGTCCGCTGCATCCTGTGTAGAATGCACGCAATCCGCTGGATGCGGCGCGCGGGGACGCGAGGCGGGCGAGCGCCCAGGTGCGGATGGGGGCTTCGCCGCCGTACATCGAGTCGAAGCACACCACCTCGTCGGGATCGACGCCGGCGCGCAAGAGCGCGCTCAACCCGGCGCCGCCGCCCGAGTGGGCCATCAAGGTGCACCGCCCTTGCCGCAGCGTCGATCCCGGCGGCAAGCGCAGCACGCTCGACGCCAGGTGCGCGAGCCCCGCGTCGACCAGGGCTTGAAAGGCGCGCGTGTCCGGCAAATTGTCGAAGAGCCACGTGCTGCCGCGGGTGTAGCGCCCCCGCGGTACCAGCGCCAACGTGGGGCGCGCCGTACGCACATTGGCGTTGCCGGATGCATCGACCATCAGCACCCCGGCCGCGCGCGCCTTGTCGGCCAGAAACGTCGCCGATGGCGTGCCATAGCCGTGCAGGTGAACGACGATGTCGATGGTGGCGTTGGCCGCGGTCCCGGCGGGAACGTTCCAGCGCAGCTCGACATTGTCACCCGGATCGCCGCCCAGCGGGGCATGGCGCATCGCCCCGCGTCCGCCGCCGGGCACCGGTCCGCTCGCCGCGCGCGCCGTCGTCTCCCTCCCCCGCACGGGGAGGTTCGGCGCGGGGGATCCGGAGACCGCGGCGCGCGGCGCACCGATTCCGAGCGGATCGTCCTCGAACGAGGCCATGTGCGCCGTGATGTTACGCAAATCCGAGATCCCTGGCTTGATGAGATCCATGGCGCCGCGAAAGATGGGCCGGTACGCGCGGATGTAGTGGGCGAACCGAATGGCGTTGGTGCGTGCTTGCGCATATTCGTTTGCGCGCGGATGGGTGTGCAGGGCCCACTGCTCGATGGAGATGGGCTGTCCATTCACGAGGAAGGCCGGCTCGCGGCGGTGTCCATCGGCGGAGCGGAGGAAGGTGCGAAAGCTCGCCTCGCCCATGTTCCAGAGCATGTAGCCGAGCTCCTCGCCCACCGTGGGGAGCTCGGGGAACGTCATGCGTAGAAAGCGCGCGAACACCGCGTCGACCAAGAGGAGTGACAAGGCGTAGAAGCGCACCGAGGGCTGCACCGCATACGTGCCGCCGCTGGAGGTCACCGTCAGCTCCGCGTTCACGCGCGCCGCGATGTCCTCGGCCAGGACCCCTCCGCGCACCAGCTCCGCCACCCGCGCGGCGAAGTGGGTTTCTTGGGCGGCGGCGCCCGAATCGGTCTCGTCGAGGACGTTGTCGCCGTGCGGATCGGGCCTTCGCGTCACCGTGAGCCAATCGACGCCGAGCTGCCGGTAGTAGATCGAGCTTCGCAAGAGCGTTCGGGCGTTGGCCGCGGTGCTGGCCTGGGTGACCGCTTGGGCGCCGGTGGTCATCCGCGTGCTGCCCTCCTTCGCCCACTTGGCGAGGAGCACCTCGGGCATCGCGCGCGCATGAAACGCCGCGCGGATCACGGCCTCCAGCTTGTCGCGCGTGATGCCGTGGTACGGGTTGGCGTCGACGTCGACCCCCGTCTCCCGCCGCACCAGCTCCCGGCTCGCGTGCGCGGGGTTGTCGGCATTGGCGATGGTGCCCGTGAGGCGCGTCACCGCTTGCGCGCACGCATCGATGGCCGCCGTGAGGAGAGGAGGCGGATCGAGGAGGGACAGACCGTAGGTGAAGCTGGGGGTGTGCGGGTGCATGTCCAATGCCGCGGCCCCGCATCCGCATCCGTTGGTCCGCTCGCCCGGAACGTCGTTCATGGTCATGATGGCTCTCCCTCGCGGCTCATGCTTGCGCGCCCTTCGAACCGCCGGGCCCTGCGGTCGATTGGCCGGCCGGCGCGTTGGCTACAGGGTTGGCGGTGTTTTGCTGAATCTGGGCGATGACCCCCGTTTGCGCGAATCGCTCGAGCGGGAAGTAATCGCTCTTGAACTTGAGATTGACCTCGGCGGTGAGGTCGGTGTTGACCTGAATCTCGTCGGTGCTGTTCTTCTTGGTGGTCGACACGTACGCGATGCTGGTGCGCTGGCTGGCGCGCGGCCCTCCGAACAGGCTCCCGAGGCCGCCGCCAAAGCCGGTTTGGTTCTCGTGGTGGAAGTCGAACTCCGTGGCCGAGCCCGATTGTCCGGTGTCCTTCGCTTGAAGGTGAAAGCCCATCTTGGCGGCGATCGTCCCGCTGGTGATGACGATGCGGTTGATGCCCATGAGCATCATGGTCGAGAGCATCTGCAGTCGGCTCTCGGCCAACCTGCGGCGCGCGGCCGGCACGAACTTGGACTCGGCGCTGTCGTCGTCGAGCGCGGCGTTCTCGGGCATGCCGAGCATGCGCTGAAAGTCCGGCCGCGCGACATCCGTGTCCCGCGCCTTGACGCGCGGTCCGCCCTCGCCCTGCAAATCGAGCTGAAAGTGCTCGGGGAACGACTGCGCCAGGTAGTCGCGGGCCTGGTTGTCCGTGATGTTGTCGGCCATGAACTGGTCGACCGTCTTGGCCACGTTGGCCAGCAGCTTTCCGTAAGCTTCCATCTGCTGGATGGAGGCATCGACCACGGCGTTGAAGGTGCCTTTGATCAGGTCCGCGACGAAGACGGGGAACTGAATGGCGTTGAGCGTGTCCTTGGTGATCGTGGCGCCGGCGCCGGCGGCGCGGGTGTGGAACTCGTCGGAGGGCGGGGGAGGTGGCGGCGGCTGGCGCGATGCGGTGGCTTTGGTGGCGGCCGCGGATGCCGTGGGGGCAGCGGGGGCGCCGGATATTCGCAGGACGGGGACTTGGTCGAGCTTCTTCGCTTGGGCAAATTGGTCGCGTAGGAGGGCGGCGTTGTAGGAGGAGACTTTGACCAAGTTGTGTGCGAGCGCGCGCTGCTCGGGGGGCGATAGCTTCGAGAAGGAGGGCGCGGCGAGCAGCATGTCCTTGACCTGCGCTCGTACCAGCGACATCACCGCGGGCGATGGGCGGATCCCGTTGGGATCGGGCGGGCCGCCAAAGGGGCCCGGGAGGACTTCGGGCTTGTTCATTGGTGGCTCATGGGGTGGGGTCCTCGGGTGCGGGGTCAGGGTCGGGATCGGGTGCGGGGTCGGGTGCGGGGCTGGGGTTGGGGAAGGGCTGGGGCTGGGGCTGGGCGAAGCGGTCGCGGGTGCGGGGCTGGGGGATGCGGGGGGCGCCGTTTGGGGAGAGGGGCGCGTGGGGGGAGTCGGTGCTGTCGGTGGTGCGGGCGGTGGGGGGAGCTCGCCGAGCGGGCGTTGCGGAGGGGGCGGTGCTGCGGCGGTTCGACGGGAGCGCGGTGAGCGGTACCCCACGGCGGCGGCGGGCGCCGTGGCCGCGGGGCCGTCGGATGGCGGGGCGGGGTTGCCCGTCACCGATGTATTTTCCTCGGGGACGGCGGTCGCCGATTGAATGCGCTGGATCCCCTGGCGATCGACGAAGCGCTCCAGCGGAAAGTAGTCGCTCTTGAAGCGGAGCTCGACCTCGCTCGTCAGATCGGCGTCGACATTCATTTCGTTCGTCTGCTGGCTGCGGTTCGAGGTGACATAGGCCACCGATGTCGAGAGCGATGCCGACCAAGGCCCGAATCCAAAGCTCCCCGACGCGGCCACGCGCACGTCCAGATCGGTGGCGTGCTGCTCGGCCAGGCGATCCGTCGTGTCGATGTGAAAGCCCATGGTGGCCTTGATGCGACCGCCCGTGACCACGATGCGCTGCAGCCCCATGAGCACCATGGTGGCCAGCATGCGGTGCCGCGTTTGGGCGAGCCTGCGCCGGGCGGCCGGCACCAGGGTCGACTCGATGGAGTCCTCGTCGAGCGAGACCTCGGCGAGGCCCAGCTCACCCTGGAAATTCGGCGGCGGGCGCTCGTCGGAACCCTCGCGCGGCGCGGCCACCGCCGTGTCGCCCGAGCGTCGAACCGTGATGTGCTCGGGGTAGGTCGCCGCGAGCCAGTCGCGCGCCTGGTTGTCCGAGATGTTGTCGGCCATGAATTGGTCGACCGTCTTGGCCACGTTCGCCAGCAGCTGCCCGAACGCTTCCATCTGCTGAATGGACGCGTTCACCACCGCGTTGAACGTGCCTCGAATCAAATCGGCGACGAACGTCGGAAAGGAGAGGGCCTGCAAGGTCTCCCGCGTCACCCGCCCGATGTTGTTCGCCGCGCTCGGCTCGAATGCCGCCTGCTTCACGACGCCCGCTGTCCCCGCCCGTTTCGTTGGCCCGGTTTGCCCCGTTGGCCCATTTTGCGCCGTTTGCCGGGTTTGCGCCGTCGGCTCGATGGGTCCCATTTCGTGCTCACGCACCCGCAGCATCGGCCGCTGCCCGATCTGCAGCGCATGGTAAAAATCGTCTCGCACGAGCTCCGCCGCGTAGCTCGCGACGTGCCCGAGATCGCGCCGCAGCTCCGCGCGAAGCGGTAAATCCAGCTTCAAGAACGCCGGGCTCGCGTGGAGCAGCGCGTCGACCTGCGCCCCCACCAGCGCCCTCGTCGCCTCGCTCGGAAGCACCGCGTGGTGCGAAGGTTGGGACCGATATGGCCCCGGGAGCACCGCCTCCACGACCTCCGCCGGCGATCCCGCCGCCCGCCTCGGCGCCGCCCGCCTCGGCGCCGTTTGCCGTGCCGCCGTTTGCCGTGACGCCACCGGCCTCGGCGCCGCCGCCCGCGCGCCGCTTGCCGGTCGCCCCGGCGCCTGCTCCCGCACCGCCGGGGCCATCACGCCGCCCCCAAAGGCGCCACGCCGCTGTCGGCCAGCCACGCGGCGCACGCTTGCACGAGCGGATCGTTCGCCTCGAACGAAGGCCGCACAGCGAGCCTCCCCGCGGCCACGAGGACGCGCTGCCCCGCCAGCCCGCGCCGCTGCGCCGCACCGAGGCTTCCCCCCTCGGTGCCCACGATGGCTTGCACCACCGCGCCCACGCTTCGCGCACCGAAGTACGACAGCACGCCTTGGAGCTCCAAGATCGCGATGGCCCGCGCCAGCACATCGTGGATCCGCTGCGACACGCGCATGGCATCGGCGCCCGCATGTTGCCCGAGCCCCTCGAGCAGCCGCTCCGCCGCCACCCCCAAGGGCGCAAAGGCACCCGCGCTCGGCGCGGGCCTCGCCACGCGCATCCGCTCGGAGAGGCGCAAGACCTCGGTGCACACCGCGGCCATCGCCGGCTGAAACCCATGGTTCCCGGAGCCATCCAGCGACGCCCGCCCGCCTTGTCCAAACATCCGCGCATACACGGCCTCGCGCGACGCGCGGCTCGGAAATCCCCGCGCATCGAACGCGAACTTGTCGAGCTCCTCGGCCGCGCGATCGTCCTTTAGCGCGAGCTCGCCCCGCGCCTCGACCAGGGCCTCCACCGCCACGATCACGCCCGCGCCATCCAGCTGCGAAAAAAGATAGAGCGCGCCGATGTGGGTCAGCGCCGCGGGGGTCAGCTCGCCGGAGACCACCGGCGGCAAATCGATCGACAGCGGGTGACGATCGCGCTCCACATGGGGTCGCGCAGGCGCCGTCTGCATCCCCGGCGCCGTGGGTAGCGCCGGCGCCGCGGGTAGCGCCGGCGTCGACCTGGCAAACGCAGGGTGCGGCAAGCCACACGCCCTCGCGAGCGCGAAGCCCGCGTGCGAGACCACGGTACGGAGCGGGATCGCGAGCGAAGTCATGGATCAGCGAGGGGAGGAGCCAATCGGTGGAAGGGGAGGGAGCGCCGGCGGAGGTGGCGGCGGCGCGCCGGGGGCTTGCGGCGCGGCGGCACCGGCGGGGGTGTTGCCTTGGATTTTCGCCCGCAGATCGGGCTGAATCATCTCGGCCATCTTGTCGAGCGGGAACGTCTCGCTGCGGAAGCGCAGGTTGACCTCACCCGCCAGGTTGTTGCGCGACTCGACGGACGACGTCGACATAGCGTTCGTGTCGTGGGCGCTCTGCACCGTGAACTCGGTGGTGTTGTCGCTCGACGTGTAGCCCGAGAACCAGCCGAAGATGCCCGGGTGCGAGCGGGTGTTGGTGGTGCTCGTCAGGTTGGTATCGACGTGGGTGGCGCGCCGGCGGGTGGAGATGTCCTTGGCCTTGAAGTCGAACATGACGCTCGCCTTGAGCGAGCCGTCGGTCACGATGAGCCGGTTCACGCCCATCAGCACCATGGTGGCGAGCATCTGCTGGCGATCCATGGCCAGCCTCCGCCGCGCCGCCGGCACCAGCTGATTCTCGATGGTCTCGCCGTCCACCGAGCCCATACCCCCCATGGGCGATGGCAGCCCCAAGTCCGCGAAGAAGTTGGGCATGGTGCTCTCGTCCACGCCTTGCTTGGGCACGACGCTGGGCCTGTCGCTGCCGAGATCGAGCTCCAGGTGGTTCGGGTACTGATCGACCAGGTAATCGCGCGCCTGATTCTCCGTGACGTTGTCCTTCATGTACTCGTCCACCGACTTGGCCACGTTCTTCACCAGGTCCGCGTACGCCTGCATCTGCTTGATCGACGAGTCCACGATGGCGGCGAACACGCCGTGCACCAGATCGGAGACGAACTTGGGAAAGTCGACCTGCCGAACCGCGTCGGCGAAGGCGGAGACGGCCTCGCGGGTGGCGGCGGCGCCCGAGTCCTTCATGTCCTGGCTGGCCGTGTCCGTGCGAACGGGCGCCGGCTGCTGCTGCACGGTGCGCGAGGGGGCCCCCGCGAGGCCGCTCGAAAACTGCGCCACGTTGGGGGTCGAGTCGCCGCGCTCGCCCGCCGCGATGTACGTGGCGATCTTCACCATGTTGTGCGCGAGCTCTTTGCGCTGCTCCGGCGGGAGCTTTCGGAAGGCGTCGGTCGACGTGAGGAGCCCCTGGATGCGCGCGCGCGCGATCGCCAGGACCTCGGGGTTCGGTGCTCTCGGGGCTAGCTGTCCCACGGTGAGGCCTCGTCGGGGTGATGCAGCTCGTGGCGCGGTCGGGTGCGGCTCGGCGCGCGCTCGGGCTGGGTGGCAAGGGCCGCGGGCCGTAGGTAGAGCGCGACCCGGGCGGGAACATCGTGGCGCGCCCACACGCTGAGCACCGTGAAGTCGCCGGCGCTGGGGAACCCCTCGGGGGTGAAGGCCGAGAGCCAGCGATCGAGCGTGCGGAGGGAGCGCGGTCTTTCGGTCATCAAGAGGCGCAGAAGCGAGAGCATCTGCGGCGGAGGATCGTCGATGGCCTCCAGCATCACGTCGAGCCGCATCTCCACCCCGCCGCGCACGGGCCGCAAGGTGAGCTGCGCGGTGTTCGGAGGGAGGGTAAAGCGCGCGCCCAGGAGAAATGCCGTGGCGCTGACCATCGAGCCATGTTGATGCCCCAGGCCGAGCTCGTGCATCAGCGGCTTCAAGTCGCCCAGCGCCAGCGGCTGCTCGATGTCGAAGGTGATTTGCTGCGTCCCGGCCGTGCGTCCGCAGCGCACCATGGTGAAGGTCGGACGGAGCCCCGGGAGGGCGCTCATGGCCATCCGCCCCAGCCGGTGAAGTGCGGGCACCAGCGAATCGATGAGCGAACCGGTCAGGTTGAAGCCCACGACCGACTCGGCCACCCCGAAGCGATCGAAGCTCGAGCCAAAGGTCCCGCCGCCCCGCTCGGGACGGTAATCGCGCGCCACCGCCGGCTCCACCCGGCCTTCGAGCCATTTGCGCGCATCGCGCCCGAGGTGCTGGTCGATCACGCGGCGGGCCGCGAGGATGGATGTCTCGACCCGATCGCGCGGCGAAGCGTGGACACCGCCGGGTCGAAAGAGGAGGGAGAGCGCGCCGGGCGCGTTCTCTGCGAAGTGCGGGGTGATCGCCTCGCCCGAGGCCATGGGATCGCTCGCATCGTCACCGTCGAAGGATTGAGCGACGACGTCGCCGACGACGGGGTTGGGGTCGACCGTCTCCAGATGTTTCGCCGCCGCCGAGAGCAAACGACGAACGCGCAACGTGGAATCGTCCGCGGGCATGATGTCCTCCCGCTCAGTTCACGAGCAGGTGCTGGAGTTGATCGAGGCTCGGGGTCTGCCCCGCGGAGATCATGCTGCGGATCTGGTTGAGGGCGCCGTTCGAGCTGGCCGATGCGCCGCCCATGGTGGGCAGGCTGGGCACGTTGACCATGTCCACGTTCTGCGACAGCTGGTCGAGCGAGCTGTCGGTCACGCCGTTGACGGTGAGCCAGTAGCGCGCGTTGCCCAGCAAGATATCCTTGTCCGGCCCCAGCGCCTCGAACACGTCTTTGTCGGCCGATTTCCAGACCTGCGGGTTGCGCGCGATGACGTCGACGATCTTCTTCCCCGCGTCCGCCATCGTGCGGTACTTGACGATGTTGGGCGTCACCCGCAGCTCCTGCTGGCAGACCCGCTCCACCACGTGCCACACGTTGGACGCACCAAAGGCCTGCTGCACCTGCGTCATGCCGAGGATGTTCAGCGCCTGCTTGATATGCTGATTCAAGCGCCGCGCGACGGTGTGGGCCGATCCCCAGCCATAGAGCGACAGGTTGGCCGCGAGCTCGCGCCCCGACTTGCGAACGTGCTCGCTGGTGATGGCGCCCGGCCGCGCGCCGCCCGGCCCTCCGTTGCCCTGGCCCCATGTCTGCGCCAGATCGCGAACCCGCTCGTACTCGGCCACCGTGGAGGCAAACCGCATCAACAACGTATCGAACTGCGTATTGGGCTGCACCGTCTTGGGCACGTCGGCGCCCTTCATCCCAAAGAGCCGCGCAAAGTGAAAGGCGCGCTTGGCCGCGCTGATGCGCTGGTATTCGTTGAACCGGTAATCGTCGAGCGCCTGGCCGGCGTCGTCGTAGACGATGGGGATGAGCCCATCGTCGTAGAGATCCGAGATCATATCGAGCACCGGGATCAGCTTGGCCATCTCGAGCTGGTAGGCGGCGTACATCATGCCGCAGGCCTGAATGTTCTCCGGGACGATCTCCGTGTCCGTGTCGGTCTCCAGGCTCGGCAGATCGAGATCCTCGTAACCCACCGCGCCCGACGCATAGTCGAGGATGGCGCTCTGCACGCGGGCTGGAAAATTGGGGTCGCCGAGCGGGACGCGGTCGATCGTCTTCAGCACCTCCTCGCCCACGAACGAGAAGAGCTGGTAGCTGATCTGGGTCCCCGAGCCGTTGGTGGAGGCCGCGGCGGCGCTGGTGCCGTGGCCGTGGCCATTGGTGGAGGTCGCGTTCTTCTGCATGACCGCGGCGATGGCTTGATAGACCTGCTCACCGGTAAAGTGCGTGCCCGTCGGCGAGGTCCTTTGGATGAGCAGGTTCTCCGTGATCTTCTGGACGAAGAGCGGAATGGACCCGCTGTTCGGATCGAATTGCCCCGAGCGGAGCAAGCTGCCGATGACGGCGCCGACCAGCTCGGGGTGTTTGTCGGTCTCCGTGCCGCGGAGCTCGAGGACGGCTTTGATCCCGTTCACATAGGCCGTCTGTTTTTCGGGCTTGGTGGCAAGGTCCCGAGGGATGTTGCGAAGATCGAATGTGAAAACGATGGCCATGACGGAATCCTTTCTCGGCGGTTGATTCGAGTCGGGTGGGCTCGTAGGTCTCGATGGGCCTTCCGCGCCTCGGTCGGGCGTGAGGAGCGAATCGACTGCCGCGCGCAACCCGTCCGCGCCCGACGCGTCGAAGGCATGAAGAAGCACCACGGCCGCGTGTTCACCGCTGCCGCGCAAGGCCACCTCGCGCAGCGCCTCTCGGCGCACATCGTCGGGCTCCGACCCGACCATGGTCGCGTAGATGTGCGCGAGAACCACCGCCTGCCCGTTGCGGCGCTCGTCCGCGTCGAGGGGGCTGCCGTGGGACTGCGCGACGTCGCGCAAGCTCGGATCGCTGCCGAGCCCCGGCAAGAGGTGGGCGATCCGGTCGTGCGTGCGCGGATCGAGCCCCGGGAACAGCTTGGAAAAGACGTCCGGCTTCACCCGCGCACCTCCCCCCAAGGCTCCCCCGGCCGCCGCGCGCGCGCGGCGTTTCGCTTGCCCGGATCGCGCGCCAGCTCGTCGCGCAGCAAGGCGAAGGCGGCGCCGACATCGAGGACGCCGTGCCCGATCGCATCGTCGGGGCCGTCTTTGGGGCGCGCTTGTGCGCTGGTGGTGAGCAGCCGCCGGATGTCGCGCCCGTCCAAATCGACGCCGCGGCTCCGCGCGTAGGCAACCAGCCGCGCGGCGGCGCCGCTCACGAAGGGGGCAGCGTGCGATGTCCCCGAGCTGCAGCGGTATCCGTGCAGGTCGAGCGAGTAAATGCGGTCGCCCGGCGCCGCCAGCGCGCAGTGCTTGCCGCGCGTGGAGAACGCGCACGGGCGCAGCTCGCCGTCGACGGCGCCCACGGCGATCACATCGGGGTGCGCGGCCGGGTAGAGTCGCTCGCTGTCCCCGGTGTTGCCCATGGCCGCCACCAGGATGACGCCGAGGGAGACGGCGTAGTCGATCACCTCGCGGTGCGGCGGCGGCGCGTCGGGATCGAGGCTTCGCTCGCCGGTGCCGAAGCTCATGTTGATCACCTTGGCGCCGAGATCGCAGGCGACCTTGAGGCCACAATCGATGTCCGACAATCCGCCGATGCCGACGGGTCGCGTGGCGTGCGGGCCCATGGCCGCCGCGAGGACGCGCAGCGGCAAGATCAGGGAGCGGCCTGCGATCCCGCGCGGAACCCGAAACCCTTGCGCGCCGATCACACCGGCCACGTGGGAGCCATGGCCCACTTCGTCGCGGGGGTTGAAGTCGTGTCCGCGGCTGTTGCCGATCAGCTCGAGATCGCCGACGCGTCCCCAGCCGAGATCCACGGTGTCGTAGCCTGCGAGGAGCTTTCGCTGCAGCTCCGGGTGCCCCATGGCCACCCCGCTGTCGACGATCGCGACGATGACCCGCTCATCTCCGTAGGGGAGCGCGCGGTGGGCGCGCACCAGCTCGTGTCCGGGCACCGGTGTGCAAGGCGTCGTGAGCGCCATCGGCGCCGGCGTTCGTCCGAGCGTCTCGGGGCGCGCAAACTCGACGGCGCGAAGGTCGCGCAGCGCGGCGAGCGCGTCGCGCACGTGCGAGCCGTCGCGCAGGCGAATCCGTACGGTGCGCGAGAGGCCGTGCAGGTGCTCCCGATCGTCGTACCCGGCGTTCTGCGCGCCGACGCGTCCCAGCGCCCCGCGCGCCGGAAATGCGCTGGTTACGCGAAACGCGCCCGCCCACTTCGAGAGCGCCCGATCGATGGGGCCACCGTCGACCCGCTCGGCCGCGCGGTTCGCGCCCACCAGCTGATCGACGTGCGCCGGGATGTGCGCAGGCATCTCGCCCGCGCGCAAGGTGACTTGCAGTCCGAGGGCCAAGGTCATGATGCACCTCCGCCCCAGTAGTCGTCGTCCGGCGTGGCGATGCCGTTGGTTTCGTGGGAGGTGCTGGCTTCGTACGAGCCGGTCGCCTCGTGGGCGTCGCTCGTTTCGTGAGGGCCTGCGCTCGGGTCGGTCTCGAAGCTCACGTCGAAGGCGCGCACATCCTCGTCGCTGAAGGCGATCTCCAACGTCCCGGCGGCCGGCGCATCCGGCGGCACCTGGAGGACGATCTCCGTATCCGTGGCATGCGCGATATCGACGGGCCGATCCCCAAAGCGCGCCCGCTGCACATCGGGAAAGAAGGTCCCGCCAATGCGCACCTGCCGCGGAGGCACCGCCACGTTCCCAGGCGGTGCGACCCTCGGCGCCGCGGGCGGCGGCGCCTTCGGTGCGATCGGAGGCGCGACCCTCGGCACCACCGGCGCGGCAACCTTCGGCGCCGCGGGCACCGCAGGCGGCGCAACCTTCGGCGCCGTAGGCGCAACGCTCGGCCCCACCTGCACCCGATTCACGGTTGGCCGCGCCCGTCGAAGCGCATCCTGCAGACGCATCGACGGCACCGAGGCCCAGCGCGAAACGGTGGAGGCCCCCGCGGCCCGCTGCAGCCGATCGAGCTGCGCCGTCGTCCGAACCCCCAGCCCCTCGAGCCTTCGCACCTCCTCGGGAGCGAGCCCCATCTCCTCCAGCGAGGGGCTCTTCGTCGCCGCCATCGACACCGTGTTCTCCTCGATCATCGGTTTGGTGATGGTCGTGAACCCGAGGCGGAGCGTGCTCGCCCCCGTCTCGTTCGCGGCCGCCGGTCGAAAGCGCACGGTCCCCGCGCTGTCGAGATCCGCGAAGACGTGAAAGTCGATGGCAAAGTCCTTCAACGCATAGGTGAGCGGCCGATTGACGGCCTTCAAGCGCAGCGCATCTTGCACGCGATCGAGCTGCACCAGGATCGACTGAATGAAGTCTTCGACATTGAAGAAGCTCTCACCCATCGTCCACCTCGAGGCGGGCGGCCGGGCGCGGCGCGCGGTGCACCTCCGGCATCAGCTCGATGTGGAGGTGCGCCGTGTGCACGGGCGGAAGGAACCCGCTGACCCAGCGCGTATGCGGGACGCCTGCGCGCACCACCAGCTCTCCGTGCTCGTCGCCGAACGTCGCCTCCAGTGGAATGGTCATGTCCACCTCGGTCACCACGATCCCCGAAGGCTCCGGAGGGTCCACGGCGCCGAGAAGGGCGAGCAAGGTCTCGTCGAGGGTCGGTGTCGCCATGGCCTACCTGCTCTCCCCCCAGAGGTCATCGCCCCATGACTGGGCTCGGGGCGTGGCCGGTGCGGGCGCGCCCGGCGCGGGCGCGGGGGCCAAGGATGGAGGCGTCGTCACCGCGGGAGGCGGCGGCGCGCCCGCGCCGGGTTGCGGTCCCTGGGCTTGGGGCGATGAGGGCGAAGCTTGGGCAGGTGCAGGTACTTTGGCTCGGGAGTTGATGAGTTGAATGGCGGCCGAGTCGGCGAATCGCTCGAGCGGAAAGGTCTCGCTCCGGAATCGCACGACCACATTCCCGACGAGATCCGCGCGCACGTTGAGCGCGCTCTGCGCGTTCACGCTGGCGGTGTTCACCATGATGCCTTGCGCGCTGAACGGATTGCGCCCCGCCGTCCCCGAGAGGTTCATCCCCGAGGTCTTCTGCTGGTCGAAGCGCATCTGCGTCGTTTCGCTGGCGTCCACGTGGAACTGGAGCTTGGCGGAGATCTCGCCGTCGCTGACCACGACCCGGTTGATCCCCATGAGCACCATGGTCGCCAGGGTCTGCTGGCGCTGCTCGGCCAGCATCCGCCGCGTCGCGGGGACGACCTTCTGCTCCACCGTGTCATCGTCGAGCGCGCCCAGCGAGTCGAGCCCGAGCCCCTTGAAGAACGACGGGATCTCGCCGCCGTCGCCGGCCCCGCCGTCGCGCACGCGCAGCCTCGGCGAAGTCCCCTGCGTGTCGCGCTGAAAGACGCCCTCGAAGCGGTCGGCCAGGTAATCGCGCGCCGTGCCATCGGTCACGTTGTCGCTCATGAACTGATCGACCGTGAGCGCCGCGTTCTTCAGCAGCTGCGCGTACGCCTCCATCTGCTGAATCGAGGCATCGACGATGGCCTGAAAGGTCCCTTGAATGAGCGACGCCACGAAGCTCGGGAAATCGATCGCGCTCAAGGTCGCCTTCGTCACGTCGCCGACCCGCCCCGTCGCACCGACGGACCCACCGGGGGCCGCCGCGGGGACTCCACCCGCCACCGGCGCTCCACCCGCGGGCGCACCGCCCGGCGCACCCGTGGGCGCTTGGGCCGGAGCCTGGCCGCCGCCATCGCGGCGAAGGCTCGAGAGATCCGGCGCGAGCTGCCGCGCCGCGGCGCTGCGCCCGTGCGGCGCGCCGAGGTATCCCGCGATTTTGGCGAACGACTCCGCCAGCTCACGCTGCGCCTCGGGCTCGAGCTGCGCGAACGCCGACGACGCGCGCAGCGCACCGTTCACGTTGGCCGCGTTTGCCACGCTCGCCATGTCGTCCGTGCCATCGACGTTTCGCGAAAAAGGATCCGTGATCATGCGCGCCTCACCGCGCCGCATCGGCCAAGCTGCGATCCTCGATCAACGACGCGAGCTTGCGCCCGAGCCCCGTGCGCCCGGCGTGCCTTCGGATCGCCTCGAGCATCTGCGCCAAGGTGAGCACCGGCGTGGGCGAGGCCGTCCCCGCTGCACGAAGCGCGCGCGTGAGCGCCGCCTTGGTGTCCGGATCGAGCTGCCCCGACGCGGCGAGCCCCGCATCCCGCTGAAACGACGCCAGATCCGGCGCACCCAGCACGGCCAGCGCCCGATCCAGCTGCGCCCCCGTGTGCACGGGCGCCAGCCGTTCGGTGAGCCAATCGCACGCCGAAGGCACCCCCATTTGAATGCCGAGCACGATGGCGACGGCCACCGCCCGCTCGCTGACGAGCCCCAGACCATGGAGGATGCGCCACATCGGCGCGAGCACCGTGGTCGCGACCAGCTCGTTCTGCACGGCCACGAACGGCGCATGCGCCCCCGAGGCCTCGAACCGCGCGATCCACGCGGCGTCGGTGAGCGGCTTGCCTCCGACATCGGCCATCCGCGCATCGGGGGTGCGCGCGTTGGTCACCGCGAGCAGCGCATCGGCCGCGTCCCCGAAGAAGTGCGCGAACGCCGCGGCATCCGCCGTCTTCATGTGCGCGAGCAACCTGCCGAGGGCGCCCGAGCGGGAATCGAACGCACCGAGCCCGAACCGAAGCGCACCATCCGGCGCGCGCCGCGCGATCGTGTACAGCGCGTGACCATCGAATGTCGCGGCCACCCGCCCGAGCGCATTCCGAAGCTGCGCACCCGTCGGTGGCGGCGCCGCCGCCACGGCCCATGACGGCGCGGGCACCGGCGCCCCAACCGCCGAAGGCGCCCCAATCGCCGAAGGCGCCCCAATCGCCGAAGGCGCCCCAACCGCCGAAGGCGCCCCGTTCATCGGCGCTCCATTCACGCCCGCCCCATTCATCGCCGGCGCTCCATGGGCGCCTGGCGCCCCATTCATCGCCGGAGCCGTAGGGGCCGCAAAGCTCGCCGCGTGGGCCGGGCGTTCATCGGCCTCGTCGCCATAAGCCGCCCCTTCGTCATCCGCGTCCGCGAGCTCCGCCGGCTCGGCGCGCACCGGCCGATCGTCGTCGCCGAATCCATCATCGTAATCGAACGACGACGCCAGCTCGCTCGCCGCCGCGCCATCCTGGTATGCCCCATTCGAATACGCGCCATTCGGATCGCCCCCATCCGGATACCCATCGCCTTCGTCGTACGCCGCCGCCGCCGATGTCGCCGCTGCTGCCGGTGCGGCCGCCGGCGCATCGTCCCGATCGAAGCCATCGGCATCCAGCTCCAAGGCGACCATGCCGCGCGCGAGCTCCTCCTCGTCCTCGTGCCACGCGGGCGCCGCTTCCTGGTGCGCCGCTTCTTGCCAACCCCGCGCCGCGCCCCCCGACCACGCCCGCGCCGCGCCCCCCGACCACGCCTGCGCCGCGCCCCCCGACCACGCCCGCGCCGCGCCCCCCGACCACGAAGCGTCGCTCGCATCCGAATACGCGGGCGCCGGGCGCTGCCCCTCGTGGCGCACCAGCCGATCGAGCGCCATCCCAAACGATCGCGAGAGCCCCTGCACGGAGAAGTCGCTGGCGACGGCCACCGAAGGCGCCTGCGTCACCAAGGCGGGGACCGGCTGCGCGAGCACCGGGTTTCGACCCGATTCATCGTCGTAGGCGATGGCCGTAAAGAAGATCTCACGCGGCCTCGGCCGCGCCTCCAAAAAGGCGCGCAGGGTGGCGGTCGGCACGATGTACGTCGCGCCTTCGCCGCTCACGTGGGTCAAGCCGAAGTGCCGGCTGGCGAAGAAGTCGTGCGCGGTCCTCCGCGACGCGTTCGCGGGATCGAACAACGCGCGATCCGTCGCCAGGATCACCTCCACGAACGGCTTGCGCGTGGTGATCGTGAACGACAGATTCGGTGCCTCGCGATCCAATCGTTTCCGGTTGGATGCGATGGTGGGCGTGTCTCCGCCGGCCGGAGAAACGTCCATGCCATGGGACCAGCGCCTTTCGCGCGCCATCACGCTCGTCATCGAGACCTCCCTCGCCGCCGACTGTTCGCGGAGCGTTCCTAAGGTGAACGCACGCGACGAGCGATCGTCAACGTGGAGGGCACATCATTCGACTCGATGAAAGAGCCTCACGAACCCGCCCCCGCCCTTCACGAACCCGCATCATGACCGCCGCGCGATGACGCCGCGCGAGCCTCCGCTCTCCTTTCACGAACCCGCATCATCGACCGCCACCCGAGGATGCCCCGAGCGCGCATCGGCCGTCGCCGCATGCACGATGTCATCCACGTCATCGAGACAGCGCACCAGCGCCGCGCGGTACGCCAGGAGCGAGCGCTCCTTCCGCAGACACACCTCCAGCCGCAACTTCAAGCGCGCGAGCGCATGGAGCAGCGCCTCGCCGCGTTCACCCGGCTCACGCGCGGAATCGCCGTACGCGTCAGCCGATTGCGTCCTCTCGTTCATCGGTTCGTTCCCCCCCGTCCGCCCCGTGCCCGTCGTTCACCCCGTGCTCGCCATTCACCCCATTCGCCCCGTGCCCGCCATTCGCCCCATCCGCGCCCCCCGCCACGGATCCCGATTCGCTTCGTGACGAAATCACATATCCGACCCCCCGCACCGTACGCAGCTGCGCCCCCGCCTTTCCCAGCTTCGAGCGAAGATGATTCACGTGCGCGACCACCGCGTTGCTCACCGGCGCCCGCTGCCCCCAAACCAAGCTGGCGAGCTCCGTCAAGGTCACCGCCCGATCGCGGCGGCGCGCCAGGTGCGTCAGCAGCGCGAGCTCCCGCTCCGTGAGCGGAATCGCCTCTCCGAAGGCCCGCGCTTGCCGCCGCTCGATCTCGATGGCCCCGATGCGGATCACGTCCTCGCCCTCGGCCGCCGACTGCCAGCGGCGCACCAGCGCCTGCACGCGCAGCAGCAGCTCGTCGAGATCGAACGGCTTTCGCACCACGTCGTCGGCGCCCGACTCGAAGATGGTGCGCAATCGATCGCGCGTTGGGCTGGTCGACATCACCATCAGCCCCGGCACCCCACACTTTCGAAGCCCCATGCATAGCTCGCGACCCTCGCGCGCCCGCTGCGGCCAATCGAGCAGCACCACCTCCGGGCGAACCGCGCGCGTCTGCTCCAGCGCCCGCTCTCCCCGCGTGGTCCGAACCGCGTGCCCCTCGTCCGACAGCGCCGCTTGGAGAAGCGACGCCATCTCCGCATCGTCTTCGACGACTAGAACTCGAGCCCCCACAGAACCCGAGAATACACGACCGCGGAAGATGCGAAACGTACACCAATTGGGTGACAGATCGTCACCCAGGCAACGTCAGCGCCGCGCCGGGCCGCCGAAGGTGAGGCGCGCAGACCCCACGCGCATCTCACCGGATGAGCGGCAACTCCTCGGTACTACTTCTTTTTTGCGCGATCGTTCGGCTGCGAATCCCGCGTCTCGCGACCGTCGCGCGCATCGCGTTGAAGTCGCGCCACCTCTTCCTCGAGGCGCCGCACGGTGCGCTTCAAATCCTTCACCTCGTCCTCGGTGGCCAGCGCCATCGCCTTGGCGATGCGCTCCGCCTGCTCTTGGGTGAAGCTCTGCACCTTGCCGGGCATGCTCATGGCGGCCATCACGGCCTTCATGACCCGCTCGTCCTGCATCAGCTTCATGACGCGGGGGTCGCCCATCAACTTCATGCCCTGCTTCATCAGGGTCTTTCGCAAGCTAGCCATGTTCGTCATCGAATCTCACCGCCATGCTCCATCTCGTTCACCCCATCTCGCGATCGAGAGGGCGGACCGAGAGTGAGCACGGCGGTATATCTGGAAGAGGGCGTGCTGGAAACGGCCTAATTAATCCTTCGCGTCCCCGCGGGCGAAAATCGAGGCCACGTAGTTGAGCACGTCGGTGGCGCTCACCTCGTTGTAGCCGAAATTCTTGATGAGGCGCGATTTGATGATGTCGATCTTCTCCTGCGTATCCTTGTCGACGACGGCGGCGACCAGGGTCTTCAGCTTGATCGAGTCCTTCTGATCCTCGAACAGTTTGAGCTCGAGGGCCCGGCGCAGACGGTCGTTGGTCGACCATTGGAACTTCTTCCCCTCGACCGCGAGGGCGCCGATGAAGTTCATGATCTCCCGGCGGAAGTCGTCCTTTCGATTCTCCGCGATGTCGACCTTCTCCTCGATCGACCGCATCAAACGCTCATCGGGCTCCTCGTCCTGTCCCGTGTAGCGGTTCTTGACCTTCTCCTTGAGCGTGTACGCCTTGATGTTGTCGATGTAGTTCGCGGCCAGCTTCGCGATCGCGTCCTCGTCGGCGCTGATGGCGCGCTGCACCTCGTTCTTCACGATCTCCTCGTACTCGCGCTTCACCATGCTGATGATCTCGCCGTAGCGCTTTCGCTGCTCGTCGTTGGTGATGAGCGAGTGGTGACGCAGGCCCTTCTCGAGCTCGTTCATCACCATGAACGGGTTGATCGTGCCCTCGCCGGAGTCGTTCACCAGCGCGTTGGAGATCTTGTCCTGCACGTAGCGCGGGCTGATGCCCTCCATGCCTTCGCGCTTCGACTCCTTGCGCAGCTCCTTCACCGTGTCCTGCGTGTAGCCCGGGAGCACGCGGCCGTCGTACAGCTTCATCTTCTGCACGAGCGACAGATTGTGCTTCTTCGGGTCCTCCAGGCGGGTCAAGACCGCCCACATGGCTGCGACCTCCAAGGTGTGCGGCGCGATGTGCTTGTTCTTGATCTTCTTGGTGCTGAAGTCCTTCTCGTAGATCTTGATCTCTTCGTTGAGCTTCGTGATGTACGGTATGTCGATCTTGATGGTTCGATCGCGCAAGGCTTCCATGAACTCGTTGTTCAGGAGCTTCTTGTACTCGGCCTCGTTCGTGTGCCCGAGGATCACCTCGTCGATGTCCGTCTGCGCGAACTTCTTCGGCTTGATCTTGTGCTCTTGCGAGGCGCCGAGCAGATCGTAGAGGAAGGCCACGTCGAGCTTGAGCACCTCGATGAACTCGACGATGCCGCGGTTGGCGATGTTGAACTCACCGTCGAAGTTGAACGCGCGGGGATCCGAGTCGGAGCCGTACTCGGCGATCTTGCGGTAGTTGATGTCGCCCGTGAGCTCGGTGGAGTCCTGGTTCTTCTCGTCCTTCGGCTGGAAGGTGCCGATGCCCACGCGGTCCTTCTCCGAGAGCACCAGGCGGCGCACGCGAATGTGATTCGCGATCATCTTCGCCCAGTTGCCCTCGTACTTCGCGATCAAGTGCTTGAACACGAAGCGGCTGGCCGGGTCGAGATCTCCTTCGCAGCGCACCTTGAATTGGTCGTTCGAGAGTCCCAGCTCGTTGATGACCCGCGCGCGCCACTCCGGCGGAATGAGGCGCAGAGGCTCCTCGTTCATCGGGCTCGGGAACGCATCGGCGTCGGCGCCTGCCAGGCCGGTGCCGGCGAGGTTCACCCAGTCGAACGAGTAGAGCGCGCCGTCCACCGTGCGCGAGTAGGCCTCGAGGCCCTGCTTGAGCAGCCGGGCGATGGTGCTCTTCGACGAGCCGACCGGGCCGTGGAGCAGGATGACGCGCTTCTCGGGACCGTAGCCTTCCGACGCGGCCTTGAGCACGTGCACCAGCCGCATGAGCGGGATGTCGAGCCCGTAGATGGCGTTGGCGCCGTTATTCAGCTCGTCCTTGAAGAAGTTGTACCGAACGAGCTTCTTCTTGTTGTCGATGTACTCTTCCGTGCCGTAGCTGATGATCATGTCGTAAACGCGCTGATACGCGTTCCGCGTGACCTGCGGCCTTTGCCGTACGACTTCCAAGTACTCCTCGAACGACCCCTCCCAATGGAGCTCACGGTACAGGGCGTAGTCCTGCATCGCTGCGATTCGCTCAGTCATCGACGTGCGTGTTTCGGGCATCCGAATCTCCTCTGGTCTTTGTCGCTCGTGTCGGCTGTATCGCTCGTGCCGTTCGTATCGTGCGCTGTTTCTGCTCGTATGCTCGTAGCTCGTATCAGCAGCTTGGACGGTTACAGGATAACACGGCGGGGAACGAACGGCCTGGACGTTGCTGGGCTTCTACCAAGGTCGCACCTTGCGGGATGGAAAGCACCCTCCCGTTTGTTGAGCGTGCGGCAGCTCGGCATCTTTCAGGATCTCTGATGGATCGATGAATCAAATGGCGCGCTCGTCCTGATTGCTGCCACCAAAGACGAGTTGTGCCATGGCGTTAATTTCAGGGTGCTGCATAAAGAGTCAGAACATGGGAAAATACTTGGGTCCGGGCGAACCGTAACGCCACGTGGTAAGCGGGTAAGCCTGGGAAATCTCGGGAGAGAGCCATGAAGGTCGGTTGGTTCCGCATCGCGAGTGGATCGATTGCACCGCTTGCGCTGCTCCTCGTGGGCTGTGCTGAACGGTACGAAGAAGCCGAGTACCCGCGTCAGCCTGCGCAAGCTGCGACCGAGCCGATTCACACATCGTCGACGGGCGCGACCCTGGAGGGCACGGCCCCCGGCAAGCGCGACCCCAATGAGATCGCCATTGGCGTCGACGAAAGAGCGTACGCCGACACCGATCCCACCGCGCTCACGGAGTTTCGCGCCACCTTGGAACCTTACGGGACCTGGAGCGACGATCCGAGCTACGGGACCGTCTGGGTGCCATCCATCGCCACCGTGGGGCCCGACTTCGCACCCTATGTCTCCGCCGGTCACTGGGTGTACGACGACGATTGGATCTGGGTCTCCGACTATTCGTGGGGCTGGGCGCCCTTTCACTATGGGCGCTGGGTGAACATCCCCGGGCGTGGATGGGCTTGGATCCCCGGTCGCACGTACCGCGGTGCGTGGGTCACGTGGCGCGTGGGGTACGGACCGTACGATTACGTCGGCTGGTCGGCCATGCCGCCTACATGGTATTGGCGAGGCGGCTACGCCGTGGGCTTCTACGTCGCTCCACCACCAACGTATTATTACTGCCCGCACCGCGATATTTTCAGCCCCGCCGTCGGAACGCGCATCGTCCCGCCGGCGCGCATCCCGGCCATCGCCGCCGCCACCAAGCCGTACATGCCGGCCGATCCGGCGGTCGCCAACGGGCGCGTGGTGACCGTTCCGGGGGCCAGCGCGGACGCGAGCGGCCGTACGCCGGCGCAGCCCGGGGTTGGCGGGATGGGTCGAAGTGGCGGATATGGTCCGCCGCCCTCGGCGCTTGGCATTCCGGAGAGCGCGGTGGTGCATCCCGGTAGCCGTGACAGCGGGCTAGACCGCGCGCGCGCCATGGCGGTTCCGTCCACCGCGGTCGCCGTGGGTGCGCGGCCTCCGCAGGGATTTGCGCACGTCGAGGGGCCGAGCGGCGCGGGGCGCGTGGTGACGGGGCCGCAGCTGCTGCCCTCCATGCCCGATGGGCGAGGCGCCCGCATGGGTCCCAACGGGCCCGTCGCGAGCGGGCCGATTCGGCTCCCGGATCATGGCGGGGGGCCCATCTACGTCGGTCCGCACGGGCGCGCGATTCCGCCCAGCCCGGGCAGCCCCCCGTACATCGGTCCGAACGCCTATGCGCTCCCGCCGAGCGCGGGCTCGCACTACGTCCCCCCGCGTTCACCCTACGCGCTCCCGCCGTTTCCCTCGTCGGGGCCGACGTTTCCCTCGTCCGCGATCCGGCCGGGTGTCGTCATCAGCAACCCCTACCAGGCGCCGACGTACGTGCCCCCGGCCCCGCCCGTTTTTCATACCCCGCCGTCCATGCCCATGTTCCAGGGCGGCGGCGGAATGCACATGGGCGGCTCGCCGAGCGTCGGCGCAGGGCCGGGACAAGTCATCACCCGGCCCTAACGATTTCTCGATAACCTGGAGCTTCGGATGGTTCGAAATCACAGCGTGACGTCTCCTTTGCCCCTTCGCCCCCGTCTTGCGCTTGCGCGCCTCGCGCGCCCCGCGTTGTGCGCCGTCGCGCTGGCCAGCGCGGCCTGTGTCGTCGACGACGATCGCGATCACCAACCTTATTCGTATGGCTACTGGGGCGATCCGTCGTACGGCGACGGCGCGAACCCCGGCAAGAATGGCTCGAGCACGCCGCTCTTGGTGGAGGTGGACACCGATCAAACGCTCAACGCGAAGCCCGGCGAGGGCGTGGGGATTTACTCCGAGTACTCCTCCGGCGGCCACTGGTACATCTGGTGGACGTGCGACACCAACCGTGACCGGGCGCACCGCCCCTGTCGGATCGAGGTCGGCGTGCACGCCGAATCGGGCAAGCTGTCCAATGTGCGGGGCGCCAAGCTGCTCGCCTCCGATACGGTGGTGGCCAACAGCAACGGCACCGACGCGAGCGCGAGCACCACGACCACGACCAACGTGGCCGGCATCCTGTTCGACACCGATCCCGGCGCCATCATTACGCTCACGGCCTTCGTCGATGGACGACTCGAGCCTGCGTATCTGTTCTTCGTGCAGGCCGGCCAGGTGAACGGCGGCTACCCGGGGCGGCTCACGGATCCTTTGCGCCTCCAAGGATCGAAGCCTTGACATGACGCGGGTCGTCCTTGGCTTGGGCGCGAACCTGGGCGATCGCCGAGCGACCCTGAGCGAGGCCGCGCGCCGCATCGCCTCGAACATTGCGCCTATCGAGGCCGCCTCGTGGGTCTACGAGACCGCGCCGGTGGGACCGCCGCAGCCGCACTACCTCAACGCCGCGGTCCTTCTCCGATGGCCCGACGATGATCTTCGCGGCTTGCTCGCGCGCTTGCTGGAGGTCGAGCTCTCCCTCGGCCGCGTGCGCGCGGAGCGCTGGGGACCGCGCACCATCGATGTCGACATTCTCTGGGCCGACGAGGTGGCCCTCGCATCGCCTGAGCTGACGGTGCCGCACCCCCGCCTGCACGAGCGCGCCTTCGCCGTTCTCCCGCTGCTCGACGTGGCCCCCGACGCACCTTACCGCGTCCCACCGACGCCCCCGGGCGAAGTCGAACGCTTCGCGCCCCCGAGCGACTGGTTCATCGTGCCCGCCGTCGCGCAATAACGCGCAGGCCCTTCACGCTCCCTCTCTCCCGTACACGTTCCCGTTCCCGTTCTTCACTCTGGAAAGACTCGGGAACGTGTACCGGCACGGGAACGTGAACGGGCGCGGAAACGCGTACGGGAACGGCCTATAGCCCGAACGAACGCAGCTTCTTGTGAAGCCCTTCGCGCGTGATCCCCAGCGCCTTGGCGGCGGCGGTTTTGTTGTTCTGGTGCTCGCGCAGCGCCTCGATGAGCAGCCAGCGCTCCAGCTGGTCCATCATCTCTTTGAGGGTGCCCTTGGTCGGCCGCACGCGCTCGATCACGCCTTCGACTTGGCGCAGGCGCGGAGAGAGGAGCTCGGGGGTCACGAAGCCGCCCGGATCGATTTGAATGACCAAGCGCTGCACTTCGTTTTGCAGCTCGCGCACATTGCCCGGCCAGTCGTAGCTCTGGAAGAGCTCCATGGCCTGTTGCGAGAAGCCCGCGGCGGCCTTGCCCATCTCGGCGGAGAAGCGCTGGAGGAAGTGTGTGGCCAGGAGCGGAATGTCCTCCCGGCGCTCGCGCAGCGGGGGAACGCGGATGGGGAAGACCTTGAGGCGGTAGTAAAGGTCCTCGCGGAAGCGCCCCTCGGAGACTTCCTTCTCCAGGTTGCGGTTGGTCGCGGCCACGATGCGTACATTGATGCGGCGCTCTTGCGTCGCGCCGATGGGGCGAATTTCGCCCTCCTGCAGCACGCGGAGGAGCTTCGACTGGAGCGACAGCGGCATCTCCGTCACTTCGTCCAAAAACAAGGTGCCGCCGTCGGCGATCTCGAAGAGCCCCTTCTTCTCCTCGTGCGCTCCCGTAAAGGCGCCCTTCTTGTGCCCAAAGAGCTCGCTCTCGAGCAGGTTCTCCGGCATCGCTGCGCAGTTTTGGCCGACGAAGAGCTTGTCCCGCCTCCGCGAGCGGTAGTGCACCGCCGCCGCGATCAGCTCCTTGCCGGTGCCGGTCTCGCCCTCGATGAGCACCGTCACCCGCGTATCGACGACCTTGTCGAGCTGCTGGAGCAGCACGCGCATCGCCCCCGCCTGGCCGATGATCTCCTGCTGTCCTCCGCGCCCGCCCGTGCGTCGCGTCTCCTCGCGGCCCTTGAGGAACGCGTTCTCCTTCTTGAGCCGCTCCTCGGCCGCGCGCAGCCGCTTCACCAGGCGCGCGTTGGCCACCGCCAGCGACGCGTTGTGCGCGAGCAGGCCCACGATCTCCAGATCGCCGCTGGTGAAGACCCCCGCGCTCTCGCGGTTGTCCATCTGCAGCACGCCCAGGATCTCCTCGCCCTTCCAGAGCGGCACGCCCAAGGTCGAGCGGATGCGCGCCCCGATGAGCGACTCCGTCTGCCCCACCTCGTTGGTGGCGTCGGCGGCCAGCACCGCGGCGCGCTCGCTCACCACCTTGCGAAACACGCTTCGGGTGATGGGGATCGGCCCGCTGCCCGCGCCCTCTTGCCCGCGCAGCCGCGTGATCACCGGCACATAACCGGCGCTCCCGGCGCGCGCGCCCTCTTCGTCGTCGTCGCGCAGGATGATGGTGGTATGCGTGGCCCGCGGCACGAGCTCGAACACCGCGTCGCAGATGGCCAGGAGCACCTCGGTCAGCTCGCCGGCGGCGCCGATGCGGGTCTGCGCTTGGTAGAGCGCATCGAGGCGAGGGCCGTGGCGCTCGACGTGGCTCCCCGCCGCCGTCATCTCCTCGATGCGCCGCACGGCGACCACCCGCGCGTCGTCCGGATCGTCCTCCAAGACGACACCGAGCGAGACCGCGTGATCGCCGCTCCCCAGCTCGATCACGTCGCCGGTGGCCAGGGTCGTCTCGTAGTTGTTGCCGGCGTCGAGCGCGAGGCGCTCCGCCTGACGCACGATGGCGGTGCCGTTGGTGGAGCGCTGATCCGTGAGGACGTAATGATCGGCGGCGTAGACGATTTTGGCGTGCTGACCCGACACCAGCCCGTCGGCCAGGACCAGATCGTTGTCGTCGGCACGCCCGATGCGGAGCACATCCGCCGAGGACTCGAGGTGCTTGCCTGCCGACGCTCCGCTTTTGACCTCGAGCCTAATCATTCGAGTCTTCAGTCTTCCGCGACAACCGCGTACGCCTGCAGCTTTACAACAAAATGCTCCGCCGCGTCACGGCAAGGCGCGTGCACGGAGGCGGTTTGCCACTTTAACGACCGCGTCGTCGCCGGAAATCAGATCTTTGTTGCCGCTCGCCACGTCGCTCGCCACGATTTTATCCAGGACATCGGCCGCGGCCGTGTCCCCCTTGGGCGAGAGGTAGTCGATGGCCTCGACCAAGGCCAGCCGAGATTGGGCGTCCTTGATCTTGTCGACCTTGTCCAAGAGCGCCTTCTTCGTGTCGTCGCGGCCATACGTTGCAGCCATTCGCGCCGATTTAATGGCCTTCATGCGCCCGGCGGGGGTGGATGCCACCGGCTCATCGAACACCGCCACGTAACAGCTCGCGGTGTTCCCACATTTTTCCGTGATGTTGGCGGCACCCGTGAAGAGCTCCTTCTCCTGCGCCGTCCAATACTTGGTCACCATTTCGCCGACCGACCGCACCCGCGGCTTATCCATCAGCTTGAGGCCCGCCTCGAGCCCTTTGGCCTGCATCGAGGAGCCCTCGTCGCCCTTGGAGCCCGAGACCTCGCGAAGCACCCAATCGGTCAGCGCCGGATCGTAGAAGGCCGAGCTCACCTGCACGAGCACCGGGCGCGCAAACGGTTCATCGCTGGTCTTCAGCTTCGAGCCTGCCGACAGCTTCCGATAGGAGCCCATGAACGCATCCTTGATGCGCGCATCGGGCGGGAAGCGGGTGAGGCATTGTGTAATGACCGTGCGGTTCGTGTCGTTGTCGGCTTTGTCCAGCGCGGTGAGCAATGCGTCACGGCCGGCGGGGCGAGAGATCCACGAGATGGCGTCGGCCAGGATCGAGGGGCCGAGCTTCTCCGGGATCTCGCTCGCGAGCTTGCCAAGCTCCGCATCCGTCCCTTGCAAGGCGCCGAGGAGGGTCTTCTCCGCGTCCGCGGGGATGACCATCAAGGCCGCGTTCACGGTGGGCCGCAGATCGCCCTTGGTGGGGGTGAGCAGCACCTTCACCAGCGGCTTGACGGCCGGCGCGTACTTCAGCTCCTTGATCAGTTGGACGGAGGTCTTCTGCCAGAATTGAAGCTGATCGAGCACCGCGTCGCGGTTGTTCACGTCGACGGGGGCGCTCAGCTTTTCGGTCGCCTTGGGGCCGTAGCTCGGGTGTTTGACGTCGAGCACCGCGTCGTGGAGGTCGGCGATCAAGTTGAACGACTTCGACTTCGACTGCGACGGTTGGAACTTGGCAAAGCAGGTCCAGAGCGCGTCGATGACCGCCGAATCGGTCATCTTTCCTTGGGAGGCGAGGCCGCTCGTCCACTGCGAGGCGAACTTCACGTCCTCCTCGTTCTTGCCCGGCTCGTAGTCGTTGAAGGCCTTGGCCATGGCGGGGGCCGCGCGCGGCTCGCGCATGTCGGCGAGGGACTTGATGAGCTCCCGCCGGGTTTTGTCATCGAGGTTGCCGGCCGTGTAGACCTTGGTCATCGGCTCCACGATGACGCCGAGGAGCTCGATCACCTCGGGGGCTTCGCGGTTCTTGTTGGTCTTCGTCATCGTGTCTTCGAAGAACTGCGCCAGCCGCTTGACCGCCGCCGAACGCTGCGCCGGATCATCGAGCCGCTTCACCCACGTCTTGGGGTCGTTCTCGTCTGCACACGCCATGAGCGTCGTCGCGGCGCCCACACACACCGTCGCGATCCCCAACCCCTGGGTGGCCCCCCACGCCATGCGCGCGATTTGAGCCGAAAGCCCCCAGACCAGCCCGATGCTTCTCGATTTGTTGCTCACTTGTACCTCTCTCGCCAAGTGCAGCGTTTTTCTCGAACCTAACCGATGATCATCGCTTCGGACAAGAGTTTGCCCTCGCGAAAGCGGCGCAGGTTCCAGCGTTCGAACATGTTTTGGTCGACCACGGAGGGCGGCGCGCCTTCGCCTCCGCGGGCGCGGCCCACCTTGGACACGCCGGGGCGGTTTGCATTTGCCGCTCGGTCGATGATGTATTCGGCAATGAGCTTGCCCATGATGGGCGCCATCATGAAGCCGTGGCCCATGAAGCCCGACGCCTGGTAGAAATTTTCTACCTCGTCGACGTCGCCCACGATGGGGTTCGCGTCCGGCGTAATGTCGTAACAGCCGGACCACTGCCGCAGCACCTTCACGTGCCCGAGGATGGGACACGTGCGCACCAGCGATCGCGCATAGCGCCCGAGGAAGGCGTGCGAGCTGTCTTGGTTGATGCCGTGCGGGACGTGCTCCTGCCCCACGCCGCCCACGATTTCGCCGCGCGTCGATTGGCTGAAATAGAGGCCGTCGGTGAGATCGGCCACCAGCGGTTTGAGCCAGGGCTTCAGCGGCTCGGTTGAACAAATCTCGTGGCGGTGCGGTCGGTTCGGGAGCTCCACGCCCAGGAGGCGCGCGATCTCGGGCGACCATGCGCCGGCCGCGTTCACGACCTTGTGGGTGCGGATGATGTGCTCGTCGCGGGCCGCCGGGCCCTTGCCCGAGCGCGGCAGCGCGCGCGTGACCACGCCGTCGATGCGCGAGCCCTTGGTGCGAAAGCCCGTGACCTCGCGGAAGGTCTCCACCGTGACCCCGAGCTTGCGGGCCCCTTGCGCGAAGCCCCACACGAAGGGCCACGGGAAGACCACGCCGTCGTCGGGGTTGTAGCTGGCGGCGGTGATGCCGTCGATGTCGAGCTCGGGCACGATGCCCTGCGCCTCTTTGGGCGAGAGCATGCGCGTGGCGAGGCCGCACTCGGACTGCAGCTTGACGCTCGCCTCGAGGGCGCGCCGCTTGTCCTCGGTGCGCGTGAGAAAGAGGTAGCCGCCTTGGCGCAGCCACACGTTGATCTTCATCTCGCTGGCGAAGTCCTGGCACATGCGGATGCTCTCGAGCATGAGCCGGATGTTCGCTTCGCTCGACCACTGGGCGCGCACGCCGCCGCCGTTTCGGCCGCTGGCGCCCCCGCAGAGGTAACCCTTGTCGAGCACCACCACGTCGGTCACGCCGCGGCGCGCGAGGTGGTACGCGATGGCCAGGCCCATGATGCCTGCGCCGATGATGACGACTTCGGCGTGGTCTTTCATCCGCTGTTTCCTTTTCGTTCGGCCCGCACGCGCGCCAGCGCGGTGAGCAAGGGCTCGTGGAGGTGCCCGTTGGACATGAGAAGCCCGCTGCTGTTCAGCAGCGACGGCGCGCGGTAGTCGATGGGATCGCCGTACGCGTCCGTGGTCGTTCCCCCCGCGGCGCGCACGATGGCCTCCGGCGCGCACGTGTCCCAGCGCCACCCGGCGTTCCCCAGGTGCGCATAAAGCTCGGCCTCGCCCGAGGCGATGGCCACCGCCTTGATGCCCGCGCTCCCCAGCGGCGAGACGTTGCCCACGCCCAAGTGCTCGGCCACCTCCACCAGTTCCTCCGAGGGCCGCGATCGCGAGGCCACCAGCCGCGCCGCGGCCATGGTCGCGATTTGGCTGACGCCAAGGGGTCTTCGGGTTCCATCGGCGAGCTGCTCGAAGGCGGCGATCCCATCGCCGCCGGCCCAGCGCCGATCCGTGGCCGGCGCGTGGATGACGCCGAGCTTCGCGCGTCCGTTCTCGGCGAGGCCGATCATCACGGCGAACTCGCCGTTCTTTTTCACGAAGTCGCGGGTGCCGTCGAGCGGGTCCACGAAGAAGACGGACGATGCATCGCGCCATCCTGCATAGGTCGCGGGATCGCTCTCCTCGGCCACCACCGGCACGCCGGGGAAGGCCTTTGCGAGCTCCTCGCAGATGATGCCGTTGGCCTCGCGATCGGCCACCGTGACCGGATCGTGGGCCGCTTTGTAGTCGACCGCGAAATCCGTCGCGTACACGCGCGCGATGGCCTTGGAGGCACGGGCGGCGATCCGGAGAAGCTCCTCGACGATTTGCAGGTTGGTTGCGGTTCGTTCGTCTTCGCTCATCACATCATGATTCCGACTTTGGCCAGGGTTCGCGGAAGGACGGCCATATCCGCGTCGGGAAGGTAGATGGGGCCACCGCCCGTTTCGCGCACGAGTTCTACTAGCTGATCCACGGTTCGAGGGCCGAGGATCGCGCACGATACCAGGTGGTTGGCCAGCACGAAGCGAATCGCGGCCGCGCGGAGCGAGCGCACGTTCCCTTTGACGAGGAAGCGCATGGCATCGAGCTGAGCAACGCGCCTTGCGAGCTCGTGCTTTTCCCAGCGCCTTTCCCGATGGTCCCCGGGCAAAAATGTCCGATCCTGGGTCCACGCATCGGAGAGCAGTCCGTAGGCGAGGGGAGAATGGGCGAGCACGCCGGCGCCGTACACCATGATTTCACCGGCCACGCGGTGCAGATCGGCCGAGTGAACGAGGTTGTACGACATGGAGATGACCTCGGCGCCCCGATCGAGCGCGGTCATCGCCGCCTCGGACTCGCCGGCGGACACGCCGATGTGGCCGATTTTTCCGTCGCGCTTCAAGGTCACCAGGGTGTCGAGGGCCTCGCCTGCGAGGAGGCACTCGACGCTGGGGTTGTGGAGCAAGTAGACGTCGAGGCGCTCGCGCCCGAGCCGCTTGAGCGAGCGCTCGACCGAATCGACCAGATAGGCGCGGTCGAAGCGCTTTCGGGGCGGGATGGTGCTGCGGTCGGTCCCGCCTTTGGTGACGACGACGAGGTCTCTGCTTTTGTAGGACCCCAGCGATTTCAAGGCCTTACCTAGCAGATGCTCCATGTGCCCGCCGCCGTAGGAGTCGGCGGTGTCGATCAAGGTGATCCCCACGTCGATGGCGCGGTGAATCACCCGCTCCGCGTCCGTGGGCTCCACGGGGCCGTAGGCTTCGCCCGCCAGGCCCCAGGTGCCGATTCCCATCTCCGAGACGAATAGCCCGGTCTTTCCAAGCGCCCGTTTTCGCACGATTAGCCCATCTCACACTTCCGTTCGACTTTCCAATCCGGGTTGAAGGTCCAGCCCACACCGGAAGGCTGGGTGCGGTAAACCCGGGCCGGGGGGCTTGACGGGAGGCTAGAAAACGAGCGATTTGAGCCCCCACCGGGAAAAGAGAACGGGACCAACTTAGAAACGAGGGGAGACCTTCGGGAGGCTGAACGATGCGAAAAGGACATGTGGCGCTGATTTTCGGGTTTCTCGTGAGCGCGTGCGGTGGGGGTGAGGAGGCAGCGCCGCCCCCGCAGACGCCGCCGCCCGCACCCGCCCCGGCGCCCGCGCCGGAGGCCCCCAAGGCCGAAGCCCCCAAGCCGGAAGTGAAGCCGGGTCTGGGCGAGCTCGAAGCCGCGACCAACAAGGCACTGGTCGAGGCGCTCAACGCCCACGACGCGAAGAAGGTCGCTTCGCTCTACGCGGAAGATGCCGTCATCACCATACCGGGCGTCTGGATCAACCACGGCCAGACGCAGGGCCGCGCGGACATCGAGAAGAGCACGCAGGCGTTCTTCGACGCCTTCAAGGACGTGAAGTTCTGGGTGAGCCGCGCGTGGGTGAAGCAGGACGTGGCTGCGCTCGAGTTCGGCTGGAGCGGAACGCACTCGGGTGACTACCTGGGCGTGAAGGCGAGCGACAAGCCGGCCGGCGCCGTCGGCGTGAGCCTCGTCACGTACGACAACGATGGGCACATCAAGCAAGAGAACCGCTACTCGGATCTCAACACGGTGTTCACCCAGATCGGCCTCGTGAAGGGCAAGGCCCGTCCGGTGCCGACCGCCGCGGCGTCGACCGAGGTGGTCATCGCCAAGGGCACGCCGGAAGAGGACAAGAACCTGGCGACGGTCAAGGGCCTCAACGGCGCCTTCGAGTCGAAGAAGGAAGCCGACTTCCTGACGCCGCTCGCGGACGACGTGGACTGGACCGACTACTCGCAGCCCGAGTCCACCAAGGGCAAGGACTCGGCGAAGAAGTTCTTCCAGGGCTTCGTGAAGACGTTCCCGGACGCGAAGAGCGATCAGACGGCCGCCTTCGGCGTGGGCGACTTCGTCATCCAGGAGACGAGCTTCGTCGGCACGCAGAAGGGCGCGCTCGGCCCCATCAAGGCGACGAACAAGCAGGTGAACCTGCACTCCG
The DNA here is from genome assembly GCA_037157815.1 of Sorangiineae bacterium MSr11954. NCBI lineage: Bacteria > Pseudomonadati > Myxococcota > Myxococcia > Myxococcales > Pendulisporaceae > Pendulispora > Pendulispora albinea. Next base: position 1,332,971 of record CP089984.1, read on the forward strand.
TCGACGTGATCCAGTTCAAGGACGGCAAGATCACCAAGGGCTGGTCGTTCGGCAACAGCATCGAGCTCGTGGGCCAGCTCGGCGTCTTCAAGCCGCCGGCACCGGCCGCCGCCAAGCCCGGCGCGGGCGCGAAGCCGGCCGACAAGGCCGCGAACGGCGCCGTCGGTGCCAAGGGCTCGAGCGCACCGGCTGCCGCGCCGAAGGCACCGGCCGCCCCCAAGAAGTAAGCGCGTTCGAAGCACGCAAAGCGGCGCCGTCTCACCCCCGTGGGCGGCGCCGGTTTCGTTTTGTGGCGCGAGCTGCCCGGCGTTTTTTGGGCGCGCGGCGCCTGGCGAGCTTGGGCGCCCGGGCGGCTAGGACGCGAGGAGGCCGCCGTCGAGCACGAGGGTGTGCCCGGTGACGTACGGGTTGGTCATGAGAAAGACGATCCCCTCGGCGATGTCCTCCGGCTGTCCGAAGTGGCGCGCGGGCAGCGACTCGGCGAAGGCGCGGATGGTCTCGCGCTGGTGCGTGTGGATGCGCGTGTCGACCACGCCGGGCATCACCACGTTCACGCGCACGGGGGCGAGCTCCAACGCCAGGGTCTTGCCGAAGCTCACCACCGACGCCGCCTCGGCCGCCAAGAGCGACATCCGCGGGATCGGCTTGGCCGCCGACGCGCCCGAGAGGAACGTGATCGAGCCACGCTCCTGCAAATGAGGGACGGCCGCCCGCGTGACATTCACGAAGCCTCGAAGCTTGTCGAAGCTGCGTTCGACCTGCTCCGGGGTGAGCTTCGTGATGTCCCCGGCGCGCGCGAGCTCGTCGGCCACCGCGGTGAGCACCAGATGATCGAGGGTACCGAGCCCGCCAAAGACGCGAAGGGCAGCCTCCGGATCCAGCATGTCCAACGCCACCGCGCGCGCCTCGCCCCCCACGCTCGTCGCGGCCTCGTCCACCTTGGCCTGCGAGCGACTCAGGAGGATCACCTTGGCGCCCCGCGCGGCCGCCGCCTTGGCCGTCGCCAGTCCGATCCCCGAGCTTCCTCCGACGATGGCCACCGTTCGATTCGTCAATTCGGTCATGCACGGACTTTGAGGGTGGCGCGCCGGACATTCCATGACACTTTATGCCAAATGCATGACCGTTCATCCGACGCGCCGCTGCCCCCCGATCCGCTGAGCGAGGTGCTCCAGGATTTGCGCCTCTCGGGCGTGGCGTATGGGCGATGCGAGCTGACCCGTCCATGGGGCATCGACTTTCCGCCCCAGCGCTCGGCGCGCTTTCACTTCGTGGCGAGCGGCGAGTGCTGGCTGCGCCCGCCGGCCTCTGCGCTGCCCACCGCGGGCGGCGGCGGCGCCAAGCGCGGACGCATCCGGCTCGGCCCCGGCGATGTGGCGCTCCTTCCGCTGGGCGCCGGGCACGAGCTCACCGACACCAGCCGGGGCGGCGGCACGAAGAGCATCGACGACCTTCCGCTCGAGGAGATCGGCGACCGGACGTACGTATTGCGCGAGGGCGGCGGTGGGGCGGAGACGCTCCTTTTCTGCGGCAGCGTCAACTTCGAAGAGCCGGCGGTGCACCCGCTGCTGGAGCTGATGCCCAAGGTGCTCTTGGTGCGCGACGCCGCGAAGAGCGACGCGACCCTCCCCGTGCTGCTCGAGACGATGGCGAGCGAAGTGCGCACCTTGCGCGTGGGCGCCGCCACTGTGCTCACGCGCCTGACGGAGGTGGTCATCACCCGGGTGATCCGCGCCTGGGTAGAGGGCCGCAGCGAGGACGCCACCGGCTGGCTCGCCGCCATCCGCGATCCGAAGATCGGGCTGGCGCTGGCGGCCATTCACCGGCACCCGGGCCGCCCGTGGTCGGTGGAGTCGCTCGCGGACGTGGCGCAGACGTCGCGCTCGATGTTCTCCGAGCGGTTCACCGCGGTGGTCGGCACCTCGCCCGCGCGCTACCTGGCGCGCTGGCGGATGCACGTGGCGAGCGGCTGGCTGCGCAGCGAGCGGCTCACGGTGTCGGAGGCCGCGTCACGTCTCGGCTACGACTCCGAGGCGTCGTTCAGCCGCGCGTTCAAGCGCGTCCTCGGGGTACCGCCGAGCGAGCTTCGCCGCATCGGGCGCGAAGATCGCGCGGGCGTCGCGCGCACGCTCCACGCGCGCGCCGAGCATCACGGCGAAGCAAATGCCCAATAGTGGTAGGCCGCAAAGGGCTGCGCGGCGCTGATTTCGACGGGGGTCTCGGCCTTCACTGCGTCCGGCGGGATCTCCAGCACCGTCTCCGTCCAGCTCGCGCTGGCCGCGAGGGTGACGGGCGGGAGCTCGCGCCCGGAGACCCGCACGCGCAGCACGTTGGCCGCCGCGCTCTCGAGCCGCGCCACCACCCGAACCTTGGCGCCGTCGCGCAGGTGCAGGACGAAGCGCTCCACGCGGCGGCCCGTGCGTCCTCCGTCGACGACGGTGGCCGGCCGTTCGCTCTCGGCCACGGCGTCCGAGCGAACGAGGTTCTGCCCGTCGCGCGCGCCCGCGAGATCGTAGGCGTGCTCCGCCTCGCTCGCGACGTCGGCCACGTCGAGCGCGTCCATGCGCTGCGCGTCGTCGAGCCCCGAGGTCCACGGCCGCTCGCCCGATCCGAGCAGCCGCCAATCGGCGAGGTAGGCGCGCATGGTGGTGCCGCCCAGCACCGTGGAGTCGAGGACCACCGCCTCGGTGAGCATCGCGCCCAGGACCGGATCGCACGCCATCCACTCGGGGTAGACGATGAAGTGCGTGGGGAGCCGCTTGGGATCGAGGGCGGCGAGCCGCTCGTAGTGCTCGAACCGTGAGCCGGGGCCGGCCACCCAATGACGGCCCTCTCCTGGCGTGGTGAGGCCGACCACGTCGAAGGTGGGCCGCTCGCTGAAATACGCGATGGCGCCCGTATCGTTGAGGCCAATGCGAACATCGCGCGGCAGGTTGGCCTTGGCCCAGCGCCCGAGCTTCACTTGCTGCCGATCGATGCCGCTCGCGCAATTGGCGATGTCGTCCAAGGTGCCGGAGAGCTTCGACGCAAAGAGCCCCACGAAGGTCCCGCCCAGGATGGGGGTGACGATGCGCCATCGGGGGCGAATGCGCGCGAGCCCATCGCCCGCGAGGCGCGCCAAGCACGCGAGCCCCACGAACCACCCGCTGGCAAACGGCCAGAGGTAACGAAGCCGGTTCCACAAAAACGACACGTAAAAACATGGAATGGCGATGCCCACCGCCAAGAGCACGATGAGCAGCGCGCGCCATCGCTGCTGCTCGCGCCACCCCAAAAAGGCGATGGACGCGAGCCCGAGGAGCCCCACCACCGCGCCCCCAGCCGGGATGAACTCGGCCGACCAAATCTTTCCGTTCAGGAGCGTGTCGTACAGGAGCTTGACGTTGTACTCCACCGCACCCCAGAGGGCGCCCCCGCCGTAATACGGATTGCCGACGAGCAGCTTCACGTGCGCCGTGGACGTGAGCACGCTCCCCGACACCAGCCGCAACCCCAGCGCCACGAACCCCGGCACCGCCAGGGGGAGCAGCGCCCGGGCCCGCGCTCCGAGGCCCGGCCCCGACGGAAAGACGAGCAGGGTCGCGGTCGCGATCAGCGTGTAGAAGGCGCCCTCGGGTCGCAGCAAAAAGGCCGCCCACGCGAAGGCGACCAGCTCCCCGAGATGCCGGCGCCTCCGCGCATCGGTAGATGGATCCCTGTCGCGGGCCACCTCCGGCCAGTCCGCGCACAGGCGGATGGTCCGGGCGATGGCCCACGCGAACGGCACCGCCTCCATGCCGCTGGCGGCGCACCATACGAGGCCGCCAAAGGCCGGAACCATGGCCGCCGCCGAAATGGCCGCGGCCTGTCCGGCCAGCGGACGCGTAAGCCGGTAGACCTCGCGGGCGAGCATGGCCAGCGCGGCGAACGACAGGAGCCACGCCGGCCAGAGGATGGCCAGATCGCGGAACCCGAGCAGGTAAAATGGCGCGAGGAGCAGGGGCCAGAGCAGGCTCGTGGCCCCGGTGGAGATGGGCTCGCCCGGCTGAAACCGCAGCGGGTGCCCTTCGGCGAAGGAGCGCGCGTATTGAAAGTGGATGAACGAGTCATCCAAGGTCGCGCCCGGGTGGCCGAGCTTCGCCAGAACGCCGCCGATGGCCCAGTATGCGAGGCACGCGGTCACCAGCACCGCCGGCGCGATCGACGGCCACGAAGATGCCGCGCGTGCCCTCCATACCGCCATCTGCCCTTCCCATCCGTGTGCGTCCCGGTCCATGTCTGGGGCGGCACACTAATACGGCGTGGCCGCTTCGCGCAGCAGCCGTACGGTGTGGCAGTTCGCGCAGCGGCCGCGGCGACGTCGCCGCTTGGCGCAGCGGCGGTGGCGACGTCGGCGGTGACGGGCTCACGTGGCGCCCGAGGCGCGCAGGGTGGCGCCGCAGGGGACGAGCACGTCGCGATCAGCCGCCCGCGTGACGCCGGAGGTGACGGATTTAGGTGGTGCTCGATGCGCGCAGGGTGACCCCGTCGGGGACGACCACGTCGAGGTCGACCACCGGCGCGTGGCGATCGGGCCAATCGCCGTCGGTGGTCGGACAGGAGCCGGAGCGCGCGCCGGTGGTCGTCGGGGCCACGCAGACCACGACCCCTCGGCCTTGTGTGATGGCGCGCAGCACGAACAGGGCGTGCTCGCCGGGCTCGCGGGCGCGGGCGCGGACCTCGATTTGGTCACGCGCGGTCGAACGAAGATGCACCTTCCCGTGGCTCGTTCGAACGTCGAGCAATTGGGCGCGTCCGTGCCACTCGTTCTCCTGTGGCGAGTTGCGGCACAGATCGCCGGTGCTGCCGGAGCAGGTGGCGATGGTGCTCAAGACGGCCGTCAAAGCTTGCAGGTGCAACGTCACTAGATTCATGGAGGCATCCCAGGGGGCTGTGTGGTCTCGCGTCGAATCGTCGTACTATTTTCCGGGCTGGTTTGGCTGGGGTTGGGGTTGAGGTGGAGACGGTGGCTTTGGTGGTGCGGGCGGCGCGGGCGGCGCTGGGGGTGGCGCGGGCGAAGATGCCCCGCGCGGCGCGATGTGGATATCGCCGCTGAAGGTCTGAACGCGGACGACGGCGCCGCCGCTTCCGGCTTTGAACTCGAGCGATCCGTTTCCCGTTCGCACGCCGCCGAGCTGGCTCGAGATGGAGCCGCGGAAGCTTCGAAGCTCGAAATTCCCATTGGTGGACGCGGGCACCAGGAACGACACGTCGCCGCTATGGCTGCGCACATCGAACGAGCCTTGGCCGGCGAGCTGGCCGTCGAAGGTCAAGTCGCCCGACGTGCTCCGCATGTCCACGTGCTGAAAGGTGCCGCCGCTCAAGGTGCACTCGCCGCTCACGCTCTCGATCGACGCGGTCCCTCGCGCGCCGCGCACGCGAATGTCGCCGTTGATGGTGCGCACGGTGGTCTGCGCGCTGGTGGTGTCGATGCTCACGCTGCCGCTGGCCGTTCGGGCCGAAATGGACGTGGGCGCGCCCGACACCGCAATATCGCCCGAGGCCGTGTCCACCCGCACCGCGCCCGTCACGTCGCGGATCGTGATGTCGATGTTCGTGCCGCGCACCTCCAGCGCGCTGGCGGCCGGAACACGCACCTCCAAGGTGGCCGATCGCGCTCGAATCTGCGTGCGATCGCCTTGAACCGAGAACTGCGTGTCCCCATCGGCCGAGGACTTGACGTCGACCTCCGAGCGCCCCCAGCCGATCACCTTGACCGAGCCGCTGATTGTCTCGATGGTCACGACCCCGTGGGTGGCCGCCGGGCGTGTATCGAGCGGCTCGTCGGGCCTCGCCTGCGCCACGGGCGCTGCCAGGCTGGCGCACGCGAGCGAAGCCAGTGCGAGGACGATGGAAAGCTTGGTGCGCATCAGATCCTCGCCGCCAGATCGATGACGTCGCTCTCGACGTGGATCTTCTGCTGGTAAATGTCCGCGAGCTGCGACCTCAAATCGAGGTTGTCCGGCTGCGCCATCAGCGCGCCACGCATGGTGTCGATGGCGGCATCCAGAATGTTCAAATTCTGCTCGACCTCCCGCGCCGCGGCCGGTGGTAGCGCATTCTTGCCGTTCACGAAGTCCGCCTCCAATGCCGCGAGGGCGGCGAGATAGGGTTGCTCCTCGAGGTTGGCAACGGGTTGCTCCTTCTTCGGCGTCCCGTCTTGCTTCGTCGCGCTGTCTTGCGCTTGCGGCAGAGGCAGATCGCTCGGCGCGGTGCTTGGAGCGAGGGCCACGCCCGTACCCGCAGGAGCCCACGGTCGCGTCGCCGCGAGCGCCAGCACGGCCGCCGCCGCGAGCGCGAAGCCCGCCCCCACCGCGACCCGGCGGCCCACCGCGACCCGTCGGCCTTTGGGCTCGCGCACCCGCTGCACGGTGGCATCGGGCCCCGCTGCGCCAAGGCGTGCTTCGATGGCACGCCACACGTCGGGACCCGGCACGATGGTGCGCGGCAACTCGGCCACGCGCGCCGCCAGCGCGCGCTCCCCCGCCAAGAACTGCGCACATTGGGGGCACGCGCGCGCGTGCGCGTCGATGGCGCGGGCCTGCTCGGGCGCGAGCTCACCGTCCGCCAGCTCTTGCAGCTCGATTTCCGTGTAGGCCGTGCACGTGGGATCGCTCATCGCAGCCCCTCCTTCAACAGCGTGCGGGCCCGGTGCAGGTGCGCCTTGGACGTGCCCTCCGCGATGCCGAGCAAATCGCCAATCTCGCGGTGCTGATACCCCTCCACGTCGTGCAGCACGAACACGGTGCGGGGGCCCTCGGGCAGCTTGGCGAGGGCGCGCTCCAGATCGAGCCCCACATCGTCGCGGCGGGCGCCCGACGCGGATCCGAGCACCGCATCGTCCCCCGTCGGCATGATGCGCCGTGTGCGCCGGGCCGTCGCGCGGCGCTCTTCGAGCACCACATTGACAGCCACATGGCGCAACCAGGTGGCAAAGGCGCTCTCGCCGCGAAAGCTCTTCAACCGCTCCCACGCCCGCACGAACGTATCTTGCGTGAGCTGCTCGGCGAGGGCCGCATCGGCCACCAGGCGCAGGCACAGCGCGTGGACCCGCCCGACGTGGGTCCGATAGAGCTGCTCGAACGCGCCCACATCGCCCGCGCAGGCTGCGTGCACCAAAGGGTCGCCCGATTCGTGGAGCGCGCCGGCGAAGAAGGTCCCCCATCGGGGTAAAGCGGGTAAGGCAAACTCGGTCATCGGAGGTTCGGTTCCTAGATGCCGCTCAGAGCGCGCGGGTTTAGGCGAAGTTCCACGGCCGGTACCGCGGCGGGCGATTTTCTCAAGGAACAGGTCGCTTGCGAAGCCGATTTGCTTCGGAGTAAGGGGCGTGCGGGAGGACGTCTCCCGACGGGGATAGCCTCCGTTTCCACCCTCGTTCCGCCCATAACCCGGACCGCCGTTCAAACATGCCCATGTCCGAGCCCCGCCGACCTCGCCCGTATGCCGATGCCCCCCGATTGTCGCCTGCAGCACCGAACGATTCGGAGGTGGGGGGCACGAGCCGCGAAGACGGGCCCGTCGATGTCCGGTCGTTGGTTCAAGGCGAGTGGCTCGAGCTGGAGATTGGCCCCGGTCGCGGAGGCTTCGTCTTCGAGCGCGCCGCCGCCGCGCCCGCGGGGCTCATCGGTCTGGAGGTGCGGCGAAAGTGGGCCACCATCGTCGATCAGCGCCTGGCGAAGGCGGGGCTTGGCGCGCGCGCCCGCGTCTTTGCCGAGGACGCAGGCTTGGCGCTGCCGCGCCTCGGCCCCGATGGCTCGATCCGCCGTATCTTTCTGCACTTCCCCGATCCCTGGTGGAAGAAGCGCCACGCCAAGCGGCTCGTCATCGTCAAACAAGGCTTCGTGGCCGAGATGGCGCGCCTGCTCGAGCCGGGCGGTGAGCTCTTCGTCCAAACCGACGTGGAGGAGCGCGCCGCGCTCTACGAGGCCGAAATCCGCGCATGTCCGCTCTTCGTCCCCTTTGGCGACGAAGGTGGGAGCCCGGCCCTCGCCAACAATCCGTACAACGCGGAGAGCCCGCGCGAAAAGCGGGCCATCGTGGATGGTCTTCCCGTCCATCGCTTGCGCTTCCGTCGCGTTTGAAGCTCGGCGGATGGTTCGTCTTTGACTCGGCGGATGGCTCGTCTTTGACTCGGCGGATGGTTCGTTTTTGACTCGGCCATTGACGCGCGTTGTTGCGCGGGTTGATTCGACGCGTCTGCCTCTTTTAATGCGTTTCACGCTCCCCGTGGGCTCGACGCGACGGGGTCGCGGGGGTACGACCAGAGGATGCGACGTTCCATTCTTGCGCCGTTGGCGTGCATCATCTTCGGTGTGGGCTGCGCATCGGCGGGTTCCGGGGGTGCTCCGAACGCGGCCGGGCAGAACGCGGCGGGAACACCGCGCGAGGGGCTCCTCCTTTGGGTGGCGAACGGCGATGCGATCACGGCGGAAGTTCGCGACGGCGAGCTTTTCGGCGCCGCGGTGCGCTTGCAGCTATCGCGCGCCGGCGAGCCCCGCGAAGATGCGATGCGCGGCGAGATCGGGGCGCTCGAGCCCGGGCAGAGGGCGCAGCTTCAAGGTTCGGTGTTCGAGCGACCCGTGAGCGTGGTGTTCGAGCAGGGGAGGGCAAGCGGTGTTTTCGACAATGCGCCCTTCAACCTTTCGCTCGAGGAGGCACCGAAGGGGGTGACGCACGCGCGCGGGCTCGTGGGCGGCGAGCTCTCGGACTACGCGTGGGGCGCCGATCAGTGGAGCGGTCACGTGGGCCGCTGCGGCTACGAGCTGCGGGGGGGCGGAGGCTCCTTCGAGGGCTACCGCAGCTGCGGCGGGGGGCGCGAGCGCGTGCGCCTCGAGATCGGAAGTCGGCTCTCGGCTTGGGGCCCGATCGAACGGGCCACCGTTCTTGCGCTCCTTTTGCGCTCATAGCTCGCTGGGGGTGGGGGGTGAGCCGGCTCGTCGTCCACGTGTCGAGGCTCGTGGGCTCCTGGCTCGCGGTTTCGTTCGCGTTCGTGTTTGCGCTCGCGATGGCAGGTTGCGTCGACTTTACGCCGCCCCTCGTTCCGCCGGGGCGTGGCGGTCCACCGTGGACGGAGCTCACCTCGCAGCACTTCATCCTTTTGACGGATCTCAAGGGGTCCGAGGCGCGCCGCACTTTGTCGGAGTTCGAGACGTATTACCGCGTGCTCGTCGACCACGCCCTCACCACCGATCCGTTCGCGGGTCCACGCATCCAAATCGTCTTGCTGGAGCGCGCCATCGATTTTCGTCGCTTCAGCGGTGAGGGCATCCAAGGCTTTTCGCTGGGCAAGCTCCCCAACGATCCGGAGCCGGTGCCCACCTTGGCGCTCTACGGCGACTTCACGGAGTCGACGCGCACCGTCTTTCTGCACGAGCTGACGCACCATGTGCTGCAGCAGAATTTCCGCGCCCGGCCCGTGTGGCTCGACGAGGGCCTCGCCCTTTACTACTCGACCCTCGTCCTCGACGGCGACATCGTCTCCGTGGGCCTCCCGGTTCCGACCCTGCCGCTCTACGGCATGCTGGCGCGGACCGAGGGGGCGCGGATGGGACGGCGTTTGGTTCCGGTCACCGTGACGGGGCAGCTTCGGGTGCGCATGCCGCCCGCGTCGCAGCTGATTCGCATGGACCGCGAGGCCTTCTACGACGCCCGCACCCCGTCGCACCACGATCGCATGCGCACCGAAACCGGCAACTACGCGGCGGCCTGGGCGCTCGTCCACATGCTGCACCACGGCCCCGCCCCTTACCGTGCGCGCTACGGCGCCTTTTTGAGCGGCATCCGGCAAGGCTTATCGATGCCGGAAGCTTGGGCCCGAGCCTTCCGCGATGTGCCCGCCGCCGAGCTCGATCGCGCCCTCCTCGAGTACGTCTCGGCCCCCTCCGCGCCCTACGAGGAGCGCATTTATCGGGTGCTCCCGCCCAAGGGCGCGGTCGAGCGTCAGCGGTCCATGTCCAACGCCGAGGTGCTCCTCTTGTGGGCGCGCCTTCGCGATTGGAGCGCCCCACTCGGAAGCGAAGATGCGCGCAAGGACATCGACGCGGCGGTCGCCAGCGATCCCCGCTCCCCGGAGCCTCTCTTTTGGCGCGCGTTGTACCGCGCCCGCGCGTCACAGTTTGGCAGCGCGGAGCGGGACTTTTCCGCCGTTCTCATGCGCGAGCCCAACGATCCGCGCTACCTCCTCGGCTACGGTCTGGCGCTCGACGCCGAGCTCGAAAAGCTACAAAAGGCGGCCGGCGCGTCTCAGTCTCCGTCCGAGCCACGCCGCGCCCAGCGCGCCAGGCAGCTCGCCGACGTGGTCGAGCGCCTGCGGCAGACCGCGACGAGCCGCTACCAGCGCGACTTCGTGTCGGCGCATGAGCCCAAGGGGCAAGATCTTTCGTTTTGAGCCTAGGACTAGGGCTCTTCTCCGTGGAGAACCTGCGGCAAACCGCGACGCGCCACTACCCGCGCGCGTTCGTCTCGGCGCATCGTCACCGGAGGACATTCGTCCCCGGTCGGAGCCTTCGCCTCTGGGCGGGCATTCGTCCTCGGTCGGAGCCTTTCGCCTCTGGGCATTGGTCGCCGGTCGGAGCCTTCGCCTCCTGCGGGCATTGGTCCCCGAGCGAAGCCTTCGTCTCCCCCCACCCAGGCCACCCTGGGGGGAGGGAGGTGAAAGATGATGCGGCTAGGGGAAGCTGAGGTACGTCTGGTCGGCGAGGCCGCGTTCGAAGTCGGCGAGCAGCCGCATGCCCTCGGTGGGGCGAAGACGGTCTTGCTTGATCGCGGCATCGACCTGGGCCTTCAGCTTGGCGACCATTTCGCGGGCCTCGTATTGGGTCATGCTGAGGACTTCGCGGATGCTGTTCCCCTCGATGGTCTCCTCGAGGTAGTAGCCGCACTCCTCGTCGTCATCGAGGAAGACGTGGACCTCGTTTACGCGGCCGAATAGGTTGTGAATGTCGCCCATGATGTCCTGATATGCACCGGTCAGGAACACCCCGAGGAAGTACGGCTTGTCGTCCAAGGTGTGGAGCGGCAATGTGTCGCGCACATCGCTTAGGTCGATGAACTTGGAGACCTTGCCGTCCGAGTCGCACGTGATGTCGACCAGGGTGCTCTGCTGCGTCGGTCGCTCGTTCAGCCGGTGAATCGGGACGATGGGGAACAATCCGCCGAGGGCCCAGTGGTCCAGGAGCGACTGAAAGACCGAGAAGTTGCAAATGTGCTGGTCGACCAGCTGCTTGCCGAGCTCGGTGATATCGTCCGGCACCTCGCTCGCATCGAGCTGGGAGGCGAGCTTTTGCATCCGCTCGGCGGTCTGCCAGAAGAGCGTCTCGACCCGCGCCTTCACATCGAGGTTGAGCAGCCCCAGCTCGAACATCTTCTGGGACTCCTCCTTGACCTGCAGAATGTCGTGGCACGACTCGCTGAGGTTCTCCAGCGCCAGGTTTTCGAGGGTGTACAGCAGGTTTTTGACCAGCTTGTGATCGTCGTGGGCGCGCTCCAGCGGTCCCGGGGCTACCTTTTCGATGGAGCCAAAGGCCTGGATGACCAGCACCGAGTGGTGCGCCACCGTGGCGCGGCCCGATTCGGTCACGATGTCCGGGTGCGGGACCTTCTCGTCGTCGCACACGTCCATGATGTTGTAGACGATGTCGCGCGCGTACTCCTCGACGGAGTAGTTCATCGACGAGTGGAACGTGGAGCGCGAGCCGTCGTAGTCGATGGCCAGGCCTCCGCCCACGTCGAGGTACTCGATGGGGTGGCCCATCTTGCGCAGCTTCGCGTAGTGCCGCGCGGCCTCGCGAACGGCGCGCTTGATGATCAAAATATCCGGGATCTGCGAGCCCACGTGGAAGTGAAGCAGCTTGAACGCCGACGTTTTACCGGCTTGCTTCATCATCTCCGTGGCGGCCAGGATCTCGGCCGTCGAGAGCCCGAACTTCGCGTTCTCACCGCCCGATTCAGCCCACCGTCCACCGCCCTTGGTGCTCAGGCGCACGCGCAGCCCGATGAGCGGGTCGACGTTCATCTCGGCCGAAATGCGCAAAATGGATCGCACCTCCGAGAGCTTCTCGGCGATGAGAATGACCTTCTTGCCGAGCTTTCGGCCCAGCATGGCCATGCGGATGTACGCATCGTCCTTGTAACCGTTGCAGACGATGAGCGAGTCGTTGTCGGTGTGGACGGACAACCCCGCAAAAATCTCCGGCTTGGAGCCGACCTCGATCCCATGGTGAAACGACCGGCCGGCGTCGAGGATCTCCTCGACCACCTCGCGCAGCTGGTTCACCTTGATCGGAAACACGCCGCGGTAGACGCCGCGGTATTTGTTCTCGGCCACCGCCGAGGCGAAGGCCAGATTCAGGGTGCGCACACGGTGGTGCAGAAGGTCCTGAAAACGGATGAGCAGCGGTGTGCGCAAGCCTTGCTCGCGCGCGTCCCTGACCACGTCGGCCAATGCAATTTTGCGGCCCCGCTCCTGGAGCGGCGCCACGGTCATGTTCCCTTCGTCGTTGACGTCGAAGTAGCCCGCGCCCCATCGGTCGATGAGGTAAAGCTCCTTCGCATCGTCATTGCTCCAGACGTCGGGTGGCGGCGGGGACTCTCGCGACACGTCGTTCAATGGCTACTCCTCTGGGCGCTGGGGCGTTATCTTTACGGCGCTGAACTTCTTTGCTCGCGCGGAGGCCGCCGATTGCAAGTCGCCTTCAACTATTCGCGGTTACTACGCTACGCGGGCCAGCCGTTCAAGAACTGAATGCCCCTCCGGCTGCGCTTTTTATCTGTCACGAACGCGTGGCGACGCCATGGCGGTGTCTTCATTGCAACGGCCCTCCCGCCAACCGCCGCGCTCCTTTCCGCGCGGAAAGGTCCGAGGTGCCGGCGCGGCTCCCTCACCAGGTGCGGGGACCCGTCTTTTTCGCACCTTTTCAGCTCCTGTTGGCCATGTACCACGCTCGAACTGTGTCCTCGAAATCGCGCAACTCGACGCAAGTATCGCGCAAGCTCCGCCAGGCGCCCGAGATTTTGCGCATCGCCTTCTTTCGGCCGCGGCCTGGACCATCCCCGCCCAGCTCCTTCAGCAGCAGGGCCGCCCAAAGCTCTTTCGGGTCGCATTCCGCGCGCACCGTCGTAAACGGCACGCTCAAGGTGTCCTTGTAGAGTGCAAGCATCCAGACTTCGATTTCCTGTATGGCAACGCAGGCGACCAGCCTGCCTGGATGTTCAGCCTGCCGTGCGAGCGCCTTCGCCGTGTTGCTCGCGCGATCGCAGTCCCGGTCCACGACCAGAAGAAACAAGTCGATCATCGGATTGTTCCGGATGATGTCTGCGATCATCGTTGGATCGAGGGCATCGCTCGAGCCCCGCAAACGCGGCTCCGGGAGGACGTCGATGCGGGCTCGGATTTCCAGGTCTTGGAACATGGCTTCGACCACCGGTTTGACGATGTAGCGATCGAGCTCTTGGTCCTCTGGAATGACGAGGACCTTCATAGTGCCCGCTCCAGCCAACCGGTGGAGACGAGATGCTCGAGGTCCTTGGCGTCGCGGAGCGTCGCGAAGTGCGGCAGGTCCTTCAGGCGTGAGCAGACCGTGGTCCCTTCGGCCTGGTCCCGCCCGAAGGCGATGACGTTTCCGAGCGCCTCGGGGGAGAGGTGCGCCAGCAAGGTCGGGGAGTGGGTGGTGGCCACGACCTGGATATTTCGCTCCGCGGTTACCCGTTCGAGGAGCTCGGCGAGCAGCCGGATGCGCGATGGATGGAGGCCGACATCAGGTTCCTCCAATACCACCAGGGATCCTTCCGGGCAGGTGAGCAACGCCACGAGCTCTCCCAGGAAGCGGAGGGTTCCATCGGAGGCGCTTCGGGCCGAGATCGTTCGGCCGCTGCGCTCGACGAGGAGCATCATGACTTCGCGCAGCCGGGTGCGATCGAACTCGATGCGCTCGATCTCGGGCGCGCAGAGCTCGGATAGCCATTCGACGATGTCCTCGAGACGTCCCGGGGTGCGGCCCAAGGCTTCGAGCACCGGCGAGATGTTCTCTCCGGATGTGCCAAGGTGCGCGCCGTTTTCGGGCCGGTAGTCGCGCATGAGGGACGGTTGAATGTCCAGGAAAACGGCCTGGCGAAGGGCCGTACGAACCTCGCTCTCCGTCTGTCCGAGGAGCTGTCGCAAACCTCCCCCGTGGCTGTGAAACCGAGCGACGACATCGCCACCTTCATCGACATTGGAAGGCTCGAAGAGGCCTTCGCCGGCGATCTGGACCCCTTCGCCCGTGTCGACGATGAGGTAGTACTCGAGCTCGCGGGAACCGAACGACCATTTTGCCACCAGCGTGAAACGGCTGGACCCTTGGCGTGCCGCCTCCACGATGCCACCCCGAATGGGGGGCCAAATCTGACGCTGTCCTTCCCAGCGGCCGCCGAGGACATGGTCCACGGGATAACCGAGGGCGCACCCCTGCAAGAACCGTAGGGCGTCGAGCGCGTTGCTCTTCCCGCTGGCATTGGGCCCGACGAGCAAGGTCAATGGCGCAAACGGAAGCCGGCTTCGCGACCCCTTTCCGAAGCTTTTCCAGTCGCACAGTTCGAGTGAGCTCAACATGTCGCTGTTTCTCTTAAAGAAACATACGCTCCCTCGTCTCGAACCGCTCGCGCCGTGTGGCTGCTCCCAACGCGTACCGGCGCCTCATTTCAGGCCTCAAAGCGCAAACCGATGCCGCACGGCACCCGCCGCCGGCACCTGGATCGTCGCCGATTGCGTCTTGCCGCCTAGAGCGGTGCAAGCGACTTCGTGCGCCCCCGCCGGTAGCTCGATGGCCGAGAGGGGCGTCGGTCCGAACGCCTTGCCGTCGATGGCCACGGTGCACGTGCCCCCCGCCGCGGCGACGTCGAGCTTACCGGTCGCGGGCGCCGCGGCGCGCGCGAAACCGGAGGCGCGCGCGGGGACGCCGGCGGGCTGGGGCGACTCGGACACGACAGCCGGTGTCGATGGGGCGCCTACGCCCGCGGCCGGCGATTCGGATACCGTTGCGGTGGGAGGTGGCGCGCCCCGCTTCGCGTGGTTCGCGTAGAACGCTGCGCCGAAGAGGACCACCAGCATGGCGGTTCCCGCGGTGCCCGCAAAGGCCCATGGGAACGCGCGACCGATGCCCGGAAGGGAGCTCGTGACGGTGTGCGAGGCGGCGGGCATGCTGAGGTGTGCGCCGCCGAACTCCTTCTCGTTTCGATCGTTCCGATCCGTGCGATCGCTCGCGGGGCCCTCGCCCCCCGGCTCGATGGCCTCGGCCAGCTGCCGGCCGTAGAGGAGGGCTTCTTTTTGGGAGACCAGCTTCTCGGCGAACAGCGTGTGCATGAAGTGCGCGAGCCCGATGGGGCTCACCACCAGCTGTTCGCTCCGCACGAAATCTTCGAGCGCCGCCTGCAGCGCACGCGCCGTGGGAAAGCGGCCTTCCCGGTCGCGGCAGAGGGCGCGCATCACGATGGCCTCGAGCGCCGGTGGGTAGCCGGCGACGAGATCGGACGGCCTTGGGTAATCGCGCTCGCAGATGGCCCGGAGCGTTTCGTATTCGCTCGACGTCTTGAAGAGGCGGTGTCCGGTGGTGAGCTCGAACAGGATCACGCCGGTCGAGAAAATGTCGCTCCGTGCATCGAGCGGCTCGCCGCGTGCTTGCTCCGGTGACATGTAGGGAACCTTCCCTCGAAGCTTCCCGGTGGTGTCGGCGTGCAGCGCGCGCTCGCTCTTGGCGATTCCGAAGTCGATGATTTTGATGTCGCCCGAAAATGTGACCAGCACGTTTTGAGGGGAGACATCGCAGTGCACGATGTTGAGCGCCGTTCCATCGAGGTCGCGCTTTTCGTGCGCATAGGAGAGCCCCGCGCAGATCCCGAGCACGATGCGGAGCGCGTGCTCGCGGGAAAATTCGCGGGGCTTTCCTGGCTCTCCTGAAGGAGCGCTCGTTCGACGCATCTGGCGGGCGATGGAGCGAATGTCCTCGCCGTGGACGTGCTCCATGGCGATGAAATAGGTTCCATCGACCTGACCGAGGTCGAAAACGTGGACGATGTTCGGGTGCGAGAGCGTGGCCACGACCCGCGCCTCGTGCAGAAGCATCTCGATGAACGCGCGATCCTGGTTCAGTCGCGGCAGGATCCGCTTGATGACGACGAGTTTCTCGAACCCCGCAACGCTCCTCTGGAGGGCCAGAAAGAGCTCGGCCATGCCGCCGGTGGCGAGCTTGCGAAGCAGTGTGTACTTCCCAAAACGTTGCGGGCGCCCAAAACTTGCAGCCGCATCTCCACCGGGCGCCGCGCGCACAGACGACGCTGCACCGGGCGAGGGTGTAGGCGAGAGCTGCGATTCTGGTGGCAAGGGCGTTTTCAACGTGTGTGGTCTCCTCAAGCCAACGGAGCCGACGAGACACAAGCTTTCAAGCGACGCACAACGTTAATCTGCAACCCTCGCCCCGGTCAATTCAGGGCTGATGTCGGCAAATTCGTGGGCTACTGCGACTACTCAGGGCGGAGCGAGGCGAGTCGATCCTTGTTGGCTAGCCGAAGCTTCTTGAGCCGTGACGCCTGCTCCTGCTCCATGGGGGTCATATGAAAACCCCTGCGCTCGAGCTTGTGGATCTGATGCTCGAGGTCGCGCGTTTGTGCTTCCAAATCGCTCACGGAGCTCTGAACCATTCGCTTCATGGGTCCTCCTGGCGGTGATTCTAAAACGCTAAGACAATCTCGCGCGACGTCAACAGACGACGGCGGTCGCGCTTTGCGTCATCATCACCGTAGTAACTGGATGACGCGGACCACCCGACCTGTATTCCCATGCAAACACTGCTGATTTCCCGAGCTCCCACACGCAGCATGCTGCAGCTGGCGTCTGCCTTGCTGAGTCCTTTTTTTCTCGTTTCTTTTCTGTTTCTTACGCTGCTGGCCTCGTTCGGGTGCAGCGCCCACGCGCCAACCCCCGCAAAAGAGGCCGTTTCGCCGCCGCTTCGTGTTCGCGTCCCCACCCAAGTCGTCACGCCCACCCTCGATGGCTCGGAAAAAGAGCTGTTCGAGCGCGGCGAGCGCGCCCTCCTCGGCCAGCGATGGCGCGAGGCCGCCGATATCTTCGAGACCTTGATCCGGCTACCGCCCGAGGACGCTTTGCACCCCGCCGTGCTCTTCGATCTGGGGAGCGCCTACGAGGGCCTCGAGGTGCGCGATCGCGCCCGCGACTCGTTCTCCGAGCTCGCGCGGCGCTTTCCGCGTGACAAGCTGGCGCGCCCCGCGCTGCTCCGCGGGCTCGCGCTCTCCGTCTACCTCGAAGAGTGGAAGGCCCTCGGCGATGGCGCGGAGGTCCTGCTCGCACGCGACGATCTCGATCCGGTCGACCGTATGACCGGTCTCGGGGCACGCGGTCTCGCCCGCATCGAACAAGGCGACGATGCGCGCGCGATGATCGATGTGCAGAACGGTCTCGACCTGGTCGAAGAACACCGCTACGGCATGACCGGCCGCCTCCCCACCGCCGCATCGCAGCTCAAATTCGCGCTCGGCGAAATCCGCCGCGTCCGATCCGAGCGGGTTCAATTCGTCAATCCGCTTCCGAGCGGTGAGCTTCCAAGCGCGGCCGCCGTCTCCCCGGACTTCCTCTCCAAGATGGAAGCGCGCTGCCAAGGGTTGCTCGACGCGCAAGCCGCCTACGGCGATGCCATGCGATCCATCGATGCCCACTGGATCGCCATGAGCGGCTACCGGGTGGGCGAGATGTACCGAAGGCTCCACCACGATTTGATGCTCATCCCGCCGACCTTGCTGACCAAGACGGACAAGCAAAAGTCGATCTTCTACGCCATCATGCACCTTCGCTACCGCGTGCTCCTCGAGAAGGGGCTCGAGATGACGAAGCGCACATTGGTCATCGGGGAAAAACAGCTCGACTCCTCCGCTTGGGTGCGCCGCGCCGAGGAGATGAAGCGTCAGATCGAGCAGGCCCTCGAGGAGGAGAAGGCGGTGTTTGCGGGGTTCCCGTTCACCGAGGCCGAGGTGCAGGGGGCGCTGGACATCATGAAGAAGAAGGCAGAGAAGCAGCGGGCGAGCGGGAAGGTGCGTTAGCCGCTACGAAGCATCCCGAAGCTCCAGCACCGGGATCGCGGGGGCGTGGCGCGTGAGCTTGGCGCGCAGCTCGGGAGCTCGTTCGGCCGTGGTCTGCAGGATGATGTGGAAAGGGGTGGGCGGGCTGAGATCGTCGCCTTGCTCCCAGGCCTCGGCCGCCTCGGTGAGGATCTGGAGAAGGGTGTCGAGCTCGCCGGCATCCGCATCCGCCAAGACATCCGCCGCGTCGAAGACGACGAGCACGAAGCCGCTCGCACGGAGCCAATCGAGATCGCGCATGCAGTCGAGGAACGCGTCCCAGTTTTCGCCGAAGTACGTGGGGAACTGCAGCAACGCGCCGAACTGGTCGAAGACGCCTTGGCGGGTTCGCATGCGCTTTCCGCGCAAGGTGCCGATGAAGGTGCGCGCGGCCGCGGTCTCGCCACGAAGCTTCCAGATCGCGGTGCTCACGGTGTCGGGGGGCGCGATCCACTGGGCGATGGATGGCGGACCTGGCTTCAGCAAGTCGGATGTACTCATTGCATGTAGTGCATCACATTTTGGTGAAGGTGCTGTAGTGGTCGTTGGTGTACCACTTTCGGCCATCGCTTCCGATGACGACCCGTTCGGCGCCTCGGTTGACGCCCTTCTTGTGCGGATGAATATCGTACTCGGTATAGGTCACCGGGTTGCCACTCCCGTCGGTCGTCGGTAGCACGCCCCCGTTGTTCTTGAACTTGGTCCCGCCAACCGTGTTCGAGTTGTAATACGTAAACTTTCCGTGCTTCGTCGTGCCGCTCGTGTTCATGCCCGCCGCAGCGCTCACCGCGGCGGGAGGTATCGTTACGGCTGCTGCGCCGGGCGGTGATGTGACGGGCAGCACCGGTCCCGTCGTTCCGCCGCCCGATCCACCTGCGCCGGATCCGCCTGCACCCGCGCCGGAACCGCCCGCGCCGCTGCCCGATCCGCCTGCGCCGGTTCCACCACCGGAACCGCCCGCGCTGCTGCCCGATCCGCCCGCACCGGCTCCACCACCGGAACCGCCCGCGCCGCTGCCGGCTCCACCACCGGAACCGCCCGAGCCTCCACCCGCGCTGCCGCCGGAACCGCCCGCGCCGCTGCCGGCTCCACCACCGGAACCGCCCGAGCCTCCACCCGCGCTGCCTCCGGAACCGCCCGCGCCGGAGCCGGAGCCACCTGCGCCGCTGCCGGCTCCACCGCCGGAACCGCCCGAGCCCCCACCCGCGCTGCCGCCGGAACCGCCGGAGCCACCGCCGCCGCCCACGGTGGAACCGCCACCCCCGCCCGATCCACCCCCGCCACCTACGACAGAGCCACCGCCGCCGGAGCCGCCGGCCCCGCCGCCCACAGTGGAACCGCCCCCCGCCGAGCCACCGCCGCCGGAGCCGCCGCCCCCACCGCCCACGGTGGAACCGCCCCCCGCCGAGCCGCCGCCCCCACCACCGCCAGTGGAACCGCCACCACCAGTGGAACCGCCCCCGCCCCCCCAGTGGAACCGCCCCCGCCAGTGGAACCGCCCGAGCCGCCACCGCCGGTGGAGCCGCCCCCGCCGCCACCCCCGCACGACTGATTGTGCACCCAGACCGCCGTGCGCCCCACGAAGTACGTGTGATCGCCCTCGACCTCGAGGTTGTAGACGGCCGCCTCCTGCGCAACGGGCACCAATTTCGTCACGCGAACTTCGCGCGCTTCGGCATCGACGAGCGTCTCGCCGATGGCGAGATCTTCGGCGCGGAGCCACCCGCGCTCTTGCGAAAAGTACAGGTGCTCCGGGGTGGAGCGAACGCTCTCGCGCGCACCGTCGACCGTCTCGACGTGGACGTCGAGCAACGATGGGGCGCCGCGGAGGAAGGTCTGCACGATGGGCCGCGCCCGCGTGACGTTGTCGTTCTCGCCGCGTGCAAGAACGAGCTCGCCCGCCTTCAGGCTCTCGATCGGCCGCGCACCCGACGGCGTGGCCACCAGGGTCCCCGCCACGAAACATGCACCCGGCGCGCTGCACCCGCGCCCGTCGCACACGGTGCCGTCGCCGCCGCCTCCTCCGCCCGCGCCACCACCACCTCCGCCCGAGGGAGGCAACCCCGCACCCCCTTTGAGCGTCGCCTCCGCCACGCGGACGGTGCCGCTCGTACTCTGGGCGAGCAGTCGAAGGCCGCCGGCCACCGCGAGCACGATGGCAAATAAAATCAGCGCATATTCGACCGTCGTGACGCCGCGTCGATCCTGGAAAAGGCGCGCGAATCCACGAACGAAATTGGAAAAGACCCCCACGTTGCGGCGATGCGTTGCCGCCGTCGACGGTTTCTCGTTTGGCATGTCTCGATGGTCCTCTTTAGCATTTTACGGAACCGAAATGACACCGATTACCTTCGGCCAAACACATTGTTTCCTGTTGGACACACCGCCCGCACGGGATCGGCTCCGTCCATGACGAAATGCGCCCTCACATCGAGGCTTGTTCGCAATTGTCGATTACGACGATGGGGTGGCTCCCCTGAACGCCACGATTGCCATGAACCCCGTCGCCACCGGTGAAATGTCCCACCGGACCAGCCCCCGCAGGAGAAACGTCCGCCAGAGAAATGCTCGCCGTAAGCAAATACCGAATGGCTGAATGGGCTGAATAGCCGAATGACGGAATAACCGAACCGCCGAACCGCCAATCAAGCTAGCCGTCGCGCGTCCCTTCGGGGCTCGGCACTTTGGAGCGCGCATCGCTTGGATCGGCAACCCACGAACCGCCCGGTGGGTTGGGTGCGTTCTTGTTGGGAAGCTCGGCGCGAATGCGCTCGCTGCGGGCGAGGCGCTCCAGATATTCGAGGCGTTTCGCGGTTTCGCTGCGGAAGACGCTGAGCTCGCGGATAAGTCGCTCGATGCCCAACTCGTTCTTCAAGTTGACGCGATAATCGGTTTCGGCCTGTTTGCGGTCTTTCAGGGTTTGCCGATTTTGGCTCATGACGATGAGCGGCCCTTGCAGCGCAACGAGAATGGCCAGGAACAAGTTGTAGAATTGAAAGGGGTATTCATCGAATGGCCTGCCCGGCAGGCTGGGGGAGTTGAACACCGCCCACCCGATGGTGAGGAACATCAGAAAGAGGATGAACGCCCAGCTTCCATTGAGGTCGGCCACCTTGTCGGCCAGCCTCTCGCCCCAGGTCAGGTTCTCCTCGATCTCCTTCACCACGTCCTTGGCCGCGCGCTGACCCAAGAGCTCATTGGTCTCGCGCAGCCGCGCCGCCATGTCGCTCAAGATCGCGATGGCGGCGTTTTTGGACTTCATCAGGTGCTCGCCCAGGTGCTCGCGCGTGAGCTCCAGCAGCACCGCGTCCTCGATGGCCTCCACGCTCGCCGAGCGCGGCTTGTCGTCGAAGAGGGCGAGCTCTCCGAAGTACTCGCCAAAGCCATAGTCCTTGAGCACGATGCGCGGTGCGTCGGCCGATTCGGCTGGAAGGAAGATTTGGACCTGCCCCGAGAGGACGATGAACATGCTCGAGCCGCGATCGCCTTTGGCGAACACGACCTTGCCGCGTTCGTAGCTCCGTTCGGTCAGTCGCTGGGCCAGTCCTTCGCGGTCCCCATCGGAGAGCCCCTCGAAAAGGGGAATTTGGGCCAGCAGCTCGGCATGCAGCATCGGGACGTAGGGTCGCGCGAGCGGGGAGGGACGCGCAAGAGGTAGTATGCCACCCGATGCCATCCTGGGTGACCGAGCTCGCGCCCATTGCGATCCTTCTCGCGGTCATCGGGGTCGTCTCGCTCCGCTTGCCACGGGTGGATTTGGCGGGCGAAGGTGGCGCGCACGCGGGCCTTCGGCACTCGCCTGCCTTCGTGCGCCGGCGGTTCCTCAATTGGTTCCCGGTTGGGCTGACATACGCGTTCCTCTACATGGGCCGGTACAACCTGACCGTCTGCAAGAACGCGCTTGGACAGGTCATGTCCAAGGAAGACTTCGGTACGATCTTCTCGATCGGTACCGTGGTCTACGGCTTTGCCTTTGTACTGAACGGCCCGCTAACCGACAAATGGGGCGGGCGGCGCACCATCCTTTTGTCCGCCGTGGGGGCCGCGCTCGCGAACCTCGGCATGGGCTGGGTCCTCCTCTCCGGGCGACGCCATGACTTACCCGGTGTTTTCGCGCCGCTGTATGCGCTCAACATGTACTTCCAGAGCTTTGGCGCGGTGTCGATCGTCAAGGTGAACGCCGCCTGGTTCCATGTGCGGGAGCGCGGGACCTTCGGGGGCGTCTTTGGCATCCTGATCTCGCTCGGCATCTATTTCGCGTACGACTGGGGCCAGTTCATCGTCGACCACGCGGAGCTGCACTGGGTCTTCTTCGTTCCAGCGCTCTTGCTGCTGGCGTGTGCGGTCTTCGATGCTGCGTGGGTGCGCGATACCCCGGGCCAGGCCGGGCACCTCGATTTCGATACCGCCGACAGCTCCTCGGGCGATACCGGCCCCGCGCTCACCGTGTTCGAGGTGGGGAGGCGGATGCTCCGGCACCCCGTCATCATGACCATCGCCCTGGTGGAGTTTTGCAGCGGCTACCTGCGCAACGCGATCATGCAGTGGTATCCGATCATGGCCAAGGAGACCGGCATCGCGAAGACCTTCATCCCCGCTCACTGGGGCATGATGACCTGCATCGCCGGCATCCTCGGCGGCGTCTTCGCCGGCCTGATCTCGGACCGCATCTTTCACTCGCGCCGCGGTCCGGTCTCCGCCGTGCTCTACGGCGCCATGCTGGCCGGCACCGCCGCGATGTTTGCCGCGCTCGCGACCCCGCTCCTCGGATGGCTGGTGGTCTTTCTCTCCCTTTGCATCATCGGCGTGCACGGGATGCTTTCGGGCACGGCCAGCATGGACTTCGGCGGCAAAAAGAACGTGGGCGTGGCGGTCGGATTGATCGATGGCTTCGTCTACCTGGGCACCGCCGTGCAAGCCTATGTGCTCGGTCGCGTGCTCCCCAAGGGCCAGGACGCGCGCAGCCCCGAGACCTGGTGGCAGTGGCCGCTGGTGATGGTGCCCGCTGCGCTCGCAGGCTTTCTGCTCGCGACCCGCGTGTGGAATGCGAAACCCAAGCCGCGCGAGTTTGCCGCGCAAGATGGGTAGACCCTCGACGGATGGGTAGCGCAAGCGCACGTGCGCGCGATATGGTGGGGGCATGTCTCGCGCGGGACGACGCGGAAGGATCGCGGTCCATCTCGTTAAGTTCGTTGGTTGGGTCGGGCTCGTTGGGCCCATGGGGCTCATCGCGGTGGGTGCCTGTGGTGGCGATACGTTCACCAACGATCCGGCGCTCGGCGGCGATGGGGGAGGGGATGCGGGCGCCGCGGGCGATGCTCGAGGCACGGGCGACGCACGGGACGAAGGGTGCGCGCCGGGCCTCTCGAAGGGCGCCTTCTGCTCCAACTTCGACGATCCCACCATGCAGTTCCAGCGGGATGGGTGGACCGGCTACTACCAACCGCCCCAGAGCACGCCCTCGCTCACGGTCTCTCGCGCGACCACCACCGGCGCCACGTCGGGGGCCAACGTTCTCTTCGTCGCCAACAACGACGCGCAAGGCGCGTACGTGTGGATCAAGCGCCCCAACAAGCCGAAGCACGTTCGATTCGCGTTCGATCTTCGCAGCCTCATCTTGGGCAGCCGCCCGCTCGTGCCCGCAGGCGTCGCCATCTGCGCGTCGCGCGACTCGTCGAATTGTTACGTGCTCCAGCTCCGCTTTGGGACGGGGAGCGATCGCCTCAAGCCCGTCTTCTTCGAGGAGCGCTCGGACACGGGCTCCGCGCAGCGTCAGCTCCCAGGGGTGGACACGGGGGTCATCGAGGGCACGTGGTCGCGCGTGGTGCTGGAGGCGCACCTCGAAGGCGACGCCAAGGTGCTGGTGACATTTGGCTCGAAGCATACGTTCGGCATTCGGCCCCCGAGCGATATCGTCGATCGCATCGACCACGTCGAGCTCAGTCTGGGCGCCGTGGAGGCGTCCCCGAACGATGACTACCGGCTCCTTTACGATACGGTGACATTCGATCCGGAGCCGCTGTAAACGGCGTCGCGGGTATCGCGACGAGCGGCGTTGCGCGCGAGACGAATGGCGCTGCGGTGTCGAAACGAGTGGCGCTGCGGTGTCGAAACGAGTGGCGCTGCGGTGTCGAAACGAGTGGCGCTGCGGTGTCGAAACGAGTGGCGCTGCGGTGTCGAAACGAGTGGCGCTGCGGTGTCGAAACGAGTGGCGCTGCGGTGTCGAAACGAGTGGCACTGCGGTGTCGTGACCGTCGTGTCGCGGGTGTTGCGACCTTGCGACGACCTGTCCGGGACAGGGCATGAGCTGTCCGGGACAGGGGCGGTGCGGCGAATTTACGGAGATTTTCGCATCGAATGGTCGGCACGCCGCGTGTTCTTGCGGGCGGGCATGGAACCTCACACCGCCCCCGAAGCACTTCGCATTGCCATTTTGCTGATGGTCGTCGTGGCCTTCCTCTCGCCGCGCACGGTCTTCGCGCAGTCGTTCTTCTCCCCCAACGATCCGGACATCGATCCCGATCGCCTCGAGCGGATGGAGTTCGGACGCCGCGGCTCGAGCTGGTTTTCGGTCGCAGGATACACGCAAAATCGCGACGGCCAGACGCGCGACGTCGGTGCCATTGCTTCCCTGGAGCTGCCGCTCGACCGGCTCGCGTTCCACCAGGCCGCGCGCCCGCTCGTGAAGGGCGCGCTGGCAACGGCTCCCTCCGTGCCGACCGGCACGTTCTCGGCGACGAGCCTGCCCGTCACACGCGACGTCGCACGCAGCGCGGTCACCGCCGCATGGCACGCCGCCGGCCTCGGCGCAAACGACGCCAAGGTCGATGCGCTCGCGTCCCGGGCGCGCTGGAGCGCCTTGTTTCCCGAGACGCGCTTGCGCATGGCGCGGCAGATCGATGAAACCGCGCGCATCGACTCGAACGCCGCTGGCCCGCGCACCACCGACAGCGCAGGCGCCAACCTATGGCTCGAGGCGCGCCTCGCGTGGCGGCTCGACAAGATCCTCTACGCGGACGACGAGCCAGCCTTCGAGCGCATGCGGTTCGAGCGCCACGACGCCCGCACGCGCTTGGCGGCGCGTGTTCTCACCTTGCTCGGGCAATGGCAGCGCGCATGGGTGGACGCACGCCTCTCCGCGCCCGACTCCTCCGAGTCGCTCGAGACGGGCTTGCGCCTGAGCGACGCCGAAGCGGCGCTCGACGTGATCACGGGCTCGTGGTTCGGACGCTGGCGCGCGTCCTTGGACAAATGAAGATGCTGCGGCTACGCCCGTCGATCGCTCTCGCGCCGATCGGGCGCGAAGGCCTGGGACAGCGCGGAGGCCAGCTCGTCGGGGTTGGCCGCGCGCCGGTCGGCCGACTTTCGGCGCTCGGAGACGAGGGCGCGGAGCTCTTCGATGCTCCGTGCGGTGCGGCCAACGCGGCGGTGCATCAATTCGTGCGTGCCGCACACGACGACCGGCTCGCCGCCGGCAAGACGCAAAGAGGTGAGCGCACGCGCATCGCGCTCACCGCATACCGCGCACGTAGAACCGGTTCCGAAGGCTTGCATCCCTCGACCCTCCCCCATTCAGGGGGCGTGGGCCAACTTCGTGGCGCTCGCCGCGGCGCGCGCGCGGGCGGGGGGCGGAATTTCGTAATCGAAATAGAGAGATGGCGAGCCGGTCTGGCCATCCATGGCCGCGCGCGCCACGTTGTACATCTCGCGCGCGGTGGCGTAGTGGAGCTGCCAGCGGATGCCGTCGTTGTAGTGCTCGCGCAGCGCGGTGTGCAGCGCGGCCATGTTCTCGCCGAGCACCGCCTCCGCGTTGCCCTCGGGCGCGCCGTGGGTGTGCACCTTGACGAAGACCCAATCGGGCCGTCCGGCGATGGTCACGTTCTGCCGCACCCAGTGGTGAAGGCGGGCGGGGGTCGGCGGATCTTTTGCGTCGAGCGCGCCCCCTTCGATGCGGACCTTCGCCTTGCCCGGCCGCCGGGTGATCGCCAGCGGGCCCTGAATCATGAGCAGCCGATCGCGGCGCACCATGCCCACGTGCGCCAGCTCGCCGTCCTCGTAAGCGCGGCGCCGTCGAATGTCGCCGCGCGGGTAGTAGATGGAGTTGACGATGTGGGGCTGGCAGGGATCCGGCGCGCTGGGGAATGTCAGATCGGCGTAGCACCCGAGCTCGTAGAGGAGCTCCATCTCGTCGTCCACGCCGCACCAGCGTCCATCGGCGCGCGCGTTGGCCAGGCACCAATTGCCGTGGATGAAGGCCCACGCCGGTTGCCCTCGATACTGCGCGATCACGCCGTGGCTCCCCAGATCGCGCAAGGTCTGTTGCAAGGCCGCGCGCAGGGTTTCGCGTGTGTCGCCATCGTGGTGGAGATGAACCTCGACCTCGCCGAGCCCCAGCTCGCACATCTCGGCCAGAGGCTCGATGAAGCGCGGATCGTACTGCTCGCCCGGGAAAAAATAGGAGTGACGCGGCGGCCGCCCGTTCGCGTCGGCGAAGCGGCGCGCCAACTCCGGGTACCGCCGGCGCCACCGCACCACCCGCTCGAGACCTTGCTCGAACGAGACGTTCCCGTGCAAAGGTTCATAATGATCGCAGACGGCAAAGACGAGGTGCCGCAGTCCGTCCGGCTGTCTGGGGATCTGGAGAGGGACCTGGAGAGGCACCTGGAGACGGCGGAGCGAGGCGCGCGCCCTTTGTACCGCCCACCCCGGGACCCAACGATGCAGCTCTTTCGCTTTGAGCGCTTGGAGTGCTCTCAGCTTGGTCCGCACGCGCGCGATCACAGGGGTGCAATGCTCTTTCGACTACCGCCGTTGTTCTTCACGTGCTGGGCATCCCAGAGCACGACGCCCACCGCTTTGCGCGGTCCGAGCTGCTTCACGCCCTCGCGCACGTCCACGCCACGGGAGACGGCGCTCTGCGCGACCACGATGACCCCGTCGACCGCGTTCTCGACCACGTTCGCGTCGCCCGAGCCGAGGATGCTCGGCCCATCGACCACCACGTAGTCGTAACCGCGGCCCAGGAAGCCGACCACGTTCTGGAAGTGGGTGGAGTGCAAGGTCTCCGGGAAGGTGTGCGCGCCCGTCTCCTCGGCCAGCACGTGGAGCGATGGCCCCAGGGCGACCACGGTCCACGGGTCCATGCTGCCGCGCATCTTGCGCGCGAGCTGCGTGGAGAATCCGTGCCCTTCGGGGACGCGAAAGCCCAGGATCTTGGCGATGGTCGGCCGCTGGAAGTTGGCCTCCATGAGCAGAACACGCGCACGCTGCGATTCGCTCAGGACGAGCGCCAGCTGCGTGGAGAAGGTGCTCTTGCCCTCGCCGTCGCGCGGGCTGGTGACGCCGAAGACCCACATGCCGTCGGAGCGGCGTTGCTCGAGCCGGTGGCGGATGACGCGAAGCGCGGCGGCCGCCTCGGGGGCCGTCTCGCCGAGCATGATCAGAACGTGTGTATCGGGCGGGGTCGCCCAAGCTGGAACGATGCGAACCGGCGACTCTGCGCCGTGCACCGCCTGAGCAATTTCATTTCGCGACAAGACCAAGGTTCGGGGGGGATCGTCAATCAGCATGAGTTACCTCCTCCGTTCGAGACATCCGCCGGAATCGAGGAGTTCCTCGGGGCCGGCGTGTCCGAACGGACTGAGTTTCTTGGAGGTGGTTCGGGTGAGTTCGTGGAGTTCGTGGAATTCGTGGAGTTGGAAGAGTTGGCCGCGTTGGCGGGTGATGGTGGAAGTTTGGGGATGGTGCCGAGTACCGGGATGAGCCGCAGCAGCTCGACGTCGTGGGCATCGATGAGCGTATCGTTGGTCGCTACACGTGCAAACGCGTAGCCAACGGCCACGAACATGGTCAGACCGAGGCCAAGCAAGGCGGCGTTGGTTCGGCCACCGCGCGCGGGGCGCGTCGGACGATAAGCGGGGTCGATAATCTCCATCTGCGCATCGCCGGTGGCCTCCGCGGCGCTTGCGCGAAGACTAGCGCGATCCATCCGTCGCGCCAGATCGTCGTGCGAGGATTTCGCGTCGCTCGTTGCACGAAGCAACCGTTGCCACTCGGTCTCGAGGAGCACGAGTGGGTTCATCGGCTCTTGCGACGGCACGGGCTTGGCGCTGGTGTCGGCCGCGGGCGCCGCCGCGTTGTTCGCGCCGCGCTTGGCCACTTCCGCCTGGCGCTGCGCGATCTGGCGTTGAACGTCCTCGAGTCGCTTCTGCAGATCGGGGGCGACTTGAGCGTTGTCGACTTGGCTCTTGTCGCCGCCATGCTTTGCAGCCTCGAGCTGCGCCTCGGCGGTTTGAAGCGTCTTGCCCGCCGCATCGACCTGCGCCCGTGCGGCGATGACATCGGGGTGCTGCTCGGTGAAGTGCGTAATCTTGTCGGCCAAGTCGGCTTGCGCCTGCGCGGCCCGCCGTGCGGCTTCGTCGCGCGCCTTGGCCAAATTTGCCACGCTGTCGTTCACCGCAGGCGCCGCACCTTGCGTCTGGCGCGCGCGGACCTCGTTGTCGAGCCGCGCCTTCTGCCGGTAGAGCGACGCGAGCTGCGGATCGGTGGAGTGCTGCGCGGCCACGATGCCGGGCATGAGCGGCGGCGCCTGGCCAAACGGGGCGCCGGCACCCTGGCCGCTAAAGTTACCTTGCCGCGTCTCGGCGGCGAACTCCGGGTGGATGGAAAGGAATGTGGCCAGCTGCCGGTTGGCGGCTTCCAGCGCCTCCTCGGCGCGTTTCTCCTCGACGGCGAGGAACTCGGCCTGCTGCTTCGACGTGCTCAAATTTCCTTTTCGAAACTCCTCCATCGTCGACTCGGCGAGCTTCTGCGTGACCGAGCGCGTGCGGTCCGGGTCCGCGTCCTCGAAGGAGATGACGAACGTCTCGCTGTCGCGCCCGCGGAACCCGACGTGCAGCCGCATCTCTTCGACCGCGTCGATCATGCCTTTCGACTCGACCGTCTTCGGGTAGAGATTGAACTCGCGGATGACGGGCTCGAGGCGCGTACGCGTCAGCAGGGTATCTTTCAACTTCGGCGCGAGCTTCATGGCGCGCTCGGAGGGCGACTCGTCACGGTCATCTGTCTTGATGGCCGGTCGGACGAGGACCACACATTCCGATCGATAGATGCGCGTCAGATTCATGGCGACGGCGATCGAGATGCCTGCACCTAAAACGAACAAGGCGAGGGCGCTCTTCCAGTAGTGCGTGGCGCGCTTCGCGATGACACGCGCGCGCTCCATGCGCTCACGCGGGGTAAGCTCACGCGGCGCAATGGCTGCGAACTGGCCGGAAGCCGCAGACACGCGAAAGGCTTGCTTAAGGGCTCCGAAGAGTCCGGACGGATCTTCGGGAGGGGGATTGGGCATGCATGTGTAGATGCTGGATTCGGCGCCGCGGATCTCGTCTTTTTTCGCGATAAAAGGGCGTGATATCGTGCTCTGCCTGATGGTTGCGCTTCGAAAATTCGGAAGGTTTTACGGCTGAGCCGTGCCGAAAACCGCAGAAAATTCGTGATGGAAACGTAACCACGGTCATCCAAATGGCGCCGCAAAAAGAGCAAGCGGACCCAAGTATACCGGGAGCCACGGAAAAAAATGCCAACTTATCTGGTCACCGGAGGAGCCGGCTTCATTGGCTCATCAATCGCTGAAGCCCTGCTCGCACGCGGGGAGACCGTCCGCGTGCTGGACGACTTCTCGTCGGGGCGCCGTGTCAATTTGGAAACTCTTCCCAATAAGGGCGGCAAGCTCGAAGTCACCGAGGGAACCATCCTCGACCCCGACACGGTGACGCGCTGCATGCGTGGGGTCGACGTGGTTTTTCATGAGGCCGCCATTCCCTCCGTGGTTCGCTCGGTCGAAGATCCCCAGCGGACGACTTTGGCCAATGTGCAGGGCACCACCGTCGTGCTGGACATAGCCCGCAAGGAAAAGGTCAAGCGCGTCATCTATGCGGCGAGCTCGTCGGCCTACGGCAACACGAAAACGTTGCCCAAGGTGGAGACGATGACGCCGTCCCCGCTCTCGCCGTACGCCATCGCCAAGCACGCAGGCGAGCAGATGATGCGGGTCTTCGCGAGCCTGTACGGGATCGAAACGTTGAGCCTCCGTTACTTCAACGTGTTCGGCCCGCGGCAGGATCGCAAGAGTCAGTACGCGGCCGTCATTCCGAACTTCATCAGCGCGGCGCTCTCGGGCCAGCGCCCCATCGTCTTTGGCGATGGCGAGCAGACCCGCGACTTCTGCTTCATCGACAACGTCGTGCGCGCCAACCTCCTCGCCGCCGACAGCCCCAACCCGCTCAGGGGCGAGGTCGTGAACATCGCCTGCGGCGAGCGCACCTCGCTCAACGCGCTCGTCAAATACGTCGCCGAAGAAGTCGGCGTCCGTCTCGACATCGACTACCGCCCCGAGCGCGCCGGCGACGTCCGCGACTCCCTCGCCGACACCTCGGCGGCCCGCGCGCTCATCGGCTACGAGCCACTCGTCGACATCCGCGAGGGCCTGCGCCGCACCATCGCGGCGTTCCGTGCGACCCAGGCGTAGGTGTCTTCTCCTCCGGGGGGAGACAAGTCCTGGAAACGTGGTAGTCTCGAGGGACGATGACGATGGTCGTTCGCGGGCGTATTCGAGCGGGGCGGGTGGAGCTCGAAGAGCAGCTGCCGGAAGGGGCGGAGGTCGTCGTGATTTCGGCGGATGAAGCGGACGAGCGGGACGTGTTCGTCCTGAGCGCTGCGGATGCGGCCGAGTTGGACGCGCGTGCCGAAGCCGACGACGATGCCTTCGAGTCGGTCGAGGAACTCATGCGGCGTCTGCAGTCGCACCAATGAAAGGGCCTCTCGGCGTGCGCATCGAAAAGCGCGCGTCGCGAGAGGCCGAGCGAATCGATCGGTGGTGGCGGGAGAATCGGCCTGCCGCGCCTACCATGTTCGTGGATGAATTAAAAGGCGCCTTGGGGGTGATCGTATCGGCGCCGACCATCGCCCCGCGAGCTGTGGGGGCGCGCCGGGAAGGCGTGCGCCGGTTCGTGTTACAGCGCACGCGGTATGCCTTGTACTACGTCGTTGTCGACGACGTGCTTTCGGTCCTCGCGATCTGGCACTGCTCGCGAGGATCCGAACCGACCTTGTGACGAGCGGTCTCTACTCGTCGTGCTCCGCCAAGTGCGTCAGCGGTTGCTCGCCGGCCATGACGCGAAGGGTGTTCTTCAAGCGCAGGTGTTGCAAGAACAGATCGTGCTCTTGCACGTGCCCGCGCTCGACGTGGGGGCTCTTGAAGTAGAACGACAGCCACTCCTGCACGCCGCTGCGGCCTGCGCGGCCCGCGAGGTCGAGGAGGAGCGCCAGATCGAGCACCACCGGGGCGGCGAGGATCGAGTCGCGGCAGAGGAAGTCGATCTTCATCTGCATCGGGTAGCCCATCCAGCCCGTGATATCGATGTTGTCCCAGCCCTCTTTCTCGTCGCCGCGCGGAGGGTAGTAGTGGATGCGAATACGGTGGAAGAGATCCCCGTAAAGCTCGGGGTAC
Organism: Sorangiineae bacterium MSr11954; assembly: GCA_037157815.1. Taxonomy (NCBI): domain Bacteria; kingdom Pseudomonadati; phylum Myxococcota; class Myxococcia; order Myxococcales; family Pendulisporaceae; genus Pendulispora; species Pendulispora albinea. The sequence continues at coordinate 1,364,601 of CP089984.1, forward strand.
ACCTCGGGCTGCAGGATCGTATCGAGCACGCCCGACTTGGTGACCTCCTTCGCCTTGAAGCTCTCCGGATCGTCGAGCACCTCGCCGTCGCGGTTGCCGAGGAGGTTCGTCGAGAACCAGCCGCGCACGCCCAAGGAGCGCGCCTTCAGGCCGGGGGCGAGCACGGTCTTGACCAAGGTCTGCCCCGTCTTGAAGTCCTTGCCGGCGATGGGGACGTTGCGGTCGCGCGCCAGATCCTCCAGGGCCGGGAAGTCGGCCGAGAGGTTCGGGGCGCCGTTGGCGTAGGGGACGCCTTCTTGAATGGCGGCGTAGGCGTAGAGCTGCGAGGGCGAGATGGCCGGATCGTTGGCGCGCAGGCCCGCCTCGAAGGCTTCGATGGAGCGATGGCAGTCGGCCGGCTCCAGGTAGATCTCGGTCGACCCACACCACACCATGACCGCGCGATCGGCCTTCGACTCCGCGATGGCGTTGCGGATGTCTTGGCGGAGCTCCTCGGCGAGCTCGAACTTGGTCTTCGCCGTCTTCACGTTGGGACCATCGAGCCGCTTCACGTAGTCGCGGCTGAAGGCGGCCTTCATCGGCTTGATCGAGTGAAGGAAGTCCTTGTGCGTCTCCAGATCGTGGCGGCGAAGGACCTCCGCGCGGGAAGCCGCTTCGAAGGCGTCGTCGGGGAACACGTCCCACCCGGCGAAGGTGAGGCTCTCCAGCGGCGCGAGGGGGACGAAGTCACGAATCAGCGGGTTGCGATTCGCCGAGCGCGGACCGATGCGGATGGTCTGCATCTGCGTGACCGATCCGATAGGGCGCGCGGTGCCGCGTCGGACCGCCTCCACCCCCGCGAAGAACGTGGTCGCAACCGCGCCCATGCCCGGCGTTAGAACGAGTAATTTGCCCTTGGAGTCTTGGATCGGCCGCTGCGTCATATTGGTTGGTCTGCGTTTGTGGGAAGGTTTGTTGCTTCGAACAGGGCCTCGTGCGAAGTGCGCGCGCCCTTTCGAGCGGATCGGCGGCGGAGCCTATCCTATCTTTCCCTGCTGTCCAACGGACCCGTCAGTGGCCCGCGGATACCTTTGCACCCTTGGGTGGCTTGCCGAGCAGGAGGATAAGCGGCAGAAAGACCACGAGCAGCGCCGCAGTTGCCCAGAACGTATCGGAGAAGGACAGCACCGCCGCCTGCTTGTTCACGGTGGCGTCGAGCAGCCCCAGCGCCTTTTGCCGCGCTTCCTCGAGGACCATGCCCTTGCCCATCAGCATGCGGGTCAACTGGTCGACCCGCTCGGTGGTGAAGGTGTCGCTCGGAATCACGTGCTCGACCAACATGGCGCGGTGGTATTGCTGCCTTCGGCTGAGCATCGTGCTCAGGAGCGCCACGCCGATGCTTCCGCCGAGTTGACGCGTCAAGTTGAAGAAGCCGGTGGCGGTGCCGATGTCCTTCGTCGGCACGGGGCCGAGGGTCGCCGTGTTGAGCGGCATGAACATGAACACCGTGCCGAACGAGCGCAGGATCAGCGGCCAGAAAAGGTCGTGTCCACCGGTGTCTGGGGTCAGGCTCGCCAGCCAGAGCACCGCGCCGATGAGGACCATCGACCCACCCGCGAGCGCGATCCGCGGATCCACTTTGCCGAGGATCTTCGAAATGATGACCATGGCGACCGCCGACGCGATGGCGCCCGGCAAGAGCAGCATGCCCGTCTGTTGCGACGAGTACTGCATGATGCTCTGCGCAAAGATGGGGATCGCGAAGAGCGCACCGTAGAGGGTCATGCCGAGCACGATGGAGAGCAGGCTCCCCGACCAGAGCGACCGATACCGCAGCACCCGCAGATCGACCACCGGGTGGTCGGAGCGAAGCGAGCGCACGGTGAAGGCCACGAGCCCCACGACCGCCATCACCATCCCGAAGACGATGGCGCTCGACTCGAACCAGTCTTCGTCGTTGCCCTCCTCGAGCACGGCCTGGAGCGCGCCCAGCCCGATGGCGAGCAAGCCGATGGCCGTCCAGTCGATCTTCGACGTGACCCGATCTTCGGCCCGGTCCGGCGGCAAGAAGTACATGGTCAGCGCCACCGCCACGGCCCCCACGGGCACGTTGACGAAGAAGATCCAGCGCCAATCGACGTTGGTCACTAGATAGCCGCCGAGGGTGGGGCCGATGGCGGGCCCCGAGATGACGATCAAGCCGAAGACCGACTGCGCGAGCATCTGTTCCTCTTTGGGGAACGTCTCGAACAGGATGGCTTGCGCCTTCGCCATCAAGCCTCCGCCCGTGAGCCCTTGGAGGATGCGGGCGGCGATGAGCATCGGCAGGGTGGTGGAGAACCCGCAAAGGACGGACGCGAAGGTGAAGCCCAGGAGCGAGAAGAGAAAATACTGCTTCTTCCCGAAGCGGTGCCCGAGCCACGCCGTGAGCGGCAGGATGATGACGTTGGCGATGGCGTAGCTCGAGACCACCCAGCTCACTTGGCTGAGGGTGGCGCCGAGCGTGGCCTGCATGTCGCTCAGCGCGACGTTGACGATGCTGGTGTCGATGAGCTCCAGGAGCGCGCCCAGCGAAACCGCCGCAGCGACGCCCCACTTGTTCACGGTGCGGGCGGGCGCAACCTGCGTCAGCGGACCCGCGTTCGAAACGGCGGCGGTCATGTTCTTCCCCTCGATGCTTACTTGCGGGTGTCGACGGTGACGTCGACGCTCATGCCAGGACGGAGCACGATGCCATCGGGCGCCGCGTGCAGCTTGATGCGAACCGGCAGGCGCTGGACGATCTTGGTGAAGTTGCCCGTCGCGTTGTCGGGCGGGAGCAGGGTGAAGCGCGAGCCGGTCGCGCCCGAGAGGCTCTCGACCTCGCCCTCGAGCTCGCGCCCGGGGAAGGCGTCGACCTTGAAGTGCGCGGGCTGCCCCACGTGCATGTTGGTGACCTGCGTCTCTTTGAAGTTGCCCGTGAGGTAAATCTCCGGGGTCACCAGCTGCACGATGGTCTGACCGAGGGCGACGTTCTGGCCCTCGTTGATGGTCTTCTTCGACACCACGCCGTCGTGCGGCGCGAGGATCTTCGTATAGGAGAAGTCGAGCGCGGCCAGATCGCGCTGGGCTTGCGCCATCTGCACCTGAGCGTGCGCTTGCGCGGCCTTCGCGCGCGCCTGGCGAACGAGCACGGGGACGTTGTTGGCTTGCTTCGCCTTGGCGTCGGCCTCGGCGACCTTGCTTCGCGTCTGCGTGACCGTGAGCTTCTCGGTGGTGAGCCGCGAGCGCGCGGCGTCGAGATCGGCGCTGGCGCGGTTGAAGGCGGTGTCGGCTTGGTCGAACACGGATTTGGCGACCGCGCCGCTGTCGAAGAGGGCCTTGGCGCGATCGCGATCGAGCTTGGCCTGCGCCAGCGCCGCCTCGGCCGATTGAACCTGCGCCTCGCGCTCCTTGATTTGATCCTGCGTGGTGGCCACGCCGGCCCGCGCGGTCTGCAGGCTGGCGTCGGCGAACGACTTGTTTCCGATGGCGTTGCTCTCGGCCACCACCGCGTCGGCGTCGGCGGCGTCGGCCGATGCGATCGCGGAGGCGAGGGTGGCCTCGGCTTGCGCCAAGCGCGCCTTGGTGGGCGCGTCGTCCAGCTCGGCGAGCACGTCGCCCGCGTGCACCTTCTGGTTTTCGACGAAGAGGATGTGCGCGACCGTCCCCGCCGTTCGTGCAGGCACGGCCACGATGTTGGCGTCGATCTGCGCGTTGTCCGTCGTCTCCAGCCCGCGGTGCGCCAGGTACCAGCCGGCGGCGCCGGCGACGGCCAGGGCGGCGGCTCCCATGACGAAGAAACGACGTCGCTGGGGTTGTTCGGCGGCTGCCAGCGGTGTTGCGGCCGGCGTTGCGTCGGTTAGGGTTGAGCTTTGGAGATCGTTGTCGAGGCTTGCAGAGCTGGTTGTCATCGCGACTTTTCCATTTGGCAACTGGACGTTGCCATAGTGAGGTCGCGGGGTTGCGTTGGCAACTCTTGGTTGCCATATTTTTGGGATAGAAAGGGATACCGACACGATCGCTAGACCGGGGGTAACCAATGACGGACGAAAACCGACATACCGACGAAGTTCGACCTCGACTCCGAAACGCGAGCCGCAACACGCGGCGAACCGAAGGGGTGCGCCTGCAGGGCCGCAGCGCGGAAATTGTCGAGCTCGTATTGGAAAATACGGCGGAGGAGTTTGGCCGGAGTGGTTACGCCGGTCTGCGTGTGGATGAAATCGCAGCGCGGTCCGGCGTGAACAAGACAACGATCTATCGTCGCTGGCCGACGAAGGATGATCTCGTCTTGGCCGCGCTCCATTGGATCAGCCCCTACAAGCATCCACCGAACACGGGCTCGATGCGGGAAGATCTTCTCGCGATGCTGCGCGGTATGGCGGAGGCCGCCTCTACACCGAAGGGCCTCGCCATCTATCGCGCGATCCAAATCGAGCGCGCGCAGCCCGCCTTCGAGCCGCTCCTGGCGCGGCTCAAGGTCGAACTGCTCGCCAGCCGTCAGGCCATCTTCGACCGCGCCATGGAACGCGGAGAGCTCCCCTCGTGGACCGACGGTGCGTTGGTGGGCGAGGTTTGCTTTGCCGCAGCGTTCCTGCGCATCGTGACAGTTGGACAAAAGTTGGATGAGTCGTTCATGCAGGCTCTGGTCGATCTGATCATTGCAGGCGCAAAGAACGTGACGCCTCGTCCCAAAGACGGCGCTTAGGCGCGCGTGAACGCTTCGAGCTTTGTGTGTGCTCGAAGGCGTTCGGGGGGCGGGTCGGAGCGTTTCGACTCGGAGCGTGCGCGAAGCGTTTCGGGGTGGGGGCGTTCGACGCGAAGCGTGAGGGCGCGCGAAGGTGCGCGAGGGGTGTCCCGGACGGGAGGTGAAACTGTCCCGGACACCTGCCGCGGTGCGAATTTGTGAATGATTTCACGTAGGGGAAGCCGGCACGGTGCTCGCTCTTCGGAGGGGCATGCTTGCGACCACGCTCAGTGCCACATTGATTGGACTTCAAGCCCAGCTCGTACGGGTCGAGGTGGAGGTGACGCGCGGGGTGCCCTCCTTCGAGTTGGTGGGCCTCGCGGAGGCGACGGTTCGCGAGAGCCGCGTTCGCGTCAAGAGCGCCTTGGCGCACTTGGGCGTGGACCTCTCCGAGTACCGCATCGTCATGAACCTCGCCCCAGCCGATCTGCCCAAGACCGGCAGCGCCTTCGATCTGGCCATCGCGGTCGCCACCTTGGGCGCCCTCGGCGTGGTCGACGAAGAGTCGTTCGCCGACACCTTGCTCCTCGGCGAGCTCTCGCTCGCGGGCACCGTGCAGTCCATCCGCGGAGCCCTCGCGCTGCTGATTGGCGTTCGATCGTGCGGCGTGACGAAGGTCATCGTCCCCGCGTGCAACGAAGGCGAGGCGGGGCTCGTTCCGGGCATCGAGGTGCGCGCGGCCAGGACACTTCAGCACGTGGTCGCGGGCCTATGCGGCGACGAGATCCTCCCCTTGGCCAGACCGGCGTGGGACGAAACGCAGCCCCAAGCGCCCGACGATTTGAGCGACGTTCGCGGTCAGCTCCACGCGCGCCGCGCCCTGGAGATCGCGGCCGCGGGCGGACACAATTTGCTCATGGTCGGGAGCCCGGGCGCAGGCAAGACCATGCTCGCGCGCCGGTTGCCGAGCGTCTTGCCCGCGCTGTCGGTCGACGAAGCGCTGGAGGTCACGGCCATCCATAGCGTCGCCCGTGCGATGGGCGATTTCGGTTTGCTCGGGCAAGCGCGCGGACCGCTCTCCTCGATGCGCCCCTTTCGAGCGCCGCACCATACGGTCAGCGAGGTCGGCATGGTGGGCGGCGGCGGCGAGGTGCGGCCGGGGGAGGTGAGCCTCGCCCATCACGGCGTGCTGTTTCTCGACGAGCTACCCGAGTTTCGTCGCGCGGCGCTGGAAGCGCTTCGGCAGCCGTTGGAAGACGGTGTGGTGAGCATCACACGCGCCCATGCCACGGCCACGTACCCTGCGCGTCCGCTGGTGGTCGCCGCGATGAACGCATGCCCCTGCGGCTACTATGGCGATGGGACGAGCCGCTGCTCCTGCACCCTCGAACGCATCCGCACCTATCGCGGGCGCGTGAGCGGCCCGCTGCTCGATCGCATGGACGTGCAAGTGGCCCTGCCGCCCGTGCACGTGCCGTCGTTGACCTCCGCCAAGCCGGGCGAATCGTCGACGGTCGTGGCGGCCCGGGTGCGCGCGGCGAGGGCCGTTCAATCCGAGCGCATGCTCCGAGGCGAAACGAGCATGCCCACCAACGCGACCCTTCATGCATCGGAGCTCGCGCGGGTGGCGGGTACATCGGCCGAGAGCATCTCCCTCTTGACCAAGGCGGCCACCAAGTACGGTCTCTCGGCGCGCGCCTACGGGAAGATCCTTCGCGTGGCGCGCACCGTCGCCGATCTCGCGGGGGCCACGGCGGTATCGCGCGAGCACATCTTGGAAGCGATCCAGCTACGCCTTCTGGATCGCTTCCACGTGGCGAATCACGTCGATACGAGCGCGGCGTGAGCCGTCAATTGCATCGGCGCAGCCCGCGGGCGCTGGGATCGGCGTCGAAGGAGTCGGGGGTGTTGAGATCGACGCCGGGGACCCATCCCCAGTTCGCGTTGTCATCGCCTTGGGTGTGGTACCAGGTGGTGTTGCCGCCGTTGTGGCGCTCGCCGGTGCCCCAGCAATCGAACCAGCTGTAGCCGGTGCGCAAACGGTTCACGACGCTGCTCCCGTAGTTGGTCGACGCGTGCATCGCGGCGCCGCTCGTGTTGGTGCAATAGAGCTTGCCGTCGCCGTGCACGGAGCAGTCGGCGGACTGGCCGCCGCATTGACGAAGGCCGTGGGCGCTGGGGTTGGCGTCGAAGGAGTCGGGGGTGCTGAGATCGACGCCGGGGACCCATCCCCAATTGCCATTGTCGTCACCGAGGGTGTGGTACCAGGTGGTGTTGCCGCCGTTGTGGCGCTCGCCGGTACCCCAGCAGTCGAACCAGCTGTAGCCGGTGCGCAGATGGTTGACGACGGAGCTCGAGTAGTTGAGCGACGCGCGCATCGCGGCGCCCTGGGTGTTCTTGCAATAGAGCTTGCCGTCGCCGCGCACCGAGCAATCCGAGGAGGGAGGCGGCGGTCCACCGCATTGACGAAGGCCGTGGGCGCTGGGGTTGGCATCGAAGGAGTCGGGGGTGCTGAGGTTGACGCCGGGGACCCATCCCCAATTGCCATTGTCGTCGCCGAGGGTGTGGTACCAGGTGGTGTTGCCGCCGTTGTGGCGCTCGCCGGTGCCCCAGCAATCGAACCAGCTGTAGCCAGTTCGCAGATGATTGACGACGCTGCTCGAGGCGCTCATGCCCGATCGGATCGCGGCGCCGGGCGTGTTGTTGCAATAGAGCTTGCCGTCACCGCGCACCGCGCAGTCGCCTCCTCCCGTGGGGGGCTGCGGAGTGCCCCCGCCGGAGCCGTGCCACTGTCCGAAGTCGTTGGCCACTGCATAATTGAGGTCGCAGCAGTTGGGGTTGCCCGCGGCCGTGATGCCATTCTGGACTTGGCGCAGTTGGGCGCGTGCATCCCACTGACCGCCGGACCATGCGTAGGTCTGCCAGCCGAAGGCAATCTTGCCGGCATCGAACAGGCGCTTGATGACGTAGTAACCACCGTAGGCGCCAATGCGACCTCGCCCGAGGACGGCGGCGGCGCCGTCGAAATACGAATTGATGACCCCTTGCTGATCGGCGCGCGCATCGAAGTCGACGGCGAAGTAAATCGGCCGGCCCGCGGGGATGCCGAGGCCGTTCGCCTGGCGGAGCGCTTCGTTGGCATCGCGGACGCCACCGTTGTAGCCGTCCAGGGCATCTCCGGTGTCGAACTCCCAGACCGTCACCACGTCGAGGCCTGCGTTGGCGAGCGCGGAGAGCTCGCCGCCCGAGAGCACCTTCCCATTGGGCAGCCAACTGAAATAGCGCGCTGCGAAGGTGTAGCCCTCGCCCCTGAGACCTCCGGGCGAAGGTCTGGCCCACGCATAGTCGACCCCCTTCTGGAGGTATTCGACCCCATCGCTGGATACGCCGAGCGACTCTGGGTCATCGCTCACGGCGCAGCCACCCATCGCGCATGCCGTGAGGAATAGTAGTAATCCTAGGAGAACATGAATCGGGCGCCTGGACATGGTTCGGTCCTCGATTTCGAGTTGTACGAGTGGAGGCTAGCGAATGAACGAGCTTCGTGCGCCGTACGTGAGAGACTTCCACCCAGCGCTCGATAAGGATTCAAGTGTCCACCGATGCGATTGCGTGGAATGCAACTTCCATTATCATGTCGATCGGTAGAGTCCAATGGCAAATGCTTAAAATATCGATATCGTGGCGTAGCGGTATCAAAATCGGCACGGGTCGTAATGCACGCGCAGCGATTGCCTATCGCGAGCAAACATCGCTCACGGCTGCGCAAACCCTGCTCGAGTGAAACCTGACGCGATCGAGCGTGCACCCGCTCAGGTCCAGGTCGCGAATCTCGTCGCGAATCCATCGCGAATGCCCGCGAATTCGATTACGAAAATGTGATGCGGGGTCGCTCGGTGTGGGTGCGTGCGCCTGCACGGAACTGCTGCGTCGAGCGCGCGACGAGAAAACGATAAACGAAGGATAAGGCGCGCCTCGATCGTACCGATTGCGCCGCGACCGCCGCGGGCGTGTTCGCGGCATCGGGCGCGGCGCGCCGTATTCGTGTCTTTTGGTTCGAAAATTCTTTATTGGCCTGATTGGATTTGCGGTTCGATATCGTTTTGCGGCTCGTCGCTCATTCGGGGCAGCACGCGCTGTTTTTGCGCTGCGGCGGCGGACTGCGGCGATTTCGGATACTGCACGTCATTGGCCGGCTCCATGGGCGGCGGCATGGATGGTCCGAAGCTTTCGCGCAAACGGAAGCGATTGCGCCGCGGACGGCCAGCGGCGGCGGGCGTTTCGCCGGGGGAGGGGGTGGTTGGCTCCGGCGGGAGCTGCGCGGCCAGAACGGCGGTGCCGGGGGCGATGCGGGCGCCGGGGCCCGCGTGAACGGTGACGTTGTCGAGTCGAAGCACATCGCCGCAGACGTTGCAGACCACCTCCGCTTGCGTGGCTTCCCCGCAAGGGACATGGCGAAGCTTGACGGGGGCTCCTTCGGGCTCGCTGGTCCAGGCGTCGCCCCATCGCAGGAGGCTGAGGACGACGGGAAAGAGGTCGGCGCCTTTGGTGGTCGGACGATACTCGTAACGCACGGGGTGATCGCGGTACGGCGCGCGCTCGAGAATGCCCTTTGCGACCAATGCCTCCAGCCGCGCCGTGAGGGTGTTGGTGGCAATACCGAGATCTTTGCAGAGGCCATCGAAGCGGCGCAGTCCAAAGAACACGTCGCGCAGGATCAACGGTGTCCACGAGGGTTCGAGCTGCTCCAGGGTGCGCGCGATGGAGCAATGAAATTTCGCAAAAGGATGCGGAGCGATGGTCGAATGTTTCATGTCGTAGCCGCCTATCGGTGTTGCAGTCAATTCGGTGGCGCGCGGGAGATCGTTTCCCGACGAGAGCGTCGCAATCGGAGAGGTCGAAGCCATCCCATGCATCGGTGCGTGCACGGAACGAATCTGGCGCTCGAGAGAATGAAGGAACGAGCGAGGACCCGCGACGCCGGATCCTCGCTCGTACCGCGCGCTACGCGTCGGCGGTGCGGCGCCCTGGCTTGCTCGGCCCGGTGGCGACGATCGCCTGCCGCAACGTGCTCCGAAGATCGGGGCTCTCGAGCAAGGCCTCGCGCGATCGCTCGCGCCCGTTGCCGAGCGCCGTGCCCGCGAACGACAAATGACTGCCGCTTTTGTCGACGACCCCGCGCGCGACGCCCAGATCGAGCAGCTCCGAGATGGGATCCACGCCGTGGCCCCAGCGGATTTCGAACTCCGCCTCGGCGAACGGGGGCGCGCATTTGTTCTTCTTCACCGAGACCCGCGTTTTGCCGCCGATGATCTCGTCGTTGACCTTCACTTGCCCGATGCGGCGGACGTCGAGGCGCATGGATGCATAGAACTTGAGCGCATTGCCGCCGGTGGTCGTTTCGGGCGAGCCGAAGGTGGTGCCGATTTTGTGCCGCAGCTGGTTGATGAACATCAAGGTGGTGCCCGTGCGGTGGGTGACCGCGGTGAGCTTTCGGAGGGCTTGGCTCATGAGGCGCGCTTGCAGCCCCATGTGCTGATCGCCCATGTCCCCTTCGATCTCCGCCTTGGGCGTGAGCGCCGCGACGGAATCGATCACGATGAGATCGACCGAGCCAGAGCGCACGAGCGCCTCCACGATCTCGAGCGCCTGCTCCCCCGTATCCGGCTGCGAGACGAGCAGCCCCTCGGTCTCCACCCCGATGCCGCGCGCATAGACCACGTCGAGCGCGTGCTCGGCGTCGATGAACGCGCAGACGCCGCCCGCTCTCTGCGCTTCGGCGATGGCGTGCAGGGCCAAGGTGGTCTTTCCGCTGGACTCGGGCCCGAAGATTTCGACGACGCGGCCGCGCGGGTAACCTCCCACGCCGGTGGCGAGATCGAGCGCCAGAGACCCGGTGCTGATGGTGGCCACGGGCTCGGGCTCGTATTCGTCGCCCAGGGCCATGAGGGTGCCCTTTCCGAATTGTTTCTCCATCGAATGCACGACGCTCTTCAGCGTCTTCAGTTTGTCTGCAATCAGCTGCATCATGGTCGTCTGCCTTTGGTGCGCCCCATGGATCGCTCCCGTCGCGCCGTGGGGTAGCGCACGCGCGGGCGAGGTCGTTGGCTCGACGCGCGTAAGACCGCGCCATCGATGCCGCATGCCTCGCCCTCATAGCGAGCGGCGTACCCGGGCTTTCGACGCGAATTTCTCGAAGAATTGACGATGACTGGGGTGTCCCGGACAGAAAAGCGGGTGTCTCGGACACGCCCCGCCGGTGCTCGATTTACTGGGACATCGAAACGGGGGCGCGCGTCGTGAGCCGGGGGAGCGGATGGATCGCCGGCTGGGTCTCCGCGCCCCCTGGGCACCGCAGGGCTATGTGCCGCGATCGCGCGGTCTTCGCCGAGACGCTTCGCGGTTCGTTGCCCAGCGCTTCAGCACCACATCGTACGAGCAACCGGACGATCCGGTACTTCTCGTGTACGGTGCTACCCACGCGCGCCTCGGCCCCTTGGGTGAGCGGCTCGTCCGAAAACGACGGATGCGTCTCTTCGCGAAGGGCATCCGGCGGGCCGGTCGTTACGGGCGGCTCGTGGCTCAAGAACGACTCCTCCGCGCGCCGCGTGGCTGGTGCTTCATCTGGTCTTCGCTCACCGTGCCACCCGCAGAAGTGCTCGAGGAGTTTGCCTGCTCCTCGAGTGAAATCGACGAAATTTCGACTCAGCCGTTTCGATGCTGAAGATCGTTCAGGATTCCGCTGCCCTCGCGCTCCGGCGTGAGTACGAGGCGAGAGAGATGTCGATTTGTCTTCGTGGCACGGCAGCGAGCGTTCGCCTGGCGCAGCGGCATCACCGTGCGCGAACGGGGGCGACGATTTACCGCGAAAACGAAGCGATGAACGGTGTGGCGGCGGCGCCGGTGAGCTGGAATTTGCCGGCTTTGAGGGAGGTGTCGAAGGTGCCGGTCAGGATGGGATTGCCGGAAGGGTCGGCGGTGAGCGCGGAGGTTCGCGCGGCAGGGCCATGCAGGCCGTTGGCCCAGATGGTCGAGCCGTCGGTTGCGAGCCGGGAGACGAAGGTGGCGCAGTCGTTTCCGGGGAGATCGAGGCAGCTCCCTTCCGTGGTCTCTCCGGCGATGAGGATGGTGCGGGCGCGGGACGTGATGTGCCGTGCGCGGATTCCGTCGAGCTTTCGCACCCACAAGGGGTTGCCGCTCGCATCGAGGTTGGCGACGAAAGGGCGCTCGTCGGCGTCGCCCGTGACCGGTGCGGTCGCGAAGGCGCCTGCTCCAGCGACCAGCAAGGTGCCGTCTGGCGCAAAGGCCATGTCGTAGGCGAACTCCAGTTGATTGCCGGTGCCGTAGTAGCGGCGGTTGAATGCGACGGTGCCGTCGGCCGCGAGCTGTGTGAGGAACGAGCGGGAGCCGGTGGCCCACTGCGTATAGACATAGGTGCGCTGATCGGGCGCGGTCAGCACCTTGACGTCCTCGCGATCGGAGCCGCCCGGCAGCGCCGTTGCCCACTGGGTGCGGCCCGCGGCATCGAGGTGCGCGGCCCACCCGCCGATTTGGCCGGTGATGATCTTGCCGCCAAAGTCGATGCGGCCATCCATGTAGCCCACCAAGGTGGTCTCACCCCGCTGGTCGGTGGTGGCATCGGCGACGGTGACGATATCTTCTCCGGGCGTGCCGGCGAGCACCCGCGACCAGACGTCGGCCGTGGCGTTTGAGGTGAGGCGGGCTGCGAACACGCCGGGGCCTTGCAAGGAGCTGCGGCCGAAGACGAGTGAGCCCGCGAAGTGGCCGGTCACCACCGGATCGCCCGAGGGCGAGATGGCGAGCGCCTTCATCGTTTGCGCGGCCGAATCGCCGAAGCGCCGCGCCCAGAGGGGCTCGCCGCACGCGCCCCAGGAGGCCACGAAGAGGTCGGAGTCGCCGGCGCTGGTGAGCGGACCCGTTCCGAAGTCGATGGTCCCTTTGAAATCGCCGGCAGCCACGATCCGGCCACGTTGGGTCGTCGCGATGCCGGCCAAATGAAGATCCGATCCGCTCGCGGCGAGGACGCGCGCGAAACGGGCCGTGCCGCTTGCTCCGTGCGCACAGTGAGGCGCTGTGGTCGGATCCTCCGCGCGCTCCGAGGATAAGGCGTTCGTCTCCTCGGCGTTGGCGCCATCCAAAGACTCCCCCGCTCCGCAACCAACGAGCAGGCTGATGACGCTCGCTGAAATAAGTGAATGGCGACGCATTCGATAGACTCCTTTCGGTACGCTCCCGAATGGCTTCGAACGGTGAACGTTGGCGTACATTTCGCCATCGCTGGGATAAAAACCCGAGCTCGGTTCTACCCGAAGACGGTCTCGAGCGGTTTATCGAAACGAGCACAAGACCGATGGAGGGAGCACCGCAGTGCGTAGCAAGGACCGAACCTGCCGCATCCGTGCGGAGGAAGCCCCCCATCGCGCCTCGTGTTCATCATGCGCGCGCGGTGCACCATACCGGGTTGCCCGCCCAACGCAGTGCTGCCCGCCCAACGCAGTGCTCCCGCGTCAACGCAGTGTTGCCAGCGTCAACGCGGCGCGTTCATTGGCGATTCAGCTACCGCACATCGATTTCGCTCAACATGGTCCAACGGTCCGCACCGCTGTGGGCCGGTACCGAGATGCGCACGCGGCGCGCGGGGACCGGTGGGGTGGAGCGAACGCGGTAGCCGCGCGCGCCCTCGAGAACCACGGCGCTCGCGGCTTTGGCTTCGCCGAGCAACGAGAAGGTGCCGCCGTCGCCGGCGACCTCGATGCGCACGGTGGCCGGAGGGTCGATCCCGTAGCTGCCGAGCGATTGGCTCCAGACCGTGACCTCCTGGAGCGGGGTCGCGCCGGTGAGGTTGACGTCGACTTGGACGTTGGTGGCGGCGGACCATCCGGATAGAAGCGCGGGGATGAACGATGTTGCGACGGTGCCGTCGGTGAGCTTCCGCCCATTGTCCATGTAGTCGGGCGCGACCTCGGGGCTCGGAAACGTGCGGATTGTGTAGGGAACGTTGGCCATGGACATGCCGTCGGCCTCGATTTGCACCTCGTTCAACATGACCCAACCCTTCGCCTCGGTGAACACCGTGACATAGCGGGTTCGAATGGGCCCCGGCGGCGCGACATCGATGTAGCCGTCGAGATTCGTGCAGAATGCAAACGCATCGGCCGGCGTGCAATGGGGCCCGTGCTTGCCCGTGACCACCGGCTCGCTGCCGGCAAGCGCTGCGAAATCAGGGGGAAGCGCGCCGATGCCGTTGGGGGCCACGCGCGCCGCGTCGATTGCGAGGAGGAGGGCCGGGTTGAGCGGCCAGTTGACAGCGGCGTCGCTCCCGCCGTGTGTCCAGATCTTGGCCCGCGTGAACGCGCGGACTTGCCCGAGATCGAAGACGACCGCCAGCTCGCCGGGATCGCCCCGCCACCCGATGTTGCGCCCGGAGTTCCACCCGCCCTCGGAGACGAGGCCGTCCGTCAGCTTGGGGCGCGTCCCCGGGGCGCTGTCCGGCAGCATGGAGGCGGGCGGTCCGGGGCGGGTGACATACTCGGCGCCGCGGGCGAGCGGTGCGTCGCTTTGCGGCGGAAAGTCCGAGTCGAGCGCGATATGCGCGTTCATGGGGGCGCGCGCTGCGGGCGAGCTCTTGGCGGTGACCAGATCGAGCGCCAGCTCCGCGATCGGCGCCAAACCCGCCGACGCGAGGGGGATCGTCAGCGATTGCCAGCGCGTCGTGCCGCTCACACGATCGGGCGCCGTGCGCAGCGCCCACCCTGCGGGCTCCCAGCTGCTCGAGCCGGCGCGCCGGACGCGCACATGGGCGGTGCCGAGCCAGGTGCCGGATGCGGGCGGCTCGTCCAAGTCGATATGCAGAGCCCTCACGTCGAGCGGGCGCGCGAGGCGGGCTTGCGCCGAGGTGGTGCGGCCGTCTTGGCTCGCCGTCCAGGCAAAGGTCGACGCGGGATCGGGATCGGCGAGGGTGGCCCCGCGCACGTAGGCGGCCAGGTCTTCGTACGCCGCGTGCGCGTCCGGATCGGTGGTCGATTTTTCGACGATGTCGTCGCCTAAAAAGTAGACGGTGGCGCCCTGCTGGTAGCCGCGTCGCGCGCGGGCGCCGTCGGCGAGGTACTGCCTCAGCATGGTTCGCTCGGCGGGGATGCTCGTTGTTCCGCGCACCTCCACCTCGACGCCCAGGCCCTTGGTGCGCGCAAAGTCCGCGGCCGCCGCCAAACGGCTGCGCGTGACCCGGCCACCGTCGATCCACGAGCGGAATGCGTAGCTCGGTTGCAGAATGGCCACGTCGAAGCCGAGGCCCCGCCAGGCGTCCCAACCCGGCGCCGCGTAGTAGGGGATGAAGAGCATGCGCAGCCCTTCGCCGTGAACCGCACGGGTCACGGACGGGAGGCTCACCGCGTCCTCGTGGACGATGTCCTCGCGCATGAAATACAGCCCCCACGATTCCACGTGGGCGTAGTGGCGCGCGCGAAATCGCTCCCGCACCTGGGCCGCGTACCATTTGGCGACGCGGGCGCGGTCCTCGCTTCGTGCCAGATTTTCACGCGTCCCATCGCCGTCGACGTCGCCGAAGTCGGTGACCTCGGGGTTCATCCACGGCATGGCAAGGGCGATCCGGCGCGGGCCCGGAGGTGCGCCCATGATGCGGCCTTCGTCGCTCGTCGCGGCCGCGGTGGCGGAAATGGCATCGTCGAGGGCGCCGATTTCACCGCGTGCGCCCGAGTCGCGGGGGCCCAACCACGCATCGAGCAACGCTTCCCAATCGGCTTGGGTGCTCGCCCCGTAATCGAGCGCCACGCCGCTCGGCGCCTTGAAGGCGAGAAAGACGAAGGCGTCGAAGAGCCACTGCCCCGCGCGCGGCCTTCCGTCTTTTTGCCACGCCACATAGGGAACGAAGTCGCTGCTCCGGCGGTCCTGCGCCCTTTTGTAGACGAGGGCGAGGTGGTGGAATCCCGCGGCCTCGGGCGAGGGATAACCGAGATCGGCGCCGGCGTCGGCGGCCCATGGATGGGGGCCGCCATCGGCGCCCGGCGCGGCCGCCGGATCCGTCGTGCTCTCGGATTGGGTGCACGCGCACGAAAGGCCGGCACACAAAAAGCCGACGACAAAAAGAGCGGAACGCGCGAGCGCGTAGCTTTTTTCAAACATGGCGTAATTGAATTAGCGTGACGTATTGCGGCGGCGTGAAACGAGCGAAACGAGCATGGCGCGATCCGCACCTTTCAATTCACCCGTGACGATGAGGAATACAATATACGCAATGGCCACCGCCAGCGCGACGAACGGCGTGAGGAGCAAACCGAAACGGGGTAGGGCGAGGCCCGCGACGTATGCGAGCGCCACGCCCCCCGCGGCACGCGCGAAGGTGGCCAGCGGGATGAACGTGCCCGAGTAGCGCCGCACGGCTAGCGACATGGCCACCAGGCCCACGCTCAACGTGGCGCTCGTCGACCAGGCGGTGGCGCGAAGCTGCGCTTCGCCGTAGGTCGCGCCCGAGCTGGCGACCCAAACGGCGCCCGTGAGAAAGACCAATAAGACGAAGCTCAATGTGGCCGAGAGGCGCTCTTTGCCAAGGCTCGCCAGCACCGTGGTGCCAATGCCAAATAACGTGAAGGCGCCTTGGCCCAACACCAAGATGCGCAACGTCGATGCTCCGCGCTCCGCCACCACCGCGCCGCCCGCGACCCCCAGCACCGAGGCCGGGATCACCACGATGACGGCGACCACCAGCCCGCACGCCAGCGCGGCGATGCGCGCGCCGCGCTGCACGTAGCGGTGGACGGCCTCGCGGTCGTTCTCCGCGTGCGCGCGCGCCACCATGGGAAAGAGCACCTGCGCGACGCTCAAGACGAGCTGGTACGGCAAGAACGCAAAGAGCTGGCAAAAGCGGTACACGCCGACCCACTCGTCCGCGCTTCGTGCGGCGCCTTCGCCGGTGAGCCCGCTCGCGAGGGCGCCCGAGGAGACGAAGCGGCCGAGCACCGCGATGTCCGCTTGCATCAAGCCATTGGCAAAGAGCTGCGCCAGGGCGAGCGGCAAGAGCTGCGCGAGGTAGGCCGTGGGGCGGGGGATCGCCGCGACGGGCGGCGCGTGCGGATCGGGGGCGCGGCCGGTGCCGCTCCAGACCAGCGCCAGGGGAAGGATGAGGAGCGTCGCCAGAACGAAGCCGGTGACCGAGCCTTCCACCCCCGCACCTCCGTAGCGCTGGAAGAGCAGCCCCACGCCGATGAGCCCCAGGGTGCGAAGGGTGGCGAAGATGGTGTCGAGGGCGGCCTGGCGCGTGAAGAGCGCCCGCCCGTTGAGGGAGCCGACCAGCGGCGCGTAGACGCCGTAGATGGCGACCACGCACGCGAGGATGCGCAAGGGCGTGACGATGTGGGGCGAGCCTTGGAACGAGGCATAGGCGGGGGCGAGGAGCGCGAACAGGATCGCCAGAACGAGGGCCAGCGGCGCATGGACGCGCAAGGTGGCGCGGAAGGCTTGCTCGCGATGCTCACCGCCGCCGGCGACCGCGCGGCTCACCCCTTGAATGGAGCTGGTGACGGTGACGTTGTTGATGATGTTCGCCGGCGCCAGCACCCGCGATAGAGCTCCGTAGCCCGCCATGCCGATGGCTTGCTTCAGCGCGATCTGCTGCACGAATCCGAGCAGGACGAAGTAGGCTTTGGCCCCCAGAACCGCGAGACCGCCGCGTCCAACCGCGCGGGCGGTGCTCTGTCCAGGCTGAGCAGCCTGCTCTGCTTGCTCCGAATCGTTTTCAGCGGTCGCCACGGGACGGTGTTCTACACGGGTGTGATAGAGGACGGAACCATGGTGAAGGTCTCGTCTCGTCCAGGTTCCGCCCTTCCGCTCGCTCTTCTCGCGCTTCTTCCCATGTTGGGGGCGGGCGCGGGCGGCTTTGGCTGCAGCAAGAACGAAAAGCCCGAGGAGCGCGGCGCGCCACCGCCCCCGGTGGTGGAGACGGCCAAGCCCGGCGCCTGTGCAGCCGGCGGCGGCACGGTGGACGATCCCGTGCAGGGCGAGTTCTTCGTGCGCACCGCGGGGAGCTACTGCCTCGAGCCGCAAGGCGACACCAAGACGTACGGCGATCGCGGCAAGCTCACCATGGACCAAGTGTGCACGACCGCGGTGGACGGGGAGTGCGAGGTCTACAAGTCGTACGGTCTGAAGCGCGCGGTCATCGTGCGCTATGTCGACGGCGGCGGCGGGGGTGGAAGCGTGGAGGTGATCCTGTCGACCTTCGGCGATCCGGGCGGCGCCTACGGCATGTTCTCCAAACGGGTCATCGCCGACGCCGATCCCGCCGATCCCAGGGCGCCGCGCGCGATCGCAGCCGGCGGCGCCGGCGCCCTCGGCAACGGGCGCGGCTACGTGTGGAAGGGGCCGTACTTGGCCGAGCTCACGTACTTGAACGAGCAGGAGTCGCCCGAGCAGATCGCCAAGTCGAGCGCCTCCGTGCTCACGGCCATCGCCGAGGGCTTGGGCGGAAAGCTCCCGGGATCGCCCGACAAGCCGGCGGCGGCCAAGGCGCTGCCCACGGCCAACTTGGTGCCCAACGGCATTCAATATTTCCCCAAGGAGATGCTGGGGGTCGCGCGGCTCGGCGCGGGCGCGGTGGGGTACTACAAAGAGGGCGCCAAGCGGTACCGCGTGGTCTCGCTGGTGCGCGACGACGCCGACATGGCCAAGGACGCGATGAAGCTCCTGCGCCAGCGCCCGGGCACCCTCCCCGTGGCGCAGCTCGCGGACGAGGCGCTGCACCTGGTCGTGCAGGATTCACCGGATCGTCCGAAGAGCGAGTACGTGGTGGCCCGCAAGGGAGCGAGCATCCTCGGCATCGGCGACGAAGATCTGGCGCTCAAGCCGGGCGAGCCCGCCGAGAAACAAGCCGAGGTGCGCCTCACCAAGGACGAGAAGGTCACGCGCGTGCGCGGCTGGCTCGTGGCGGCGGCCGGTGCTGGCGGCGCGCCGGCGGCCGGTGCGGCCGACGCGGGCAAGCCTACTCGTTGAGCGCGCGCCGCTCGAAGCAGCTGTCGGGCAGACCGCGCTTGCGGCGGAGCAGCGCGCTCTGCGCGATGAAGCGGGTGGTCACCGGATCGTGGTAGCCGCTGGCCATCGGGAGCGAATCATCGACCTCCCGGTGGTAGCGCACCACGCGCAGCATCATCAGATCGCGCACCCACTTGCCCACCAGCGAGGCCATGCCCACCAAGAGGTGCGTCTCGTCGGCGTCGCGCACGAACGCGATGCGGCCCACCCCCGGAAATTGATACTCGCTGCGCGCGCGGCCCTCGCACAGGATGGCGTGAAGGCGCCCGCCGAGCGGCCCGAAGTGCTCGCTGTAGCGGTTGTACCCCCCGACCTTGCCGCACGCGGCGACGACGTCGGCGTCCACGCTGGCGCGCGCGGAGAGCACCAGCCGCTCCATGGCATGAAGATCGACCACGAACCGCGACAGCCCTTTTTCGATGGCGCGGTTGATGGCGTCGTTGCAGATGAGCGCCACCTCCACGCGGACGATCGCGACCCCTCTCTTCGCGAGCCGATCCAGATCGCGACGCACCTTCGTCACCATTTCGTCTTCGGCGATGAAGGCTTCGCCCTCGCGTCCCCAGCACTGGCGCTCGTGCGCGCTCGGGCAATGCGCGCGCAGCGACGAGCGCGGATCGAGCGAGAGCGCCTCGAAGAGCGCATCGGGGTGGGCGAGGTCGTGCCCTCGGCCGGTGCGCTCGGCCAGCGCACGCGCCCACGCTTCACCAAGCGCAGAATCGCCGTAGGCGACCAGACCTTTCGAGTCTCCGAGCCTGGCCGAGAACGCGCGGCCAGGCCGTCCGAACGCGACCTTGACCCCGTCGTCCGCGCATTTGGCGGTGACGGCGGTCACGATGAGTGGGCCCAAGCGAGGGCCGAGTCCGTTTTCGTCGACTGCCACCAAGTAGCTCATGCCGCGTGGCGGCGAGGTTACCAGGTGCAACGCGATGATTGAACCGCCAGGCGGGCCATACGTCGCAGCGCGTTTTCTCCTGTTGGCAAAATCCGGCCCCAGCCTCGGTCCACTAGGGGTTGACGAAAAATGGCTACGTGCTTACCGTCTCCCGCCCTCGAATTCGGGACATGCCTTAGAATTGTGAAAACCCGAGCCCAAAGTGAACGGAACTGCGTACGGAATGCGGTGCCGTCCATGGAGGTTGCGTAGCGAAGCGGAGCAACCGAAGTGAATAAGACCCAGCTCAAGAAGTTCAAAACGCTCCTCACGGAAAAGCGCGACGAGATCATCAAGAAGGCCAAGCAGACGTTGGAGGAGGACATGACCCTCGACGCCAACGATCTGCCGGACGAGATGGATCTCGCCTCCAGTGAGTACCTTCAATCCTTCACCTTCCGCCTCCGCGGCCGAGAAAAGGCCTTCCTAGACAAGATCAACAAGGCGCTGGCGAAGATCGAGGACGGCAGCTTCGGCGTGTGCGAAGAGTGCGGGGAGGAGATCTCGCTCAAGCGCCTGGAGGCGCGTCCCGAGACGAACCTCTGCATCCGCTGCAAAGAAGATCAAGAGCGCATGGAGAAGGACTACTCCTAGTCGATCGTCGCGATGGCCCGCGAGAGCGGCGCTCGTTCGAGATCACACCGTGATCCGAGCCCGCTCTCGCCGTCTCAACCCCGAAGGCCCCCGTACCAGCGGGGCAGCTCCACGTTCCCCACCGCGACCTGAAAGGCCGCACCGGCGAGCAGCCGCGTGGAGTCGAGGACCGGCAGCGGGGAGGCGTCCTGCGGGACCAGCAGCGGGATCTCCGTGCAGACCAGCGCCACTGTGTCGCAGCCTTGCTCGGCGAGCCGCCGGATGATGCCCACGAAGGCGTCGCGCGCGCGGTCCGTGAAGACGCCCTCGACGAGCTCCTCGAAGATGGTCGTGTGGACGACGTCGCGATCGCGGTCGTTCGGGATCGCCGAATCGATGCCCTCGCGGGCGAAGGCGGCCGGGTACATGGGATCGCCCATCGTGTAGCGGGTGCCGAGGATCCCGACCTTGCGCCGCCCATCGCGTCGCGCCGTTTGGGCCACGACATCGGCGATGTGAAGACCGGGCAAGGCGAGCGCCTCGCCGGGATGGCCGAGCGCGATGTGCGCCGTGTTGTCGGGGCACACGAAGAACTCGGCGCCCGCGCGGTGCAGCCTTCGGACGCTCTCGGCCAAGATTTGCCGGATGGACGCGTGATCGCCCGCATCCCAGGCGGGCATGCTTCGCCCCATGGCGATGCAGTCGAGCGTGACGTCGGGGTGTTGATGCGGGCCGAGGGCGCTGAAGCCATGCTGGCAAAACGTGCGCAGGCACAGCGCCGCGCCTTCGACGCTATGGGCCAAAATGCCGAGGTGTTTCATGGACGGTGCAGGTGCGGTAGGCATATTTGACATCGTCAATCGTATCGTTGACGGCGTCAAATGAATTTGCGGCGTCTACGGCACCGGGATGCTCGCCCAGGCCGAGTCGCACTCTTCGCAGCCGGCGCCACGCGGGTGCAGGAACGCGCACGGGTCCTTTTGCAACGCGGTGATGGCGGCGTGCACGACATCGGTTGAACGCGCGAGCCGCGCGATGGCGTGGCCCACACGGCCTTCGCGCTGGAGCGCGCGGCGGCGCAGCTCGCCGTCGATGCGGTTGAAGTTTTGGCAGCAGTGATCCGTCTCGTCGTAGTCGACGCGCACGGGCTGGCCGCCCTCGAGCACCGTGCAGTACTTGCGGGCGCGGTAGGGGACGCGGGCCATGGACTCGGCGAGGTGAATGGTGGTGTTCGCCGAGTGATCGACGCCCAGCAAGAGCACGAAGCCGCCGAGCGCCGCCACCCTTCCCACGGGACTGTCGATGCCATGCGGAGGCTCGATGGGGTGCGGCGCGACGAAGGCAGGCGCAAGAGGCCCTATGGCCGCGAACGACGCCGGGTTATCGCTTCGAAGCACCCCGGGCAGGCGCCAGAACGTATCGGCCACCACGCCCATGTTGGCGCGGCACGAGGCGGCGCGGGGATCGAACGGGACGTCGTCGTCGTCGCTCATGGCCGGCATGACCAAGGTTCCGTCGGGGCCGAGCACCGCGCGGAGCGCGTCGATGAGCTCGCGCGGGCCGCCTTGCTCCGAGCCCACCGCCTTGAACGACGTGTGCACGATCGCGATTGACGCTGCCGGGAGCCCCAGCGCGCGCAGCTGTTCCAGCCATGCCGTCGGCATAGGTTCTAATCGACCTCGGGTCTCGCGCGACCGCGTTCGGTGGCGCCCCGAATTTGATAGGGCTGGCCCCGCATCCTTTGCCAGGCCGCGTGCCCGCGCCAGGCGAGGTACGAGCGGTTGAAGCCGACCACCTGGCGTTTGTCGAAGTAGGGGTTCTGAATGTTGCCCAGCTCGGCGAGCAAGAGGACCAGCTCTCCGATGCTCACCGGGCAGCCCTCGAGCCGCACATAGGGCTTGTGGCGGAACTCGCGCAGCTTGTTCGCCATCTTCAGCATGCGCCCGTAAACGTCTTTGTGCTTCACCGAGTAGGGATCGATGGTCGAGCGATCCTTGTAGAGGTTCTCGATCCGCACCACGTCGTTGCCCAGCTTGCCCTCCCACTGGCAGCAGTCGCCCACGAAGATGACCTTCTCGCCGTACTGGATGTCGAGCGGCCCTTTGTAGTTGCCGAACACCATGTGCAGGCGCGGGAGCTTCTGATCGCACTTCTCGTCGTAGAGGCGCAGCACCTCGATGACCTCTTCCATGACCCCGGGGCACCCTCCCCAGCAATAGCCGTCGTCGCCGTGGCCGGGCGGCGGGCCCGAGTAGCCGAAGATGTTGGTGCCTTCGAAGTACTTCTCGACCCGCACCAGGCCGACCTGAAAGCCCTTGGCGCGCTCCTTCATCTCCTCGAGGGTCACGTCGCCCGAGAGCTTCGCCTCGAGGGGGCCGAAGCCGCGCTCGTACGCCAGGCGGATATGCTCGACCTCCATGGGGTCGACGCCGATGATGCGGCAGCAGACGGCGTCGAGAGCGACCTGGTTGTTCCCCATGACGATGAGCCCCAGCTCACGGGGGATGGGGGTGAGCATCCGGCCCTCGCCGGCGATGATGGCGTCGACCGCGCAGAACTGCGGCTGGATGATGTACTGAAGGTCGGCCACCTTTCGATTGAGCGCATGATCGTGGTCGATGAGACGGTGGCGATCGTCTTGGATCCCGATGTAGTTCTTCATCGAGAAGGTGACGGTGGTCCACGGGTGCGCCTTGAACTTGGGGCAGTTGACGAAGAAGTCGGCCTTGGCCACGGGCTCCGGCGTAAAGACGTAGTCGCGCAGCCTCCCTTCGTGCCGCAAGGGGATCTCCACCTGCGGCTCCTCCTCGAAGCAGTAGCGCTTGACCCCGACCCGCTCGATGACCTCGTTGTACTTCGCCTCCTGGTACATGTAGCGGGTCGGGATGGTGATGCCGCAGCGCTCGCCCACCGCCAGCTCCGTCATCGCCCCATCGTCGCGATCCTGAAGCGCGCGGAGCACGCCCTCCGCGAACTCCGGGCGCGTGTGCGCGTGCTCGAAGAGCTCACCCGCCGCCACCAAATTCGGTTTGACGAGCGTGCGTCCAAAGGGACGGAGCCCGAGCTCCTCGAGACCTTCGCGCACGATGGCGCGGATCATAGGGACGTCGTACCGGTTCGCGCGGCGAAGGATGACGCGTGCGTCGTGGTTCGGGTGCATCCCCGAATCGTAGCTCTCCAGGGGCCGATGGCGATAAAATATGAGGCGAGCCTCGGATTACGGGACACCCCGGTCGGGCCAGCGCCCTAACTCCACTTGCCTACATGGGGCGGGGATGAACGAATATCGACGAACGCGGTCGATGAGACGCAAAAGGCTTGAATCGAATCGAGTCGATTCGAGCTACGGGGGTCAGTCTTTATGGCGGATGCCGCCGATGGGGGCCAAATCGGCAATCCCGTGGGAGGCTTCTTTGTAACGGGTCATCATATCGCGCGTCATTGCGCGGTCTTTGCCGAAGAGGTCCTTCTCTTCGCGGGGATCGCTCGCGAGGTCGAAGAGCTCGAAGCTCTGGTCGTTGCCGTGGGCGATGAGCTTCCAGTCGTCGTGGCGGAAGGAGCGGCGGCGCTGATTGAACTCGTCCTCCGGGAGATCGCACACGATGTCGTGCGAAGGGGCGGGCGGGGCCCCGAGGAGCTCCGCGGCGAAGCTCTTTCCGTGCAGGGCGGGCTCCAAGGGCTTTGCGCCGAGCAGATCCATCATGGTGGGCGTGAGATCGAGGTGGCTGCGGGTGGACGCGATGCGCCGCGCCGGTTGCCCGGGGAGGAACACCATCAACGGTACGTGGACCAGCTCTTCGTACACCTCGTGGGCGTGTTTGATGCGCCCGTGCTCCCCGAACGCCTCTCCATGGTCGGCGCTGACGATGATGGCCGTGCGCGCGGCCCATGGCTTTTGGGCGACCTCGTCGAGGAGCTTGCCGATCCAGAGATCGGTGTAGAACACCTCTTCGTCGTAGAGATCGCGCGGGCGGGTGCCCCAGTGCGGCGACTCCTCGTGGCCTTGGTATTTGTCGTGCGGGTCCATGTAGTGGAACCACGCGAAGAACGGGCGGGTGCCATCGCCGATGGTGGGGGATCCGAGCAGCTCGAGGGCCAGTGGGGTGAGCTTCTGGCTCGTCACGTGGGGATCGGTGTTGTAGTCGAAGGTGATTTTGGGCACGAGCCGCCATGCGGCAAAGCCGCGATCGATGCCGGCGTAGCCTTTGTCGAGGTAGGCGTGCGCTTGTCCGGCCACGCACGGGATGGACTCCTTCGCCAGCGACTCGCACATGAACGGTGGGTTGTCGCGGTACCGCGTGAAGAACACGCCCGTGCGCGCGAGCTCCGAGGGGTAGCGGCCGCTCAAAAAGCCGACCAAGCTCTTCGACGTGAACGACGAAGTGGCGTACGCCTGCGTGTACACCGTGGATCGGCCCGCGAGCTCCGTCAGGCGTGGGGCGATGGGGCGCTTGTAGCCCATCCACGGCATGTCCGCGCGCAGGCTGTCCACTGTGATGAGGAGCACGTTGAACGGCGGGCGCGGCGCGCCGGTTGCCGATGCTGCCGATGCGTCGGCGATCGGCGCTTCGGAGCGTGCCGCCGGTTGGGTGGCGGCGGCGCCGGAGGCTGCGGGGGGCGGCGGGCTGGCATCGCTTCGGGAGCAGGAGCACGCAAGGGACACCAGGGTGGCAAGGACTAGGTAGGAGCCAGCGGACGCGGCAACGAATCGAGAACGCACGTGCTGCTCCCTAGCACGAATGTCACAAAGCCATGAAATCCCGGTGTCCTACATGGGGTGCAGGGAGCCAACGCGGGCTCGAAAAAAAATGTCGGCGCCTTGTCGATCCCCGTCCGTGTCGGGCGACGCCTGCATGAAGGAGACACGAACATGAACCACGTCGCGGAAGTCGAATCGGTCGAAGCTGTCGTTGCAACCAAAGGTCGCGTCAAGTCGTTCACCCGCTATCTGCCCGCCACGGCCCGCGTGGTCCTGGGCCTTCTACTCGGGGTGACGGGGGTAAACTTCTTTTTGCAGTTCATACCACAACCGGCCACCATGCCTGACGACGTCGTGGCGTTCAGCGTTGGTTTGATGAAATCGGGTTATATCTTTCCGCTCATCGGCATTACGCAAACGGTCGTGGCGGCGCTGCTCTTGGCCAATCGATTCGTGCCACTGGCACTTGCCCTCGTCGCACCGGTGATCGTCAACATCGTTGGGCTCCACTCCTCCATCGATCCGTCGGGTTTACCGATGGCCATCTTCGTGCTGGTGCTCGAGGTTTACTTGGCTTGGACATACCGCAGCGCGTTCCGTCCCATGTTGGCGGCGCGCGTCACCGCGGGCGCGCAGTAATCCGTAATTCGAAATGAAGACCTTGGGTGGTGCGCGCACAGTCTTCCGCGTATGGTGCGCGCAAAGAGGTCTTGCGATGAAATACCGATTGATGACAACTCGACAACGTCGAGATATGCAACGACGGTCGATCTTTTTTGCCCTCTCGACCGCGGCAACCATCGCGTTGTCGGCATGCAGTGACCAGACCGGCGGGAGCGCATCGTCCGTCGCGTCGAATCTGCGCGCGGGCGACAACGATGTGCCGGAAATGGGGCTCGAGCAGCTCGGACGAGAAGGTCTCGAAGGTCGAGAAGGAGTTGCCGGAGAAGGCGCCCGCCCCGATTTCGAAGCGCGAAGGAGCTGCACCCCGGGCGACGATTTGGAGAATGCGCCGCCGGTGGTGGACGTCGACGGCTTGCGCGCGGTGCCCATCGACATTCGGCGGCTCGACGCCACCGTGGTGCTCGACGCCAAGACGCGCACGGCGGCCGTGGAGGTCACCTTGCAGTTCCGAATGGGCGCGACGAGCGGTTATCCCATCTTCGATTTGCGCCAGGATATCGGCGAGGCGTTTCTGAATGGCACCCGTTTGGACCCTGCGAAGCTCGGCCAGCACGATTTCGGCGGAGGCGCCGGCGCCTCGCTTCGCGTCATCGAGAAACGCCTTCCGGCCTGTAGTCGCAACGAGCTTACGCTCGTGTACGCGCTGAACAAACCCTCGGCCGCCAACTCGAAGGCCATCGGCTGGGCGGCCGACTCGTCGCGCGTCACCTGGGACTTCTGGCTCAGCGATCTGTACGCCGGTCGCTATTTGGAGCAGTGGTTCCCCGCCAATCTCATTTATGACAAATTTGCATTCGATTTGGATTTGAAGCTGGAAAACTCGGAGCTCCCGCACTCGGTGGTGACCAACGGCGAGGCCTTGAAGGTGGGCGATGCGCACTGGCTCATCGCGTACCCCAAACGGTTTACGGCCATCTCGCCCATGCTGGTGCTCACCCCCAACGACGCCGTCAGCACCTACGACACCACCTTGGAGCTGGCGAGCGGCCGATCGCTCGAGCTCGCCCTGGTCAAAGAAAACGGCATCACCGCGGATCTTCCGGCGCTCGCGGCGCAGATCAAAGGGTGGGTCGACGAATTCACCGCGTCCACTGGCGAGTATGCGCACGGCGATCGCCTCACGGTTTACGTGTGGAACAACTCCAGTCGATCCATGGAGTACGACGGCGCCACCACGAGCAACCTCCGCTCCCTCGAGCACGAGCTCTTTCACAGCTGGTACGCGCGCGGGGTCAAGCCCGCGGGGCAGAACGACGGCTGGATCGACGAGGCTTGGACCGTCTACAACACCGACGGCGTGGTGGCGTTCGAGGTGAAGGCGCTCGATCCCCAGGCGCCGCCCGTTCTGCTCGCGTCGGCGAACCCATGGAACCGCATCACCGCGGGCGCCTCGTATGGCGCGGGGCAAAAGCTCTTTGCGGGGTTGGCGGCCGAAATGGGGCTCGATCCCTTGCGCCGGGCGATGAAGCGCTTTTACGGGCGCCATGCGCTGGACGTGATCACCACGCAGGAGCTCGAGCGGTTCCTCTATTGCACGTCGAGGAACGAGGCCGTCCCCGCCGCGTTCCATCGCTTCGTGTACGGCCGCTCGGACGCGGCGCCGGCCCCCGATCCCAGGGTCTGCCGGCGCGGGCGCGGAGCCGACGAGCTCGCGGCTACGCCGTGAGCGCGCGCTCCACGAGCGGCAGTCGATCCTGGCCCCAGTAGAGATCTTTTCCATCGACGACCCAGGTCGGCGCGCCGAAGACCCCACGGTCGACGGCGCGCTGGGTCGCCGATAGGAGCTCCTGCTTGATCTCGGGGGCGCTGATGCGTGCCAGCACCTCGCCCGCGCCTTCGCCGATGAGATCGCGGAGCACCTCGTCGCTGGAGATGTCGCGATCCTCGGCCCAGTACGCGCGGAAGGTCTTTTCGCGGAACTCACGGCGGCGCGCCTCGGGCAGGACGAGGTAGACGCGCAGCGCCTTCACCGTGACCATCGGGAAGCGGGTGGGGAAGTTGAACGGGACGCCCCAGTAATCGGCCCAGCGCTGCATGTCTTGGAGCGCGTGCCGCCGTTTGGATTCGCTGAATGTGTCGATGGGGGCGTCGGCTTGGCCGATGCTCTTGAACAGGCCTCCCAGCAGCATCGGGTGCCAGGTGAGCGTGGCGCCGGTGCGGGCGGCCAGCGCATCGGCTTGCGTCGAGCCCAAGTAGGCGAACGGCGAGGAGAAGTCCCAATACAAATCGAGCGTGTGCGCCATCTGCGCGGTCCTTTCGTACGTGCGCGGTGCGAAGCCTTTGCCCTCGACCAGGTCCATGCGATCCTGGCCCCAGTACATCCGTTCGCGGCGCTGCGAAGAAGAAGAAGAGCCGCTCGCCGCGAGCGGATCATCGGTCACCACGTACGAGGGCGCGCCGAAGATGCCGCGCCCGACGGCGCGCTCCGTGCGGGCGCGAAGATCGTCTTTGACCTTGGGCTCCAGCATGCGCGCCAGCACCGCGGCCGGATCGTGGCCCGCGGCGCGGAGCACGTCGCGCAAGGTCTCGGGGTTGGACACTTGCCGCCCGTGCACCCAATAGGCGCGAAAGAACCCGTGCACCACGGCCGGATCGATGCCGGTCACCAAGGTCGCGCGCAGCGCCTCCACCGTGCGCATCGGGTGCAGCACGGGCACCTCCAGCGGCACGTCGTACAGCTTTGCCCAGCGCAGCATATCGAGCGCGTTGTGCTGCGCTTTGGCGGGCGAGAGCTCGTCCATACTATTTTGGGGCGTGCCGTTGGCCTTGAACACGCCCCCGAGCAGCATCGGCTCGTAGGTGAGCTCCGCGCCCATCCGCTGGGCGAGCGCCTCCACCTGCGTCGAGCCGAGGTACGCGTACGGACAGGAGTAGTCGAACCAGAATTGGAGGGAGCGCGGCACGGGGCAAGGATGCCACGTGTCCTCGCCCCCGGCGAAGAAGATCAGTGGCGGCCGTAGTCGAGCGCTTTTCCTTTTCGCTGCGCGTAAATGTACGCTTCCATCGCGCGCATGCGCGGATCGTCCGCGGACATCGGCTTGGCCCGCACGGGGTGCTCGAGGCACCAGTTGATCATATCGCGCAAGAGCGCGACACGGCCGAGTTGCGCTTGGAACTTCGGATAGGTCTCGGGGTGGGTGTTGGCGGCGTGCGGATGGCACATGTCGCACGAAACGGCGATGGTGCTCCCGAGCTCGTCCGCGTTGTGGAAGACGCGCGAGCCCGCGGTGGCGAGCCGCTCGGATTCGGCCTTCCAGAGCGCCACGTCTTGCTCGGTGACCCGGCCGTACGTCTGCGCTTGCCCGGTGAGCACCGGCGCGGGGGTGACGAGCTTCGAGTTGTCGGCGGCCGGCACCAGCTTGTGCCGCTCCTTCTCCTCCGCCTCCCAGTTGCTGTTCGGGTTCTTGCGGAGCCACTGCGCCATGAGCGCGCCGGCGATGGCCGTCCCCGGTGTGCCCTCGGGCACCACGGTGGTGGTCTTGCCGTCACAGAGCAGCACTTCGATCCCGCCCTGCCCCGACGCGGTCTTTTCGCCCTGCGCCGGCGCAGGCGAGGTCGAGCCCGCAGACGCGGGCGGCTTCTCCGAGGCCGACTTGGGAGGTTCTTGGGCCGAGCCGCCGCACGACCAGACGCCGAGGGACAAGAGCGCCGCGAGCGCCGGCCGTGCCATGATGAAACGGTTTTTCAGGGACATGTCTGCGATCTCCTGGCGGCTCAAAAGCTGGTGAGGACGGCGTTGGCCGGTTTGTCTTTGTTCCCGCGGCTCGTCAGGTAGCTGGCGCGCACGGTGACCGGGTTGCGGTTCCAGAGGTTGTAGACTTTGTCGGCGAGGCCCGCGGCCAGCACCTGCACCGAGCCATCGCCGCAGCCATCTTGCGGATTGAAGGGATCCGGGCGCCCCATCTGAACGGTGAGCTCCGGCAAACCCTCCGGCGCGTACGGCCACGGCCACGCCGTGGAGAGAAAGCCGTGGAAGGAGATGTTGCCGATGCGGTTGGTGAGCACTTGGTGCGTGTGCCCGTGGAAGACGGTGACGTTCTGGAACTTGCGCAAGAGGGCTTGCACCTGCTCGGCGTCGTCCGTCCAGAAGTTCCACGGCTTGTACAGCTTGTAGAGCGGGGAGTGCGAGAACACGATGAGCGGCGTGGTGGCCGGGACCTTCGCCAAGTCCTTCTGCAGCCACGCGCGGCCCTCGTCGCCCACGCTGAAGGGGCTCTGCACGCCGTTGTCGAGCCCCGCCACCGTCTTCATGCGATCCATGGGCGAGAGCTTGCGCGCGGTCCAGAAGTCCTTCTCGACCACGCTGTTGAGCACCACGCAGTGCACGCCTTTGTGATCGAACGAGTACTGCGGCGGGCCGAAGAGCTCGCGCCACTTCTCGCCCAGATCGAAGTACCAATCGTGCTCGCCCACCATGATGCGCATCGGCGCCTTCAGATTCTTCAGGATCTGCGCCCCCAGCTCGAGCTCCTTCGGCTGCCCGAGCTGCGCCAGGTCGCCGCCGTAGAAGACGAAGTCCGGCTGCGGATCCATGGCGTTCACGTCGTCCACCGCGCGCAGGAGCGCGTTGACGAAGCGGTCGTTCAGCTTTCGCTCGTAGAGGTGCGAATCGGAGATGTACGCGAAGCGGAAGCCGCCTTTTTGGCCGCCCGTCTGCCCATAGGCCACCTTCACCGGCTGAAAGGAGTGGGGCGTGACGAGCCCCTGGCCCAAGGCCGCGCCGGCGGCGGCGGCCGAGACCTTGAGGAACATGCGCCGATCGAGCTTGCCGAGGCTTCGAATCAGGCTCTCGCGCTCCTCCATGTACTTCGTTTCGACGCTCTTGAATCCGGATCGTTTCGTCGTCATGGGGCGCCTCGCTTACTTTTGGGGCTCGAAGGGGAGTCGTTTTCGATTCGCGAGCGCATCGTCGCGGAAGGGGCGGTTCTTCCTGGAGACGGCGCGCTGGCGCTCCATTTCGCTGGCGTTCTGCTCGGCGAAACGCTTGTCGGTCAAGGTGAACAAGAACGCCACGAGCTGGTCGACCTCGCGCTCGGAGAGGGCCAAGGGCTCGATGCCTCCATCGAGGTACGGGTTGGCCTCGCCGCCTTTGTTGTAGTGATCGACCACGTCCCAGAGCGTCTGCATGGACCCGTCGTGCATGTACGGCGACGTGATGCCCACGTTGCGCACCTGCGACGTCTTGAAGCCTCCGATGTCCGAGCGGTTGCGGGTGACCACGAAGCGACCGAGCTCGCTCAGATCGGTCTCGAGCGCCATCTGGTCCATCGTCTCTTTGGTGTTGCTCTTCTCGAGCGACGCCAGCGCCCGGTTGGCGAGCTTTCCGAAATCCTGGTGCCGCGCCGATACACCGATGTTGTGAAATTTGTTGTTGGTGCCAATCGGGCTATTGGAGCTGAGTTGATGGCACGTCGCGCAGCGCGCTTTGCCGTTGTAGAGCGCGAAGCCCGATTTGGCGTCGTCGGAGATGGCGGACGCGTCGCCCAGGCTGAATCGATCGAACGGCGAATCGAGGAACACCAGGGTTCGCTCGAAGGTGGCGATCGCGCGGCCGATGTCCTCGTAGCTGACGGGCCGCCCGTATGCGGCCGCGAAGTCGCGTTGGTATTCGGGGATGGCGCCCACCGCTTTGGCGACCGCGGCCCCATCGGGCTGCCCCATCTCGATGGGGTTCACGATGGGCAGACGCGCTTGCTCCTCGAGGGTGGCGGCGCGGCCGTCGAGGAACAGAGACGTGAAGAACATGGCGTTCATCGACGTGGGCGCGTTGCGGCGCCCGAGCTTGCCGTCGATGCCCTCGGAGGTGGGGCGCCGATCGGTGAAGCCGCGGCTCACGTCATGACAGGTGGCGCACGAGACGGTGCCGTCGCGCGAGAGGCGCGGATCGAAGTAGAGCTTTTTTCCAAGGGCGATGCGCTTGGCATCGATGGCGTTATCGGTCGGGACCAGCACGCGCCAGAACGCTTCGTTGACCCCGGCGGGCGCGTTCGCGTCCGGCTCCTTTGGAAAGAGCGACGCGACGCGCGAGAGCTGTTCATTGGACGGCATGGCGCCGTGCGGTCCGTTTCCAAGCACGATGGGCGGTGCTTGCGCGGCGGCGGACGTAGGTTGTGCGGGTTGCGCGGGCGCGGGCGGCGGAGCCGGTTTGGCGCGATCGGGCTGAGCGGCAACGGCAAAAGCCGTCGTCGCCATGAGGAGCGTCACGGCAACGAAGCTCGCGCGCGGCCCTTTGTGCCACCGGCCGGCGCTGGGATTCTCGATGAATATTCGTCGCATGGCGACCACCTCCAGAAACGGACTTTCGGCGGAAACGCGTAAAGCATCCAATCGAACACGGTTATGATCTGATAGTCTTTTCTTATCGGGCTGGGGTCGGAGACGACGCGATGGACTTATCCGGGCTGACCTTGACGCAATTGCGCTATCTGCTCGCGGTGGACGAGCATCGCTCGTTCCGTGGTGCGGCCGAGAGCTGCCATGTATCCCAACCGGCGCTGAGCATGCAGATCCGCCGGCTCGAGGAAATCCTGGGTGTGCGCTTGTTCGACCGGGAGACCTCGCCGGTGGTGACCACCGATGTGGGCACCCGGGTGGTGACCCAAGCGCGCCTGGTGCTGCGCGAGTGTGCGCGGTTCCCCGACGTGGCGCAATCGTTCGATATGGTGTCGGGATCGTATCGTTTGGGGGTGATCCCGACATTGGCCCGTACCTTGATCCCGCGCTTGGTCACGTCATTTACGAAAGCTTATCCGCGCGTACATTTGGTTATCGAGGAGCTACCGACCGATTTGCTCGTTCGTCGTTTGCTCGAAGATACGATGGATGGCGGCCTCGCCGTGACGCCGCTCGGTATTCCGGCGATTCACGAGCGCCACTTGGGCTTCGAGCGATTCTTCGTTTACCTTTCACCCAAGCATGCGCTGACGAAGCTGACCGAAATTCGGCAGAGCGATCTCGTCGAGTACAAGCCTTGGCTGCTCTCGGAGGAGCACTGCTTTCGCACGCAGATCCTTCATTTGTGCAGCGTGGACATGCGCCCGGAGCCCGCCGATGGCGGCATTCGCTTCGAGGCGGGGAGCTTGGACACCTTGGTCGACATCGTCGACACCGGACATGGGCTTACGCTGTTGCCCGAGCTGGTCGCCGCGCGGATCGCGCCAGAGCGCAAATCGCAACTTCGTCCTTTTGCGCCACCGGTGCCGGTGCGGCGAATCAGCTTGATTCACTCGCGGCAGCAGGAGCGCCGTCCGCTCACGGACGCCTTGCTCTCCACGCTGAGCGAGCGGCTCCCCGCGTCACTGCGGCGGCGCGCGACCGATGCGGTCATTCCGCCGACTCTGCCCGCGCCGCGCCGAAAGCGGTAGGCGCGGAGGCGCGCTCCAGCACCTCGCGCAAGTAGTGGCTCGTGTGGGCGATCCCGCTCTTGGCGACTTGCTCGGGCGTGCCCACGGCCACGATCTGGCCGCCGCCTTCGCCGCCCTCGGGGCCGAGATCGACCACCCAATCCGCGCACGCCACCACGTCGAGGTTGTGCTCGATGATGACGATGGTGTTCCCCTGATCGCGCAGATCGAGCAGGGCGGTGAGCAGCACCTCGATGTCCGAGAAGTGAAGGCCGGTGGTCGGCTCGTCGAGCACGTACAAAGTGCGCCCGGTGGCCTTGCGCGCCAGCTCGCGCGCGAGCTTGACCCTCTGGGCTTCGCCGCCGGAGAGGGTGGTGGCCGATTGGCCGAGGGTCAAATAGCCGAGGCCCACCTTGCGCAGGGCCTCGAGGCGCTCGGACACGCGCGGGATGGCGTCGAACG
The DNA here is from genome assembly GCA_037157815.1 of Sorangiineae bacterium MSr11954. Taxonomy (NCBI): domain Bacteria; kingdom Pseudomonadati; phylum Myxococcota; class Myxococcia; order Myxococcales; family Pendulisporaceae; genus Pendulispora; species Pendulispora albinea. The sequence continues at coordinate 1,398,047 of CP089984.1, forward strand.
TCTGGCTCGCCTGCTCGACGGTGAGCTCGAGCGCGTCGGCGATCGAGAGGCCGCGGTAGTGGATCTCCAGGGTCTCGCGGTTGTACCGCTTGCCGCCGCAGGTGTCGCAGGTGACGAAGATGTCGGGCAGAAAGTGCATCTCCACCCGCAAAAGCCCGTCGCCTTGGCACGCTTCGCAGCGGCCGCCTTTGACATTGAACGAGAAGCGCCCCGGCTTGTAGCCGCGCGCGCGGGCGTCGGGGAGGCCGGCGTAGAGATCGCGCAGCTGGGCGAACACGCCGGTGTAGGTGGCGGGGTTGGAGCGCGGGGTGCGGCCGAGCGGCGCTTGGTCGATGGAGATGACTTTGTCGATGTGCTCGAGGCCTTCGACGCCGTCGCACTCGCCCACCGGCGCGGTGGCCAGATAGAGCTTGCTGCGCGCGGCGGGCAGCAGGGTGTCGACGATGAGGCTCGATTTGCCGCTGCCGGAGACGCCGGTGATGCACGTAAAGAGGCCGATGGGGATCTCGGCCGTGACATTTCGAAGGTTGTGCGCGCGGGCGCCCACCACGCGGACCTCGCCCTTGCCGGGCTTCTGGCGGTTGCGCAAAATGGGGAGGCTTCGCGCGCCGGAGAGGTAAGGGCCGGTGAGGGATTTGGGGTCGGCCATGACCTCGGCCGGTGTGCCTTGGCTGATGACGGTGCCGCCGTGCACGCCGGCGCCGGGGCCCATGTCGACCACGTGATCGGCGGCGAGGATGGCCTCGCGATCGTGCTCCACCACGAGCACGGTGTTTCCGAGATCGCGCAGGCGCGCTTGGGCGTCGATGAGCCGGGCGTTGTCGCGCGCGTGGAGGCCCACGGAAGGTTCGTCGAGCACGTACATCACGCCCACGAGCGCCGCGCCGATTTGCGTGGCCAGGCGGATGCGCTGCCCTTCGCCGCTCGACAAGGTCTGCGCGCTTCGATCGAGCGACAGATAGTCGAGGCCCACGTCGACGAGGAAGCCGAGGCGGGCGGTGACCGCGTTGATGAGCGGATCGGCGATGGCGCGCTCGCGGGCGGCCAGGGCATCGCCGCCCATCTCGGGCTCGAGGGCGCTGAGGCGCTCGAGGAAGGTGCCGAGGTGGCGGAGCGGCATGGTGCCGAGCTCGGAGATGTCCTTGCCTCCGAGCTTGACGGCGAGCGCCTCGGGCCGAAGACGCCGGCCATGGCACGCGTCGCAGGTGCGGGTGGCGAGGAAGCGCCCGAGCTCGTCCTCGCCGATGGCGCCCTCGCTGGCGTCGGGATCGTCGTCGCCGAACTCGTCGCCGCTGGCGCCGTCGGTGGCCTGCATGGTGGCGGTGAGGCGCGGGACGATGCCCTCGTAGTGGGCGGAGGACTTCTTCTTTCCGCGTTTGGGCTTGGCGGCGCGCTCGCGCTCGCGCTCGGATGGTGGCGGCGGCGGCGGTTGCGATGCGGAGGTGGACGCGGATGCCGAGGCCGCGAGCATCTCGCTGTTGCCGAAGAGGATGGCCTTGCGCTGCGCCTCTTTGAGCTTGGACCACGGCTGGTCGGGATCGACGCTGAGCACTTCCACCGCGCGCGCCACCTCGGTGGCCAGGGCGACGGATCCGCGGCGGCCCCACGCGAGGACCACGCCCTCGCGCAAGGTGCGTTTGGGATCGCCGATGACCCGCTCGGGGTCGACCACCACGCGCGCGCCCAAGCCGTCGCACGCGGGGCAGGCTCCGTGCGGGCCATTGAAGGAGAAGATGCGGGGCTCGATGGGCGGGAGGGAGATGCCGCAGTCGATGCACGCAAAGCGCTCGGAGAGCCAGAAGGGCTCCTGACCTTCGACCGCCACCAAGAGCCGGCCCTCGCCCAGCTTGAGCGCGAGCTCCACGCTGTCGGTGAGGCGGCCTTTGAGGCCGTCCTTGAGGACGATGCGATCGACCACCACGTCCAGATCGTGCGCCTTGCGGCCGTCGAGCTGGATCTCGTCGCCCAAGTCCACCACCGAGTCGTCGATGCGGACGCGGACGAAGCCCTCGCGCCGGAGCCTCTCGAGCTCGAGTTTCAGCTCACCGCGGCGCGCGCGGCAGATGGGGGCGAGGATGGAGAGCCGGGTGCCGTCGGCCAAGGACAGCACATGGTCGACGATCTGCTGGACGGTCTGCGCCTCGATGCGCTTGCCGCAGTTGGGACAGTGGGGAACGCCGACCCGCGCAAAGAGGAGGCGCAGGTAGTCGGCGATCTCGGTCACCGTGCCCACGGTGGATCGCGGCGACTTGGCGAGGGGGCGCTGTTCGATGGCGATGGCGGGGGAGAGGCCGTCGATGCGCTGCACATCGGGCTTGGCGAGCTGCTCGAGGAACTGCCGCGCGTACGCGCTGAGCGACTCCACGTACCTTCGCTGGCCCTCGGCATAAATCGTATCGAACGCGAGCGATGACTTGCCCGATCCGCTCGGCCCCGTGAACACCACGAGCTTGCCGCGCGGGAGCGACAGCGAAACGTTCTTCAAATTGTGCTGTCGGGCACCGACAACAACGAGACGATCCATCAATTCTCCCCTGCCTAGCACGAACTGTCGCGCAAGATGGGCCGGCGGTGGGGCCTTTTTACCCCTTTCCAGACTTTTTCTTCGTTTTTTTTCGTTTGGCTTCGTCGGGGCGGGAAATTTCTCAGGCCCGCAGGCGCTGCTCGCGAAGGCTTACGATGCTCACGAAAACGCCTCCTGCGATGACCAGGAGCATGCCGACGAAGGTGAGGGCGTCCGGCCATTGGGCGAGGGCCACTGCACCCAAGAGCGATCCGATGACGACCTGCAGGTAGCCGAACGGGCTCACCCGCGCCGCGAACTCCAGTGCGTACGCACGGGTCATCGCGAGCTGCGCGAAGCCGGCGCACAGCCCGGCCGCCAGCATGATGGCGAGATCGTGGGCGGCGGGGACGGTGAGCTTGGGGATGGACAGCACGAACATGACCGCGGCAGCGGTGAGCGAGAAGTGCGCGGCGATGGCCTCGGGGCCCACGCGATCGCTGACCTGGCGCAGCATGATCATCGCGAGGCTGGCGAAGAAGGAGCCCCCGATGGCGGCCACCGCGGGCAAGAGCATCCTGCCGTTGGCGACCTCGTGGCCAAAGAAGATGGCCGGGCGGACGATGCAGACGACCCCGGCCAAGGAGAGGGGGATGGCCACCGCCACCCGCCGTCCCGAGCGCTCGCCGAGCATGAGGGGAGCCAAGACGGCGATGATGACGGGGCCGAGGTTCGCCAGGGTGATGGCGTCGCCGAGCGCGAGATCCGGTGAGCCGGTCGCATAGAAGGTGCAGAGGAGCGAGGCGGTGCCAAAGAGGCTGCGCAGCCACATTTGCCGGCTGCCTTTGCCCTCGGGCAGCACGGGCACCCCGCGCATTTTTCCAACGCCGATGGCGACCATCGCCCCAACGCCGGCGCGCGCCGTGGCCACCATGGTCCACGGCACACGGTGGCTGGCCAGGTGCGCGAAAAAGTACATGCCTGCGAAAAGGGATGCGCTGAGCGCCATCCATCCGTACGCCGCCAAGCTTCGGGTGCGGGGGGAGCCTGCGGGCTCGGCGGATGTGCCTGTCACCGCGTGGGTGGCATCGGCAGGAATCGTAGGAGCGGCAGCAGCGGCAGAATCGGTGCTCGGGCGTCGCTCGGGAATGTCGAGGTCGGAGCGTTCGGGAAGCTCAGGGAGGTCGGAAAGCTCGGGAAGCGAATGCGAAATACGGATTGCGCCTGCACTCGTTGGCGACGCGGACGATGATGGCATCGAAAAATTGGCTCCGGGCATGTCCTAGGGCCGATTCGAGGAATTGTAAGAAGACGAGGGCTCCTGTGATAGCCTGGTGAGCGCATGCCCGAAGACGACTCAAAGGGCGGGTCGAGGGTCCGGAAAGCTCACCTTCGGACCAAGCCTCTGGAGGACAGCAACTCGTTTCGCGAGGCGCTTCAAGCCGAGCTGCGAAAGCACGCGCGCCCCACCTTGATGGTCGTTGCCGGGCCCGACGTGGGGATGCGCCTTCGACTGGATCGCTCGGTCGAGGTCGGGCGCGATCCGCAGGCGAGCTTACCGCTGCGCGACGAGAGCGTCTCCTGGCGCCACGTGCGCATCGAGGATCGCGGGGCGGGCGAGTGGGCGGTGGTGGATCTGTCGAGCACCAACGGCACCTTGCTCAACAGCGTGCGGGTGAGCGACTCGTCGCTCAAGCCGGGCGATCGCATCTTCGTGGGCAAGACGATCCTGGAGTTTCAAGAGCAGGACGCGATCCGCGAAGGCTTCAACGCCGAGGTCGAGCGTCTCTTGAGCGAGGACGAGCTGAGCGGGCTGTGGGTCAAGCGCCGCTTCGACGCGCAGCTGGCCACCACGGTGTCGGCGGTCGACATCGGGAGCGTGGCGATGGTGAGCTGCATCGTGATGGATCTCGATGGCGTCAAAGGCATCAACGACACGCACGGCCACGACATGGGCGCGTACGTGATTGGTGAGTCCGGTCACGTCATCGGTCGTGTGATCGGAAACCGCGGCTTTGCCACGCGCTTCGGCGGGGACGAGTTCGCGGCCGCGCTGCCCGGCGTCTCCAAAGACGAAGCGCTGCGCATCGCCGATGACATCCGGGTGGCGATTCGGGCTCACGTGTTCCAGCGCAACGGTGTGGTGGTGCATCCGGGCATCAGCTTGGGTGTGGCATCGCTTCCGGAAGACGCAGGCGACGCCGAGTCGCTCTTTCGAGCTGCCGACCAAGCGATGTATCGCGCGAAGCGTGGAGGAAAGAACCGCGTCGCGATATAGAGCACCGTACGGATCGTCCACCGGTGGGAGCCGGAATGCTCAGAGTCGAGTGCGAGAAGTGCAACACGTCGTACCAAGTCGACGAGCGGCGGGTCCCCGAAACGGGCCTGCCGATGCGATGCACGAAGTGCAACCATACATTTACCGTATCGGGCGATAAAGCCGCCGCCGCGCGATTGCGTCGCGCAGGAAAAAATACGCTCATCGCGTTTGGCACCGTCGACGAGCACGGTCGCGTGACCCTGACATCCTCGCCGCCACGCAACACGCCGCTCCTCGATCGCAGCACGCCGCTGTTGGAGGCGAAGAGGGATGCGGCCGTTGGTCGGGGGTCGGAGTTGCCGGCGGCGGGGAGGGGGTCGGAGTTGCCGCCGGTGGGGAGGGGGTCGGAGTTGCCGCCGGTGGGGAGGGGGTCGGAGTTGCCGGCGGTGGGTCGGGGGTCGGAGTTGCCGCCGGCGGGGAGGGGGTCGGAGTTGCCGCCGGTGGCGGTTGCGCCAGAGCTGCATGCGATGCGTGCGCAGGCCGAGAGTGTGGCGGAAGTTGGGCCGCTCGATCGCGAGTGGTTCGAGAGGGATCAGCCGGTGGTGCCGCCGCCGGGGCCCTCCGAGGAGGAGATCCTTCACGAGCTGGATTGGGACGTCGAACCGGCGATTCCGCAGATCCTGACCGAGACGCAGAAGAAAGAAGAGCAGGAGCGGGTGTCGCCCGCCATGCCGGCTTCTGCGGTGCCGGTCGGGCCTGCGGGTAATGAGGTGCACGTTTCTTCGGCGGGCGAGGTGGTGACGTCTGCGGAGATGCGGGTGCCCGATGCGGTGCACGTTACTCCGGAAAAACTGCGTCCTTTTGCTCCGGCGCAGAAGCCTGATGAGGTACAGCCGACCGAAGTCTCGGAGGGTGACTTGGTGGCCGCTTCGGAAGAGGTGGACGAAGCCGAGTTGATGACCGCGGACGATGCGGAGATCGCGGGCCAAGCGGAGATCGCAGGCGCCACCGCGGATGCAGAAATTGCGAACGCTGCGGACGATGCGTGGACTGCGGCGGAGGATGCGCGAAGCGCAAGCGCCGCGGACGATGCAGAGGTCGCAAGCGCTGCGGAGGATGCGCGGAGCGAAAGCGTCGCCGACGATGCTGCGGTCGCAAGCGCACCAGGCGATGCATGGAGTGCGGCGGCGGATGTGCGAGGCGTAAGCGCCAAGGCTGATACAGAAATTGCGAACGTTGGGGACGATGCGTGGACCGCGGCGGAGGATGCGCGAAGCGCAAGCGCCGCGGACGATGCAGAGGTCGCAAGCGCTGCGGATGATGCGTGGAGCGAAAGCGTCGCCGACGATGCGGTCGCGCGCACAGCGGACGATGCGGGGATCGCACGCACGACGGACGATGCGAGGACTTCGCGCACGGCGGACGATGCGGGGATCGCGCGCACGGCCGATGATGCGAGGACGGCGCGCACGGCCGATGATGCGAGGACTTCGCGCACGGCGGACGATGCGGAGCGCGTAGACGCCGCAAACGAAACGGAGTTGGTGAGCGCCGCCGACGACGCGGATACCGCAGACGACGCGGAGAGCGCAGGCGTCGTGGACGATGCGGAGGTCGCAAGCCGCGCAAGCCGTACGACGAAGCCGCCGGCCGCAAAGCCGCCGCGCATCGAGAATGAACCGCGACCCGACGAGGCCGTAGCGGCCCGCACGCCCGAGTTGCAGCAGGCGATGGCGCCGTCGCACGAAGCGTTGCGGAGCGAAATTCGCAAAGAGCTGGAGGCCAACCCCGTCGTCGCCCGCGCGAAAGCGATCGCCGTGGCCCAGTCGAGCCCTGCGCTGTCGCCGAAGGTGCCCGCGCAACCGGAGCCCGAGCGCACCGATGCCCCTACCCCCGTGAACGTACCGGCGGTCGCACGCAGCGATGGCGCGACCGCGGAGAAGATCGTACCCAAGAAGCGCTCGAAGGCCCTATGGCTCGCAGCCGCCGTGGTGCTGGCGGGCGGCGCGCTCGAGGCGACGCCTTATGGAGCCTTCGGGCGCGTGCCCATCGGCGATCGATTGCACGCGGACGAGTACGCGCGGCTCGCGGCCGAGGCCGCGGAGAAGGCTCGAAGCAAGATGGCCGCCGACGTGTTTCCCGACACGACGAAGGCCATCGAGGCGCTCGCCCGCGCGCAAGCCGAGACACCGCGCGCGCCCGGGTTCGCGACCTACCGCGCGATTACGGAGTCGGCGGCCCGCCTACGGTTCACGGGCGGCGGCCCGCGCGACGTGGAGGACGCGCAGCGCGCCCTCGCCGCCGATCCGGCGCGCGCGAGCGACGAGGACGCGCTCGTCCTGCGCGGCGAGATCGAGCTGGGAACGAAGCACCCGCAAGCGGCCGCCGACGCATTTCGAGGTGCGCTGGGCAAGCGCCCGAGCGCGCGCGCGCACTTTGGATTGGCGCGGGCCCATCGGCAGGCGGACGACCTCGAGGCGTCGGCCAAAGAAGTGGAGGCCACGTTGTCGGCGTCGCCCCGGCACGCGGGCGCCCGCGTCCTTCGCGCAAACCTGCTATGGGAGCGCACGCGCAACGAAGCGGCGGTGAGCGAGGACCTCGCCGCCATTTTGGAGGGGCCCTCCAAGGAGGTGGCCTCGCCGCGCGAGCTGGCCAGCGCCTGGGCCCTGCGCGGCCGGATCGAGCTCGAGCGCCATCGCACATCGGAGGCGCGCACCGCCTTCGAGGAGGCGCGAAAGCGCGAGCCCCGGGAGCCGTCCACCTTGGTGGGGCAGGGGGAGCTCCTGCTCCGCGAAGGTCGCTACACGGAGGCGCTCGCGCGCTTCGATGCGGCCATGGAGATCGAGCCCGCGGCCACCTCGAGCCTCGGGAGCGCCAAGGCCAAGCTCTTTCTCGAGCGCCCGGCCGACGCCAAAACGCAGCTCGCCACCTTGGAGAAGGATCACCCGAGGGACGCGCGCATCACCCACTGGCTCGCCCGGACCGAAGAAGCGCTGGGCAACCCCGATCTCGCCGAGCGCAAGTACGCCGAGGCCATCGCCCGCGCGCGCTCGAACGACCGCGACGCCATCGCTTCGTACGCCGATTGGGCGATGCTCCTCGCCCGCCGCGGACGCGCCAAAGATGCGGATCAAAAGCTGGAGGAGGCGCGCGGAAAGTTCCCCGGCGCCACCTCGCTCGCGCGCGCCTTCGGCGATCTCGCCGCGCTCGAAGGGCTCTACGAGGCCGCCCTCGCGCACTACCAAGCCGCCCTCGGGCAAGAGCCCGCCGATGTGCTCACGCGCTTTCGCAAGGCCTCGACCTTGCGGCGCATGGGAACCGCAGATCAAGCGTCCGCGGAGCTCGACAAGGTGGCCGAAGCCGACAAGGACTACCCCGGCCTCGCCCTCGAGCGCGCCTTCTTGGCCGCCCAGTCGGGCGATCCCGATCGCGGCGCCGCGCTCCTTCGCGATATTTTGGGCAGAACGCCGGACGATCCCGATGTGCAGCGCCGCATCGGCGCGGCCTACGCGACCATCGGACGCCCGGCCGAGGCCGTGACCCTCTTGCGCGGCGCCCTCGCCAAACCAAACGCCAGCGCGGGCGCCAACTACGACTTGGCGCGCGCCCTCTTCCTGCTTCAAGGAGGCCCCGCCGAGATCGAAGCCCCGCGCCTCTTCAAGAAGGCCGTGGAGCTCGACCCGCACCGCGCCGCGTACCACGCCGGCGTCGCCTGGGTCGCCAACGAGGGAACCTCCGCGCAGCCCGACGTGGCGAAAGAGCACATCGAGAAAGCGCTGGCCCTCGATGCATACCTGGCCGACGGCTATTGGCAGCGCGGCGTGCTCGAACGAAAGCTGGGGCTGCTCACCGAGTCCATCCGCGACTTGAAGCGCGCCCTCGAGCTTTACCCGACCTACGCCGCCGTCCATGCCGCGCTGGCGGAGGCCTTCGAGCAGAAGAACGACGCGCCCTCCGCGCAAGCGTCGTGGCAGAAGGCGCTCAGCTTGAATCCGCAGCGGCCGTATTGGAAATACCGGTACGGGCGCCTCTTGCTCGCGCGCGGCAGCGCGGGCGAGGCAGCGAAGCACATGGTCTTCGCGGTCACCGAGGCGAAGAAGGTCGATCCGCTCCCGGCCTGGAGCATGCACGCCGAGCTGACGTGCGCGCAAGCCTTGCAAAAGGCCGGACGCTCGGCCGAGGCCATCGAGCACTACCGGCGCTTCTTGGATCTCTCGCCGCAGACGTCCTCCGATCGCACCGTCGTGCACGCGGCCCTCGCATCGCTCGGCGCCAAGTAGCCGAGCCCCTGCGATCTCCAGCCGTTCGCAGCGAGAACGCTACGCCGCGTCGGTCGCGTCGAACGCCGAGGTCATGCGCGCGAACGCCGCGACGTCGAGCGTCTCGCCGCGCGCGCCCAGATCGATGCCGGCCGACTCCGCCGCGCGCGCGATGCGCTCGCTCCCGAGGGAGCTCCACGCGTTGCGCAAGGTCTTTCGGCGCGCAGAGAAGGCGCCCTTGACCAGCGCACGAAAGGTGTCGGTCTCCGCGGCATGGGGAGGGCGGCAGGGCACGAGCTCCACCACCGTGCTCGTGACCTCCGGCGCCGGGTGGAAGCAACCGCGGCCCACGTGAAGCACCCGGTGCACGTCGAAGGCGGCGCGCGTGAAGACGGTGAGCGCCCCGTACTCCTTGGTGGACGGCAACGCCAAGAGGCGATCGGCCACCTCGCGCTGCACCATGAAGACGGCCCGATCGAGGAAGGCCGCGCTCTGCACCGCCCGCTCGAGCAGCGCCCCCGTGATCTGGTACGGAAGGTTTCCGCAGAGGACGCGCGCCTCGCCCTCGCGCGCCGTTTGGAAGACGCTCTCCAGATCGACGGTCTTGGCGTCCGCCTCGCGGATGGCGAGCGCGCCTTGCTCGACGGCGCCGGCCAGAAGGTTCGCCAGCACCGGCACCAGATCGCGATCGCGCTCGACGGCGACCACATGCCGCGAACGCGCGATCAGCTCGCCCGTGAGCGCGCCCAGCCCGGCCCCCAGCTCCACCACCACCGCGCGCCCCACCTCGGCATCGGGCACGGCGGCGCGCGCGATGGCCTGCACGGCGTGGGCGTCGACCAGAAAGTTTTGCCCGAAGCTCTTCTTGGGCGCGAGCCCCGCTTCGCGCAGCAAGGTGCGAGAGTCTTTCATCCTGCGATCCGCCGTTCCGTGACCCTCGGGCGCACCCCCAAGCGCCGCAGGATCTTCTCCGCGCGGGTCCGGGCGGCGACCGCCCGAAGCCACACGGCCTCGTCCACCACCTCGCGAACGCGGGTCGGCGTCACGCCCGCCTCGGGCGGCGTTACGGCGCGCTCGAAGGGGGGAAGCGACCAGCGCACGTCCACGTGCCGCGCCCGCAGACGCCGGATGACGCCGAGGATGTCGCTGGTCGGCGCGGGGGCGGGCGAAAAGATGTACAGCACGCTCGCCCGCGCCTTCTTGTCGTTGAAGATCATGTCCAGCGCGCCCGCCATGGTCGCATGCGTCTTGTCGCGCTCCCCTTCGACCCGCGGGGGCACCTCGATGCCAAACGCCGCGACGTAGTGCCGCAGCTGCTGCTCGCGCGACGTGGTGGCAAAGGGAACGCGCGGCGCGAACGGCGCGCGCGCCCGCAGCGCCTGGGCGCGCGTGGCCAAGAGATCCAGGTTCGACTTGGGGATGTCGTGCAGCCCCCGCGGATCGAGCGGCCGCGCGTGCTCCGACACCCGCTGCGCGATCTCCCACTCGTCGAGCTCGCACCGATCGACGTCGATCATGCTCGCGGCGCTCGCCAGCGCCGCGGCGATCTTCACCGCGTGCGAGGCCCCGGCGGCGGGCGTGAGCCAGGTTCGCGGGCGCGAGGCCAGCACCGCCAGGCCCACCCGATCGCCGCGCGCGAGGTGCCGTGCGGCCAGCGCGGAGACCTCGTCGACCATGTCGTCCAGCGGGGCGCGGCCTTCGGGGCCGGCCCAGAGCTCCACGGAGGCGTCCAGCATGAGCCACACCACGTCGCGCTCCTCGCGCTCCATGTCGCGCACGATGAGCCGGCCCCGCCGGGCGCTGGCCTTCCAGGCGATGCGCTTGAACGGATCGCCCGGCACGTGCTCGCGCAGCTCGCGGATCTCGTCGCCTTCGCCCAGCGCGGGCGCGGCCCGGCCAGCTTCGGCCGCCCGCCGCGAACGTCCGCCGCGCGGGGAGGTGACCAGCGCGTGCAAGGCGCGCGGGAAGACCTCGACGCCAAAGGGGTTGGCGAACATCAGCGGCACCTCGTACAGCGCTTCGCCGCCCGCGGGGATGCCCCGCACCTCGAGCGCCATCCCATGCACGCCCCAGCGCCCGACCCGCTTGGCGAGCACCGAGACTTGGACCTCCAGGCGCGAGTTGGGGAGCAAGTCCACCGTCTCCGGCTCGACCTTGGCCTCCAGCATGCTCGATGCAATGGCGCGCAGCGAGATCCCGCGCATCTCGTCGCCGCTGCGGTTGCGCAGCTCGGCGCCGAAGGTGACCGTCTCCCCGCGCGCCACCCGGAGCACGCGCTTCGACGTGCTCCACACCATCTCGAACCCGGCGGCCCGAAGCCGGGTGACCGCCGACAGCGCAAACGCGCGCCCGACCGCCACCGCCAGGATCATCGCCCCGCCAAAGGCCACCACCGCCCCCAAGCGCAAGGCCACCCCCATCGACGCGACGGCGGCGCCGGCCAGCGCCACATGGAAGGTTGCTCGGGTGGGGTGCAGCCGCACGGCGCGGAGCGTAGCATCGATCGGGGGTGTCCCGGACAGCCCGAGGACAGGCTGGGACGGGGAAAGGACGCGAAAGACGCGCTCGCCTCTCGGGAAATGGAGGGGTCTTGGCCGTGGCACGGCCATCGCTAACTCCCGCGCACCATGCTCCTTCGCCCCACCGCCCTTCCTCTTCTCGTCCGGTACCTTCTACTGGCGACGCTCGCCACGGCGTGCGGCAGCAACGACGTGCGCGCCTCCGCCATCCGAGCCGCCGACGCGGGCACCCGCACCCTCGATCACGCGCTGGACGCCTTCTCCCCTGCGGCCGGCGCCCCGGATCGCGATCGCGATCCCGCCGCCTTGGCCCTCGATGCGGCCGGCCAAACCCTCTGCACGGCCGCCGCCATCGCCTCGAACCTCCTTCTCACCGCCCGCCGCTGCGTGATGGTCGACGCCGTCGCATGCACGGAGGTCCGCGCGCCGTCCACCCTCACCGCGTACGGGGGCGACGATCCCGCCGCGCACCACGTCCTTGCGCGTGGACGCGAGGTGATCGTGGCCAGCGGCGCCCCCTCGTGCGACGCGGAGCTTGCCCTGGTGGTGCTCGACCGCGATCTGGCCGATCGCACACCGCTGCCCGTGCGGACCGAGGCCGTGGAAAAAGGCGAGCGGATCCGCACGGTCTCCTTTGGCCAGCGCGCGCTCGAAGGGTACCCCGACGAAGCACCCGGCAAACTCGTCCGCGAGCATGTGCCGGTGGTCGATGTTTCTCCGACGCAATTTCATGTGTCGGAGGCTGCTTGCCAGGTGGGCGGAGGTCCCGCCCTCGACGAGGGCACCGGCGAGGTCCTGGGGATCGTGACGCAAAGCGGCACCATGTGCACCGGTCCCGACGCCCACAACATCTATGCGCGGGTCGATGTTCATCGCGCGCTCATCGACCGCGCGATCGCGCGCGCCAAACAGCTGCGCAGCGAGGAGCGCGAAACGGCGGACGGGGGCTTACCGAAGCCGAAAAATCCGAAGAAAACAAGACCGCCGACCGATGTCGGGCAACCTTGCCACTCCGCGGCCGACTGCGCGACGGGCCTCTGCGTGCGCGAGGACGACGGCGGCTACTGCTCGCGCTCCTGCGGCAGCGGCGACCGTTGCAACGGGGGCTACCATTGCAAGGACGTGACGAGCATCAAGGCTTGCATCGCAGCACCGTGACCCGCGTTCGCGCGCAGATCGTTCGCGCTCGACATGAGGGCCGAAGCCCACAAGAGCGGTCCTCGCGAAAGCCCGACGGAGTCCGGCTTACGGTTTGGGGTCGAAGATCCCAACCGTCATCTAGCCGGGGGGAAGATGCAGTGGTATGGGAGGGCCGCCATCATGGATTTCTCTTTCTCCGAGCACCACGCTTTGCTTCGTCAGTCGGTCCGTGACTTCGTGCAGGCGGAGGTTCGTCCGCGCGCGCGCGAGTGGGACCGAGAGGAAAGGTTTCCCCACGAAATCATTCCGAAACTTGCCGAGATGGGTCTGCTCGGCATCCGCATCCCAGAGGAGTACGGCGGCTCGGGCATGGACACCGTGAGCTACGCCATCTGCGTGGAGGAGACTGCACGCATCGATGGGTCGCTGGCCCTCACGGTGGCCTCACACAACGGCCTGGGCACCGGGCACATTCTCAACTTCGGCTCCGAGGAGCAAAAGCAGCGCTATCTGCCGAAGGCGGCGCGGGGCGAGTGGCTCGCCGCGTGGGCGCTCACCGAGCCGGGGAGCGGAAGCGATTCGGCCTCCCTCCGAACCACCGCGCGCCGCGATGGCAACGACTGGGTCATCAACGGCACGAAGATGTTCATCACCCAGGGCAGCGTGGGTGGCTTCTGCGTCGTGCTCGCCCGCACCAACCCCGACGCCGCCAAGCAAAAGGGCATCACCGCCTTCATCGTGGATCGAGGCACCAAGGGGTTCTCGGCGTCCAAGCACCTCGAAAAGCTCGGCTGCCGTTCGAGCGATACGGTCGAGCTCACATTCGAGGAGGTGCGTGTCCCGGATTCGCAGCGGGTCGGTGAGGTCGACTGCGGATTTTCGGACACGATGCAAATTCTCGACCGCGGCCGTGTTTCGATTGCCGCCATGGCGCTCGGCCTTGGTTATGGGGCGCTCGACATGGCGATTGCGTATGCCAAGGATCGGAAACAATTCGGCAATCCCATCTCCGATTTTCAGGCAATCAAATGGATGCTCGCCGATAGCAAGACCGAGCTCGATGCCGCCTCGCTCCTGACCTATCGCGCCGCATGGCTCGCCGATCAAAAGCGCCCCTACAGCAAAGAGGCCTCCATGGCCAAATTGTTTGCAAGCGAGGCGGCGACCCGCGCCTGCAATCGCTCCCTCCAGATTCACGGCGGATACGGCTATACGCGTGAATTCGACGTCGAGCGCCATCTCCGCGACGCCAAAATCTGCGAAATCGGCGAGGGCACGAGCGAAGTGCAACGCATGGTGATTGCGAAGCATTTGCTCGTGTAATTCCGATTCCACGGTCCATCGAGCCATCGAATGAACGAGGCGTCGCGTCCACGCGGCGCCTCGTTTCGTTTGTGACATTTGCCACTTCGTGATGGGGTGAGGCGCCTTCGGCGCGATTCCTCGTTTGTTCGTGAATTTCGAACGGGTTCGCGCAAGGCACGGTGCGCCTTCGTCGCGTGGAAGGCGAGCTGCTTCGGCGCCTGGCACGAGGTGCGCTTTCGGCGCGATTCCTCGATTGTTCGTAAATTTCGAACGGGTTCGAGGAAGGCACGGTGCGCGTTTGTCGCGATGCTTCGTCGCGTGGAAGGCGAGCTGCTTCGGCGATGGCACGAGGTGCGCTTTCGGCGCGATTCCTCGATTGTTCGTAAATTTCGAACGGGTTCGAGGAAGGCACGGTGCGCCTTGGTCGCGATGCTTCGTCGTGTGGAAGGCGAGCTGCTTCGGCGCCTGGCACGAGGTGCGCTTTCGGCGCGATTCCTCGATTGTTCGTAAATTTCGAACGGGGTTCGAGGAAGGCACGGTGCGCCTTGGTCGCGATGCTTCGTCGTGTGGAAGGCGAGCTGCTCGGCGACGGCACGAGGTGCGCCTTCGGGTGGCGGCTCGTTTCGTTTGGGACATGCGCGATGCGCGGTGATGTCGCGCCCGCGTGACACGGGCTGTGTGCGGACGAATTGGCGTTCATGCGCGCGGCGCGCGTTGGTGTGCCGCGTGCGCCGTTTGTGTCCATGTCGCGACGTGAGCGCGTGCCGTCGCGACCATCGCGCATGGTTGCGTTCGTGCGCTGCCGCGAGCGTGCATCGTTACAGTCTCGGCGAAGTCACAAGTTCTCCAGATGAAGTCACAAGTTATCCACAACCTGTGGACTGTTCATCTGTCCATCGACCGTACGGAGGACCCGTTAAGCCCGTGTGAAACTGGAGCTCAACATGCGGTGATTTATTGACAGTCCGGCGTCGTCTCCATACGGTGGCGTTTGCACGTGGGAAGAAGTGGCAAGAAGTGCCAAGCCTTCCCTCTCCTCGTCCAAGGGTGATCGTTTTGAGGCGCGCCGGATGTTTCGCGGTCGTTATGAGCACAGCATCGACGCGAAGGGTCGAACGAGCCTTCCGGCTCGGTACCGCGATCACCTCGCTGCGCTCGGAGAGCGACGCATCGTGCTGACCAGCGCGCTCGATCCCTGCTTGGTCGCCTATGCGATGCCGGAGTGGACGGCCTTCGAGGAGAAGATTTCGAAGCTGCCGCAGTTCGACCGCGCGGTTCAAAAATTGAAGCGCATTTATGTGTCGGGCGCGGTCGAGTGCGAGGTCGACGATTCGGGCCGCATTTTGGTGCCGCCCACCTTGCGCGAGCACGCCTCGCTCCAGAAGGACGTGCTCTGGGCCGGTGCGGGCAAGTACGCGGAACTTTGGGACAAGGCCGCGTGGAAGCAGGCGTTCGAAACCACCGAAGACGAGCGGCGCGATATCAGCGCGCGGCTCGCGGAGCTCGGGCTATGAGCGGTCCCGGCCGAGCTGGAATCGGCGCTGGCGCCGAAACGATCGATCCGCAACTCTCACTCCCGGGGCTGGTCGAGCAGAACGTCGAGTGGGTTTGGGCGGAGGACGAAGGAGAGGTCAACGTCGTGGAACACTTCGTCCATGCCACCGTCATGCGTGACGAAGTGGCGCAGGTCCTCGCCCCCCGCAACGGTGGCATTTACGTGGACGTCACCCTTGGCGGCGGCGGCCATGCGGAGGCCATCCTCGAGGGCGCGCCCGGCGCCCGGGTGATCGGCTTCGATCGCGACCCCGAAGCCATTCGCGCCACGGAGACCCGCTTGGAGCGTTTCGAGGACCGCATCGAGATCGTGCGCTCCAATTTCGGCCGGGTGCGCGAGGAGCTCGAGGCCATGGGGCTCGCCCGGGTCGATGGGGTGTGCGCCGATCTGGGGGTGAGCTCGCCCCAGCTGGACGATCCCCTGCGA
Organism: Sorangiineae bacterium MSr11954; assembly: GCA_037157815.1. Taxonomy (NCBI): domain Bacteria; kingdom Pseudomonadati; phylum Myxococcota; class Myxococcia; order Myxococcales; family Pendulisporaceae; genus Pendulispora; species Pendulispora albinea. The sequence goes on from CP089984.1 coordinate 1,414,014, forward strand.
GGGATGAGCTTCCGCAGCGAAGGCCCGCTCGACATGCGGATGGATCCCGAGGACGAGGAGACGGCGCTCGATCTCATCGCGCGCCTCAAAGACGACGAGCTGGCCGACGTGATCTACCGCTACGGCGACGAACGGCGCTCGCGTCGCATCGCCCGCAGCATCAAGCGCGCGCTCGACGAAGGGGATCTGGCGACCACCCTCGATCTGCGCCGCGCGATCGTTCGGGCGGTGGGCCCGGTGCGCGTGGGCGGGGTCGACCCGGCGACGCGAACGTTTCAAGCGCTGCGCATCGCCGTCAACCGCGAGCTCGACGAGCTGTCCGAGCTCTTGGCCTCGCTGAGCGAGCTTCTCGTTCCGGGCGGGGTGGCGGCGGTCATCAGCTTCCATTCGTTGGAAGATCGCCTGGTGAAGAAGGCGTTCTCGGTACGGGATGCTTGGGAGCCCATCTGGAAGAAGCCGCTCATGGCCAGCGAGGAAGAGCGCGCCGCCAACCCGCGCGCGCGAAGCGCCAAGCTTCGCGCCGCGCGCCGCATTTCCCCGGCTGCGGGTGGACCCGTGAGCAGGAGCCGCCCGGCGGGCGAGGGGGGGCCGACCTCCGAGGAGGTGGCGCGGTGACCTTCGCCACGATCGTTGCAGCGCTCACCGGGCGCGATGCGCGCGGCGCCTCGCCAAAGCAGCGGGTGGCGGCTTTCGTCACCGTGTGGACCCTCGCCATCGTGGCGACCGTGCTGGCGTTCATCCTGCATCTCGCGCTGCGCGGCCGCACCGTGGCCCTGGGCTACGAGCTGGGTCGCGCGCGGGCCGAGCAGGCGCGCCTGCGCGAGGTCAAACGCGTGCTCGAGGTGGAGGCGGCCAGCTACAAAACGCCGGAGCGCGTGGACATCGTGGCTCGGACCTTGCTCGGCATGGAGCCCCCCACCGCGGATCGCATGATCGTGCTCCCCGCGTTGCAGGAGCGGGCACCCTCTTCCACGCCCAATAACGGCGGCGCCGATGCCGGGGCATCCGGCCCGGGGACGGTCGTGGCCAGCGAATGAAGAACCTCGATCCCGCACGCGCACGTTGGATTCGCCGACGCATGGGGATGCTGGTCGGCCTGATCGGCCTCGCCCTGGGCGGTTTGGTCGCAGGCGCCTACCGCGTGCAGGTCGAAGACGGACCGCTCTGGAAAGAAATGGCGGAAAAGCAGCGCCAACGCCGCCTTCACATCGAGCCCAAGCGCGGCACCATCTACGACCGCAACGGGACGGCGTTGGCCGTGAGCGTCGAGGTGCCGAGCCTCAGCGCCGACGTGGTGGAGATGCTGCGCGGCGTGGAGGCGCCCGACGCACAAGACGCCGCCTTGCGCGACATCTCCTCCCGCCTGGCCGCGGGGCTGAACCTCAAGGCCGACGAGCTGTATGCCAAGCTGCTTCCCAAGAAGCGCTTCACCTGGATCAAGCGGCGCATCACCGGCGACGAGGCGGCCTTCATCCGCGAGCTGGGCGACGCCAAGCGGCAATCGCACCCGGTGCGCGGGCTCAACATCGAGGGGGAAGGGCATCGTTATTACCCGGGCCGCGAGGTCGCCGGGCCCATGCTCGGCTTCGTAGCCCCCGACGGCTTTGGCAAAGAGGGCATCGAGCTGAGCATCGACGAAGAGCTTCGCGGGCGCACGGAGGAGGTCAGCGGCCTGCGCGATCGCAGCGGACGCCTTCTCTTCTCGAACGGCGCCAAAGGTGGCGACGCCCTCACCGGTCGCGACGTGCACCTCACCATCGACGAGGGCATCCAGCACGTGGCCGAGCGCGAGCTGGGCGCCGCGCAGGGAACGTACGAGACCAAGGGCGGCGCGCTGGTGGCCGTGGATCCCAACACGGGCGAGATCCTCGCGCTGGCATCGACCCCCGGCTACAACCCCAACGACTACGGCGAGTCCGAGGGTGACGCACGGCGCAATCGCGCGGTCACCGATCGGTTCGAGCCGGGCTCCGTCATGAAGGTTTTCACCATCGCTGGAGCGCTGGCGGCGGGAACCTTGAAGCCCACCGAGTCCATCTACTGCGAGCACGGCTCGTTGAAGATCGGGCCGGTCACCATCCACGACACCCATCAGAACGACTGGCTCACCCCCACGCAAATCATGGCGAAGAGCTCCAACATCGGCGCCGCCAAGATCGCGTTCAACATGGGCGAGGCGGGCCTTTATTCGACGTATCGGCGCTTTGGCTTTGGCGAGCCGACCGGCTTGCCGCTGCCCGGCGAGGCCTCGGGCGTGCTCCGACCGCGCGGCCGGCCGTGGTTCGAGGTGGAAACCGCCAACGCCTCGTTCGGTCAGGGCGTGAGCACCACCACGGTTCAATTGGCCATGGCCATGGCCGCCATCGCCAACGGCGGACGCTTGCTCGAGCCCGTGCTCGTTCGAAAAGTGACGGATGCGCGCGGTGAGCTGGTGCGCGAGGGGGTTACCCACGTCCGGCGGGAGGTGATACCTCCCGGGGTCGCACGTATGATCACCGAGATGTTGACCGCGGTAACCGAAGACGGCGGAACCGGCGAAGAAGCGAGCATCGCCGGGTTCCGCGTGGCCGGAAAGACGTCGACCGCGCAGAAGGTCGACCCGGCCACCGGCAAAATGTCGATGCAGCTGTTCACCTCTTCGTTCGTCGGCTTCGTCCCCGCCGATCGGCCGCGCCTGGTGATTGCCATCATGCTCGACGAGCCGATCCTCGGGCACCTGGGCGGCTCGCTGGCCGGCCCCGTCTTCCGCCGTACCGCCGAAGCAGCGCTACGCTATCTGGGCGTGACCCCTAACTCCGCCAGCGCCAAGCTGACCAATGTGAGCCGCGAAGGCGATCCGGCCGACACCTTCATGGCCGCAATGAAGGCCGGTGCCGCCGGCGCCTCCAACCCGCCCGGCGCGTCCGGCGCCGCCAACGCGTCCGGCGCCCCGCAAGGCGATCCCGCCGCTCCAGGCGGGGGAGCCGCCCCCGAACCCGCGGTCCCCACGATCCCGAATGGCGCCATTCCGGTGCGCGTCCCCGACACGACGGGTATGGCCGCGCGCGACGCCGTCAAGTCGATGCTCGCCGCGGGGCTCGTTCCACAAATCGAGGGCCATGGGCGCATGATTCGCCAAAGCCCGGCGCCCGGCGTCACGGCGGCCAAGGGGAGCGCGGTTCGTTTGGTGTTCGAGCCGGCCTCATGATCCCGGTGCACGATCGCTCGGACGAAGGCTTGCGCCTCGCCGAAATGGCCCGCGAAATCCCTGGGCAGGTCGACATCGTCGGCGATCCCGAGGTGCGCGTCTACGGCGTGCGCCATGACTCGCGCCGGGTCGAGCCGGGGGATCTCTTCGTGGCGCGCCACGGTGCGCACGCCGACGGCACCCGCTTCATCCCGCAGGCCGAAGAGCGCGGCGCCGCCGCCATCATGGTCGAGCGCAGGCACGTGGACGCGGACGCGGGCAGCATCGCCAATGTCCCGCACATCCTCGTCGACGATGCGGCCGACGCCTTGGCCTTCGCCTCCGCCGCCGTGTACGGCCACCCCACGTTTACCCTCGACGTCGTCGGCATCACGGGCACCAACGGCAAGACCACCACGAGCCACCTCGTTCGCGCGGCCATCGACGGCGTCTGCGGCCGGGAGGGGCAGCCCGCCTGCGGCATGATCGGCACCGTGGGGCACATCTTCGGCGACACCAAAATCGTGGCGGAGCACACCACCCCCGAGGCCGACGAGCTGGCGCGCGTCATGGCCGGGATGCGCCGGATGGGGGCGACCTATGTGGCGATGGAGGTCTCGTCGGTGGCGCTCTCCCTCGGCCGCGTCCGCGCGGTGCGCTTTCGCGTGGCCGCCTTCACCAACTTTACGCAGGATCACCTCGACTTTCACGGGACGATGGAGGCGTACGCCGCCGCCAAAGAGAGCCTGTTTCTCGAAATGGGCCCCGGCAGCGCCGTCGTGCACGTGGACGATCCGCTCGGCCAACGCATCGCCCAGAAGGTCCGCGCGCCGCTCTTGCGCGTGAGCGCCCGCGCGGACGCCACCGTGCACGAGGCGGAGATCGCGCCGCTCGAGGCCACCCTCTCCGCGCGCGGCATCGACGCGCTCCTTCGCACCCCGCGCGGGACGCACCGGGTGCGCTCGCGGCTGGTCGGGCGCCACAACCTGGAGAACATCGTGGTCGCCGTGGGCGTTGCCTGCGCGCTGCAGCTCGACATGGAGCGCGCGTGCGCCGCCATCGGCGAGGAGTGCGGCGTCCCCGGCCGCCTGGAGCGCTGCGACGGCGAGGCCGACGATGTAACTGTGCTCGTCGACTACGCGCACACCCCCGACGCCCTTGCCCGCGTGCTGGAGAGCGTGCGCGTGGTCAGCCAGGGCCGCCGGCTTCTGTGCGTCTTTGGCTGCGGCGGCGATCGCGATCCGGTCAAACGCGGACCCATGGGCAAAGCCGCCGCCGAGGGCTCGGACGTGCCCATCATCACCAGCGACAACCCGCGCACCGAGGATCCGGCGGACATCGCCCGCCCGGTCGAGGACGCGGTGCGCGCCACCGGCCTCGCCCGCGCCGAGAATTTGCACGCGATCGGGGAGGGGGCGCGCGGCTACCTGGTGGAGCTGGATCGCGCGGTGGCCATTCGCGCCGCGGTGCTGGGGGCCCGCCCGGGCGACATCGTGATCATCGCCGGCAAAGGGCACGAAGATTACCAGGTGATCGGGACCGAAAAGCGCCCCTTCGACGATCGCATCGAGGCGCGCCGAGCTCTCGCCGAACGGCGCGGAGGTGTGTGATCGTGGCTACGCCCATTCCGAAGAATCGGATCGCGCGAACCAGCTCGGCGATCGCCGCCGCGACGGGCGGCACCCTCGTTCGAGGTGACGGCGCGCGCGCCCACACGAGCATCACCACCGATAGCCGCGAGGTCGCCCAGGGCGGGATGTTCCTCGCGCTGCGCGGCGAGAACTTCGACGGTCACGCGTTCGTCGCCGCCGCGGCACGGGCCGGTGCGACCTTGCTGATCGTGGAGCGCGCCGCGCGGGTCCTGGAGAGCGCCGAAGCGGCGGCGATCGCCGATGCGGACGTGGTCGAGGTCGACGACACCTTGGTGGCCTGGGGCGCCCTTGCGCGCGATCACCTGCAGCGCTGGCGCGCGGCCACCTCGGGAAAGCTCGTGGCCATCACGGGCAGCGCGGGCAAGACCACGACCAAAGCGCTCCTGGCCGCCCTCCTCGGCGAAATGGGCGAGACCTTGGCCACGGTTGGAAACCTCAACAACCGCATCGGCGTCCCCGCGACCCTCTTTTGCGTCGAGCCGCACCATCGCTTCGTCGCCCTCGAAGTCGGCACCAGCGTGCCCGGTGAAATCGCGGCGCTCGGCGCGATCTCCGCGCCCGATGCGGCCATCCTCACCAATGTGGGCCTCGCCCACGCCGAGCACCTCGGCGGCACCCGCGCCGATGTAGGCCGCGAAAAAGGCGCCCTCTACGCGGCCCTGCCGGAAGATGGTTGCGCCGTGGTCAACCTCGACGACGACGAAGTCCTTCGCCAAGCAAGCCGCTCGCGCGCGCGCACCACCGTGCACTTCGGCCGGGCGGAGGGCGCCGGCTACCGCCTCTTGCAGCGCCGCCGCCCCACGGAGACCGGCGCGCGCCTGGTCTTCACCCGCCCCGCGGGCGAGCACCTCGAGCTCGACTTTCCGCTCGCCGGCGAGGCGGCCGCCATCGACTTCCTCGCCGCGCTGGCCGCCGCGGAGTTCCTCGCCGGCCGCCCGCTCGAGCCCGACGTGCTCGCCCGCGCCCTCGGCAAGCTGGCGCCCGTGGCCGGGCGCGCCCAGATTCATCTGCTCCCATCGGGGACCACCGTCATCGACGACAGCTACAACGCGAACCCCTCGAGCATGATGGCCGCGCTCGATCTGGCCTCGGAGCTCGCGCGCCCGGCGGCCACCGCGCGCTCGGGCCCCGCGCGCCGCCGCATCGTCGCCGTGCTCGGCGAAATGCGCGAGCTCGGAAGCGCCTCGTACGAGGCCCACGCGGAGCTCGGCGATCACCTCGCCCGCGTCCGGGTCGACCTGGCCATCGGCTGCGGGGGCGCCATCGACCTCACCTTGGCGCGCGCCTCCCAAGCCGGGGTGGTCGTTCTCCCGGGCGCCAACACCGACGAGGCCCTGGCGCTCGCCCGCGCGCACATCGAGGTGGGCGACGTCGTCCTCGTCAAAGGCTCGCGCGGTGTGCGCACCGAGCGGGTGGTCGCAGGCCTGCTCGCCGGCGGCGACGCGAAGGCGTCGAAGAAGCCCGAAAAGCCAGAAAAGCCAGAAAAGCCAGAAAAGCAAGAGAAGGCAGCGAAGGCGGAGAAGAAGACGCCGTGATCCTCGAATTTCTCTTCCCCCTGCGCCACGACGCCCCCTGGCTCTCCTGGCTCAACGTCCTTCGCTACGTTCCGTTCCGCATCATCGCGGCCGCGGCCTCGGCCATGTTCATCTCGTTCTTCCTCTCCCCGTGGTTCATCCGGGAGCTGCAGCGGAAGCAAATCGGCCAGGTCGTGCGCGCCGATGGCCCCGAGAGCCACCATGTGAAGTCCGGCACGCCCACCATGGGCGGCGCCCTCATTCTTCTATCGGTGCTCCTGCCCACCATCCTCTGGTGCGACTTGAGCAACGTCTTCGTCTGGGCCACCACCGCGGTCACCGCCGGCTACGGCGTCATCGGCTACCTCGACGACTACCTCAAGATCAAAGCGAAGAACTCCCGCGGCGTTCCCGGTCGCTACAAAATGCTGGGTCAGCTTTTGATCGCGGGCGCGGTCATGACCTACGTCTTCTTCGCCGAGCGCCATGTGCCCCCGGATTGGTGGGAGATCCGCACCCGGCTGGCGGTGCCGTTCGTGGCCTTTGCCAAGCACCCGATCACCCTCCCCATCGCCCTCTACATCCCGTTCGCCGTTCTGGTGGTGGTCGCCATGTCGAACGCCGTGAACCTCACGGACGGCCTCGATGGATTGGCCATCGGCCCGGTCATCATCAACGGCGCGACCTACCTGCTCTGGTGCTATTTGGCGGGCGCCACCTTCGGTATCGCCAATGTCTCGCAGCGCTTCATCGTGGCGCGCTACCTCGATATCCCGGGCATCGCCAGCGTGGGCGAATTGTCGGTTTATTGCGGTGCCGTGGTCGGGGCTGGTATTGGATTCCTTTGGTACAACACCTATCCGGCCCAGGTGTTCATGGGCGACGTGGGCTCGCTCGCCTTGGGCGGCGGTCTGGGCATGTGCGCCGTCTTCACCAAGAACGAGCTCCTCTCGATCATTCTCGGGGGAATCTTCTTCTTGGAGGCGGTGAGCGTCATCGTGCAGGTCACGAGTTTTCGCCTCACTGGAAAGCGCATCTTTCTGATGGCGCCCATCCACCACCACTACGAAAAGAAGGGGTGGCCAGAGCCAAAGATCATCGTGCGGTTCTGGATCATTTCCATTTTGCTCGCGCTTATTTCGCTTTCCAGCCTGAAGCTGCGATAACTCGTTCGCTGTGCTCGATTTATCCGGAAAGCATGTCGCCATCTTGGGATTGGGGGTGAGCGGTTGCGCCGCCGCCCGCCTTTGCCTCGCGCGCGGCGCGGGGGTCACCGCCTTCGACGCCAAGTCGTGGGAGCAGCTCTCGGACGATGCCCGGGGCCTCAAGACGAAAGGGGTCCGCGTCTTGGCCGGCGGCCACCCGTCCGCGGCGCTCAAGCACGTCGACCTGGTGGTCACGTCCCCGGGGTTTCCCTCGTTTCCCGAGCTCGAGAGCTCCGGGGTGCGCGTCATCGCCGAGATCGAGCTGGCGGTGCAGGCGCTTCCGCCGAGCATCCCCATCGTGGCCGTCGGCGGCACCAACGGCAAGAGCACCACCACCTCGCTCATCGGCGCCCTCTTCGAGGCCCACGGCAAGCACCCCTTCGTCGGCGGAAACTTCGGCGAGCCCGTGAGCGACTACGTGGGGCACCCGTTCGACGTGATGGTGCTGGAGGTGTCGAGCTTCCAGCTGGAGCGCCTGGAGACGTTCAAGCCCAAGGTGTCCATCCTCCTCAATGTCACCCCCGACCACCTCGATCGCTACCCCACCTTCGACGATTACGCCCACACCAAGGGCAACGCCTTCGAGCGCCAGACCGAGGGCGATCTGGCCGTGGTCCCCTTCGACGATGCCATTTGCGAGGCCCAAGCCCGTCGCGGCAAGGCCCCCGTCACCACCTTCGGACCCGGCGGCGACGTGGACGTCACCCCCGAGGCCATCGTCGACCGCGCCCTTGGCCATACGTACGCGCGCCGCGAAATGGCCTTGGTCGGGAGCCACAATGCGCTGAACATCGCGGCCGCCATCGCCGCCGTGCGCCCCTTTGGCGTCCCCGCGGAGGCCATCCGGAGCACCCTCCGAACCTTCCGCGGGCTGGCGCATCGCACGGCGTTCGTGGCCGATATCCACGGCGTGCGCGTGTACGACGACTCCAAAGGCACCAATGTCGGCGCCTCCGTCACGGCCTTGCGCGGTGTTCCCCAGGAAAAAGTGGTGCTCATCGCCGGCGGCCGCGAGAAGGGTGGGAGCTACGAGCCGTTGATCTCCGTGCTTCGCACCAAAGGCCGCGGCGTCGTGGTCCTCGGCGAGGCCGCGGGCACGATCGCCCGCGCGGTGGGCTCGCTCCTGCCCATTCGCCGCATCGCGACCTCTCCTGCCGAAGATGCGGACGAGCGCCTTGCCCGCACGATGGATGACGTGGTGCGCGCGGCCTTCGAGCTCGCGCAGCCGGGCGATGCGGTGCTCCTGTCGCCGGCCTGCTCGAGCCTGGACATGTTCCGCGACTACAAGCATCGCGGCGAGGCGTTCGTTTCGGCCGTGGAGCGATTTGCCAAGGAGCGACCATGAGCATGATCGTGGAGGCCGGCGCCCACCGCAGCGCATCACCCCCGGCCAACCTGCGCACGCGCATCCAAGCCCAGCTCGCGGCCCCGCTCGACGCCATCCCCAACGCCGTCAAGGCCTCGGGGCCGATGGATCCCGTGCTGGCCGCCGTGGTGGTGGCCCTCATCGGCTTTGGCGTCGTCATGGTCTACAGCGCCTCGGCGGTGCAGGCGACGGTCGACTACAAGAACCCGCAGTTCTTCTTGGCCAAGCAAGGCACGTACGCCATCGCATCCCTGGCCGTGCTCTTCGTGACCAGCCGCATCGACTACCACCGCCTTTACAAGCTCACCTACCCGGTGCTCGCCCTGGTCGGCATCCTACTGACCATGTGCGTCGTCGGCTTCGGACACCGCGGCGGCGGCGCGGCCCGCTGGCTCACCTTGGGGCCCGTGCACGTTCAGCCGGCGGAGATGGCCAAGCTCGCCCTGGTCACCTGGCTCGCCTACTCGCTCGCCAAGAAAGCCGACCGGGTGAAGACGTTCACGGTGGGCTTCCTGCCGCACCTGCTCATCTCCGGGTTGTTCATGCTCCTCTGCATGAAGCAGCCGGACTTCGGCAGCGCCGTGGTGCTCTTGCTCCTCACGTTCACCCTGCTCTTCGTGGCCGGGGCCAAGGTCGGCTACATCCTGGGCGCCTCGATCCTGGGCGCCTTGTTTGGCGTGGCCGCCATTCGATTCAGCCCCTACCGGTACGTTCGCTACCTGGCGTGGGAGAACATGGAGCAGCACCGGCAGGACCTGGCCTACCAGCCTTACCAGTCGGTCATGTCCTTTGGCTCCGGCGAAATGTGGGGCCTTGGGCTGGGCCGCGGCCTGCAGACCTTGTACTTGCCGGAAGCGCACACGGACTTCGTGGCGGCCATCGTGGGCGAAGAGCTGGGTTTCGTGGGCATCGCCGTGCTCTGCGCGGCTTATTTGCTGCTGGTCTTGCGGGGGATCCGGGCGGCGTTGCGGGCGCCCGACGACTACGGGGCTTATCTGGCGTTTGGCATCGCGGCCATGTTCGGCATCCAGGTGCTGGTGAATCTTTCGGTGGCGCTTGCCATCCTGCCGACCAAGGGCCTAGCGCTGCCGTTCGTGAGCTATGGTGGTTCCTCGCTTTTGGTGAATGCGGCGGCGGCGGGCATCCTGCTAAGCGTGTCGCGCCAAGGTGACCGAGGTGACCGAGATGCCGTCTGAGTCGTCCAATGCGCCCAAGCCCCGCATCGTCATCGCCGGCGGAGGAACGGGCGGACACGTGTTCCCAGGGTTTGCCATCGCCGCCGCCGCCAGCGAGCTCGCCGACGTGGAGGTGACCTTCGTGGGCACCGCGCGCGGTCTGGAGGCGCGCACGCCCATTCCAGCCGGGCACCGTCTGGAGCTGCTCGACGTGCAGCCCATCAAAGGCGGCGGCGTGACCCGCGCCCTTCGCGGCACGGGGGTGGCCGCCCGGGCCACCGTGCGTGCCCTCGCGCTCCTGCGCCGTCTTTCGCCGCGGGTGGTGCTCAGCGTGGGCGGCTACGCCTCGGGCCCGGTGGCCCTCGCGGCCGCGATGCGCGGCGTTCCGCTGGCCATCTTCGAGCCCAACGCGGCCATGGGGCTGGCGAACAAGGTGGTGGCCCCCTTCGCGCAGCGCGCGTATCTGGCGCTGGTCGAGTCGGAGGGCGGGCTGTTGAAGATCCCCACCACGGTGCGCTCGTCCAGCGTGCGCATCCTGGGCGTTCCGTTGCGCAAGGCCTTTCGTCCTTCGCCGTACCGTCCCTCGCCGTCGTTTCGGGTGCTGGTCCTCGGCGGTAGCCAAGGCGCCGCGGCCTTCAACGAGCGCATGCCGGAGGCGATCGCGCGGCTCTTGCAGACCACACAAGCGCTCCAGGGCAAGCTCGAGGTGCTCCACCAATCGGGCCGCGACCGCGAAACGGTGGTGCGAAACGCCTACGAGCGCGAGCGCGTCAGCTGCGCGACCGTGACGGAGTTCATCGAGGACACGGCGGAGGCCATCGCGCGGGCCGATGTCGTCGTGGGCCGCGCGGGCGCGGGCGCGGTGGCCGAGATCGCGGCCGTGGGGCGCGCGGCCATCCTCGTACCGTTTCCGTTTGCCGCCGACGATCACCAGGCGAAGAACGCGGCCGTCTTCGTGCGCGCGGGCGGCGGCATCACCATCCGCCAAGAGGCGGCCGACTCCGTGCGGCTCGCCGCCGAGCTCGCGCGCCTCTTCACCGACGAGGAGGGGCGGGTCGCGATGGCCGACGCCGCGCGCAGCTTCGGCCGGCCCGACGCCGCGCACAACGTGGCCGAGGACCTCCTGCGGCTGGCGCGCTTTCACGTGGAGGCGCACACCAAGCGCGTCGATGTGGTCACCAACGGCGCCGGGCACGGGCCGGGCACGAACGGCCACTACCGGCGCATCCCGGAGACGAGCTGATCCATGTTTCGCGGACGCGTACGGCGCATTCACTTCGTGGGCATCGGCGGCATCGGCATGAGCGGCCTCGCCGAGATCGTGCGGACCATGGAGTTCGAGGTCTCGGGCTCCGATCGCAAGCCGAACGAGATCACGCACCGCTTGGAGACCTTGGGGGTGACCTTCCGCGAGGGGCACGCGGCGGAGAACGTGGAGGGGGCCGACGTGGTGGTGTACTCGAGCGCCATCCGCTTCGACAACCCCGAGCTCACCCACGCCCGCGCGCTGGAAATTCCCATCATTTCCCGGGGCGAGCTCTTGGCGGAGCTGATGCGTGTAAAATACACGGTCGCCATCGCCGGCTCGCACGGCAAGACCACGACCACGTCGATGGTGGCCACGGTGCTGCGGGCGGCGGGCCTCGATCCCACGGTGGTGGTGGGCGGTAAGGTGAACGCGCTGGGCTCGAACGCGCGCCTCGGCGCGGGGGACTTGTTCGTGGCGGAGGCCGACGAGAGCGACGGCTCGTTCTTGCGTCTGGCGCCGACCATCGGGGTGGTGACCAACATCGACCCCGAGCACCTCGACCACTACGGCACCTTCGACAAGGTCAAGGCGGCGTTCGTGGAGTTCGCGAACCGCACCCCGTTCTACGGCCTGTCGGTGCTCTGCCTCGACCATCCGCACGTCCAAGAGGTGCTCCCCAGCATCTCGCGCCGGCACGTCACCTACGGCGTCTCGCGGCAGGCCGACTACCGGGCCAGCAATGTGCGCTACGAGGGCCTGGCGACCCGGTTCGAGTGCCAGCGGCGCGGGCAGCCGCTGGGGGAGTTCACGGTGCGGATGCCGGGGGCGCACAATGTCCTCAACGCGCTCGCCGTCATCGCGGTGGCCGACGAGCTGGAGATCCCGCTCGACGTCACCCGCGACGCCATCGCCTCGTTCCATGGTGTGCAGCGGCGCTTTACGGTGCTGGGCGTGCCGGAGGTGGTGAAGGACGATCGGCGCGGCGACGTGATGATCGTGGACGACTACGGGCACCACCCGGCTGAAATCGAGGCCACCCTCGACGCCGCGCAGCGCGGCTTCGATCGCCGGGTCGTCGTAGCCTTCCAGCCGCACCGCTACACGCGGACGCACGTCCTCTTCGAAGAGTTCACGCGGGCCTTCAACAAGGCGGACGTGCTCCTGGTCACCGAGGTCTACCCCGCGGGCGAATCGCCCATCGAGGGCGCCTCCGGCGAATCCTTGGCGCACGCCATCCGCGCCCACGGCCACCACGCCGTCCGCTACGTGGCGGACAAGAAGGACATGGCCGCCGAGCTCCGCGAGGTGATCGAGCCGGGCGATCTCGTCATCGCCCTGGGGGCGGGGGACATCAACGCGAGCGCGCGCGAGCTCTGCGCGATGCTTTCGGAGGGGAGTAGCGCCGGGAGGCCGGAGTGAGCCGAACGCCCGTGTCGAACCCGTTCTGCAGGAGGCCCACGACGGCCGGGAGGCCGGAGTGAACCCTACGAACCGGCGTGTGGGCAAGCCGCAGCTCTTGCCCGATGTGATGGACATGCACGCGCACGAGGAGGGCGGCGGCGAGGAAGGTGCGGCGCTGCCCTCGACCGGGGAGCCTGCGGGGCGCGGGGCAGGGGAGTCGCTCGGGGGAGCGGGGTCGCCCGCGGCGGCGGGGGGAAAGAGGGCGCCCGGGCCGGCGATGCGGGCCTTGCAGGCGGTGCTGGGATTTGCGCTGGTGGTCGGGGTGTCCGTCTCGGTCGCGTGGGCGGCGCGGCATTACGTGACCCACAGTCCGCGCTTTGCGGTGAGCGAAATCGAGGTTCGCGGGGCCAAGATGCGCCCGAGCGAGGCGCTGGCGGAGGAGGCGGGCATCGCCAAAGGGCAGAACGTCTTTTCGGTCGACCTCGACGAAGCGCGCGCGCGGCTCGGCAAAGATCCGTGGGTGCGCGAGGTCACCTTGGCGCGGCGTCTCCCCGGCACCGTGATCATCCAAGTCGCGGAGCGCGAGGCGGTGGCCATCGTGGCGCTGGGCGATCTCTACCTCGCCTCGCACACCGGCGAAATTTTCAAGCGCATCGAGCCGGGCGATCCCAGCGATCTTCCGATCATCACCGGCATCACCCCCGAGGCGGTCGCCGACGATCGCGACGGCGTGGCCCAGTCGATCCGGCGGGCCCTCGATCTCGCGGGCGACTACGAGCACGGCCCGCTCGCCCAGCGCGCGCGCCTGCAGGAGATTCACCTGGCGCGCGATGGCTCCACCACCCTCGTCGTCGGCGGAAAGAGCCCCATCCAGCTCTCCTTGGGCGAGCCTCCCTTCCGCAAAAAGCTCGATCAAGCCGTGCGCGTCATGGCCGAGCTCGACCGCCGGGGTGCCAAAGCCGAGGCCATCATGCTCGACAACGACACACGCCCCGATCGCGTGGTCGTGCGCATGCGGTAGCGCCCGCCCGGGAAACGTCGGTCAGCTGGCGAGCTTCTGTTCGAGGCGCTCCACGCGCTCTTCCAGGGCTGCGATCCGGGCTTGATTGTCGCGCGCCTCCATGTCGGCCCGAAGTCGCCGCACGTCTTCCTGCAGCTGTCGAATTTCTTTGGAGTGGTGCATCACGGCGGCCTCGAGCAGCTCGATGCGCTGTTCCACGCGGTCGAGCCTTTTCTCGATGCTGTCGAGTCTTTTCTCGATGGTGTCGAATCGCTTGTCCACGCCATCGAACCGCCTGTCGATGGCGTCGAACCGACGGTCGGACTCCTCCTTCCAGGAGGTCAACGCCTCAATCATCACCTTGTACTGCGAGCGCACTTCTTCCAAGAGCACGTTCGTGTAGTGCAGGGCCTCGTTCTTGGGGGTGCTCGAACGCTTGCGGGTGGCCATGATGGGAGCATCCCAGCATGCGTGGCAGAGGGCCGCAACGCACAACGAAACTTGCTCAAGAAAAGCGTGCCCGGCGGCTTTCCACATGGCCGGCAAGACCAAAAAATTTGGCCCAAACACCGGGTCCATGATGAAGCAACGGGTGTCATGAGCACCCCGCTTTCCAACGGAGAGATCGTCGTCGGCTTGGACGTTGGCACCACCAAGGTCTGCGCCGTCGTGGGCGAGGTGGCCGAGGACGGCATCACCATCCTCGGTGTTGGCTCCGTTCCTTGCCGCGGCCTTCGCAAAGGCATCGTCTCCAACATCGACTGGACCGTCCGGTCCATCAAGGACGCCATCGAGAGCGCCCAGACGATGGCCGGCGTGGAGATCCGCACGGTGTACGCCGGCGTCGCCGGCAGCCACATTCGCTCCCAAGTCTCCGACGGCGTGGCCGCCATCGCCGGCGGGGAGGTCACCCGCGCCGATGTCGAACGCGTGCTGGAAGGCGCCCGCGCCATCCCCGTCGACGCCGATCGCCAGATCCTCCATGTGCTGCCCCGCGAGTACTTGGTCGACACCCAGGACGGCATCCGCGATCCCATCGGGATGAGCGGCGTGCGGCTCGGCGTTAAGGTCAACCTGGTCACCGCCGCCACCACCTGCGTCCAAAACGTCATCCGCTGCGCCGAGCGCTGCAACCTCGCCGTGGCCGACGTGGTCCTCGAGCCGCTGGCCAGCGCCGAGTCGGTCTTGTCCGACGACGAAAAGGAAATCGGCGCCGCGGTCATCGACATCGGCGGCGGCACCACGGACATTTTGCTCTACGTCGACGGCGGCATCGCCCACACCAGCGTAATCCCGGTCGGCGGCAACAACATCACCAACGACATCGCCGCGGGACTGCGCACCCCCATGGCCGAGGCCGACCGACTCAAGCGCCTCTCCGGCTGCGCGCTGGGCCGCATGGTCGCCGACGACGAGGAAATCGAGGTCCCCGGCGTGGGCGGCCATCCGCCGCGCCGATGCCCGCGCCGCGTTCTTTCGGACATCATCGAGCCGCGCGTGGAGGAAATTTTCGCGGTGGTGCGCAAGCGCATCGAGGACACGGGGCTCATCGAGCAGCTCTCGGCCGGCGCCATCCTCACGGGCGGCGCGGTGCTCCTCGAGGGCATGGCGGAGTTCGCGGAGGAGATTTTGGGCATGCCGGTGCGCATCGGGCACCCCGTGGGCGTGCGCGGCCTCACCCAGCTCATCGCCGGACCGCAGTATGCGACCGGCGTGGGGCTGGTGAAGTACGGGGCGCAGATCATGAGCGAGGCCCAGGCCCGCGAGGCGGCCCCGCCGGCGCAGTCGATGATCCGCGTGCAGTCCAGCGCGTCGGGCAAGATCCCCAAGGACGCCGCGGTGATGACCTTGCCGAGGGCGGAGAAGTCCAAGCTCTGGGAGTGGATCAAGCAGGCTTTTTAGCGGCCTGAATGAACAAATAAGCATCAGGAATTTGCAACGATTCGGAATCATTTCTTAGATTGAAAAAATCAGGACTCCGGCGGTGGCCGAGAAGAGGCGCTCGACACCGCACACGGACGGAATTACCGCTTGGGGCCGCGTATGGCCCACGGATGACGTCCCCCACGAGCGGGGACCCGGGAGGACGGCGATGAGTTTCTCGATCGAGTTCGCGGACGAGCAGCAGGAATACCAAGCGCGCATCAAGGTGATCGGCTGCGGCGGCTCCGGCGGGAACGCGGTCAACACCATGATCAACTTCGGCCTGGAAGGGGTCGAGTTCATCGTGGTCAACACCGA
This sequence comes from Sorangiineae bacterium MSr11954, assembly GCA_037157815.1. Taxonomy (NCBI): domain Bacteria; kingdom Pseudomonadati; phylum Myxococcota; class Myxococcia; order Myxococcales; family Pendulisporaceae; genus Pendulispora; species Pendulispora albinea. Next base: position 1,429,983 of record CP089984.1, read on the forward strand.
CGCGCAGGCACTCAATGCCAATTTCGCGCCGACCAAGTTGAATATCGGCGGCAATGTCACCAAGGGCCTGGGCGCAGGCGCCGATCCCGAGCGCGGGCGCAAAGCCGCGCTGGAGGACGTGCAGCGCATCAAGGAGCTCATCAGCGGCGCCGACATGGTGTTCGTGACCGCCGGTATGGGCGGCGGCACCGGCACGGGCGCGGCCCCGGTCATCGCGCAGCTGGCGCGCGAAGAGGGCGCCCTCACCGTGGGCGTGGTGACCAAGCCGTTCATCTTCGAAGGCCGCCAGCGCGCCCGCCGCGCCGAGGTAGGGCTCTCGGCGCTGGCCGAGCACGTCGATACCTTGATTACGATCCCCAATCAGAAGCTGCTCCTGCTCGGCGACGACGATCTCACCTTCGTCGACGCGTTCCGCAAGGCGGACGAGGTCCTGTACCAAGCGGTCAAAGGCATCAGCGACTTGATCACGCAGAACGGCATCGTCAATGTCGACTTCGCCGACGTGAAGACGGTGATGAGCGAGCGCGGTCGCGCGCTGATGGGGAGCGGCGTGGCCAAGGGCCAGAACCGCGCGCGCATGGCGGCCGAAATGGCCATCACCTCGCCGCTGCTCGACGATATCTCGGTCGAGGGCGCGACCGGCATCCTCATCAACATCGTGGGCGGTCCGGATCTGAAGATGCGCGAGATCCAGGAGGCCGCCTCGCTGGTGCAGGAGCAGGCGCACGAGGACGCCAACATCATCTTCGGCTCCAGCATCGACGAATCCCTGGGCGAGAACGTCAAGGTCACGGTCATCGCCACCGGCTTCGACGTGGCCGATCGCGCGCTGCTCCAGGAGGCCGCCGCCCGCGGCCAAGTGGCCCCCCAGCCGATCCCGGCCCACCAGCTCCGCGGCGACTCGAGCTACACCTCCTCGCGCGCGCCGGCCTACCCCGGCATGCGCCCGCAGGCCCCCACCTATCAGCCCGAGCACCACGTGCCGGCCGTGGCCCGCCGCAGCGCCCCCCCGTCGTACCAACAGGCATCCGCCCCGCCGCAAGGCCGCCTTCCGCTGCGCGAAACGCAGGAGCGCGCGCCCGTCCGCAGCGAGCGCGCCTCGAGCTTCCCCAACTTCGAGACGGACTGGGACGTCCCCGCCTTCCAGCGCAAACACGGCGGTTGACCTCGGGCCCGCGGGCCGCGGCTCTGCGCCGAGCCCGCGGGGCTTCACGGAGTCAGCGCCGCGCCCACGGAGGGCCGACGATCGGGGTGCCGAGGGCCTCGGCTTCACGGACGACCGTGGAGAGGCCCTCCGCTTCCGAAGCGTGCACCACGGCGTCGGCCACCGCGATCCACGCCAAGGTCTCGCGCCGCGGGCGCACGCCGAGGAACTGCACCTTCGCGCCGCGTGCGCGCGCGCCACGGGCCAGCGCCTCCAAACGCGGCCGCTCGGGCCCGTCCCCGACGATGACCAAGTGCGCCCGTTGCGCCGCGGCATGCTCGATCGCCCAGTCCACGCGCTTGCTCGGGATGAGCCGCGCAGCGCACACCCAGAGCGGCGGTGAGCCCGAACCCGCCGCGCTCTCGGTGCGACCCAGGCTCGGATTCGCGCGACGAAGCGCCTCCACCTCGCGCGCGATCTCCGGCATGTGAAACGAAGGCGGCACCACCCGCGCGATGCGATCCAAGGCGCGCGCCTGATCCGCCGGCAGCGACGACGCCAAGTCCGCGCGCAGCGAGTCCGATGCAAATCGCCAGCACTGCGCGCGGCGCAACATCGCATCGACCGCGGCGCGCCGCACGGGGTGCGGGAGCGCCCGAAGGAGCCGCACATCGCCGCCGTGGGACACGATCTCCAGCGCCCCGCCCTGCCGCGCGACCTGCGCAAGCGGCAGCGCGCTTGGAATGGCAAAGTGCGCGATGGTGCGATCGAAGGGCCCGGCCGCGCGAAGCCTTCGCGCCAGGTGGGCCATGGCCACCGGAATGCTCAGCGCACGAAGCGGCTGCTCGCGGATGCGCGCGGCCACGCCAGGCCAGCCGAAGGCCGCGCCGCGCGGCACGAACACCTCGACCGAAGCGCCACCGTGCGTGAGCTCCTGAACCTCGGCATGCACGAAATGCCCCGATGCGTCATCGTGGCTCTCCGGATAGCTGGTGGTCAAAACGGCGATGCGCACCACGCGGGGTGGGCGGGATGCTAAAAGATCGATCCATGGTTCTGCATGCCCAATCGGTTCGAATCGACGGCAAAATCCTGCAGCTCACCGAAGACCCCGCCCTCTTGGCCGCCCAGCTCGCCGGTGGCGATCTCGATTGGGATCCCGAGCGCGCCCTGCTCGGAAACATCTCGACCGACGAGCTCACCCCCGGATGGGTTTGTTACTACTACGACGAGACGCTCGCGCGCTATTGCCTGGTGGGCCTGCGCGGCGGCGTGGTGGGGCGCGATCAGATCAAGAACGGCGGCTTTGGCGTGATCGTCAGCGGCATCTCCAAAGGGTGCGGCTCCTCGCGCGAGACCGCGCCCTACAGCGAGTTGAAGGCGGGCGTGAAGCTCGTCATCGCCAAGAGCATCGAGAAGATTTATCGCCAGAACGCGCAGAACATCGGGCTGCTCACCAGCACCGACTTCGGGCTCGTCCCCCGCATCGCGCGCGGCGAAGAAATTCCCATGGAGGAGTTTACGCGCGGGCTCGATCCCATCAGCGCCGCGGTCGTGGAGCACGGAGGACTCTTCGCCTACAACCGCGCCCGCATGGCCGGCCGCACCACGCCCCCCGCCATCACCACCGCGCCCCGCCCCATGACCTTGGCGGAGAAGATCCTCGCCGCGCACGCCATCGTCGATGCGAGCCGCGGCACCCTCGGCGTGGCGGCCGTGAAGCCGGGTGATGCGTTCTTTGCGCGCACGGATGTTCGCTTTTCGCACGAGTACGTCACCCCCATGGCCGACGCCATCTTTCGCGCCGAGCTGGGGGACGACGCCAAGGTGGTCGAGCCCGAGAGCGTCTACGCCTTTCGCGATCACCTCACGTTCCTCGATCGGGTCATGTCGAACGCCCACCGCGATATGGGCCTCGACGCGCAAGCGCGGGAGCTGGCCACCGTGCAGGAGACCTTTAGCCAGCGCCACCGGGTCAAGCTTTACGGCGAGGTGCGGCGCGATGGGGAGCTCGTGGGCTCGGAGGCCATTTGCCACAACAAGGTCATCGAGGAGATCGCCCTCCCCGGGCAGCTCGTCGCCGGAACCGACTCGCACACCTGCATGGCGGGCGCGCTCGGGTGCTTTGCCTTTGGCGTCGGCTCCACCGATATGGCCAACGCATGGTTCACGAAAGACGTGCGGGTCACCGTCCCAGAAACGGCGCGCTTCGTGCTGCGCGGCGCGCTCCCCGCGGGCGTGTGCGCCAAGGACGTGATGCTCCACGTCTTGAGCCAGCCCTTCTTCAAGACCGGGCAGGGGATCGGCAAGGTGCTGGAGTTCGCCGGCGATGGCGTCGCCGCGCTCCCGCTCGACGAGCGCGCCACCCTGACCAACATGGCCGTGGAGGCGGGCGGCTTCACCGGGATCATCGAGGCCGACGAGACGGTCGTGAGCTACCTCGCCGCGCAGCGCGGCCTCGATCCGGAGAGCGTTCGCGCCCGCATCGTCAAGGCCGATCCCGGCGCCAGCTATGTGGCCACCTTCGAGATCGACCTCGCATCGCTCACCCCCATGGTCGCCACCCCCGGCGATCCCCGCAACGGCGTTCCCATCGACAGCTTGCACGAGGGCGTGACGATCGACATTGCCTACGGGGGCTCGTGCACCGGCGGCAAGAAGGCCGACATGGATATGTACGCCGCCGTTCTCCAGTCCGCCGTGGAGCGAGGGCAGCGCGTGGCCGAGGGCGTGCACCTCTACATTCAATTCGGCTCCCAAGACATTCGCCGCTACGCCGAGAGCCGCGGCTACCTCGATATCTTCCGCCGCGCCGGCGCCGAGCTGGTCGACCCTTCGTGCGGCGCGTGCATCAAAGCCGGACCGGGGGTGAGC